>CAZQIV010000090.1:10692-28288 GCA_964593705.1 uncultured Lentimicrobiaceae bacterium | reverse complement strand
CGTTCCCCAAATCTGGCGGTTTTGCCCCTGTTCTCGAAAATAGCGGAAATATCGTGATTACATCGAGCGGAGCTACCCAAGGCGCAAGCAGGGCGGATGACCTTGCTCCGGATGATGACCCACCATATACACAACCATTTACCGAAAATGAAGTGCTGAACAATATTACTTACAACCACGGGGAGATGAACTATCATTTGGTTTCATCACTAACCGGTTTTACCCCAAAAGGGGAAGACCAATATGCCGGGGAAGACCTTGCTTTGGCTGACAGTTGGATAGTAGATGGATTTATTATGATGGAGGAACTAAATGAATGGATCAATAACCATGAATCCCTGGCACAGGAAAACATTGTTTTCGACAACCCTTTTTTAATCAACTTTTTTACGGACAGCTCTCTGGAGTATCCAACATTATTATTTTCGAATATCACTTCATTTAATCAATTTGTTGCTAGGGGCCTGATTGCGGTCACTTCAGGTTTACTTTTATATGATGATGCTTATCTCACCTTTAGCAATGGTTCGGTGGTTGATTTTACAACAGACCTTCCCGATGCGTGGTTTGTTGACGGATCATCCCTAACCATTGGGGATGGCGTTACTTTTAATTTTTTAACCCCATTATATCAATTTGTATGTCAAACTGATAATATAACCATTTCAGGGGCTTTAACCATAAACGTCCCTGCATACTCTGGTAATTCAATTTTTTATTTTATCAACCCTGATGCAATTATTTCATTTGATGCATTATATGCCTACAATAGCAATTTCAAGTTTGAGGTTGACCAGTTAGAGATAACGAATTCCTGGATTCAACTTTCGATGGTTGAAATTACTGCAGAAACATCAAATGTAGATTACACATTTTTTCCCAGTTCAACTTTAAAATTCACCGATAACGATTTATGCAGGCTTAACAACTGCAACCTGTTTAATATCTTTTCAGAAGAAACCGATGAAACAGCTTATACAGGTATTTACATAACAGATTGCCAGGATTTTGCCGTGAATGAATGTATGGTAATGAATTATTTAAGTGATGGCATAAGGATCACAAATTCAGGACATGGGAATTTACTTAATAATGTAAGCAACAATACCATATCAGGCAACGGGGCAGGCAGTTCATTTGTAGATGCCGGAATCTGGCTATATAACAGTAATGCAACTTTATCCCAAAATAACATCAATGGATCGGAAATCGGCGTTGAGATATTAAACAGAAGCCAGGTTTCAGTTGTAGGAAACAGGTATGCTGATTATGTACATGAAACCCAGCAAATACACGATAATAGCATAAACCAGGTTTACGCTACCGATGGGGCTTTTCCTTACGAATTCAGGTTTAATGCCATTTTTGATGATGATAACACCTGCCTTGTAAAGTATGTTGCCGATCCCCTGGGAATAGAACCGAATCTTGATGTTATCTATAATTATTGGGGTACGAGTTTCGATCCCCATACCGATCTTTGCCCTACCCAACTATTTACCTGGAATCCAGTTTGGAATTTGCAGGTTCAAAACCCTGTTGCCGAAAATGATGAAAACTTGTTTGTTCAGGCAAATACCCTGGCAGACTCCGGCCAATATGCCCCCGCAAAAACAAAATACATACAGCTTGTAAACGATTATCCCGAATCAGAATATGCAATAGCTGCATTGAAAGAACTATTAATTGTCGAAAAAATGTCCAACCAGGAATTCACCGCATTACAGTCCTATTATACAACTATACTCAACCAGCATCAGGATGACTTATTAGGGAAAACGGCTGATTTTCTCTCCAATCTGTGCAATATACAAACAGAAAACTATGGCAGTGCAATTACCTGGTACGAGGATGTTATACAAAACCCGCCCACATTTGCCGATTCACTTTTTGCCATTATCGACCTGGGCAATCTTTACCTGAAAATTGAAAACGACAGCCTTAAGTCGGCACCAATAGGTAGCTTAACGGAATACATACCACAATCCAAAAAGCAATATACCGAGAACCGTGATTATTTAATATCACTTTTGTTTAAAGATGAAGAAACAATATTACAAGCTGAAACGGATTTGAGCGATAACAAATCCGCCCGATTGCTACCCAATTATCCAAACCCATTTGCAGGGACTACTACGCTTAACTATGAATTAACAGAGGATTCGAAGATCGGGATAAACATATTCGATTACACAGGCAAGCTTGCAAAAACCCTGGATGAAGGCAGCAAAGATGCCGGAAAATACAGCACAGCATTTTTTGCCGGCGAGTTGAATGCAGGCATTTATTTTTGTACCATCAAATGCAACGGAATAATTTCAGACAGCCAAAAGATCACTATCATTAACTAAGGAAACAATGAACCTGGAGGGGATTTCAGCCGGTATATGGATGAAATTCCTGCCGGGTTTTAAAATATTAACCCTTATGAAAAGACAATTCTTTTTCGGTTTCATCATTACAACACTACTATTTATATCACTATCAAAATCGTTTTATGGGCAGGAATGGACAGAGCCGGTGAATATTTCTAACCTCGGCGGGTACAGCCTGGATCCCGATATGGTGATCGACCACAAAGGAATTATACACGTTGTGTGGAGCTACAATATTACCGGCAGCCACTGGCTGATCATGTACGCCAAATCGGAAGACGATGGCCTTACATGGACAGAACCCTTAGATATTTTACAAAACACCGACCTTTGGATGCTACAGCCCCACATTGCCTGCGACAGCAAAAGCAATTTGTATGTAACATACACCCACGATGGCAATAGCTGGACACCCGAAGGAAGGTTAATAAAAATGCTCACCTACGATGGCCACCAATGGAGTGAGTCGTTTGTTGTCTCTGAAAATATGCCGGGTTCGCATTATCCGACAGTGTTAATTGATGATAAGGATGACTTGTATGTTTTTTGGGGATACCTGAGCGATGAAATGTATTACAGATACAGAAAAGGGGATCAATGGAGTAATATTTTCTGCCCTTATTGTGATTCCACTGATCTGTATTTTTTCTCTGATGGTGTTGTTGTTTATGATAACCTGATACAACTAGTGGGTACATCAATGTCATCAAATTATTATGGTGAGCGCCCCCAATATTATAAACATTATTTAGAGAACAGTTTATGGGCATACCCTGAAATGATAAGCAATGACACAATAGTCGTTGATATTGATATTTCACTTAATAAATCTTTAGTTCCTGAAACTGCTTACCGAAAAATGTCAACCATTGCAGTAAGAGAAGTTTCAGACTCTACAATGCACACAATAAAAGAAGGGAATTCCTGGGATAATCCTAACCTTGTTTCAGGAACTGATAAACGACAGGTTGGCCAACAAATAGCAATCGATCAAAATAATGATGTGCATATTGTAGAAACCGAGTATTTTGTTTCAACAGAGCTTGAAACAGAGCTTGTACACTATTTCAGAATGGATAATAAATGGTTTAGTCAGCCAATTGATTCTTCTGATAATTTGTGTAACTATCCAACATTGCTATTTGCGAAAAACAAGCTTTACGTTGTGTATTGGTGGCATAGTGAGGAATTAGAAAAAGGATACATACGTTTTTCAAAATATGATATTATTACAAACATAAAAGAAGAAGTTAAGCAAATACCCGAACTAAAAATCTACCCAAACCCGGGTGCAAGAAACATTTTTATCGAATTTGAGCCATCGGCCCCCCCGGGGGATAATACAAAACACCAACATATAAACCTCTCGGTTTTCGACATATCAGGGAAATTGATAAAAACACTTTGCAACAAAACACTGCCACCCGAAAGGCAGCGGCTACTATGGAACGGCACGGATCAAAGCGGGAAAGAAGTACAAAGTGGTTCGTACCTCGTACGCTTAAAAACAGGTAGTAAAACCGCTACACAAACTGTGGAGATAATTAAATAAGTATAAAATCAAGTCACACCGTGAATAGCTCCGAAAGTAGCGCTATATTTTTAAAACCCTGCTCTGCTTTTAGAAAGAATTCACGGTGTGACTTCTATTGGAATGTAGTCATCCGATGAATTACTTCTGGAAGTAGCATTGTTTCCTTATGCAAAGTGTCAATTGCTTAAGCAGTATTCATCGGATGACTTTTCCAGGTTACCGGTTTTTAGTCATCCGATGAATTACTCCCGGAAGTTGCATTGTTTCCTTATGCAAAGTGTCAATTGCTTAAGCAGTATTCATCGGATGACTTTTCCAGGTTACCGGTTTTTAGTCATCCGATGAATTACTCCCGGAAGTTGCATTGTTCTCTTGCGTAAGGTGTCAATTGCTTAGGCATTATTCATCGGATGACTTTTCCCAATCTCAGGATTTGAGTCATCCGATGAATTACACCCGGGAGTGGCATTGTTCCCATGCGCAAGGTGTCATTTGCTTAAGCACTATTCATCGGATGACTTTCGTTTTAAAATCAGCTTTCAATTTTAGGCCAACAATCCCGCATCATTCCTTTTTTCTATACTTTTACACTCAATTTTTTCAAACCAAAAAATATTGCAAAATGAAGAAACTACTATTATCGCTAACTTGCTTGTTTGCAGGGCTAATACTATTTGCCGGCCCTGTTGAGGATTTGCTCAGTACTGCCGGCACTGCCAACGATTACCCTGGCAGTAATTTCCTCACCATTTTCGACAGTACCAAAGTTGATGTTAAGGAAACCGGACTGGGGTATTTTTATACCCATCAACTGTTTAAAATCCTCAACAAAGAGGGCGCTTTGGAGAAACGTGTGATCGAATATGGCTACGATCCGCTTTCAGCTTTTGTAGAAATACGGATGGTGAAAATATACAGGAAAGATGGCACCATCGAAGAACTTGACCTTACGGAAGTAAAAGATTATCCCGCCCCGGCACGTGCCATTTATTGGGGTGCCCGCGAACGCATGATAGAAATAGGCAGGCTTGAGCCCGGCGATGCCATAGAAGTTGAACTCTTTAAAAAAGGATTTACATACGCCCTGCTAATGGAAGAAAACGAAGATAAATATATCCCGCCCATGCGGGGCCATTTTTATGATATTGTCGAATTCTGGAGTATGCAGCACATCATCAACAAAACTTACACGGTAAATATGCCCGCCGAAAAACCCATGCAGTTTGAGTTCTACCATGGCGAGTGCCAGGCATCCATGAGGTTTCAGGGCGACCGGACGATTTACACCTTTTCAAAAACCAACATCGGGCCTTTCAAAACCGAAGCCAATATGAGCTCGGTATCGGATGTTGCTCCAAAACTTTTGCTCTCCACCAGCCCCGACTGGGAAGCCAAGTCGCTTTGGTTTTATGGTGTAAACGAGGACTACGATGCCTTTACCCCCACGCCTGAAGTTAAAGCTTTTGTTGATGAACTGCTCAAAGATGCTAAAACCGAGATGGACAGCGTTTCGGTGCTCACACACTGGGTGGCCGACAACATGCGCTACTCGGGAATTTCGATGGGCCCCGGCGAAGGTTTTACCCTGCACAATGCCGATATGAATTTCAGAGATCGCTGTGGAGTTTGTAAAGATAAAGCAAGTTTGCTGGTCGCTTTTTTAAGGGCTGCCAAATTTGAATCCTACCCCGCCATGACCATGGCCGGATCGCGCATCGAAGACATTCCTGCCGACCAGTTCAACCACAGCGTAACGGTAGTGAAACTTTCGGATGGCAAATACCACCTGCTCGACCCCACCTGGGTGCCATTTGTCAGGGAGCTTTGGTCGAGCGCCGAGCAACAGCAAAACTACCTGATGGGTGTGCCCGAAGGTGCCGACTTGATGATTACACCAGTTTCTGATCCTGAGAATCATTACCTGAAAATTTCGGGCACTTCAACAATTACCGAAAACGGAACTTTGGAAGGTGAAATATATCTCACCGCCGAAGGCCAGACTGATGCCTCCATCCGGGGAATGTTTACCCGGGATTATAAATCGGAGTGGGAGAAAAACCTTGAATCCGAATTTTTAAGGATCAATCCTAAAGCAGAAATCATCAACATGGACTTCGGGGATAACCCATACAATCATTCAGCCGGCCCCATCGAAATAAAGGTGAAATACCGCATTCCTGATTTTGCTTTTGTTGGTGAAGGCAAGATGGCTTTCGTGCCATTTGTTGCCAGCAACATTTTCGCAAGCGGCATGTCGCACCTATATCTCAACACAAACCTTGATGAACGAAAATATACTTTCAGAGATCGTTGCAGCAGAATGGTAACCCTTTATGAAATGATTACAATTCCCGATGGATATTCGATGATAAATGAAGCTACAGATGTTGATATTGATGGAGAGGTGGCCGCTTACGATGGCAAAATATCCCAAAAGGGAAACATCATTCAAATGGAACAGGAGATCATCCTGGAAAAGAGAATTTATGAACCCGGCGATTGGCAGGCGGTTAAAAAAGTGGTTGACGCACAAAATGAAATGGCCCACAACCCGGTAATTCTTTATAAATAATCAAATAAAAATTTCCATTTTAAATTGAATTGAAAATGAAGAAAATATTAATCATTACCATAGCAGCACTTATTTTTAATACGGCTTTTGCACAGCAGGAAAATGCCGATGCAGTTTTTGAGAAAGTTACCAAAACATACACCCTCAACAATGACGGAAGTATGAGTTATCAATATTTTAAACAATTAAAACTATTTACGCATAATGCATTTAACAGGTTTTATGGCGAAACTTTCATTGTTTACAATCCCGGGTTCCAGGAATTGAAAATCAACGATTGTTATACCATCATAGCCAATGGGAATAAAGTTGAAGCTCCCGACAATGCTTTCAATGAAGTGCTGCCACGCGCCGCCGCACATTCGGCAGCTTTTAATCATTTACGCGAAATGGTGGTTACCCACACCGGCCTTGAGCTTGGGGCCACGATTTTTCTTGATTATACCATCACCACCCAAAAAGGCTATTTCCCTGCTTTGATGGGCAATGAGATCATCGAGGAATCTTCCCCTGTAAATGAAATGGAGATTATTGTGAAAGTACCGACAGATGTTGAGTTGCAACACAAAATGTTCAAGCTCCGCACTGGACCCGAAATTATGGTAGTGGGAAGTGAAAAAGTTTATACCTGGCAATTTAAAGGATTAAAAGCATCGCCCAAAGAATATTTCAGGGGCGACTTACTGGCAACGCCACGATTGATTTTTAGCAACCTAAGCAAACCCGGCGTGTTGATTGACTGGCTTACACAACAAAAAGCTTTTGATTATCGCCTTACGGATGAGATGCAAGCTTTTGTGGGCGACTTAAAGGATGAAAGTAACGAAATTAAAACCTTACTTTCCATTCAAAAAGAGGTGGCTAAAAACATGAAATACGACCATGTTCCCCTGGACTGGCTGGGCTATCGGGTGCGCACACCTGAAGTAGTTTGGAAAAGCAACGGGGGAACTGAACTCGAAAAAGCGGTGTTACTCACCGCGCTGCTCAAAGCTGCCGATTTTAATGCTGTGCCTGTGCTGGTTGCCCCACGGAAGTATTATGATAAAAAAGTAGCCGACCTGTCGCTTTTTGAACACGCCATTGTTATGGTAAATACAAAAGGCAACGGAACCCTCTATATTTCTGCAAGCGAAATTACAGATCAATCCATGGAATTTAATTTTGGAAATAATGTGCTCGCTCCGCTGTATAAAAATGCTGACTTTTCGATAATGGAGCCATCAGCAGGCAAAAGTGGAATTCAGTTTTCGGGTGAATTCAAATTTACAGCAGACATGAAATTATCAGGACTGATCGAAGCAGAACTTCTTGGCGCTTTCAATCCATTTCTCAGTTTACAGGAAGATAAAAACTCCTTGAAAAACATTATCTCCGGATCGATGGTTTCAAAAGAAGAAGGTGCAATTAAGGTACTAAATTCTAATCCTGCAAAAACCGAAGCCCAACTTTCAGTTGAAAAAGAAGCCGCTTGTAAAGAGCAACTTGGGTTTTACAGATGGGCACTGCCGTCAGCAAAAAAAGGTTTTGATAGTTGGCACATAAGTTACCTGAATAGCAAACGGGAAGACGTTTTTGTGTTGCCTTATGTATTGGAAGAAAAATATGAATTTGAAATTGAAATTCCTGCAGGCTTCGAATATGTAAACAAGAAGCAAGCTGTAAACTTGAAAAACAAAGCAGGAAGTGTGAAAATTGAAATTTCCACAAAGAAAAATATGATCTCGGTAAAGCGGGAACTTGTACTAAATTCCAAAGAAATCCCGGTTCAGGATTATGCAGATTTCAGGGCGCTGATTAATGAGTGGCTGGATGAAAATATGAAAATGATTGTATTTAGAAAGGCAGTGGATTGATGAAGGGAGAGGTTAGATTTTAGAGGTTGGAGTGTGGAGTTTTGGAGTGGTGGAGTTTTGGAGTGGTGTTGAGCGAAGTCCCGCACGTGCGGGATCCCGACGCTTCGGGGAAATCCCGCTTCTGCGGGAGAGTGATGTTGAGCGAAGTCCCGCACGTGCGGAATCCCGACCCTTCGGGGAAATCCCACTTCTGCGCATGGCCGTCAGGTTAAGCATGTTTTCCAGATATGTCCTGCAGGCTGAAAGCCTGTCCATAGGACTCCTGCGGAGGAACATCAAAGAAAAGAGCCTATTGCCAGAATGTTTACCAGGCTGAAAGCCTGTCCATTGGACTCCTTCGGAGGGACAAAAAAATGTTTAAGGCCTTCAGCCTGAGAATATACTACTCCATTTGCTTTAAAAAGGAGCGCTGCTCCTTCTTTTTATATGAAAGGCTTTCAGCCTTTGTAATAGTATTTACTAATTCTAAAATTACAAATCAACGATTTATATTATTATTGTAAATAAATGTGTCACCAATTCAATTACCATTTATTCTTTTTTACTTCGTGCTACTTAGTGCCCTTCGTGCCCTCGTGGTAAAAAAAACAAACACGTAGGCTAAAAGACCCAGAGAAAATGCAATTACTGTGAATACAATTCCAGGATGGGTCAGGAGTTCTGAATTTTAAATATTTTTGCCCATAGTTAATGGAATAAAATAATTTGAATGAAAAAGCAACATAAAAAAAATAAAAAGGAAGAAGCTAAAAAACTGGTCAACAAATGGTTTTACCCCGGGGGAATTTTACTGCTTACTTTTATTGTGTACGCCGGTTCGTTAAACAACGATTTTATTTATCAGTTCGACGACGACCTTTACATCACCAACAACCCTGACATCAAAGCACTAACATCTGAATCCATTTATAAGGTTTTTACAAAATCGTATGTGGGGCTATATCTCCCCCTTACTATGGTTAACTACATGGTAGAGTTTTCGGTTTTTGAACTTAATCCAACCCCCTACCATGTAACCAATCTTATCCTGCACCTGGGCTGTATCATCCTGTTGTTTTTCCTCATCTACAAAATTAAACCCAACATATATATTGCTTCTGTTGTATCCTTCGTATTTGCATTACACCCAATGCACTACGAATCGGTTGGATGGATTTCGGAGCGCAAGGATGTTTTGTATGCTATTTTTTATCTCGCCGGACTCATCACCTACCTGAATTTTATGGGCAGGCGATCGGCAAAAAATTATCTTTTAACCCTGCTGTTTTTTCTGCTGTCGTTGTTATCAAAAACCGTGGCGGTATCATTTCCATTAATCCTTGTGGCTTTCGACTGGTATAAAGGAAGGAAGCTTTTTAGTAAAAATGTCATCCTCGAAAAAATACCATTTTTTGCTTTGAGCCTGGCATTTGGGCTTCTGGCTATTTATTTTACAAGTTCAGCCAACGACACCTCAACCCCTGACATCGCCTGGATACACCGGCCATTTATTGTAAGCAGCGCCATATTTATATACCTCTACAAGTTCATTGCTCCTTTCAAACTAATGAACTATTACTATTACCCTGACACCTCATCCGGAAGTTTACCTGTGGACTTTTATATTTCAACAGCCATACTTGCGGTAATAATTTTAGCTGCCGGATGGTGGATTATAAAAGCAAAAAATAACAGGAAAGACCTGATACTCGGATTGGCCTTTTTCGCCATTCCTACTTTTTTCATTTTGCAAATCATCCCTGCCGGACGGGCATTTTCTGCCGAAAGATACACCTACCTTTCGTATATCGGTTTAGCCTATATTTTTGGGATTATTACCACGGATATTATACACAATAAAGCAAAAAATAATATCCCAATGAGGGCAACACTTATCGGGGTAATTGCATTTTTTATTATCGGCTTCTCATTTTTAACCTGGGATAGAAATAAAGACTGGAAAGACAGTTTTACATTATTCGATGATTTGATAGAAAAAAATCCTGAAGTAGGGCATCCCTATCTTGCACGGGGTATCACTCATGTACAATTTGGAAACCAAAAAGAAGCCCTTGCCGACTACAACAAAAGCCTTGAACTGGATCCTGACAATGCGAAAACCTTATCCAATCGTTCATCGGTAAAAGGCATGTTGGGCGATTATGAAGGTGCATTTACTGATGCTAACCGCGCACTTGAAATTTGGCCCGACTACGAAAATGCCCTTAACAACAGGGCCACGGCATATTTCTTTAAAGAAGATTACCAAAGCGCCCTTGCCGATTACAATAAACTTATTGAGATCGATTCGACAAAGGCCGAGTTATATCGAAAACGAATAAATGTTTTTGAAAAAACCGGTCAGACACAAGAAATACTAAATGATTACCTGATTCTGAACCGCCTTGAGCCTGGCAATTATTTCAACTTTGCAAAAGCCGGGGAGTTATATTACCAACTTAATGAAAACCAAAAAGCCATCGACTACCTTACGCTGGCAATGCAAATGAAACGAAAATACTATCAAGCGCTTTTTATGCGTGGCAATGCCTATTATAAGCTAAACGAATTTCAGAAAGCCTTAAATGATTTTAGTCGTTTTGCCGAAATCACCGGAGAAGCAAATGCATTTTATAATATGGGTATGTGCAATAAAATGCTTGGCCAAACACCCGAAGCCTGCAAGACCTGGCAAAAAGCTTTGGATCTTGGCCATAAAAATGCCGCAATACGTATGGAAGAAAATTGCAGATAAACACCGACTGCCAACACTGCAAATTTCTTATTTTTCAAATTTATAAATAAGCAAACCATAAATGAAATATACAGAGCCCCTCATCCACGGAACACTCGTTAGCCGCTACAAACGTTTTTTAGCAGAAATTACACTCGACACAGGAGAAACTGTTACAGCACATTGCACCAACTCCGGGACTATGAAAAGCTGTTTGAAAGAAGGTGCCGAAGTGTATCTTAGCCCGGCAAACGACCCAAAAAGAAGAACACAATTTACCTGGGAAATGATAAAGATTGGTGGCCGCTGGGTGGGCGTAAACACTTCCATCCCTAACCTTTTGGCTTATGAGGCAATCCGCGATCAGCAGATATTTGGCCTAAAAGGATATGATAAAATATCGCGTGAAGTAAAATATGGCAACAGCCGGATTGATATTTTTGCTGAAAACGAAAATGAAAAATGTTTCATCGAGGTAAAAAATGTAACTATGAAAGTTGGGAATTGGGCAAGGTTTCCTGATGCCGTTACCACCCGTGGCAAAAAACACCTGGAAACACTGATGGACATAAAAGCTGAAGGCATGAGGGCAGTGATGCTTTATGTAATTCAGCGCACCGACATTAATATGTTTGGCCTGGCAAGGGATATTGACCCCGATTATGCCGAAACCCTCATCAAAGCCTTTGCTGCCGGCGTGGAAGTTATTCCGGTAATGGCCGAGGCTTCACCGGGAGGGATCGAGATCACAACGATTATCCCCTTCGATTTGGGAGGATGAGATTATTAGTCATGGATCGAAATCACAACGATTATCCCCCTTCGATTTGGGAGGATGAGATTATTAGTCAGGGTTTGACTTTGAGTCAAGCCCTGACTTGCCGAAATTTTTTATAATCTCTGGTTAATAAAAATGGTGTAGTTTTATAATCTGTAGTTAATAAAATTGATTTATTTTTATTATCTTTGCATTATAAATTATAGAACCAGATGATTGAAAAATTAATTTCCAAACACCAAAAAGTTCTCAATGGTTTGAGAACCCTTTTCAGGAGTAGCATGCATGACCACATAATATGGGATGAGCGACTAATTGGGATAAAAGGTGCAAGAGGAGTTGGAAAGACTACACTTATCCTTCAGCATATTAAGGAAGTATATGGTTTTGATAAATCGTGCCTTTACATCAACCTTGATAATATTGATTTCCCGTATGATAATCTTGTACAACTTGCGGAAGACTTTGATAAAACAGGGGGAACACATTTATTTATTGATGAAATACATAAATATGCCAACTGGTCGATTGAGCTTAAAAATATTTATGACAACTTGCCAGAGATGAATGTTGTATTTACCGGTTCATCCATTATTGATATTTTGAAAAGCAAGGCAGACCTGAGTAGAAGAGCTGTGGTTTATCACATGCAAGGTTTATCCTTCAGAGAGTATTTGCAAATACAAACCGGCGCATCGTTAAATAGCTATACGATTGAAGAAATAACACAAAATCACGAACAGTACTGCCAGGAAATAAACTCACAAATTAAACCATTTCAACACTTTTCTCACTATCTTCATCATGGCTATTATCCGTACTATTTACAAAATATTGAAACCTATCAAATAAAACTATCCAATACAATTGCATTAATGATAGAAACTGACTTGCCCATGCTTTTGAACGTTGATATTCAATATATCGGGAAATTAAAAAAATTCCTAAACCTGCTTTCCAGAAAAATTCCATTCAAACCTAATGTTTCAAACCTCGCTGCTGCAATTGGTATTTCATGGCAGTCGGTAATCAATTACTTGCATTACCTTGAGGATGCTGAAATTTTAAGAATAATACCTCAGGAAGGGAAAGGGATAAAAAGCCTTTCCAAGCCTGAGATGATCTACCTTCATCATCCTAATCACTTTTTTGTTTTTAGTGATGTACAAAATAATTCAGGTAGTTTGCGGGAATCATTTTTTGTGAATCAGCTTTCTTATATGCATCAGGTTGCTTCGGCTATAAAAGGCGATTTTGTCGTTGATGATTTGTATTATTTTGAGGTTGGAGGCAAAAACAAAACCTACCAACAAATAGCGGGTGTTGAAAATTCATTTATAGCTGCTGATGATATTGAATATGGCTTTGGGAATAAAATACCACTATGGTTGTTCGGGTTTCTGTATTGACCCTTTTTAGTCAGGGTTTGACTTAAAGTCAAGCCCTGACCGGCTGATTATACACGAACAAATAATTTCGCCCGCAGGGCAAATGACCATCAATGACCAAAAATGACTTCAAGCCCTACGCACCCCTGACCCTTAAAGGGGAATGGCCGCACACATTTCAGGCATAAAATAAATACAACAAATGACTATCAATGACAATTAATTACGCCCGCAGGGCAAATGACCATCAATGCCGAAAAAACATCCCGAAGGTTCGGGATTTGATTTCATATTTTTTCGAGCATCCTCGAAAAGTTACGAAAATTGAAAATTTTCTACTTTTCGGGATGACACCCGCAGGGTATTTTACGCGAAGCGCCTTATTCATCCCAAAACTCATACTTATAAACCAGCATATACTTTCGTTCAGGTTTTTGATCAGGCCCCATGATTACAGCTCGTACCTCGGTTAAATTTCCATCTTCATCATAATCGCGGGCTACCTCATGGGTTATAGCGCCACCACGGTTAATCTCTTTTTGGCCAATGGCATTTCCATGCTCATCATAATCAATTTTTACTGTGGATTTCTTGTAACGATCTTCTTCAATAATCTCAATGGCATTGCCCTTTTCATCATAAGTCATCAGATGCTTTTCGATGAGTTTGTCATTTTCATCATACTTGAAAAAACAAATCCGGTTGCCATTTTCGTCATATTCGTTGACGAGCTTCGACTCTTCTTCACCGTTAAACACAACGGCTTCGATCACTTTGCCGTTTTCGTCATATTTAAAAGTGTTTTTCAGCGTCAGCTCACCCTCTTCATATTCCTCCTCGCTATTCAACCTATCGCCATCATAAACATATATTTCCTCTTCCTCAACTTCTCCGTCCTCATCTATCAAAACTTTTTTAACCAGCTTATCACCATCGTAAATATAACATACCGTATCCACGGTGTCATCCAGATAATGCACAAATTTTTTACTCACCTTCCCATCCGCTTCGTATTCAAACGATAGTTTTTCTTCCAACTCCCCCTCTTCATTATAGGTTTCCTCACCTACCATGTTTCCCTTTGCATCGTAGCTATATTTCTGCCGGCCAATCTCATTACCATAATCATCGTACTTAATATCTTCGGATACATTCCCCAACTCATCCATACTGATGCTGCTGTAATTGATCATCTCAGCGTTACGATAATCCTCATGATCGCCTTCGGGTGCAACATCCACCCTGAACACATTCCTCATTTTAATTTTCTTACTCATTTTCAGTTTTTTTAGTGATGATAAAATCCTGTTTCGTTACTTTTGCGCTTTGCAATATTAAACGTTATAATAATGACTACAAAACTTATCAAAATGAAAAAACTAATTTACTTACTGATTGTTGCAGGAATGATGATAATACAAAGTTGCGGACAGCAAGCCCGGATCAATTATCCGGAAACAAAAAAAGGACCGGTAACTGATAACTACCACGGAACCGAAATTGCCGACCCCTATCGCTGGCTCGAAAATGACACTTCTGCCGAAACTGAGGCCTGGGTAAAAGAACAAAACTTGGTTACTGATAGTTTTCTGGAAACAATTCCTTTCAGAAACCAGATTAAAGACCGCCTGACCAAAATCTGGGATTATCCGAAATTTAGCGTAACATTTAAAAAAGGCGAGCGCTATTTCTTTTTCAAGAATGACGGGATGCAAAACCAAAGTGTGTTTTACGTGCAGGAAAATCTGGATGCCGAGCCCCAAATGCTGCTCGATCCAAACAAACTTTCGGATGATGGTACAGTAGCCCTCGCGGGTTATAATGTGTCGAAGGATGGAAAATACCTGGCCTACTCGGTGGCACGCGGTGGCTCCGACTGGAACGAGATTTTTGTAATGGAAATCGACAGCCGTCAAATCTTAGATGATCATTTAAAATGGGTGAAGTTTTCGGGGATGTCGTGGCAGGGCGATGGATTTTATTATAGCCGTTACGATGCGCCCAAAGGCAGTGAGCTCTCAGGCAAAAACGAATACCACAAAGTATATTTCCACAAAGTTGGACAAGATCAAACTCAGGATCAACTGATTTATGAAAATAAAAACCAGCCCCTCAGAAATTATTATGCAAGCACCACCGAAAATGAAAAATTCCTGATTCTTTATGAAACCGAAAGTACCACAGGAAATGCGCTTTATATTAAAGATTTAACTAAAAAGAATGCAACATTCCAAACTTTGGTTGATAGTTTTGATAAT
Organism: uncultured Lentimicrobiaceae bacterium; assembly: GCA_964593705.1. Classification (GTDB taxonomy): domain Bacteria; phylum Bacteroidota; class Bacteroidia; order Bacteroidales; family 4484-276; genus SABY01. Next base: position 12,814 of record CAZQIV010000090.1, on the reverse strand, counting down.
AATTATGATGTGGTTGACGATTACAAGGGGAAGTTGTTGGTTCGCACTAACTACGAAGCCCCCAAATACCAGGTTCTTGAAGTGGATCCTGAAAAATTAGACAAAAAGCATTGGAAAACTTTGCTCCCCGAAAAAGAGGAAGTGCTTGAAGGCATTTCGCTGGTGGGTGGAAAAATAGTTGCCGAATATATGAAGGATGCATATTGCCAGGCATTTATTTATAATATGGATGGTGAAAAAATTGCCGACTTCAACCTTCCCGGAATTGGAACCATGTCGGGGTTTAATGGTGAGAAAGATGAAAATATTGCCTTTTATGGCTTCACATCATTCACTTTCCCGAGCACCATATATAAATATAATATTGCCGAAAATAAATCGGAAATTTACCGCGAACCCCAAATCGACTTTGATGCCACAAAATACGAAACCAAACAGGTTTTTTACGAAAGTAAGGATGGTACAAAAGTTCCCATGTTTATAGTACACAAGAAAGGTCTTGAACTCAAGGGCAAAAATCCAACTTTGCTCTATGGTTATGGTGGATTTAATGTTAGTCTTACCCCCGGATTCAGTACAACCCGCTTATTGCTGCTTGAACAGGGCGGCGTGTTTGCCATGCCAAATATCCGTGGTGGCGGCGAATATGGTGAAGACTGGCACCTTTCAGGAACTTTGGGCAAAAAGCAAAATGTATTCGACGACTTTATAGCTGCCGCCGAATACCTTATACAAAATAAATATACCTCATCGGATTATCTCGCCATTCAGGGCGGTTCCAATGGTGGCCTTTTGGTAGGAGCCATAATGACACAACGCCCGGACTTGGCTAAGGTTGCTCTCCCGGCGGTTGGCGTTCTGGATATGTTGCGTTATCACCTCTTCACCATTGGCTGGGCCTGGGCTACCGATTATGGCACCAGCGACAAAGCAGAAGATTTTGCTTACCTCATCAAGTATTCACCACTTCACAACGTAAAAGAAGGCACCTGCTACCCAGCCACCATGGTCACCACCGCCGATCATGACGACCGTGTAGTTCCGGCACACTCATTTAAATTTATAAGCGAACTGCAGGCAAAACAGGCCTGTATTAATCCTGTGTTGATAAGAATAGAAACCAAAGCAGGCCATGGTGCAGGTAAGCCCACCGCCAAGATCATCGAAGAATATGCAGATATGTATTCCTTCTTATTTTACAATATGGGGATTACTCCGGTGTATTGATGCAGAGGTTAGAGGGTAGAGGGTAGAGGGTAGAAGTTAGAGGGAAGAGCGTAAAAAGAAAACAAACCTTTTAAAAAAATATTATCAAAAAATCCGGCTTCAATTTGAGGCCGGAATTTTTTGGAATTGCTTTTTACTTTTGAGGGCTAAAGTCCGGGGAGTTCTTAATTTCTTAAACCACAGGCTAAAGCCTGTGGTAAGTCAATAAAAGTTTAACTAAAAACAATGTACCATGTCAAATATTACAGCCTGGGTTCACTATGTGTGGACAACCAAAAAGAGAAAACCACTGATGACAAAAGATATCAGGCAGGATATCTTCGACCACATCCGCGAAAATGCAAAAGCCAAAAACATTTACATCGACTTTATCAATGGCTACACAGAACATGTGCATGTGCTGATTTCGATGAAAGCCAATTACAACTTTGGTGAAATAGCCCAACTGATAAAAGGGGAATCCTCATTCTGGATCAACAAAAACAAACTCACCCCTCAAAATTTCGAGTGGCAGCGGCGTTATTGGGCAGTTTCGATAGGGCTTTCGGAAGTGAACAGAATCCGAAATTACATCAAAGGCCAGGAGGAGCATCACCGGACAAAAAATTTCAATGAAGAGTTGGATGAATTTATTGAGAAATATGGATTAGAGAGGTTTTCGGAGGACGATTGAATTTCTTCGGGCTTTAGCCCGGGGAAAAAGGCTGCACTCCAAAATATTTCGGGCTTTAGCCCTAATTTCAGAACTGTAATTAAAGGTAAGGGCTAAAGCCCGGGGAGTTCTTTATTTCTTAGACCACAGGCTGAAGCCTGTGGTAAGGCAAACTGACTTGCCTCGGGCTGACTTGCCTCGGGCTGACTTGCCTCGGGCTGACTTGCCTCGGGCTGACTTGCC
>CAZQIV010000090.1:0-10592 GCA_964593705.1 uncultured Lentimicrobiaceae bacterium | reverse complement strand
TCGGGCTTTAGCCCGGGGTTAATGGCTGCACTCCAAAATATTTCGGGCTTTAGCCCATCCTAAAGTAAAAACTCATCAATGTTCTCCGGGGTAACAACCAATGTACTCTCAGGGAAGTAGGTATTCAGGAATGTTGTAGGGAATCTGGCTTTTTTTCTGGGATTCCATTTAAATTCATAAGCGTAAAACTTCCCGTCAACTTCTTCAATAAAATCAATTTCCTGTTGTTGGGTGGTGCGCCAAAAATAATGTTTGCCGTGGAACCCGTTATATGTATTCCGCTTTATCCGTTCGCTGATAATGTAATTTTTCCAAAGTGCTCCAATATCAGGCCGGAGCTCAGCCGGGGCAAAATTCCCAATAATGGCATTTAAAATTCCATTGTCATAAAAATAAATCTTCTTTCCCTTTTTAATTTCGTTTCTAACATTACCGCTATAAGCCTCTAACCTGAATAAAACAAATGATTTTTCCAAGAGATCGATGTAAGTTTCGATGGTTCCTTTATCTATTCCTACCAATTGGGAAAGTTCATTGTAGGATACTTCACTCCCAACCTGTAATGCCAATGCCCGAACAAGCTTATCAAGCATCATTGGTTTCTTTATCATATTTAAGGAAAAAATATCCTTGTAAAGATAACTTGAGGCAAGCAGTTTCAATAACCTGATTTCTTCGCCGGGCGAAGTAACTATTTCAGGGTAATAGCCAAAAATAATGCGGTGTTTTATTTGCCTCAGCTCTTCGACAAGACCATGATGATTTACCATTTCAGCAAAGGAAAGCGGATAAAGCAGGTGCTCATATTTCCGGCCGGTTAAAGGCTCATTTAATTTGTCGGCCAAATCAAGCGAGGATGATCCAGTAGCAATTACCTGTACATTTTTTACCTGATCCGTGAATAATTTCATAATGATCCCAATATCTGGAATGCGTTGTGCTTCATCAAACACAACAATTTTATTTTGCCCCATAATGTTCCTCATGCGAACAGCAGTCGGCTTATCAAAGATTTCTCTAATATCAGCATCATCACCATTAAACTGAAGGACCTCAGCTTTATAATTTTCTAAAACAGCATTGATTAAAGTGGATTTTCCTACCTGCCGTGCTCCTAAAACAATAATTGCTTTTTCTTTAAAAAAATCCTGTTCGATTGGCTTTGATATTAATCTTGAAATCATAATATTTCATTTTTATAGAAATGCAAATATATAATATTTTGCGATTACATTCGCATAATAACATAATATTTAGTGATTAGAATCACAGAAAAACATAGTTTTAATTATAAGGAAATGTGAGAATTCAAATGGCTCAATGTATTCCTGTTTCTGGAAATTTCAATTGTCCACAGGCTGAAGCTTGTGGCAAGTCAGGAAATTATTCTACTCAATATTGAACGAAAGAGGCATATTCATACGCATACTTACCGGGATACCATAACTCAACCCCGGATTCCAGCGGGGCATCTCGCCAATCACCCGCAAGGCTTCACCATCAAGGGCGTTGTTTACACTTTTTACAATGCGACTTGAGCTTATTGTGCCAATATCCGAAACTGTAAAATCGACATAAACTATTCCTAAAGTGGGGAAGTCGCCGGCTTCGTTGGGATAGTGTACTGTTTTTTCAAGAAATTCCAGCCACGCTTCGCCCCCACCCTGAAACTCGGGATTGCGCTGCCCGGTATTGATAGTTGTAGCAGAATAAATTTCAGTAGCCACCTGTCTTTTGCTATCAGAAAAAGGGCTGTAATTGTAATTGATGAGGTGCTTAATATTACCATCGTCCAAATAGTATTTCCATTCACCAACAGTAAATCCCTTCTCGGTAAAACCGGAGGACTCTAATTTTCCGTTCTCAAAATAATGACTTGCAATTCCACTCAGCGTTCCATCTGTAAATCCGAGATGGCAATACTTTTTCATATCCACATTATCAATCGAATCGTAGAGATAGTAAGAAACCAGGCTTCCGTTTCCATCCTTGAGTGTGCCGCCATCGATTGCCGTTCCACTCATATCGAAAGTAGTTATTACGGTTTTCATGAGGGCATTTTCATAAATGAGATCACGGTGAAGCCGGCCATTTTTAAAATAAACTTTATACTCGCCGTGGGGTTTTCCCTTTAAGGTGGGTTGAATTTCTTTTAAATTTCTATTATCGTAATATGTTTGTATCAATCCACTTCCATCGGCATACCTCCATACTTCAACTGCGGTGTTGCCATTTTCAAAAAAACCAAAAATGCTGTCGGTTTTGCCTAAGGAATAATATATCTCAGCAGACAGCTTTCCGTTGAGTGTGCATATCCATTTCCCGTCTTTAATATCATTGAGGTAGCTTCCCGAAAAATTGAGTTTCCCTGAATAATCGAAAAACTGCCATAAACCAGATTTTTTATTATTGGAATACCGGCCACGTGTAATAAGGGTATCCCTGAAAAATTGTTGATATGTTCCTTCTTTAATGCTTTCATCATCGGCCCTTGCCAGATAAATTTCCTTCACCATGTTTCCGCCTGAATCATTTACCAAAACAGTAGTTCTTGGAGCCTGGGCAAAAGCTCCAATCAGAATTATATTCGAAAATACCCAAAGGAAAATAGTCTTCATTTTTATCATGCTTTAGAAAGCAAAAATAGCAATATTGTTTTTATGAAAACGGAAGGGATAATTCATTACCTTGAACTTTAGGAAATCATTGAATGTCGTCATCTTAGACGGCTTGTTACACAAAAAATCATCACGAGGGCAACGATCAATTTCTCATTTATTGAGATGATGATTAACAAACCCTACAATTTCATTCATTGCCTGGGTGGCTTCCGGGAACATGGATGCCAAGAAAGGGTAGCAATGCACCATGCCTTCTCCTGCCCTGAAAGTTACATCAACACCAGCATTTCTGGCTTTCAGGTAAAACTTTTCACCATCTTCAAAAAGCTCATCATTTACAGCGGAATTGATAAAGATAGGAGGAAGCCCACGTAAATCGCCAAATAGTGGTGAAATATGGGGATTTGTCGGATTGGCATCTCCGGCGTAGTGTTTGGCAAAAACCATCCATGAATTGAGCGGAGCTACCGATTTTTTGTTTTTTGTTTTGTACGAATTGCTGGAACAACTTAAGTCAGTCCATGGAGAAATGGCCACAGCGGCTGCCGGGAATTTAATATTTTGTTCCTTAAGCGCAAGCAGCAAGGCCAGTGTTAAACCGCCTCCTGCAGACTCGCCGGCAATGAGAATATTCTTGGAATGATATCCCTGCGAAAGCAACCAAGTGTATATTTTCACAGCATCGCCCAATGCAGCAGGAAAGGGATGCTCAGGAGCCAATCGGTATTCAAACACCAGGTTTTTAAATCCTGTGTATTTAGCAAATTTTGATACAAAGCCACGGTGATCGTTGCATGACCCTGACACATAGCCACCGCCATGAACGTACAGTATCATTTTATCTTTATCACAGCCTTCGGGTGTTAGCCACTCGCATTTCATCCCTTCGATGATTTCAGAATCGACTGCGATCCCATCAGGAATTTTGGCATAACGGGAAGCCCCCTTTTCACAACGCTCCCTGAAATCCTCAATGGAGGTATCAAAATCAAAAACTTCCTTTTTAAATTTACCACGAAAAAGGTAGGAATGCCCAATAAAAAAAAGGTACTACTGTAATTTGTGTGGGTACAGAACGAGGCTACAATAAAAAGTGTATGGCAATTTTGATTAGTAAATAAGGTTGTGATATCTCCGGGGTTTCATCCGCTCTACTAAGGTTGGTTTTTTTAAATAAGGTTTGATTATTTTTGAATTAGCAAATTTGTTGTTTAAAGAAATTTAGTAATAAAAGTTTCTTTCCACTTAAATAGTAGTAGAACCGTTAATTATAATAACACTGATAATGTTTTTATTGCCTGGCTTTTTTTAAGCACCTCAAAAAACACAAAAACGGAAATTGGCATTTTCAGATATTGAAAAGACTTACCGGAAGCTTGAAAAAGTAGCGTACTTTTGCAAAAAATTTAATATCATGAAATTCAAAATAGGAGATAAGGTAAAATTCCTTAACGATCACGGAGGTGGCGTGGTTACTAAGATTGTTACCAGCAATTTGGTACACGTGAAAATTGAAGACGGATTTGAAATCCCAACATTAACCAACGAATTGGTTATTGTTCAGGATCCTTCAATGTTTGGTGGTCACCAGTCGGAAGTATTTAGTGTGCCCCAGCAAAACAGGCCTGCCACACAACCCATTGTTGAAGAGGTGGTTTACGAAGAAAGAAGCAGCAGACTTGAAATATTTAAAGCAAAAGGTGACGACAAAAAAGGCATTTACTTAGCTTATGTTCCGCAGGATCAGCGGTGGTTGCTAACCGGTTCACTCGACATTTACCTGATCAACTACACCAATCATGATGTTTTATTCAGTTTGGTTTTACGGAAAGCCAACGGTGCCTGGGAGGGTACCGACTATGATGCCATGAAACCAAACACCAAGATTTTGCTTAATACCATCGATCGCGAAGAGATTGAAAAGTGGAGCTATGGTATATTGCAAGCCATGTATCATCCTGAAAATTCATCGAAAGTATTAGCCCCTGTTAATAGCACTTTCAGTATTAAACCAGCCAAATTATTTCGTGAAACGGCCTATAAGGATAGTTCAATTTTAAGTGAAAAAGCGTTTCTTTTCCTCATAAATGAGGTTTCCATACAACCCGCTGTGGCAGAATCGGAATTGGATGAAAAATATGATGAGGAGGTTAAAATGCAACATGCCAAACCTGTACAGCCCGAAGAATTTATTAACAAGCACAAAACAAGTCCGAGGGAGGCCGTTGTAGATCTGCACATTGGCGAACTTACCGAGGATTATTCTAAAATGACAAATGTTGACATGTTGAATTACCAGCTCAATTATTTCGTAAGATGCCTGGAGAGCGCAATTAAGGGATATTTGACCAAGGTTACATTTATTCATGGTGTGGGCGAGGGCGTATTAAAAACCAAGATGATGGAAATACTTAAATCTTATGATAATATACAAAGCAGGGATGCATCGTTGAAAAATTTTGGCTACGGTGCCACGGAAGTATTGATATGGCATAGTAATTTTGCTTAGGATTTTGATTGCCGAAAGTTCGACAGAATTTTTATGAGTTAAACGGGCTAAGCTTGAAAATATGTGTAAGACCAAAAATATCCTGACTGCCGTTTTATTTATGGCAGCCCTCACAATGTGGATAAGCGGAGTTACTCAATATTCAGCAATGAATGGTGAAAACCTGCAGCCGAACAGCATAAAAACTGACACCTTGTTCCTGTAAATTCTCGTGAATCCCGACTCGTTTTACATTGTCATCAGACCCGACACCGCTATGAAAAAGGAGATTACAATTTTCAACCCGGGTGATGACACACTTCCCTATTCGATTGATACCAACAAAGTTTACTGGCCGAGCAAAGCATTTTTACCCTAACACATCTCATGCCGGGCAAAGCCTATTTTATCAGGGTTAAACAAGATTGCTTTGTTATTTTCCCGCCACCGGTTGAGTAAAGATTTTTAAACTATTATCATCTTTACACCAAACAAATACAACTCACGGTTTTTCTATCAATTACTTTCTTTTGGCTTGACCCAAAAGAAACAAAAGGTCAAGACTGCATTAAAATTTCTTGTTTTCTACGGATTGGATTAACCACACGACACAAGCCGCACCACAGCACAAGCCAGCGCTGGCTTCTGTGTCGCTTTCAGAAGCCTACGCTTTAATCCTTCCCTTGAAAACTATCAAAATTTTCATGATGTCAGTCCCGAATTTATTTTGTGGTAATATGTACGCAACAGTCACTAAGAATTTTATGATTTAAGTTGTCAGAAATCATAATGCCTATTTCCAGAAAATACTTTTTACTATCTTCGCGCTCAACTCAATAGACTACTGAAATGAAAAGATTTTTACTGCCGGCTACTATTTTATTACTCTCCCTATTTCTTGCATTCTTTATTTCAAACCTTTCTCAAAAAAGCAATCCTGAAGAAGCACTTCCCAGACCAAATGACTGGTTTTTTACTCAAAGGGCATTTCCTAACCTGGATATTAATCATGGTGTTTATCGCGATGCAATGATTCAGGCTGTTGAAATGAAGGCAAAAAACAAGAACGAAAAATCGGAAGGTGAATGGGAACTGGCAGGGCCACTGAATATTGGCGGAAGGGTTTCGTGCGTGGCGATGCATCCCGACAATATGCAAACATTTTATATTGGCGCAGCTTCAGGAGGGATTTTTAAAACCACAGATGGTGGCAATATCTGGACTCCGATTTTTGATGATCAGCCCAGCCTTTCAATTGGTGATATTGCTTTGGTGCCTTCAAACCCTGACATTATCTACGCCGGAACCGGTGAAGCTAATGCCGGAGGAGGATCGGTTTCGTATGAAGGCTTAGGAATTTTTCGCTCAGCAGATGGGGGGAATTCCTGGTTGGCTTCAGGCCTGGAAGAAACCGGGAGTATCGGCAGGATTGCCACTCACCCCACAAACCCTGATATTTGTTATGTAGCTGCTATGGGCAGGATGTTTTCGGAAAACTCACAACGGGGAGTTTTTAAAACACAGGATGGAGGACAAAGCTGGGAAAAAGTGCTCTACATCAACGATTCGACAGGAGTCATAGATATCACGATTAATCCTGAAAATCCTGACATTATTTATGCAGCCTTATGGGAACGTGTTCGTCGTCCAAACCGAAGAAACTATGGAGGGCCATCTTGTGGAATTTACCGATCAGAAAACGGCGGAGATACCTGGGGTGAATTGACAAACGGATTGCCAACAGGCTCAAACGTGGGCAGAATTGGAATTAGTTTAGCACCCTCCAATCCTGAGATTTTATATGCAATATACGCCGATAAAACCGGGTACTTTGACGGGGTTTTTAAAACAACTGATGGAGGCGATAACTGGACAGAAACTAACAGCAGCGGCCTTTCGGGAATATACAGCTCGTATGGCTGGTGGTTTGGCCGCGTTCGGGTTGACCCTGTATATCCCGATATTGTTTACGGCATTGGCTTCGACATGTACAAAACAATAAACGGCGGAAATACCTGGTCGAACATTTCGGGCTGGAGCGTGCATGTGGATCAACATGCTGTAAATTCACATCCTAACAACAATAGTTTTGTAGTGATAGGAAATGATGGCGGCGTTTATATTTCACAAAATGGCGGAAACTCATTCATGCATGTCGAGAATTTACCCATAACGCAGTTCTATACCTGCGAGATTGATTATCAAAACCCGGAACGCTTATATGGAGGCACCCAGGACAACGGCACCAATCGCACCATGACAGGTGGGCTAACCGACTGGTCATCGATTTATGGAGGAGATGGCTTTTACGTTTTGGTAAATCCTGATAACAACCAGTATGTATATGCCGAATCGCAATATGGCGGATTGGGCAGATCGACAAACGGGGGGAGTTCATTTTCGTCAGGATTGAATGGCATTGGCTCCGACAGGTTCAACTGGATGTCGCCACTGGTATTTGACCCCAACGATCCTTCAACTTTGTATTTTGGAGGCAGTAAGATTTACAAATCCACAAATCATGCTGCAAGCTGGACAGCCATCAGCCAGGACTTAAGCAATGGCGCCGGACAATACGACCAGACTTTTGGAACGATTACTACACTTTCTGTTTCGCCGCTTAATGGGGATGTAATTTATGCTGGCACCGATGACGGGAATGTTTGGGTAACACAATCGGGTGGTGAGAACTGGAACAAAATTTCAGATAACCTGCCCATACGCTGGATAACCCGCGTTGCTGCTGACCCCAATAACGAAAGCACAGCTTATGTTACCATTTCGGGTTACAGGGTTGATGAATATTTGCCGCATATTTTCAAAACCAACGATTTTGGTGAAAGCTGGGAAGACATCTCCGGAGACCTGCCCGAAGTTCCCGTCAACGATATTGTAATTGATCCGGATGTGGAAGGTACATTTTATATAGCCACCGATGCAGGCGTTTTTGTGAGTTGGAATGGTGGTGAAAACTGGGGAATGCTTGGCGCCGATCTACCGCTTGTCCCGGTTTGTGACCTCACTTTCCACGATGGTGAGCGAATGATTGTGGCGGCTACTTATGGCCGTTCGATGTACAAAGTCTATCTGGATATTTTTGTTAGTATTGCTGAAAATCCAAAAACCGGCCATCAATTAAATATTTTCCCAAATCCCGCTGTGGAGGAATTGACCATAGACAACCCATTCGGGGAAAGTGAAAACGTGGAGTACAAAATATTTGACGGCAATGGAAGTGTTGTTTTGAATGGAGAGTTTTCCGGGAAAGAAATTAAAATCAACATCAGAAATATAAACACTGGCATTTATTCGATATCAGTAAATAATCATATTTCTGCGGCAAGCGGGAAATTTATTAAAAAAAAGTAACTATTTAGGTGCTTTTTATCAGCTCTCATTAAAATGGCCACTTTCTTATACCCCCTCTAACTCCCCCTTGAGGGGGAGAATACCAGCGCACTGGCCACTGCTGCAGCTTGTGCGGCGGATCCCCCTTCCCGCCAACTGGCGGAGAAAGGGTTGGTGCCGAGACGAAGTCTCGTGCATGCACGAGCAAAGCTCGGCAGGATGGGGTCAAGATGACGAGGAATTAGATTCTGCCACCTAAATAATTATAAAATAAATTAGTTTGTCCTTTTTTTAAAGTTTCGAAGTCAGCAAACTGGCTGACGTTCGAAAGTCTGCATACAACTTTCTATCGTCCGAGATACGAGGACATGGAAACGTTAGATTAAATTAACTTGACGACAAAGCGGGTAGCGGATCATATCTGATAGTACAGCCCTATGGTTTATAAAATTTCTTGAGGATAATCTTAAATCTTCCGAGTATTTATATTTTGGGCTAACATATCTTAGAACCCCTGACTTAACGCAAAAATTATGTCGCATAAAATACATTTCGTGAAACTTTTACCAAAGGCTCGCCTCGCGAAGCGGTTATGCCTATCGGGAGAGCCTTCGAGCCTTTGTGTCTTGTGCCAAGGGCCTGCCTCGCCGGCAAGGCGGGCATCACTATGTGAGTAGCTATGCCCTATTCCCTTGCCACCAAGGCTCGAAGGCACAAAGAAACACGAAGTTCTTTAGTGTGAAATTTGCGACATAAAGATTTACAATAGTATTGCTGTAACTATTTGATTTCTAAAAGATGGATCAGGAGGTCTTTATCTTGTTGTAGATGCACGCTTTTTTCGATGTGTTGCATTTTTCCCTTGCTTATACTTCAACAAACATACACTGCATCTACCAAACAACAAAGGTATGGGGCTGATTAAGCAAGTTAATTACGTCAATAGTTTCGTCAATTCAACAAACCCATTCAAATCCAATTGCTCGGGTCTTTTCGAAAATATTTCAGCGGAGGTATCCACATTTTCGGGCATGATGCTTTTGAGAGAATTGCGCAATTTTTTACGGCGCTGATTGAACCCGGTTTTTACCACCTTCACAAAAAGCCGTTCATCACAATCCAAAGTAAAATTTTCCTTTCTGGTCAATCGAATAACAGCAGATTTAACTTTTGGAGGCGGGATAAAAACATTTTCACTTACAGTAAAAAGGTATTTGATGTCGTAAAATGCACCTAAAATTACAGTGAGGATGCCATAGGTTTTATTTCCAGATGGAGCGGCCAGCCTTTCGGCAACTTCCTTTTGGATCATCCCCACAAGCTCAGGAATCATTTCCCTGTTTTCGATGACCTTAAAAAATATCTGGCTCGAAATATTGTAAGGAAAGTTTCCGATGATGGTGAACTGCTGGTCAAAAATGGTGGTGATATCCGATTTGAGAAAATCAGCATGAATAATCCGCGATTCAAGTTCAGGGAAATTTTCATGAAGAAACTCCACAGCTTCCCGGTCAATCTCAATTATTTTTAAATCGCTAATCTCTTTTACAAGATATTTAGTAAGCACCCCGGTTCCCGGACCAATTTCCAAAACGCGGTCTTTCCCCTTGAGGCTTTCCACGATTTTTTGAGCGATATTTTCATCGGTAAGAAAATGCTGTCCGAGCCGTTTTTTTGGAGTTACGTTCATGGGAAGAGTGCGTTCGTTAATGGTTATTGGTTATTGGTTATTCGTTAATGGTTATTCGTTATTGGTTATTGAGTTTGTCCGCCCACTGGCGGATTATTCGTTATTGGTTTGTTGGAGTATTGGAGTTTAAAAGTATTAACCTCATGAGCAAGTATATGAAAAGTAGGCGATTTCAAAACACTTCAATTTCAAGCTGCAAGAATGCTGAAACGAGCCACAACCTTTTAATTTACTACTAACTTGCCTATTTTCTATCATTGTTGTCCGGTAAAATTAATTGACAGGAAATATTTCAAAGTAGATTCCTCTCCGCCAACCGGCGGATCGGAATGACAATTAGTTACATTTTTTTGGTGGGGGTTGGGGGGGGGGGTGGGGGCCCCCCCCCCCCCCCCCAAAAAAAAAAAAAAAAAACAAATTAAATTATTATGTCCACCCACGGAAG
>CAZQIV010000089.1:7969-28640 GCA_964593705.1 uncultured Lentimicrobiaceae bacterium | reverse complement strand
AGCACTCTCCTGCGGAGCATGGCCTACTGCGAGCGAAGCGAAGCAGCACTCTCCTGTGGAGCATGGCCTACTGCGAGCGAAGCGAAGCAGTCTCAAGCAGACAGGTATGTGTTCTTTAAAAGTGAACACGAATCCGTCAGTGGTCGGATAAGTTTTGTTTTGAAATCATTCTTTAATTATCCATCTGCCGGTTTTTTCACTGCCCACCCTTTCCAACTTGTTTTCTGCTTTTAGTTTCTCAATATCGCGTAATACTGTACTTTTTGACACATTCAGCTTTTTTGCCAATACGCTTATAGCAATTTTATTATTTACGTTAATAAGTTCCACCAATATCGAACGTCGACGAGCTAAATTATCGGTGTCATTATCGGTGTCATTATCGGTGTCATTATCGGTGTCATCTAACTCTTTGCGTAAACCTTTTAAATCATCCTTAACACCTCTTTCGATAGTAAGCATTACCCCACCCATGCCAGTTTCAAAAACTGGAGCACTAAGTCCTGCATTTGTAAAGCCGTTGATGATTTTGGCTATGCCCCTGCCCCATGCTTCGATAAATCCTGCTTTAAAAAAAACATCTGCCACATTTTTGTTATAAGGCCTCGATGGGTGTTTCCCGAGCAATGTTTCAATAGTAAAACCTTCGGGCAGACGGCCTTCGTTCCATAGGATCAATTTGCTGTTATAAACACTTAATTGTATCGATGCGCCCGTATAATCTTTGTGGATAATAGCATTCACCCCGTTAGATAGTTTTTTAATCTGTTCTTAATATATCTTTTTCCCCAAGATGATTTCAAATATTTTTCCCTGTGTGTTGCATCTTCTTGATTAAGACAAACTTCATAATATACTATTGTAAGAGGTTGCCTCATTCTGGTTGACGGAACTTGTCCGCTGTTATGTAGTTTGATCCTTTTTTCAAGGTCTTTTGTATATCCAACATAAAATAATTTATCTTTTTCACTTCTCAGGATATAAACGTAATGCTTCATCGTGTTTTATCTAACGGGGTAAAAAATGGCTTCACGCAGGGCTTCCTCAGGCACTTCTAATCCTTCTATTCGCTGCAATCCTTGATAATGAATAGGCGAGATAAGATACTTTGACTTTAAAACACCCATTACCTTATCAGCCATCTGTAAAATATTGCCTTCAACAACATCCTGAAAACGAAGATCATCATCACCATTTATGAAGCGACCAATCTTGAATGATACAGATGGAAAAAATCGGGAAGGCCGTTTCCCAAATAAGAGCAAGGCAGCATTTTTTAGTTTACCATTATCTGTAAGTAAATCAAGATTTTCGAGCGTTGTTTCTAAATCATCATTTCCTGCGTTAATGGAAATACGTTTACTAATCGCAGCTTTTTTAAAGAAATACTCAATTGCTTCAGGATCAATATCCTCAAAACTTGCATTTTCGCAAGGCAAATCATCCCATGTGCGCCCAAGTCTTTTCAAAAGAAATTGATGTAAGGCGGTCTCTTTCAACTCTTGTTTGGTGCTTCCCGAGCGATAATGGTATGTTCCCCTGTAAGAAATCGGCACACTTGAAGGCACAACAATGATTTCGATATAATTTTTGGCGTTTTTTTCTAATAGATTTACCTGAGTAACAATTCCCAAATAGTTTACGATCTTATTAGGAATGTCTTCTAACATTTTTTGCGCATCCGCTAATCCGCTAACATTTCCTTCATCATCGATACCAATGTATATTTTACCACCTGAAGCATTGGCAAATCCAGAAATCCATTTCAGGTATTCATCGCGCCAACTTTGCTTAAATTCTATGTTTTGATTTTCGTGCATTTATACTGAGTGAAAAAAATTCAACACAGCTTAAGGAATACATCTAAACATTATAAATTCCCGCATTGTACTTCTTTAAAATCTCTGGTTTCACAAACCACTCTATAGTTTCTTTCAAACCCTGTTCTAATGAATATTCAGGAGTAAATCCGGTTAAATTATGAATTAGGGAATTATCACCCCACAAGCGAAATACCTCAGAATCTGTAAAACGATACTTATTTCACTTATAGCAATTTCTGCATTGATTACATCTTAGCATCCAAATACTTCCCTTTCTCGATATACCCAAAATCCGGGATCATTTTGAAGAATAAATCTACTATTTCCTTCTTTTCCCAAGTACCTGCAAATTTCATTTTCTGGATTTCAGATTCAAAGCCCTGGATTTTATCGAGATCGTAATCAGGAGCATTCTTTATAACTCCAAGATTTAGGCATCTTTTCAAATCCAGGATTTCCTTATCCGTAAAAAATTCCTCAAAGTCTTTTTCACCGGTTGTATCGCTGCCAGTAAATAAGCAAGGCCACTGTTGGTGATTGGCAGGTTGAGAAGTTGAAAGGTTGAGAGGGTTTAGAAAGTTGAGAGGGTTTATGATTGAGGAGGTTGAGAGGTTGAAGAAGGTTCTTGCTTCGTCTTCATCTTTGCAGAGAATGGGTTCTAAGCCTCTTGCTTTTAAATATTTTATTGCAATATCAGAAAAGGAAATTAAATGCAAGCTTTCGGAGAGTTTTGGAAAAAATATATCCCTGTTTTCACCTAAGAGACAAGACATCAAACACAGTTCTCCTGATTCTTTTGGGATTACAAAATAACGCTTCACATCGTTTGGTGCAACAATAGGCTGCTTTTTTAAAATTCGTTGGTTAAAGCCATGCAACAATGAACCATCAGAAAAGGCGACATTGGCAAAACGGGCTGTTGAAATATTTATTTGCTCGCTCCTGCGCATCAGGAACATTTCCATAATTCGCTTGGAAGCCCCCATCATATTTGCAGGATTTGCTGCCTTATCCGTAGAAACATAGATATACTTTTTACTGCTTTTTAAGGCCCGTAAACCAAGCTAACCTGATTAATTCACAAATTCGTTGAATTTGTGAATTAATCACCGAAGGCCGAAAATATTTATTTTAAATATTTTCGAGGGTTAGCCCTCGAATTTCCTGCGGAAATTCGGCTCTGTCGGCTTTTTCGCCGACAGAGTGAAAAATTCAAGAATTTTTCAGGCTAAAAACTATAACTCATTTAATATAATAACCTCCGGTTTTTTTGCTCCCAACAAATTCGATTTTACCTTCTTTTTTCAATGCCGCTAACCATTTTTCCACTGTTTTAGGCGGTACAGAAATTGAGCCTGCTATTTCATTGGTTCTTTTTCCCGGGGTTACGATAATAAATTTTAATAATTCATTTATTCCCCCATTTATTCCCCCATTTATTCCCCCATTTATTCCCCCATGACCACGCTCAATAAAATCACCTTTGGCCATAGTTGCCTCAAAAAGTCGGGTATCTAATGGTGCTTTTGTGATAAATGTATCATGCTCAAAAAATTTAATTTCTTCACTTCCGGAGTATGCTTTTGAATATTTATACACATTTCTAATCCCTGTACCCAATTCTTCGGAGCGCCCTATTTGGGAAAAAATCTGTGCAATGTGTGGATTTTTTGGAAAAGGCTCGAAAGTGGACGGGAATAACTGCCCATAGTAATGTGGTTTGTTGGCGTTTTTAACTTCCAGGAAATTACGGTAAATGATAAATGTTGTAGGAAAGGCATTCGTGTATTCGCGATGTATGAGTAAATTCGCTACAATTTCCCTGAAAATAGTATCCCGCAGCGAAATTCTTTGATCTCCTTCAAGATAGAACTTATCAGGCAAATGCTTGGCCACAAATTTCATGAGCAGGTCATAAGCTTCAACCAAATTACATCGGATATTTTCGCGGTCATCATAGCGTTCCAGATCTCTTACTCTTAAGAGTGCATCAATTTTATAGTGGGGCAACGCACTTCCTATGGTTTCGGGTTTCCCGAAAAGCAATAATGCCGACATAGTGAACCCTTCCTGATTGCTTGCAAAATCTTTTCTCCATAGTCCTGCCGTTTTGAAAAACTCCTGATCAGTTAATTCGTTCCACGGGTGTTCTGGCCTTTGAATGCGGATCATTTTCCTTACCCTATCCACAACCCCATTTTCGAAATCAGAAGCCTGCAAATAGGGGTATATTGTATTTTCAGAATACAACGAGCTCTTGCGCAAATAAAGGTTTTTAATTTGTTCACTGGTATTCAATTCAAAATCACCATCAGCACTGCGGTCAAAAATTTTGCCGTTACACTTGTGTACCTGCGAAGAAATGGGCATCAGGATATGTATGAGTTTATTGCCATTATACTCCACGATAGTTGCATCCAAAAGGAAGGTCGGAAATAATTTTTGAGGATTGTTGCTTAAGTTTACAAAATCTTTGCAAATAGCTTCAGCTTTGTCAGGATTTATTCCTTCGATGGTTTTATCATCATTAACACCCAATAAAATATTGCCTCCAGCCCGATTGAGAAATGCACACACTGTTTCAAACAAGCTGGAAGGCAATTGATCGGCAGCCCGTTTGTACTCGATGGTTAGCCCTTCACCCTGATGAAGAATATGATTAATGTTTTTCTGCATTTAACAAGCTATTGTTAAGCTATTGGTTGAAAGATGAATGTTGAGCCGAAGTGCTTTAATAAATTGAATAACTTATGATTCAGAAATTTACATTTTTGAATCGAGATATTTTCCTGTTTCCTTGTGTACAAAATCCGGTAGCATGTGGCAAAAAAGGTCAACGATTTCGTGTTTTGTCCAGCTTTTTCTTTCTTTAATCGATCGAATTGTATGCTCAAAGTAATCAACAAGTGTGTCAACGTTTTCCGGAGCATTCTTTATAACTCCAAGGTTTTGGAATCTCTTCAAATCCAGTATTTCCTTATCGGTAAAAAATTCCTCAAAATCCTTTTCTCCTGTGGTATCGCTACCAGTAAATAAGCAAGGCCACTGTCCTTTTTCGGGAAGGGTATGCGCCAGATTACGAGCCTCATCCTCATCTTTACAGAGATAGGGTTCTGTACCTCTTGCTTCCAAATATTTAATGGCAATATCAGCAAAGGAAATTAAATGCAAGCTTTCGGAGAGTTTTGGAAAAAATATATCCCTGTTTTCACCTAAGAGACAAGACATCAAACATAATTCCCCGGATTCTTTTGGGATTACAAAATAGCGTTTCACATCATTAGGGGCAACAATAGGCTGCTTCTTTAAAATACGTTGGTTAAAACCATGCAACAGCGAACCATCAGAAAAAGCCACATTGGCAAAACGTGCGGTGGAAATATTAATTTGCTCGCTCCTGCGCATGAGGAACATTTCCATAATCCGCTTAGAAGCCCCCATCATGTTCACAGGGTTTGCTGCCTTATCCGTAGAAACACAGAAGTACTTTTTTGTACCCTTCCCGATAGATTGCTGAATGGTTTTATCTGTATTAAAGATATTTACATCAATCATGCGCATAAGGGTAAAAGGATCTTTCTCGCTTCGCACATGCTTTAAGGCAGATAAGTTCAATACATAATCATATTTTCCATCCCATTTAATAAAAGCATCGTATTGCCACGATCCAATATCCAGGGCAAAGGTTTGAAAATCACCATCGATATAGCCATACGAGCTGCGAATGTCCCGCACCAATTCAACCATATTATTCTCGCTGATGTCCACAACATGCAGCTTACGGGGTTTGCGTTTGAAAATTTCTTTTACCACAGCCTGCCCTATAGAACCTGCACCACCAATTACAAGAAAAGAGGAGGAACTTACGATCTCACTTAGTTCTTCTTTATGCCTGGCAATATCCTCAGTAAAGAGTTCTTGCTTGCGGCCTATGAGGTTTAGGATGTTCATTGTTTGTGTTGAGGTGGAGAGGGTTGAGAAGGTTTATGGTTGAAAGAATTTCTAGTTTAGAAGGTTGAGAGGGTTTAAAGTTTAGTGTGTTTATGGTTGAGTGGGTTTATGGTTGAGTAGTTGAGTAAGTTTAAGAGTTAAGTTGTGTACACTTGACAGCGGCAAGCTCAGAACAGGCTGTTGGTGTTAGCTTGGAACAGTCTGCCGCGGCACTGCGTGCCTCGCAGAAACTTGCTTCGTAGGGGAAATATTACTTATTTTCCATACAAAGAATAGCCTACTGCGAGCGAAGCGAAGCAGTCTCGAGCATGGCTTACTGCGATCTGCCGGTTGGCGGATTCTGAAAGCCTGGTCTCATTGAATTTGTTGTCCTGATGCACTTCGCTTTCGGGATTAGTTCTATATTTTTTGTTTTATTCAACCAAGCGAAAAAATTGCAACCCTCTGCTGGTGATTCTGAATTTTTGATGGGGATGGTTCGGGTTATCCGGGATAGTTTGTTCTATCAAAGCAAGTACTTGAAGTTTTTTTAAGGTACGGTTTAAATACCCTGATGCTGTTTTCATCCCGAATGCTACCATTAACTCTTTCCTTGAACCTGGCTGCGTTTGAAGTTCTTCTAAAATCTGGGTAAACAGGGTCTTTTCGTTTTGCTCTTGCCCTAACTCTTGCCCTAACTCTTGCCTGTTTTTAAGTTCTGCCTGAAAATTCTTTTTGATGAATTGCACCTGAAAAGATAAGCCAACCTCTTTCCATTTAAACTCAATTTCGGGATAATCCTTTAATTCATCAGCAATAAGTCTTAGCCCATTTCCCCATTGGTCAATGATCCCTATTCTTTTAAAAACCGGGGCAATTATTTTGTTTCTAGCATCGGATTGACGACTATCCATTGCATTGTAATCAATAGATGGCGGAAGCAGTCCGGGGCTTGTTACTTCTACCATGTCGTCATAAACCGCTACTTTAATATCCTTCCCTGACAACGAGTAATCACGATGAACCACTGCATTGCGTATTACTTCACGAATTGCTTTTACAGGGTATTCATATCGCGTTTGCGTGTAAACACCTTTACAAAAGCCCCCTTATTGATGTGCCTTAGCACGAAGTTGTATGCTTCTTCAGGCTGTCTGGTAATATTGGTCAGAATACTTTTTTGATCAATAAATTCATCACTGCCAGTACCCTTGAACCTGGCACACTCAACTTTTGCAAAGTGAAAATATTGATTTCGCAAAACATCATCAGAAAATAAGATCAATGCATTGGTGGGATAATCAAGCCCCCGATCATTTTTAATAAGTTCCAGCTTCTTAAGCGTTGCATCATCTAAAACATTCCCCACCTTTTCCTGATACATCAAATTGAACGAGTCTATTGCCAAAACCCTGACTTGCTTGTCCCAAACGGGTTCACTATCAAATGACACATTTCTTCTTTTTCGTTCCAACTCATCAATAATAGACTGATCAGCTTTTCGATTGGTTGAACCAACCCGAACAAAGGTTCCTTCAATCTTTCCGCTCTCTTTCAGATAATACGACGGCATACTACCCCTGCATATGGCTATTTTAATCAGGTGTTTATCATCGTGGGCAATAAATGAGATATCAGGAAGGATGGAGGGATAACAGCGTGTGTAAATGATATTACTGATTTGTTCTTCCAGTTCCACAAGATTATCTTCAGGCAAGCCAACCACTGCTCTTGGTTTATCACTTACACCGAGGTAGATATCCCCTCCGGCATCATTAGCAAAGGCAACGATAGTTTTTGCCAAATCAGATCGGGTTGGCAATTTCTCTTTAAATTCTAATCGGCGGCCTTCTTGTAAGGTCAGTACAGTGTTTATGTGCATTTAAATGAATGATCTTGCTTAAATTCTTCTCACCACTTTACCACTTAAGTTGAGAGGGTCTAATGTTTAGTGGGTTGAGAGGGTTGAGGAGGTTGAGTAAGTTTATTGTTGAGCAGGTTGAGATGGTATAGAGTTGAGTTGTTTACACTTCGCAACGGCAAACTCAGAACAGGCTATTGGTGTTAGTTTGGGACAGTCTGCCGCGGCACTGCGTGCCTCGCAGAAGCCTGCTCCATGGGGGCAACAATATTTGTATTCTATACAAAGAATAGCCTACTGCGATCCGCCAGCTGGCGGAGAAGCAGTCTCAATCTACTCATCCAACTCCTCATACAAATCCCTCCACTCCGGATTCATGGCATTTATTAAGGCAATCTTCTTTTTGCGTGAGCCTGCTTTGATCTGTTTCTCCCTCGCCAGCGCATCACCAATCCATTCAAATTCCTGGAACCACACCAGCTTGTAAACATTGTATCTGCCGGTGAAGGCGTTTTTGTATTTTTTGTTCCTGTGCCGGTCTATCCGGTCTTTTAAGGTGCTGGTTGCTCCAGTGTAAAGGACGGTGTGATTATCGTTGGTGGTAATGTATGTAAAACCTTTTTTGGGCATGGCGCTGTAACGAGTATGTGTGTTAACTTGGGCAGTTTGCTTCGGCACTGCGTACCTCGCAGAAACTTGCTCCGTGGGGGCAATAATACTTGTATTCCATACGGAGAATAGCCATTGCGAGGAGCGCAGCAACGAAGCAATCTCGAAGCATGGCCTACTACAATTATGCATAAATACGTTTGCCTTTTGGAAGTGGAATCCTTCTCCCAAGAGATTTTGCAGTTTCTATCCATTCATCAATTATAATCTGAACATTCTGAATTGCTTCCTGATAATCGCTACCATCAGCCATACATCCAGTCAGTTCGGGTACTTCCGCGATAAAACATTTGTCTTGTTCGCTCCAAAAAATAATAATTTCATATTTATGGTTCATCTTAATCCCATTTAAGTTTATGCTTTACGATTAAGTTTCTGACCTGTTTAACCTGATAAGCTTTGGCTTTGTTGTCCTTTGTTGGCTGAATGTTGATAATATTTTCAATACCCTCTTTATAAAAAATGTGATGAATTCCCTTTATTCTTTTTTCAAAACTCAAAGATTCCAACAAATAAACCAGTTCTTCAAATGCAATGTTCTGATCGCTGTTACCAGAAAAAAGCCTGTTGATGAATTTATTTCTACTTGTCATTTGCGAGAGAAAAAATTATCGGGTGCTCAAGTCAACCTAAGCTATGGTTTTTGCGTCAACACCAAGCCTTTTTGCCAGTTCAAGAAAAAAAGAAAGTTGAGGAGGTTGAGAGTTTAGAAAGTTGAGGAGGTTTAAAAGTTGAAATTTTCGTATTTCCCTTCGACAAGCCCAGGGAGAGTGGAGGCTTCTGGTGTTAGATTGGGTCAGTCTGCCGCATTGCATCGCTCCTCGCAGAATCCTGCTCCATGGGGGCAATAATACTTGCATTCCATACGGAGAATAGCCTACTGCGATCCGCCAGCCGGCGGAGAAGCAGTCTCCCACTCAGTATTCATAGTTTCTATTAATTTGCTTTTCTTTCGATTAAAATTCAACAGGTTTTGCTTTTTCAATAGGGTTTTTTCCCACACCTAACGAATTGCTGCCTCCCAATAGAAAGTCATCGGCAATCTGTTTTTTGAGCGATGAAAATTTTTGCATATCAATCTTATTATCAAGCCAATTTATATTTTCGAGTAATTGGATCGGGAATTAAGTGAGCCGCTTTTCAACATCTATTTCATTTATAATACATTTTTCTTTAGCATCAAAAAACACTTTAGTCCAACAAAATGAATAATTGAGAGCAATGTGAACAATGTCGTAAATATCCTTCGGCTCATCCCTCCCCACCAGGGCAGATAATTTATTCGACAATATGTTGAGTGGCGTGTCAATCCAACCAAAATCACATTTCAATAGCTTACCGGCATAATAGCTGACATCATTTACGAACTCAACTTTTAAGCTTTGTTCATTGCGGGTAATAAACAGACGTGTAAAATCATCGGTGAATAGCGCATTTCGGATGTCAACATTAAAGCATTTTATCATGTTATCCCGAATTTTTTTGATAAAAACAGGATATTCCAAATTGGAGTTGGTGAAAAAATCAAGGTCTTCGCTGTAGCGATGATTCAGATAATACCTACCAAGAGCCGTTCCACCAGTAAGATAGAACGGCATCTCCATTGATTTCCACCATTTTAAAAATTTATCCTGTAGCAGGTATAATGCTTTGTAGTCTTGATTTAACATAGGTGTAATTGCTCCTTAATGAGGCGGATCGCAATTTTTGTATAAGTTCGTCATTGAGCAATTGTTGAATAGATTCTACCGGCAATATATTTATTATTGTAAACCAGGGGTATGATTCCAAAAGTTTTTTAAAGATATCCGCTCTTGAATAATGTCCGGCTTTTTCTTTATTATCCAGCAAAACAGCTTCAATCTCATCAGGGGATATTTTATAATCCCATGCAATCTGTTTGAATATTTTAGATTTTTCGGAGTAATCTTTTGTTTGAATGATTAATGTTTCCATTGTTGCAAGAGGCTGTTGGTATTAGCTTGGAACAGTCTGCATCGCTGCTTCGCGGCGCTCGCAGAAGCCTTCTTCGTGGGGACAATAGTACTTGAATTCCATGCGGAGAATAGCCTACTGCGAGCAAAGCGAAGCAGTCTCTACGAATCCTGGCTTACTGTGATTATCCGCTTGATCCGCGCCTACCCCGTTTTTTTCGGGGTTATCTGTGTTCTATCCCTCACTCCACACCGTCCGTTTGATGTAATCGGTATAGCTCAAAATTATTCTCACCACCTTATCTGAAACATTGGGCATAGAGTAATCAGCAACAGGGCGGAAGTTTCTTTCGAGGGGTTGAGGGTTGAGAAGTTGAGAGGGTTGAAAAGTTGAGACCTTGTTACCCGTATGCTGATATTGCAATTGGACGAGCCCTTGAAGTATTCTCTCGGGGTTCAAACCTACCATCATTACCGATGCTTCTTCCATCGCCTCGGGACGCTCGTGTGCTTCGCGAATGTTGAGTGCGCGGAAGTTCATTATTGAGGATTCCTCGCTTATGGTGCCGGAATCGGATAAAACGGCTTTAGCATTTTTTTGCAAGTGGTTGTAATCGTGAAAACCCAATGGTTTCATCAATTGAATCAAAGGATTGAAGCTTGCGCCCTTTTCTTTGATCATATTGCGGGTTCGCGGGTGGGTAGAAACGATAATGGGCAGCCCGAATTTTTCAGCTACTGTGTTTAGTATTTCAACCAGTTTTTCGAAGTTAGCTGAGTTAATATTTTCTTCGCGATGAGCCGAAACGACAAAATATTTTTCTTTCTGCAGCTTCAGGCGTTGTAACACATCTGAACCATCGATTTTATCCATGTAGGCATTTAAGACCTCAAGCATAGGGCTGCCAGTTTTAATTATTCTATCGGCAGGCAATCCTTCACGCAACAAGTATTCACGGGCAATTGAGCTGTAGGTAAGATTCATATCCGAGATATGATCTACAATCTTACGGTTGCTTTCCTCGGGCACACGCTGGTCGAAGCAACGGTTGCCTGCCTCCATGTGGAAAATGGGGATATGCCGCTTCTTGGCAGGAATGGCACACAAGCATGAATTGGTATCACCCAGTACCAAAAAGGCATCAGGATTTTCCTTTTCCAGGATGGGATCTATGTTGATTAGTATCTGTCCAACTGTCGTGGTTGCATTGGTTCCGGCAGCATTGAGAAAATAATCCGGCTTGCGGAGGCCCAAATCCTCGAAAAAGACTTCGTTCAGTTCGTAATCGTAGTTTTGACCTGTATGCACCAGGATATGTTCTATAGCATCCGAGTTGTCCAATTTCAATATAACCTGCGAAAGGCGAATGATTTCGGGACGTGTACCGACTACGGTAAGGACTTTAAGTTTTTTCATACTTGATCTTTTAGGAACACGGATGAGGCGGATTGGACGGATTTACACGGATAAAAATCTGTGATTATCCGTTTAATCTGTATTATCCACATTCTATGTCATTTCTATCGTTTGTAAATATTTTTCTTTTGAATTCGGGTCATTTTCCAAAATTTAGGAGTAATCCCAATTCTATTTCAGTTGCTTTTAGATAAGAATGCAATTGCCTGATTTTATCTTCGTAGAGCATTGCTAAAAAATGAACACGGATGAGACGGATTTACACAGATAAAAATCGGTGATTATCCGTTTCATCTGTGTTCTATTCAAACTTTCTCAAAAAAAGTATCCGGATCATCGGGGTTGTAGTGCTCGTTAATCCAAAAAATAGTGTACAACTCTTCATCGCCAGTGTTAGTAATGTTGTGTGTAAACCAAATGGGCATATCCACAAAGGATGGGGAGCTCCCGTCCAATTCAAAAGATAAAACCTCATCAGTTCCAATTCTACGCAATTCAATTCTTGCTTTTCCTTTAATCACAGCAAAACGCTCGGCCTTGCGGGTATGAAAGTGATTACCACGAGTGATTCCGGGAACGGTTGTGGAAAAAGACACCTGGCCACCACTGTTTAGTTTAATGGTTTCCACAAAACTTCCCCGATTGTCAGTATTCAGTGTTAGATGGAAGGGGAAAAATGATTCATGGTCAATGTAGCACAAAAATGTGTTCCAAAGATTTCTGTCAAAGGGAGTATCCAGATTTGGAATCATCCCTTTTGTGAAATAATCTTCTTTATATTTTTTGAGTTTGGTGAGCAATGCTGATACCCTGATTTTTGAAGTACTCGAAACGTGGATTGCTTCACAGAGTGTCTCAGAGTTTTTCACAGTATTACTTTGTGTATTCCTTTGTACCCCATTGTGCAACTTTATCTTTTCAATAAAGATGTCAACAAGTTCTGAAACATAAATTAGTTTTATTTCGCCATCAACATCAATTCGAGAAATTTCGCTATGCGTAAGCTGATGACAAAATGTAGCAACCACCGAATTGTAATAAGGATTCCCGAAAGAGCCAAATACATTGGGAATTACAAATCCAGTAAACTGCGCATTGTTTTTATCGGCCCATTGTTCAAATAAAAACCGTCCTTCTTTTTTTGATTTTCCGTAAAGGTTGTCGCGCTCTTCCTGTGTTGACGAGGAGAAAAGTATGTGAGGAGTGGATTTAGCCGATTCACAGGCAGCGATAACTTGCTTTACCAGACCAATGTTCGTTTCATAAATCACCTGCGGATCATTGTGGCGATTCATGGCCGCGAGATGAACAATGGCATCGCACTGGCTCACAAATTTTTTCAGCCTTTCTTCATCCTGGAAAAAAGCATCCTCAAAAGGGATACGCTCAAATTTTTCGGGATAGAGACCGAGGGTATTATAAAGATGCGTACCAACAAATCCGGCCTGACCGGTTATACCTACTTTAATCATATCAATGGAACACAGATGACACGGATTTTACAGATTTACACTGATTTATCGACATCTGCTTTTTTAAATTAAAAAATAATTTTGCTAATCTGTTGCTTATCCTATGAAATCTGTGATTATCTGTTTGATCCGTGTTATCCGTGTTCCAACCATTATGGCTCGTAAATGTGCGTGATATCTTCGTTTAGGATGTCTTTGCGGATTAATGGGAGCTCTAACAATAGGCTCTTCATCCCTTCCACATCCAGCCGTTGGGTATTGTGTGAGGTATAATCTTCGACCGCTGAAACCTTTGCCTCGCCCTGGGTAAAATATTTTCCATAATTCAAATCGCGGTTATCGGCAGGAATGCGATAATAATCTCCCATATCAACAGCCTTGGCCATTTCTTCGCGGTTGACCAGGGTCTCGAATAACTTCTCGCCATGGCGCGTACCGATAATGTTGATAGGATTGCTTGCATTATAGAGCTCCTTGAGGGCTTTTGCCAAAACTTCGACTGTAGCGGCGGGAGCTTTCTGGACAAACATATCACCATTCTGTGCATTATTAAAGGCAAACAAAACCAATTCTACGGCACCAGTAAGCGTCATCATAAAACGTGTCATATCGGGGTCGGTCAAAGTCAGTTTTTTACCGGCCTTGATCTGGTCGATAAACAAAGGTATAACCGATCCTCTTGATGCCATCACATTTCCGTAGCGTGTGCCCGAAAAAACAGTTCCCGTACCATTCAGATTGCGACTTTTCGACACCATCAGTTTTTCGCTAAGAGCCTTGCTCATACCCATCGCATTGATGGGATACACGGCTTTATCGGTGCTTAGAACCACCACATTTTTAACCTGGTTATGGATGGCACTATCAAGCACATTTTCGGCACCCATTACATTGGTTCGCACCGCCTCCATCGGGAAAAACTCGCACGAGGGCACCTGCTTCAGCGCAGCAGCCTGGAATACAAAATCTACTCCCCGCATGGCAGTGTCAACCGACCGCTTGTCGCGTGTATCGCCAATGTAGTATTTGATCTTGTCGTTTTTGTAAAACTGACGCATATCATCCTGTTTCTTTTCATCGCGCGACAAAATGCGTATTTCGGCAAAAAAGTCGGAATCTAAAAATTTCCTGAGTACGGCATTCCCAAAGGAGCCGGTACCGCCGGTAATAAGAAGTGTATTATTTTTGGTCATAATATTTTTTAATCATAAGTTGATAAACTCATCATAACTTACCCCTGATTGCTTACTAATCGATTTTACAGATTTGATGATATTTATTTCTTTCCGGCTCATCCTCAAAATAAAGATCGAGTGCCTCCTTCAGATTTTTGATAGCTTCATCGATAGTGCTACCAAAACTTGACACCTCCACATTCAGGCTTTGCGAAACGAAAAATTTATCTTCCCGAAATACGATGTACTTGATAGTCTTCATATCAATAATTCTCTAAATATTTTAATTTTAACAACAATAATAAATATTTGCGGTAAGATGACGCAAGAAAAAGTATGTAAAAATACCGGGTTGTCAAGTTGCCAGGTAACACTGAACAAGCTGATAACAGGAGCGAAGCGAACGGACAATCTTTTTAACTTCTCCCAATAATTCCATTACGCCTCGAGGTGTTACGCCTGAAAGCGTAATTAGAGGTTGTGTTGCAAAAAAAGTTTAAAAATAGGATCGGAGAAATGATATTTGTTGTGTATCCGTTCTACCAGGCCATCTTCCACAAAAGTTTCGAGGGCTTTTTGTGTAGTGGATACTGCACCGAGCCGGTATTTTTGCGAGGTATCTTTCGAGAAAACCTCATCTACAGCGTTACTTAATGCAAACAAAACTTTCTTACGATAGTTGGTTTGTTTGTGGATAAGTTCCCAATAATAATCTGATTTAATATTCAGGATGCTATTGATGGCTTTGTCAACCTGTTGGATAGTGATGGTTTTTTGCCCTACCACAGCCACAAGTTGCTGCCATATTTCTGCGGCCACAAATTGAATGTAATATGGTATAGAAGCCACTTTTTCTATCAGATAGGTGGCAGTGGTTTCACCCATCAGCATATCAAATTTCGAAAAACGTTGGATAAGATATTTTATCGAGTCTGCAACATTTATCGTTTCAATATTCATCGTTAAAGCTGCATTATAAAAAGCTCTGTTTTTGTTGTTGAACATATCTTTGAGCAAATGGGTACGGCTGCCCAGGAAAAGATAGGATACATTTTTATGATGTTGGATACAATTTCTCAACAATTTCTCGAAAGACTCGCCATTGAGTTTTGTTATTTCCTGAAATTCATCAAAGGCAATGATCCACTGCTGTTTGCCTGCACTAACTTTTTCGGGAAAGTCTATGGTATCTTTCAGGGTTTGTTCGGCATCATGTCCTTCGACCCATGAGAACGAAAATGATGGATTTCCAGAGTGGTCGAAGGTCATGGCCGGAACGATTCCCTTGATGAAGCCGGCCATTTTTTTTACAAGTTTTTCGAACGAACTATTGTGTTGTTCGGCAATGGCAGTTGTGTAGTTTTTTATGAATGTTTCTCTGGAATAAACGCTCATAAAATCGATATAAATGCACGTAAATCCCTCCCTCTCAAGCTCCTTCAATGCTTTGGCTACCAATGATGATTTACCATAACGCCGGGGAGCATAAAGCATCAGATTATTACCACCCTTCAGGGTTTGAACGATGCGTTGCAGCTCCTGTTCCCTGTTATAAAAGTACTCGCCTGAAACGATATTTCCGTAATGGAAGGGGTTCATGATTATTTAAGAGGTTTATCGTTGAGAGGGTTTATGGTTGAGAAAGTTTACATGTTCGTAGATTGGTAATCGTTGTCTGTTGTTTATCCGTACAAACCTGCGCAATCTTTTAGAGGCGGGCAGGTCTGTGTTCTTTTGTTTGGCTTATGCCTATTTTGGTTTAGCATTCCGATCAACCAATACCTATTAACCAATAACGATTAACTATTAACCAATAACAATTAACTTTTTACCCTTGCACAGCTTCGCCCGGTCAGTTACATCAAACATTTTGTAACCTACTGATTATGATACGATTTAATCGCCAAAAAAGTTTCAAAAACTTAATGCGCAAATCGCTATTCGCTTTGCCACAGAAGCAGGTATTCGGTATCAACCTTACCTTTAAGATAGGCTTCGGTTGCTTCGAGTGAACTGGCGCGATAGCTGATTTTACGGTTAATAAGTTTCTCAGCTTTGCTGATGAGTCGAGACAAGTAGTTAGTATCCACCTTGTTGCCGGTGAAGATCAACTCGATATCACCACTTTCAATACCATTGGCATAATCGCCGGTAAGATAAATCCTGCGGATATCACCCAATCCGTTAATTACTTTCTGGATGATGTGGTCGAGACCCAGGTGCTTAAGCAGGATATTGTGGATATCGTTGTAGAATGGATGTTTAGTATTGGCGCGAAAAACTTTTTTCATTCCTTCCTTTCCCGAAGTCAGTAAGCCGGCCTGCTCGAATCGGTTCAACTCCAGACGGATAGCATTGCTCGACTCCCCAAACTCACTTTCCAATCCCC
Source organism: uncultured Lentimicrobiaceae bacterium (assembly GCA_964593705.1). GTDB lineage: Bacteria > Bacteroidota > Bacteroidia > Bacteroidales > 4484-276 > SABY01. The sequence continues at coordinate 11,970 of CAZQIV010000089.1, read as the reverse complement.
GCAGGTATGCACTGCTGCTCGAATTAAGAAAAAGCCTGGTTAGTAGTTTGATACGGGTTTTAGAAGTGATTAATGCGTCGATCATCTGATTTTTTCAAATTGAGTAGCAAAACTACTCGTAAGATTTTAAAATCCAAATAAATTATGTGTTAAATTTTTCAAAAGGTAAAAAAATGGAGTGATGGAGTGGTGGAGTGGTGGGGAAATGGGAGTTAAATCGCTAATGAGTTAGAATTTGGCCTGCGATGTCATTGATGGTCATTTACCTGCGGTGCCATTGATGGTCATTTGCCTTCGGCGTAATTTATCCGCCAGATGGCGGGAGGAATTAATAGTCATTTAACCAGCAAGGTAATTTACCCTGATTGAACCTTAAACTTCACATAAACAACATGTTGAGATTGATATTTTTAAAATTAAATATGGCGCTTGCTTTTTTGTACCTTTTCGTGCATTGATAGCTCCCGATAGTTATCGGGACGGGGTGATTTAGTGGCATTAATTTTTTGCCACAACCTGTCCCTATTAACGGGAAAAACACCAAATCCCACGAAACTAAGCCACATTTTAATTTAGATTATTTGGATAAAACAATAATATTATCTGCCATTTATTATTTTAGCAATTAGATGTTTAGAATTTTGACATTAGTATTTTGACATTAGTATTTTACAATTCGATCACTAAACTGATAAACAGTCAAAAAATGATCAACCCTTCGGTATCTTTTTGCGGCATTATCAGGTTATCGTATTCACCACATTATGTTATCATCCTGACAAAGCAAACGAAGTGAACGGAAAGCCTGACAACACGAACGCAGCGAACTGCCCATTATGTTAATAAGTTTAATTGGATGAAATTCAGGTTTGGAAAGCATAGGTTGGTAAATTTGCGCCATGGCAAATAATGAAAACATCACTGTAAATAAAACGCAAAACGCTGAATTTGAAAGCCGTAAGAAAGCCCAGCATACACATACCCAAAATTATTTTGAATATGGCAAGGTACCTCCTCATGCTTTGGAACTGGAGGAAGCTGTGCTTGGAGCCCTGCTTTTAGACCAGAAAGTTCAATCGGATATTATTGATTTTTTGCAACCGGAGATGTTTTACATCGATGCCCATCAGCGTATTTACCGTGTAATCAGGGAAATATTTTCTTCGACTGACCCCATCGACATGCTCACGGTAGTTAATGCCCTAAAAAAATCGGGTGAGCTCGAAATAGTTGGAGGCGCTTATTACATTGCACAACTTACCCGTCGCGTGGGTTCGGCAGCAAATGTCGAATACCACGCCCGCATCATCCTGCAAAAGTACATCCAGCGAAAGCTGATAGAAATATCTGCCGAAATTTCAACGGAGGCCTTTGAGGATTCGGCCGATGTATTTGATCTGCTCGACAGAGCCGAACAAAAGCTTTTCTCGATTAGTGAAAATAACCTGCGCCGCGAGCATTCCGATATGCAAACACTGGTTAAAGAGGCCCTGGAAAATATCGAGAAAGCATCAAAACACGATGGCTCCTACCAGGGTGTTCCCTCAGGATTTGCAGAAGTTGACCGTATTACGGCCGGCTGGCAAAAGTCTGATCTTATTGTTCTGGCAGCCCGGCCCGGTATGGGAAAAACAGCTTTTGTGCTATCGATGGCCAGAAATATTTCGGTGGACTACAAACGGCCCGTGGTGGTTTTTTCGTTAGAGATGACAGGCGTACAGCTTGTAACCCGATTAATTGCCAGCGAAACACAGCTTTCGGCCGACAAGCTTAAAAAAGGTGAGTTGAAAGATCACGAGTGGCAGCAGCTCCATTCGCGTATTACCAACCTCATGGATGCCCCACTCTACATCGATGACACACCTGCGCTTTCCATTTTTGAACTTCGCGCCAAAGCAAGGCGTATGAAGCAGCAATTCGACATACAGCTTATCATCATCGACTATATACAGTTGATGCAGTCGGGTACAGATAAAGGGGGTAACCGTGAACAGGAAATCAGTAACATTTCGCGAAGCATGAAGAGCCTGGCCAAGGAGTTGAATGTACCGATTATTGCACTTTCTCAACTTAACCGCTCAGTTGAAACCCGGGGCGGCGTAAAAAAACCATTACTCTCCGACCTGCGCGAATCAGGAGCTATTGAGCAGGATGCCGACATGGTTGCTTTTATTTACAGACCTGAATATTACAAACTCGAAGCTTTCGAAGATAATACTCCCTCGGCAGGCATGGCCGAACTTATTATTGCCAAGCACAGAAACGGGGCACTTGCAGAAGTTAAATTAAGATTTATCGCCCAGTTTGCACAATTTGCTGATTACGACCAGTTCAATGCAAGTGGAAATGATGGGATGAGCCCAAATACTGAATTTGGCCAGAATAGCATAACCATGCAGTCGAAGATAAATTCGACAACTGAGACAGAGGGTGATAACAATGATTTATCTGAATTTAACCGCGATTCCGAAGATGATGGATTATCACCTGACGGGCTAAGCAAAGAACCAACATTTGATCTTTAATATTGTTGAAGGGCTTAATATTTGAAATGGCTAATATTTTAGAGATAGAGTCCCAAAAGCATTTCCCGGCAATACAATAATAGTATCTTTTGATCATTATTATTGGTGCAATAAAACTAACGTTCAGAAATATCATTTATAATGAAGAAATACTTTGTAATCATACTGTTGCTAATATCCTTTTTTCAAGCACAATCAGCCTACCTGCTCATTCCTATGGACAACACCCAAAAAAATCATTTAAAGTCCTATGGCATAGCGTTCTGGATTTTGGAAAATGAGATTGAAATCAGCTGGCTGCTGAATTATCGTGGTGGGAGTTTTATGATACCATACAGTCAGAAAATCGAAAATGAAATTGTGATAAGAGGTGTATCTTATGAAATTATTGCTGATGTGCAGGCCGCTCAAATTATCAATGAAATCAGTAGCCCGGAAATCAATATGGATGAGGTTAAATTGCATAAGGCCCCGAAAATTGCGGTGTATTCTCCTAAAAACCGGCAGCCCTGGGACGATGCCGTTACACTGGCGCTTACCTATGCCGAAATTCCCTATGATGTAGTTTACGATAATGAGATCATTTCGGGGTCGTTGCCGCTCTACGACTGGCTTCACCTCCATCACGAAGATTTTACCGGGCAATACGGCAAATTCTGGCGCTCATTTAAAAATGCTGCCTGGTATCAGGAAGATGTGCGCGTGAATGAAGAAAATGCCAAATCGCTTGGCTTTGATAAAGTTTCGCAACTTAAACTTACAGTGGCAAAAAAAATCAGGGATTTTGTTTCGGGTGGCGGATATCTTTTTTCGATGTGCTCGGCATCCGACAGTTTTGATGTGGCACTTGCTGCTGATGGTGTTGACATTGTTGATGTAATGTTCGACGGCGATCCCGCTGACCCCAACGGACAGCAAAAATTGAACTTCGATAATTGTTTTGCTTTCAAGGATTTCCAAATTGTTTCAAATCCTTACGAATACGAAATATCGAGTATTGATGTAACCGCATCACGACCCCGAACCATCAACGAAAAAAATGATTTCTTCACTTTGTTTGATTTTTCCGCAAAATGGGATCCCGTTCCTACCATGCTTTGCCAGGATCATTTGCAGGTAATTAAAGGTTTTATGGGGCAAACAACAGCATTCAACAAAGACCAGATCAAGCCCAATGTGCTTGTGATGGGAGAATATAAAACCGCCAATGAAGCAAGATATATTCATGGTGATTACGGCTTTGGAACATTTACTTTTTTGGGTGGCCACGATCCTGAAGATTATAGGCATCTTGTCGGTGATCCTCCCACCGATCTAAATCTGTATCCCAATTCCCCGGGTTACAGGCTCATCCTCAATAACGTGCTATTCCCGGCAGCGAAAAAGAAAAAGAGGAAGACTTAAGGGAGATGGGAGAAGGGAGAGGTTGGATGGGAGAAGGGAGAGGTTAGATGGAAGAAGGGAGAGGTTGGATGG
>CAZQIV010000089.1:0-7869 GCA_964593705.1 uncultured Lentimicrobiaceae bacterium | reverse complement strand
AGAGGTTGGATGGGAGAAGGGAGAGGTTAGATGGAAGAAGGGAGAGGTTGGATGGGAAAAGGGAGAAGATAGAGGTTAGATGGGAGAGGTTAGAGGTTAGAATTTGGATAGGAGAGGTTGGAGTGATGGATGGGAAGAGTGTGAATTGCCCCACGGCTTTAGCCTGGGGGTAAATGAAGGGAGAGGTTGGATGGGAGAAGGGAGAGGTTTGGAGTGATGGAGTGATGTTGAGCGAAGCGAAATCCCGCTTTTGCGGGAGAGTGGTGGAGTGAATTGCCCCATGGCTTTAGCCTGGGGATAAAAGAAGCTTGGGATATTTTCAGGAAAAGTCAATGCTTTCAATAAGGCAACAATTCACTTTTAAAATGTTTAAAACCACTACTATCCGAGTAAATTCAACAGATCCCTTGCCGCATTTGCGGCATACTAATAACAGCTTTTGGTAAAACGCTGTAAAACTTATTATTAAACAGACCTCTCAGTCGCAAGCTTCTTCGAGATGACAGAGCTTTTGCGGGCTTGTTGGGGTGAAAGAAAGCGGGCGCTTTGCGCCCGCTTTCTTTCACCCCATGTACAACAATTGCGATGTCTTTTCGACCAAAACGCACAGCGAAGCGGTGTGTTGCCGGGAGAAATCTATTCCACCTTGTCATTCCGAACGCAATTCCGTCCCGAAAGCTTTCGAGATCAGGATGAAGTGAGGAATCTTTTTTATCTTTCCATCATTTTGTCGGATACTAATGAATTAAAATGACACCGACTCTGGTCCTAATTTTTTATAAATATGGCATCGATCTGCCCCAATGATAAAATGCTGATTAATAACTTTCTCACCGTCTAATATTCCTACAAAATAAAAATCATCTTCAATTCCTTCAAGCAAAATCTGGTAAGTATCGTCCAAAACAGGATACCAATGCCCAATTGGATAGGTTTGATCTTCGTTGTAAGGGATGGTATCATTTATCGAGGGTCTGACAGTATAAAAATCTGTAAGCTCACCACCAGTAACGTTTACACCGACAATCCTAAATTCGTCTGTGCAAATGATCTCGTCCTTATGGTCGTTACCAGAACAGGCTACCAAGAACATAAATATTGCAAATAAGGGAAAGTACTTTTTCATCTGTATAAAATTAGCCACTGCCTGTCCCGATTTTTCGGGAGATGCACGGATGATATTGAATGATGTTTTCATTCATGTCAGTGGGTGTTAATAATTATCAAAGTCTGCCCGTCCTTATGGTTGGAATAATTCATTTTAACAAATTCATTAATTTTTGCAAATTTCTAATTATTTATTAATGAAACCACATCTTTGAAAAATATTACTTTTCGTGTTGCTGCTTTTTCAACATAATGATCCGGTGAAATGCAAATGCTCAAATTTTCTTACTTTCGCGGCCAAATTTACACCATATTTTAAATGAATATTTCTATTATTGTTCCGGCCTACAACGAAGAAGATGCCATACGATTTGGACTGGAAAAGTTTATTGAACTTGGCTACCACGAAAAATATGAGCTCATCTATATCAACGATGGCTCCAGCGATAAAACGGAGGAGATCATTCGTGAGTATCCGGTAAAACTATACAACCACAATGTAAACAAGGGTTATGGTGCAGCGCTTAAAACGGGTATCCGCAAAGCAAGCGGCGATAAGGTGATTATACTTGACAGCGACGGGCAACACGACCCCAAATACATCGAACAGATCATCGGGATGCTTGACGATTACGACATGGTGATTGGCGAACGCGATAATGAGTCGTTTCAGGTTAAAAGACGGCAGGCCGGTAAAAACCTGATCAGGCGTGTGGGCGAGTACCTTGTGGAACAAAAACTTCCTGACTACAACTCAGGCTTCAGGGGTTTCGACAGGGAATTGATAAAAGAAATGCTGCATTTAATGCCAAACGGATTTTCACTATCCACCACCTCTACACTTGCTTTTTTAAAGGAGGGTTACTCCATTGGAACCTTTCCGATAAAAGTTGAGGAACGCATTGGCCGCAAGAGCAATGTAAAAATGGTGAAAGACGGCTCAAAGGCAATGTTGCTCCTTTTCCGTATTATTATGCTTTTCAACCCCTTAAAAATATTTTTCCCCTTTAGTGTAGGTTTCAGTTTCCTGGGACTGGGATGGGGCATGGCAGGCTATTTTATTGCCGGTCGTTTTCCGAACAGTGCCATTATTATTTTAGTATTTGGAATGATGATGTTTTTTATCGGGCTTCTGGCCGATCAGATTGCCATGCTCAACCGCGTGAAAAGATAGTTATGAAGCGATGGGAACTAAATAATCACCGTCAGAAATGGCAGGATAAAGATGTGGAGGCGCACTGGGATCGGGTTTCATTAATTTACATTAGCGAAAACAATAAAGTTAAAGGTGCCCACGATCAACGCTTTCGCGAAACCGTGAAAAACCTTTTGCCTGCCGCTGGTTTAAAAATACTGAACATTACCAGCCGCGATTGTGAGGCCGACGACTACATACAAAAAGCCATGCCCGATGCCGAAGTCATCAATGCTGAAATTTCGGGTGGGCTGATGCGGGAAGCCAAAAAGGTAAGGCCAAATGTTACACAAATAAAAATCGAAACTTATTCGGAGCTCCCCTTTGAAACCGGAATTTTCGACCGTGTTGTTTCGCTCGAAACCCTTGAGCATGTTGCCAATCCTATTCAATTTTTAACGGAACTTAACCGTGTTTCGAGCCGTGAGGCAACACTGGTGCTGAGCTGTCCGCCGGCAACAAGCGAAATACCCTACCAGATTTTCACCGCGCTTTTTGGCGGTCATGGCGAAGGTCCACACAGATTTCCATCATCAAAAGAAGTGAAAATAATGTTCAAAAAAACCGGGTGGAAATTATTGTACCATAAAGGAACCGTACTTTTCCCGGTAGGACCAAAGGCTTTTCAGGATTGGGGTGAACGAATCATTTCAAAATTTCAAAACACATTTATTTCAGAACTCGGAATTCGTCAATTTTATGTCTGCAAAAAGTATTGATAAACTGAAAAAAGTGATGCGCTCGGAGCTGTGCAATCGCTGCGGCTCCTGCGTGGGTTTGTCGGAGGGTAAGATTATTTTCGATGACCGCGAAGGCAAATACCTCCCAAAAATGATCGGGGAAATTAACGATCATACCGCCGACAGGCTTTGGAATGCATGCACAGGTAAGGATTTTTCTTTCCCCGAATATAATGCTCATTTTTACACAGAGGCCGCACATTTTCATGAATATACGGGTTCGTACCAAAATATTTACATCGGCCATGCCAACGATGAGGAGGTAAGACGCAATTCGGCCAGTGGCGGACTTATCTCGGCGATCTTGATTTATTTGCTTGAAAAAGGCAAAATTGACGGGGTGGTTACTTTGCGGATGTCGCACGAAAAACCCTGGCTCAGCGAGCCTTTTATTGCTACCGGCAAAGCTGAAATTCTGGAAGCAGCACAAAGCAAATATACCATCAGTTCGGTAAATGAGATACTTCCCGAGGTGGAAAAATTCAACGGCACCTTAGCCTATGTAGGTATCCCGCCGCAGGTGCAGTCTATCCGAAAGCTTCAAAAAAACAATGATCCATCGGTAAAAAATATCAAATACATCTTCGGGCCATTTTATGGAAATACACTTTATTTTTCTTCGATAAGGAGTTTTCTAAAAACTTATGGCGAAAAAGATTTCACCAAAATCACAAAACTCTATTTCCGTTATGGCGAATGGCCGGGAAATATGCGCATTGAAATGAAATCGGGGCGGGTGATCGAATTGAAAAAATTTCACGCCAACTACCTCATCCCATTTCATGTATTGAAAAACAGCCTTTATTGTACCGATTTTACCAACGAGTTTACCGACATCAGTGGCGGCGATGCATGGGCACCCGTTTACGAAGACCGGGGCAAAGGCTTCTCGATGATACTTACACGCACAAAGCAAGGGCAGCAAATTCTTGATGACATGATTAAGGATGGCCATCTTACTGCCGATATTATTCCTGAAGAAGAAGCCATAAAAATGCACAGCCATGGCTACGACTTCAAAAAGCGGGGAAGCTTTATCAGGATAAAATTCAGGAAACTTACAGGTAAAAGCATTCCTGATTATGGTTATCAGATTAGTGGATTTGGTACAAGCAGGTACATCATGGAGATGATCATCAGCTCGATGTTTGTTTTGATGAGCACGGGTTTAGCCCGATGGACGGTGGAGCAGTTCCCCCCGGGATTTATCGGAAAGCTCTTTGAAAAAGCCAGAACAGCATGGAAAAATTCCACAAAAAAAATAAAACGCGACAAGTTGGGCTCATGAAGAAACACTTTCCAACAATCTTTAAAATTCTATCAACGACCCTGATTCTGTATTTGCTTTTCGCGAATATCAATTTCAGTGGTGAAGAATTTACCCATACACTGGAGCAGATCAACATCAACTGGCTCTTGCTCTCATTGCCCGTGGTAATTGTTGTTTTGGGAATTAAAAGCCTTCGCTGGCAGGCCATCATTTCAGCCGAAGGCTATGCTTACAGTCATTTTAAATCGTTCAGCGCCTATCTTGCCTCCTACAGCCTTGGGGTGGTTACTCCAGGAAGGCTTGGCGAACTGTTGAAAGTTTATAATCTAAGAAAAGACCAGCCCGGTATTGACGTAATCATGGCATTTCGCACGGTGGTTTTAGACCGATTATTCGATATGTTCTTTTTGGTGTGGTTCGGACTTGCCGGGGTAATTTTTTACTTTAAACCCTTGGGCTATTTTAAGGCAGCTCCAGCCCTGTTAATATCATTTATGTTGGCTTTCGCCGGATTGCTTGTTGGAAACCTCATCTTAAAATTTATCAGGGAAAAATATTTTAAGTCGAATGCTACCTTGCAATTTCTTCAAAGTTGCACTGCAAAAATGCTGTCCTTTAAAAACCTAAAAGCATGGCTGGCCACCGCCATAGCTTATGCCATTTACTTTGCCGGAATTAAAATGCTGTTTTTAGCGCTCAATATCCCCATCAATTTCCTGGAAACAGGATTTATCATCAGCCTTATCGGATTGATTTTATTGTTACCGATTTCGGTAGCCGGTTTTGGAACCCGTGAGGCCGGGCTTGTATTTTTGCTCTCCTTTTATACCATCAATCCCGAAATTGCCATTAGTTTTTCGCTGCTCCAATTCCTCACCTTTTTTGTGTGGGGTGGAATTGTAGGACTTATTTTTTGGATGGTTTCACCAGTGCCACTGGGGATTATCAGGGAAGACTCAAAAAAAATCTGGGAAAAGATAAAAGGAAAGCGTTAAATAGGGTCTGCTGAAAAACCTGTAATACTTTAACAACTTGGATTTTGGGTAAAAATGTTGTATTTCAAATACAAGGGTTTTAATGGATACCTGCAAACTTCCTTGCTTTTAATATTCCGGTGCGTTGCACCTTTGTTTTACCTGATCAGAAGGATATCTACAAAGATTAGCGGTGCTCTGCACCTGTAGGATGAGCCACAGCGTGGCGGCAATACTCGCCTCGCGGCGAAGCGGGTTTGTAGAAAATGGATTCATCATTGTATCATGAGGTGCAGCCCGCCTTGCCGGACGAGGCAGGAGCACCGACAATATTAATTAATGGAACAAGGTCGAGTTTTTCAGCAAGCTCTAAATAAATCCCGAGCTACTAACCCTGTAAAAACAAACTTCGCATTTAGCATTACTTAGTGAGTCTTTGTGTTCTAAGTGCCTTGTGGTAACTTTCCAAAACTTAACACTTAGACACCCAGTACACCAAGCAGCACTAAGTATTAATAATAAAAAAATGGAACCTGACTTATTCCCTCCATTATAAAATTGACGTTAATGGGACAGGACAAGGAATTTTAAATCTTCATATCATTTAAAAACAATAAAACTATTTTTGTGTCTGGAAATATTCAGTTTCAAAAAGTAAATGTATGAATCGTATAAAAAAATCAGCTTACATTTCTCTCATTATTGTGATATTGCTGAGTGTTTTTATCAGCTACCAGCGAATTTCACACCAACACAATAATTACCTCTCCTACGACAACTTTGGCTATTACATGTATCTGCCTGCACTTTTTATTTATGATGATATTAAAATAAAAGATTTTAGCTGGGTCGAGGATATTAACCAAAAATACAACAGTACCGCCACCTATTACCAATTCGATCTTGGCAACCAGGACAACAGAGTGATCAGGTTTTTTATGGGGATGTCGATACTTTACCTGCCCGGATTTGCTGCCGGGCACATCATTGCGCTGAACAGCGATTATCCCGCCGATGGCTTTTCTGATCCATACTATTGGGGTTTGCTTGGCTGGAGTCTAATCTTCCTTATCATCGGAATTTTCTTTTTACGAAAGGTATTGCTGGAATTCTTCAGTGATACAGTAACTTCCCTGACCTTGATTTTCCTGTTTGTTGGAACCAACCTTTATTTTTTCTCGGTCATGGGCAACGACACACCCCATGTTTATTTATTTGCAGTTACCGCTATCCTAACCTGGTTTGTAATTAAATGGCACAAGGAAAAGAAAACAGGCTACGCCATTGCCATGGGATTTTTTACCGGCTTGCTCATCATCAGTCGCCCAAGCGAAATTACTATCGCTTTTCTGATTTTATTATGGGGAGTAAATGGTTGGAAAGCATTGAAAGAAAAACCGGCCGTATTTTTCAGGTATTGGAAACAAATACTTTTGTTTATAGCCACAGGACTGATTTTCCTGGTTTTGCAAATGCTTTATTGGAAAACTGCCACAGGGAATTTAATTTTCTTCCCATATAACGATCCTGGCTCTGCCCTGGACTTGTCGCATCCTCGGTTTTGGTGGGTACTGTTTAGTTTCCGCAAGGGCTGGTTAATATATTCACCGCTTATGATTTTCGCCCTTTGGGGATTTTATTTTATGTACAAGAAAAACAGGGAAATATTCTGGGCCATCTTTGTGGTTTTCCTCTTGAACCTGTATCTTATCTCTGGATTCACAAGCCTTATCAGTTATGGTTACAGGGCCTTCATCCAGGCGTATGCCTTGCTGGCCATCCCCCTGGGATATTTCATTCAGTTTCTACTCACTAAAAAAACAGTTGTAAAAATTGCTGCAACCATCATCTTTATACTTTTCGCTGTACTCAATATTTTTCAAGCCAGGCAAATCGCCATGGGGATCATTCATGGTTCACGAATGACTAAAGAATATTACTTTGCTACTTTTTTTAAAAATCATGTAACAGATCAGGACAGGAAGCTTTTGCTCATCAAGCGCTCAGAAACCGGCATCGACATTTTTCCTGATGAGGAAAGTTATAATATGAAACAATTAGGGTTTGAAAGTTATGAAGAACCTGTGCAATACAAGGAGCAGTTTTTTGATACAAGCATTGTTTTCCACGGAAAATATTCAATTAAACTTGACAGTGCTTATGTTTATACACCAGCAATCAAGGCTACTTTTGATGAGATTACCGATGATTACTATGCCTGGATACGGGCTTCTGTAAAGTTTTACCCCACCGAAGACCTGGCCGGGCACGACCTGTTTCTCGTGGTAACCTTCGCCTACGATGGTGTAGCGCATAAATGGAAAAGTATGAGTACCGATAGAATGCCCGAACCCATCAGGCTCAACCAATGGAACACCATGACTTTGGATTACCTGACCCCGGAAATCCGTTCGCGGGATGAAAAACTAAGTGTGTATGTTTGGAATCCCCGCAACGCAAAGGTCTATATTGATAATCTGGAAGTGGAGGTTTTTGAGAGGAGAAGGTAGAGGGGAGAGGGGAGAGGGGAGAGGTTAGAGGTTAGAGGTTAGAGGTTAGAGGTTAGAGGTTAGAGGTTAGAGG
>CAZQIV010000088.1:21971-28763 GCA_964593705.1 uncultured Lentimicrobiaceae bacterium | reverse complement strand
GAGGTTAGAGGTTAGAGGTTAGAGGTTAGAGGTTAGAGGTTAGAGGTTAGAGGTGAGAGGTGAGAGGTGAGAGGTGAGAGGGGTGAGAGTTAAAAGTTATTGGATTATTGCGATATTTCAAAATTGTTGTGTAGCTGTTATTTGGCAAATAAAAGCTGCGTAATTTGACATTGACTAAAATAACGAACATTTTTAACGACTGATGGTGTAACTAATCGTTCCAAATATGAAAGGCTGAAAGCCTTAAACATTCAAGGCAGGAGCAACGCTCCTGTTTAAACAACAGCAATACGAAATCTCAGGCTGTAAGCCTGAAACAAGATTTAAAAAAATGTCTCTCCTTATGAGTCCTTCGTACGAGCCCTCATCCTGAAAATGCTTTTATTCTTATCCGTTTCTTTGATGTTACAGGCTTTCAGCCTGCATAATTTAATTTAGAATGACAATAAATTACGGGGGAAAAAAACTGAAAAAAAATTTCATACCTTTGAAATCTAAATATTGAATTGAAAATTCTACCCCGTAATGATTGCACACTATAACATAAAAATCAATTTAACAGGATATAGCTTACAATGCGTATTGGAGAAAAGAAAAACCTCCGATGCCCTAAAATTAATGTCACTCGCTGAAGCAACTTTTAACCAACAAAAAAAAATATGAGAACACTATTTATTATTTTGATTATTTATTGCACGGGGCAGCCACTTGCAGCACAACATAACAGCCATGGGCAAAATCTGCCTGTTAGTATCCAAAAAAAAGCACCATTCAACTTTGAAGAATATAAAAGCCAGTGCCGTAGTAAAGGTGATACAACCTGGTTGCCTGGAAAAGAAGTTACCTACCTATGGAATGGTGACAGCCTGACCCTTGCAAATACCTACACATTGGCCTGGTACAATAAAAATTCGGACGAACTTGCCGGAGTTATCATCATGGACACTTTTACCAACGATTCCCTGTTAAGATGGAGCTATACCTACGATGAAAACTCCGTAACAACATCAGAACTATTTGAAAACTACAACCAGCAAAACCAGACCTGGAAAATTGATTACAGAGCCCTGCTTAGCTACGATGCATATAGTAATATTGATACAACCCTTATCCAGGCATGGAACACTCAAACATACAAATGGCACGACTCCATCGCCTCGATTGCGACCTGGATTGATACTATACAATTGAAGAAATATGTAATTAAGGAAATTCATGGTAGTGAATGGTATAGTATTTTTGGATTTGAAAATATTTATTTCTACAACGAACAAGGCTTTGTTTATGAAGATTACCAGGATGTTTTAAATCCATCGACACAGGAGTGGGATAAATCAGGTCACGCGAGCTATTTATTAAATGAAGATGGCTCATGGAATGAGTGTATTGTTTACAACTGGGATGAATCAAACAAAGAATGGGTGATGACCTCCAAACAAAATGTGGGAGATTGGATCGTTTTTAACCGTTTACCGTATTCTGGATATAACAGATATTCAGATATTACTTTTCAATGGAGGATTTATAATGAATGGTTCACATACTCAAAAATTATCTTCAAATATATAAACCAGGCAACAGAGAGTTTTAGTAAAAAGTCATTTGCCTCTTTTGCCCCCGGTGAACCCATGTTTTTCAGTGATACAAGCCTTGTTATTAATTACCCCGATAAAATGAAGCAGCGTTCTTGGTTGAAGTACCGATCCAGTCCTAACGAAGAATTTCGTATAATGTACGATGACTCCTGCCGTTGGTATTTTTATAAAGGTGCTTTAAAAGAAATGTACCGGATTACCATCGACACAGCAAGCAATCGGTGGCGCCCGGCAGCAAGGCTGGTTTACAGCGATTTCATTCCCTTTGTTGAAATCACTGATATTGAAGACCAACCGGAGAATCCTCAAAAACTAAACATTATACCGAATCCTGCAACCGGAAATATTGAAATCGAAAATCATCATCAATTTACAGCAATTTCGCTTTTCGATATGAATGGCCGTTTGATTTTGAAAAAAGAGGGCATATTGGATCAATCTGTAATTTCTATCGATATCAATGGCTTTTCGCCGGGGATGTATCTTGTTAAGGCGCAGGCAGGAAAGCAAACGGTGCTTACTGAGAAATTGATTGTTAGGTAAGCCTGCTTTTGTAAGGAGTGTTTCTACTTCCTTTTTTTCAAATAAATATAATCGAGGTAGTAAAGCAACTTGATGGAAAAACTGTTGTCGGCAGGCGACTCGATAGTGTTGCGGAGGTTATCGAAAAATGTGTCGGTAATCTCAGAGTCGTTGTAGGTGAGCACCGCATTTTTCCATGCCAGGGCAAGCTCGCTGCCCGGGGCAAACTCCCAACGCAGGATCATATCGATATTAAAAGCGTTGAAATTGAAATCATTGTTCTCGTTGTAACCCGTATTTCCAAGGTAGCCATCTTCCTTCAGTAAATAATATTGGTCGTATTTGGCCAGCAGCCAATAATGCCTTAACCTAAAATCCAATGCAAGTTTTGTCTGGAAAATGTAGGTGGTTTTTAGCACATTTTCGATGGTTTGCAAATCGCGACAGCCAAAAATTATTTCCTGGTTGTTGTTCACCATTCTTTCGCTTACATAGCCAATATCATTTCCATCCATCTCGTAAAAACTGTTGAGCCTGAAGGTAAGTTTGTCGTTTACCCGCCACCGTGGGGATAAGCTAAGAAACCATTCGTTTTGATTGTATTCCGGCGACCGATCAATCCCAACGCGCACATCCACAATAAAAGCCTTGCGGTAATCCGGCGATAAAAAAGTAGTAAACTCCCAGCTTGGAGCTTGTATAAAATCGCGCCCCGGGGTGCGGGCTTCATAAAAATCGTGCTGTTCGGTGGGCTTGGCCTCGAAGTTAAGCAAAATTGTTAACCTGTTTCTGAATGTAGCCTTGGTGTTTGCATATATACCAAGCTCGACAAATTCGCGGGGTGCAAACAAGGTTTGATGCCAGGCACCGATGCTGTTGTACCACCACAACAATTTCCAAAAAGGATCATAAAAATTGTAATCCACCGACAAGGCGTGGGTGATCTCATTGTTCACCTCAAGATAACCAAGGTCGTTGGGGTCGTATTTGTCATCTTCAACATAGCGGGTTAAATCGAACTTAAACCTGCCGCTGGTTTTCGACAACGTTACATTATAGGAATAGCCAAGATCAGTTTCAGCATCCGGATTATATTTCTGGCTCAGGTTAAACTTCCCATCGATGGCATAGGTAGAATTTTTATCGTAAAACTGAAACTCAGTCCCTGAAACATTGGCGGTATAGTAATCTTTTCCCTTGTAAACATTGGTATTATAAAGGCTTATGTAAGAATTATTTTTCAAGCTTTGATCAAGCACCACCATGTTGTAATTGGTGAATGCCTGTGTTTCCACCTCCCTGGTTTCTCCGGTAACTGAGTCAGTAATAGTTGCAGATGTTGGTGCAGAGATGGCATTGAATATTCCAACACCCAGTCCTTTATTTGTACGCCCCGAAATTTTTGTAGCATTGATCAGCTTGGTTTTAGAGGGATTTTCCGAAACATATTCTCCTTCATGCACGCTGTCGTAAACACTTGAATATCCGTCAGGGGTATCACCAACCCTGCGCGAATAAAAAATATTCCCTTTATCGAAAAGCTCAGTTCCTTCAGTAAAGAACGACCGCTGCTCCTCATAATACACCTCGAAGGGTGAAAGGTTATAAATTTCATCATCCGACTGCACCTGCCCAAAATCGGGGATCAGTGTCATGTCGAGGGTAAAACTCTCGTTGATGCCATATTTCAGGTCCATGCCGTAATTAAAAGAGTATCCCCAATCGGGATCAGCAGCTTTTTTTTCCATGTATCCTGAAACATAAGGCGTAAATGATAAGCGTAAGGGAGGTTTAATATGTTCAAGCTTTGTCAACTCACCGGCTTGCCTTAATTCGCCATCAATTTTTTTGTCCACAAAGTTCCAGGTATCCATTTCACGCTTCCTGCGAATGCTTCGTTCTATATTAAATCCCCAGGTCTGAATTTCCTGATCAGGAAAACGCAATTGGGAATAAGGAATTTTCATTTCAACCGACCATCCATTATCCAATATCTGAATTTTGCTTTGGTAAACTGCATCCCAGTCTTTGTCGTCATCATCATTATAAATCTTCGTATCATATTGCACTCCGGAGGCGGTAACACCAAGCATAAAGGCATTGAGTCCATCATTAAACGGACTCAAAATGATATTGATGTAATCGGTGTTCAAATCATCAGTGTCGCGAAAGCCGAGTTCGGTGAGGATACTATCGGGAGCAGAATCGTACATCATGGCCCCAACATAAATGGCAACATTATCGTACAAAATCCGTACTTCTGTTTTTTCGGTGGCAGGCGGGCCGTTGTATGGATCGAACTGAATAAAATCTTTTGCAGGATTAGCATCCTGCCATTCAGGTTCATTTAACAGCCCATCGATATGGAGGCTACTGGTGATTTTTGATGCTTCAACTTGTTTTTTAGTAGTTTGAGCTGATGCCAACCCGGAAATAAACAGAGTAAATAAAAAAGTAAGTATAAAGAATTGTATTTTTTTCAAAATCAGGAGAAGGTTAATGAATATTGGTTAATAGTTATTGGTTAATAGTTAATTGTCCCGAAAAATAGAAAATTTTTAATTTTCGTGATTTTTCGAGCCCGCCTTGCCGCTAGCGTAGGCTTTTGTTTAGGCGAGGCAGGGGTGCTCGGGCAAAGCCCGGCATTAATTGTTATTAGTTAATTGTTATTCGTGATTAGTTATTTTCCGGAAGTACACGGGCAAAGCTCAGCATTATTTGTTATTGGAAAATTGTTTGGCTTTAAAGACAATAGCTATTTATTTTAATAAATTCTTATAAATTTCATAGTTTTCATCATCAAAACAACAAAAGGTCACTTCTTCGGGAGTGGGACTATTCCGCAAGAAAATTCTCACTTCGTTCAATGCAATTCTGGCGGCTATATCTTTTGGAAAACCATACACTCCGGTACTTACATTGGGAAAAGCGATGGTACGGCAGTTATTATCATTAGCAAGTTTAAGACTTTGGTAATAGCATGAAGCAAGCAATTCGTGTTCGTTGGCATGGCCTCCTTTCCATACGGGACCTACAGTATGAATAAGGTGTTTAACATGTAGATAATACCCACCTGTAATCTTTGCCTGGCCAGTTTCACATCCGTTGAGGTTCATGCACTCACGCACCAATTCGGGGCCGGCAGCCCGATGAATGGCACCATCAACACCCCCGCCACCAAGCAGGGTTTTATTGGCTGCATTTACTATGGCATCAACCCATAGCTTTGTAATATCACCTTTAAATAACTGTATCCTGTCTTCCATGTTTCGTGTGTTAAATTACAAACCATTCCCAAAAAATATAAAAAATACTGAACCCTGAAAGAAAAATAATGCCGACCCATGCATACCATTTAAGCCATTTTGCAGGCCTGTCCTTTTTGGGTACGTGGGGATGCATAATCACTTTAAAATTGAGAAAAGCAAGAATGGGTGCCGTTAAAAAAGAGATTGTAGTCGCAAGGTCAACCATAAATCCCATGGTTCCCGAAAGGTAACCCAACAAAAACAGCGTTCCTAAAGCCACCACAGAAATCCAGAACCAATATAATTTTTGATGGTATTTGTCAATATTTCTGATTTCGGGAAACAAAAGTGTGGTTGATTTACTTAAAACTCTTGGATAAGCATCGAGGCAGGTTATGGTAGTACTGACCATAGTTGTTAAAGCTGCTATTGCTATAATCGGAAATGCCCAACTGCCAATACTTCCGGTGTACATACTGATCAATTGCCCTGCAAAAACGGTTCCCTTTGGCGAAAGGCTTTCACCCGAACCAAACATTACAAGTGCTCCCAACGACAAAAACCCGAGAGACAGAAGGCCAGCGCCAATATATCCGATATTAAAATCCAATAAAGCCTGCTTCATCGTAGGACGTTTACCCAACTGGTCTTCCTTGGCCACCGACCACAACGAATGCCACACCGAAACATCCAGTGGGGCAGGCATCCAACCCACAAAAGCTATTAAAAACAAAATATCCACATGCTTCGTCCAGTCGAAATTTCCTGAAACAGCAGCACTGTCGAAAAAACCGGAACTAAAAGCATAAATCACGGCTACCAGCGTAGAAAACGCAAGCAACACAATAACGAACTTCATGATCTTGTCGAGCGTGGAGTAGCGGCCAAATCCCAGGATTAACATGGCAACAAACAGCATGAGCGCCGTTACCAAAGGCATGGGCATAAGGATATTGAAAACTTTGGTGAAGATGCCGGCAGTAACTATGGTGACCGCAGCCTGTATGGCAAACATGGTGGCAACAGTTAGGAGTACGTATAAAATCAAGACCCATTTCCCGATTTTGTTATATCCATCGATGAGTGAATTCCCGGTGGAGTTGGCATAGCGGGGGGCAAATTCCATAAAGGGATATTTTAGGGCATTGGCAATAACTAAAACCCATATCAACTCAAAGCCATAACTTGCTCCCGCCCGTGTGCTCTGCACCAGGTGCGACACGCCAACAGCCGCTCCTGCAAAGAGCAACCCGGGACCCAACATTTTTATCCAATTTCCGATTCGCATTATTTGGATTTGATTCCACAAAAATATTTAAAATGTTGAGGCGATAGAGATTTCGGGAAAAAGTTAGTGTGTAATTCAGGGATTCTCAATCATCGTACTTTTTAACTTGAATAATTCATGTTTTGGGCTAAAGCCCTGT
>CAZQIV010000088.1:0-21871 GCA_964593705.1 uncultured Lentimicrobiaceae bacterium | reverse complement strand
GTGACTTGCCACAGGCTTAAGCCCTGTGTGACTTGCCACAGGCTTAAGCCCTGTGTGACTTGCCACAGGCTTAAGCCCTGTGACTTGCCACAGGCTTAAGCCCTGTGACTTGCCACAGGCTTAAGCCTGTGGTGAATAGGTCAGGTTAAAAACTCCTACAATTCACTTTTTTCATCCAGCAATTTTGAAGTTTCCAGGGCTTCCCGAATGATATGCTCAGGATAACCATTATACTTCAATATTTTAATGGCATTGCGCGTGGTCAGTTTTCCGGGCTTCATTTTATAATCAAAATCAATTCCATCGTCACTAACAATTTCGCTAAAATGGAAGAGTTGAAAATCATTTTTTAACAATTCGGCCAGCTCAATATCGTGGGTTGAGACAAACACGAAATTCCCTTTGCTGAGGTATTCAAGCACGGCCTTTCCTGCCGAAATCCGCTCGACAGTGTTGATTCCTTTAAATATCTCATCCAACAAAAACAAATTAATCCCGCCCGATTGGCTGCTCTCGATCATTTCTTTTATCCTTATTACTTCATCAAAATAATAGCTTTTATCGTTCATCAGGTCATCGTTCATCCTGATGGCCGTAACCAACTTAACTTTTGGAATTGAAAAGGAAGAGGCAAAGCAGGTATTCAGCCTCAAAGCTGAAATTACATTCAAGCCCATAGTTCTGATAAAAGTGGTTTTGCCCGACATGTTTGAACCTGACAACAAAACCGATTTGGAATCCAGGGCAATATTGTTGGAAATGCAATTTTCGATAAGCGGGTGATACATGCCCTGCACATCTACCATCATGGTTTGATTAAACGCGGGAATGCAATGACTTAAGGTCCCATGCCTCAACGAAGCTATCGAAAGCAATAAATCGGCATGACCGATGAAAGCAAAAACATTCTCGATTTCCCTGGCCTTGTTTTTAATTTGACCGATGGCATTAAACAATAATACGGGTTCGATCAGAAATACAATTTTCACAAGCTCTACCAAACCCCATGCAATCGACATCAGGTCGCTGTAAATTTTTGATTCAAGCTTAAATATTAGCACTTTATTGCGAATGGTTTTTAATACGGCGATGGATTGTTTTTTAATTCCGAATTTGCCTTTCAATTCATTAATCTTGTTGAGATCCACGGCAACTTCATACATTTTCATCAATTGTGGAATCGAATCAACATATACCTGCAAATTTCTTTTGTTCCAGTAATGAATTCCTGAATTGATAAATGCCAGCAATGTGGAAACTAAAATAAAAGTTGGGTCGATGAAAATGAAAAGGAAGGAAAGGATACTTGCAATAAACAGCAGCTTAATAATTAAAAACCAGGAGGGTTGCTTAATTTGCTCACCAAAAAATAAATCGACAAGAAAGTAAGCCTTTTGACTTTGTAGTTTTGAAAGGATTTTTGCCACGCGATTTCGAAAGGCTGTATTATCTATAAATCTGTCAATAATTGCTTCTTCGTTTTCGTTTCCCGGAATATGCACTTCGGTAAGCCGTAAATGATTGTACAAATACTGTTGTCCGGTTGAGGAGGCACACCTGTCGGCAAACATAAAAAACTCATCAAAATCAAGGTCGTTGCATATTCGGTCGGAAAGCACCCGATCGCTCTGATTATTTATGTTTTGAAAGAAATACTTTGCTATTTCTTCCATCGCAAAATACGCGTCTTTTTGAGCGCCAAATTCGTAGAGATATTTTTTTGATTTTTTCATTTTCCTTTCGGCGATTAACGATAGCTATCATATAAGAATTTTAGGTTTGCACTATTCTCGTTTATCCTAAATTCCAGTTTTTTATATCGATATGTCCCCTGTTTCATTGAGCCTATTAACTTAAAATCTATCTGATTCAACACAAATCCTTTATGTTGAGAAATTTTATAATTAATCGTAATATCCTGGCTAATCAAACTGTTTCCTTTTTCAGTAAATCCAAAATACAGAAGTGACTTTTTCAAACTTTCAAGTTCGTACTGTGTAAGTGTTAAATATAGCTGCGTAACCCTATCGAAGGCTTTTTTAAATTTAACAGAATCAGGATTGATTTTTAGATCTGCCGCTCTTCTATGAACAGAATATTCTTCCCAACTGATTTCCCCTTTAAGGTCTTGATCCGTAAAACCAACACTCTTCATTTCTTCCTTCTGATATTCTATAAGCCAGGAAAATATTCTTACTGAGTCACTATGTTCTATATTAGCTAATTGAAACAAAGGGTATGATCTGCCTTCACGAACAATTTTTCTATCTGAATATGAAATCTTTTCATTTTTTCTTTTCCATTCATTTCGAACAAAACTTAAAGTTCCTGATTTGTAAGTTATGAACCCAAGTCCTAATTCTCCAAATCTCCCTTTCTTATCTCCTTCGGGTTTAAATATCTCTAAATATTGATGTCTTCCAAATAAATACTTACCAGACCATGCCCTCTTTCCTGTATTAACAGTTTGTTCCTTATTATATGAGAAATCATCCAATATTTGAATACAATCAAAAAGATTATTATATGTGGAATCATCAATAACAACATAAAAATGGTTAAACCTTATATTCTCTTCAAAGTTACTTTCATGATTTTCATTTTTTGAAGTGCAACTAATTACTAATAGAAGTAAAAAATAATAAATTTTATAATTAATCGTCATAATTAAAACCTTATGATTAAAATCTACTGTAACAAAGGTATCGCAAAATGTTTTGAATTAAAGATAAAAAAACTGAAACTAAATAAAGCCTAATTGCCCGGCAGGAGGGGTTTATTATTTGACCTGGAGCAATGTATTAATTAACGGTGAAATACTACGAGCATTTACTATTTGGATTTTAATATTCAGTAATCAAGGACTCGTAAGGAATATTCATTTTATGATGTAGGTTTCGGATCATTTGAATATTCATCATCTTAAATTTTGTCTGCGTCAATGTTATTATATTCAACGTGCGTTCCTATAAATCGAATAAAAACCCAATGTCTGTCATAATTTATGTCAACCACCAATCGGTATTTATTTCCACAAATATTGAAAACGACACGCCCACTTTTTAAAATACTTGCTTTTACAAAACAAAGATATTTAAACATTACCAAATTGGTAACAATTTTTCGATTAATTTTTTGGTACAACTGTCATTTTAGTGGAAAGTAAAAAATTAATGAATTAATAGTTGTTGGTTACAAATAACAGTGATAATAATTTGTAAATAGATTTCTCAGTCCCCAAAGCATCGGGGTCCCGCACGTGCGGGACTACGCTCCTTCGAAAAGACACAGCTATTCATAAAAGTAAGGAGGAGAGTGGCAATGGGTGCAAAGCACCCATTGCCACTCTCCTCGACAAACCCATAAAGGCTGTGTCTTTTCGAGTTTCAAGCTCCTGAAAAAGAGGTCTCAAAGTGTGATGACAAGTTCAAGTAGATTTCTCCCGGCAACACATCGCTTCGCTTTGTGTTTTGGTCGTGCCATAGGCATCCCTACGGGTAAATGACCCCTCTACGATTGGATTGGGGGAGGTGGAATGCGAACGCTTCGCGGTCGCATTCCACCTCCCCAACTCTCCTCCAACCAAGTTGTCACCTCGAAGGAGCTTACGACTGAAAGGCCTATTTAATAGTAGGGTTTTCAACGTTTTACAAAAAGTTGTCATTAGTTCTGAAGGTAGAAATCTGTTTACAGTGATAACCATTATTTACATCCGTAAAAATGGTAGTAGAACCAAATTTTTTAATGGATAGGTATTTTAGCATTTTATTAGTATCAAAACTTAATGAAACATCAAATTTCCTTTAGAATCCCTACTTTTGTTTTCAAAATCAAAAAATAAAATTTTATGGAAATTAAAGCATTTCAGGATTATTATCCCGATGATTTCAACCACTGCTACGGATGTGGTGGATTGAACGAACATGGCCACCAGATCAAAAGCTTTTGGAAAGGCGACAAAGCCATTGCCGAGTTTGAACCCAAGCCCTACCATACTTCCTTGCCGGGCTATGTTTATGGTGGATTGATTGCTTCGCTCATCGACTGCCACAGCACCGGAACAGCAGCAGCGGCTTTGTATAAAAAGGAAAATCGCTCCATGGATTCGGAGCCACCCTTCCGTTGTGTTACCGCCAGCCTGCATGTGGATTACCTCCGCCCTACCCCTTTGGATGGAAAGTTAAAGCTTGAAGCTACGGTAAAAAATATTGAAGGAAAAAGGGTTACCGTCCTGGTAGATTTATTTGGCGGCGGCGAGCTTTGCGCCAAAGGCGAAGTGGTGGCTGTGGCCGTTGGTGAGAAGTGGGTTAAAAGGTGGATCAAATAAAGAGTGTAAACCCTGACAGAGTTTTAAACTCTGTCAGGGTTCAAACACTACGAAAAAAAAACCGGAATTAAAGCTTCCGGTTTTTTTATTCAATTATTTTTTATCCTTTTTCGGTGGAGGTGGAGGTGGCGCAGTGCCGGTTTTGCCATCTTTTTCTTTTATAAGAACTTCCTTTGGAGGAGGTGGCGGTGGCGGTGGAGTTTTATCTGAACCTTCACCGTTTTCTATCTTTTCTTCATTACCCAAAGTAAACTTTATGGGCATATTAAATTGTACCCTTACCGCCTCGCCTCTTTGTTTGCCGGGATTCCATGCCGGCATTTCGCTAACAACACGATAGGCCTCTTCATCACAGCCACGGCCAATACCCCGAAGAATTCTTGTACCGGTGATAGAACCATCTTTTTCGACTACAAAAGTAATATAAACTGTTCCTTGTATTCCCTGCTTCCTCGCTGTTTCAGGATATTTGATGTTTTCAATAAGGTACTGCATCCTGCCTTCATCTCCACCGGAAAATTCCGGCATGTCGTCTACAACCTTAAAAACAACTTCCTCACCGGCAGCAACTGTTTTGGTTTGATCGGCAGTTTTAATCTCTTTTTTAATCTCTTTTTTAGTTTCGTTTTGAGCCATGGTTTTTACAAGTGGCGAAGCTGTAAAAGCCACCACCAAAAGTAAGGCTACAGGAGTAACAAGCATAAGCTTTAACCTGGCCATGAATGTTGATTTTGTTTTTGTCATCATAATAATGCGTTTTTTAATTAATGAATGATTAAAATTATTTGTAAGGTCGTTGACCTGAATTCCTGTTGATTGTTCCAAAAGTAAAGCCTGGTAGTTGATGGAATTATAGCCCTTCAGCAAAACCCCTTCATCGGCAAGGTACTCATGCACCGATTTTATTGAATTGCGGTAAAACCAGATAAATGGATTGAACCATTGAATAATGGTCATAAACTCGAAGAGTATCAAATCAATCGAGTGGCGCTGCTTAATATGCACCTGTTCGTGATCAATAATTTCCTTTATGCTTTGTTCGCTAAGTTTTTTACGATTGATGAATATCAAACCAAAAAATGAGAAAGGAGCATAATTGCGGTCGATAAAAACAATGCTGAGGCCTTCGTGGTGTGAAATACCATTTTTCCGGATAATGATGATGAGTTGCCCGATTTGAAACAGGAATCTTAAAAAGAAAATAGAAAAACCCGTAAGATAGATTATGGTGATTATTTGGAATGTACTGAGGTGCTTACTCACTGCAGGTTGAAGTTTTGTAGCATTAATCACGATGGCATCAAGCATCACCGTGTAAGTTTCGTTTGCCCCTGAATAGGCTAAATTTAAAGGTATCAATGGAAATATCAGTGAAAACAAAACCGAACTTATCAAATAAACCCTGTTGATTTGGAAAAAAGTATCGCGGCTTAAAAACAAGCGGTAAACAATATACAGCATCGAAAGGCTGATGCCCGATTGTAAAAGATATAATACCAGTGTATCCATTTTATTCAAGTGTTAAAGATTCTTCTCTTTCTTTTAATTGTTTGGCTTTCCTGATATCCGCGCGGCCTTCCTCCTTGTTGCCGAGTTTAAGATTTACAACACCGCGATTGAAAAGCGCTTTATGGTTATCGGGATAAATCTCAAGGGCTTTGTCGAAATTACGTTTAGCGCTATACAGGCTTCCTGTTCTGTAGAAAAGTTTTCCGCGGTTGTTATAAGCTTCATAAAAATCAGGTTTCAACTCGATGGCTTTGGCAAAATCGTCGAGCGCTGTATAAACTATCCCCATGTTCGATTTTGCCAGCCCACGGTTTTGATAAGCCTCGGCATAGTCGGGCTTGAGTAAAATGGCAGAATCGAAATGCCCCACGGCTTCGTTGAAAAAGCCCATTTGGTATTTTACCAGCCCGAGAGTATTGTGTGCCTGCGGAAATTTAGGATCGAGCTTAACTGCTGTTTTTGCATTGTTAAGTGCATCGTACTCCTGTCCGGTTTTATAAAATGCCAGTGCGCTACTGTTCCACGATTCAACACTTGCAGGATTCAATCGAATGGCCTGCTCAAAATCATTGGCGGCTCCATAAAAGTACCCCAGCTTATATTTTGCACTACCCCGGTTTTGCCATGCACTGGCAATGGTCGGGTTTGCTTCGATCACCTCATCATACAATTCCTTTGCCTGCCTAAAATTGCCGGTCTTATATTCCCCGGTAGCCCTGTAAAATAAATCTTCAACAGTTTCGAACCTGGGGGTGAGCGCCAGTATTATTATCAAACCTAATGCTGACAACAAAGCGATAAGCTGCTTCCGGTTTTTACCCAAAGGATCTTTTATTCTGAAGTTCATTGGTTTTGTTGTTCTTTTTGTTCTTCAATCTGACCTTCAATCATTGCTTTGATCTCTTCCATCTCTGAAATACTCAAGTTGTTTTCTTTGGCGAAAAAGGAGACCAGTTGTTTGTACGAATCACTGAAATAGCCCGCGAGCATTCCCTGGAGGTAGGTTTTGGTATATTCCTTTTTGGAGACCAGGGGATAGTACTCATGACTTTTCCCATAAGCTACATGCCCAACAAATTCCTTTTTCTCCAAAATTCTTACAATGGTAGAAACGGTATTGTAGGCAGGTTTGGGATTGGGGAATCTTTCCAGGATATCCTTTACGAAACCCTTTTTCATTTTCCACAATACCTGCATTACCTGTTCTTCAGCTCTTGTTAGTCCTTTCATGTATATATTTTTACTTCAATTTTATTGCAACAAAACGAAAACGCAAAACTATAACTAATATTTTAGTTAATCAACTATTTTTTTAGTTTTACTTAATAAATTTTTTCTGTATTTGACTAAAATCAATTTAATCCGATTCTCTTTTTCTTGATTGTTTATAGACCAGTCCATGACTGCCACATCTAAAAAAAGCGCTTCCTGGGTTTAATCAGAGCGCTTTTCTTTGTCATTTGTTTATAAAAAACCTGATGGAAGAATCAGAATAAACTACCCCTCCACAGTGCCACTTTTGATTTTGGTATCCTTATCCAAACCTTCAAGCACCTGGATATTTATTCCATCGCTTAGGCCTGTTTTGATGTATCTTTTCTCGAACACCTGGGGTTGGGTTTCTACTTCAACATATACCGAGTCGTTTTCAAATTGTATGAGGCTTTCCTGGATGGCCATTACCGAATCCACACGTTCGAGCACGATATCGGCATTGGCGCTGTAGCCTGCGCGTACAAACTGATTATCTTTCAGCTTAACGGCAGCTTTAATTTCGAACTGGATAGCGCCGTTTTCCTCCACTCCCTTTGGCGAAATATGCTCAAGAATGGCGGTAAAGCTTTCCTTTTCGATAGCTCCGATGGTAAGAATCAGCTCCATTCCTTCGCTAATTTTACCTACTTCGGTTTCGTCAACCTTGCCTTCAAAAACCATTTCGCCCATATCGGCAACATTGGCAATGGTTGTCCCTTCGTTAAAGGTGTTGGATTCGATAACTGAATTGCCTTCCTCCACGGGAACATCCAAAACCATCCCATCGATGGTTGAACGGATAAGCGTATTTGTGGTTTCGCCGGTATTCTTGGTTTGCCCCTCTTTTATCAGTTGCAGGTTATTTTCGGCTGCTTCCACCTCTTGTTTTGCCTGCCGAAGGGCAATATCAGCGTCCTCGTATTCGGAGGCTGCGATAACATCTTTATCAAAAAGCTCTTCCTGCCGGTTATAATCAGCCTGGGCATTGCTCAAAGAAATTTTTGCCTGTTCAAGCCTCGACCGGGCATTGTTGAGGTTGAGCATGTTTGGAATAATGCGCACTTTGGCAATCAGGTCGCCTTTTTTTACCTGGTCGCCGGGCTCAACATAAAGAGCGTCAATAATACCTGAAACCACCGGTTTTATGGCAATTTCTTTTCGGGGAACCACTGATCCTGTTGCAACGGTCTTTTTTATTATTGTTTCTACAAAGGGCGATGCAGTAGTGTAAACAACCGGTTTGGTTTGTGATTTATCATACAGGTAATAAAGTGTTCCACCAAAAATTGCCAGTATGATTAGCCCGATAAAAATCTTGAAGAATGTTTTCATTTACGTAAAAATTAGCCACTGATGCACGGATGAAATTGAAAGATGTTTCATTCATACTCGTGGGTGTTAATAATTATTTTGTTTTTCTTTATTTCTGTAGAGACAACGCATGCGTTGTCTGTACGGTACACAAGGCATGCCTTGTCTCTGTGCTATTATTAGGAGACAACGCATGCGTTGTCTGTACGCCATCTATTCATCGCGCAGTGCATCTATTGGTTTAATATTTACAGCCCGGCGGGCAGGGATCATTCCGGCAAAGGCACCGCTGACCACTAAAACAATAAGCGCTTTTATGGCCACCGAAAAATCAACCGTAGGATTACTAAACATGCCCGTTGCGGCTCCCGATTGTACCAATAAATAATTTACCATTTCGATAATTGCCACGCCAAACAGAAGCCCAACATATCCGGCAAAAGCAGTAAGGAAAATGGATTCAGTAATAATCTGGGTCATAATTGCCCCGGGTGTTGCACCAATAGCACGTTGTATCCCAATTTCCTGGGTTCTTTCTTTAACTATAATCATCATAATATTGCTAACCCCAACCACCCCGGCCAACAGCGTTCCGATACCCACAATCCAAATCAGCACATTGATACCTCTGAACAGGTTGGTCATTTTCATGAATTCCTCTTCAACATTGGCCGAACCAATGGCCCTATCGTCGGAGGGAGCAATACGATGGCGTTTTTTCATCAACTCCTTTGCCTTGGCCTCCACCACCGAAACCGATACATTTTCCTTTGCCGTCATCGAATACCAGCCAACCCTGTCGCCCATGTTGAAAGTTTTCTGCATGGTAGTGAAGGGGATAAAAATCTGTTGGTTTTCGTTCTCAGCCTGCTGATCATTCTTTTTGGACTTGCACCAACCAACTACTTTAAACCAAACCCCGCTTACCCGCAGGTATTGGCCAATGGGGTCTTCGCCCGGATTGAACATTTCCTCGTAAACCCGCTGTGTGATAACAACATTCTTCCTGTTTTCCTTAATATCAATATCATTAATAAAACGCCCCTGAATTATATCCATGGGATCGATAATATTATAGGCAGGATAATCGCCCTGCATCCGGAAATTTCCTGTACGTTCACCCCTGACCACGTTGTTGTCGCCACCCCGGAAAAATACTTGCAAGCGTGGGGCAATGTGCTCTATTTCGGGAATATTATCGAGCAGGGCCTGGGTATCGCTATTTCTAAAATTATAAAACCGCCCACGGGGAAGCCCTTTGTATGGAACCGAGGTACGCTGCGTCCACATAAACATACTGTTGGTAGCCATGTCGCCCATACCTGTGCTTACCCCATTCTGTAACCCCGTACCCGATCCAAGCATAACAATCAACATAAATATGCCCCAGAACACGCCAAATGCTGTGAAGAAAGTACGCAACTTGTTTTTCTTCAGTGTACTGAAAATTTCTTTCCAACTGTCGGGATCGAAGAATCTCATGGGAGAAGTTATTTGTTAATTGTTAATTGTTAATTGTTATTCGTTATCCGTGAATAGTTAATTGTTATTGGTTAATTGTTATTCGTTATTGGCCCCGAAAAATAGAAAAAATTCTCCAAAGGAGTCCTTCGTACAATCAGTCATTCAGCCATTCAATCTTTCAGTTCCCGCAAGGGCGGGATTTCCCCGAAAAAACGGGGCAGGCTGCTTCGCTCAATCCCGCAATTGCGAGGATTTCGCTTCGCTCAACATTCTTTTGTTTCAATCATTCAGTCATTCAATCATTCTGCATCACTCATCTCTCAAAGCTTCTACCGGTTTTATTGAAGCGGCTTTTCGGGCAGGTACAAAGCCTGCAACGGCACCGGCAAATACAAGAATCATCGTTGCTCCGATGGCAATGTTGAAATCCACCTCGGGATTAGCAAAATAATCGGTTGAGGGCAACAAGCCCGACACCAGTTCGAGCAATCCCACCCCGAGCACCAGGCCAATGTATCCGGCAAAGGCAGTTATCAAAACCGACTCCTGCAATATCAAGCTAACGATAGACCAGGGTGTTGCGCCCATCGATTTTCGGATGCCAATTTCTTTTGTCCGTTCTTTCACCACTATCATCATAATATTGCTAACACCAACAATGCCGGCAATGATGGTTCCTATGCCGATAATCCAGATAAATAAACGGATGCCGGCAAATAAATCCATAAACTGCTGGAAGTTTTCTATCGAATTAAATACAAACAGCGCCCTGGGGTCGGCAGGATTGAATTTATATTTTTGAGCAAGTAAAGCCCTGGCTTCGTCAAGCACAACATTACTTTCTGCTGTATTGGCATCGTCAAGCATCAGGCATACATTACGTATTGAATTTCCCATATTAAAAACGCGCTGGGCAGTGGTAATGGGGATGTAAACCCGTGAAACGTCCCTGTCGCCACCGGGATCGTCGAACCAGCCAACCACCTTAAATGGTACACCATTAATTTTAATGTACTCACCCACAGGTTCCGTATGTTTGAATAGTGCTTCTTTTACAACCTTTCCAAGCACCACCGACTTGCGGTAATTATCAATATCATAATTGTTGATGTATCTTCCATTGGTAATGTCCAACGATTCCACATAATAGTACTCGGGCGTGATGGCGAAAATATCAAACGATCCGTACTCGGTTTTGTAGGAAAGATTCTGGCCATTAAAAACAAAAGTACGTGATGAACTTTTATCGACCTCATTAATATTCCCCAGTGTTACCTTGTCTTCATTTTCAAACCGAAGCAAACGGCCGGGTTTCATCCCTTTGTAGGCCATGCTTGTAATTCCGCTGTTGATTGAAATGTAATTTACCGCATCACCCTCAAATTCACGCTTCACACCATTTTCCAATCCATAACCGGAACCCAGCAAAACAATGAGCATAAAAATCCCCCAGGCCACACTAAATCCTGTGAGAAAAGTCCGCAGTTTATTTTTGCGAATCGTACTAAATATTTCCTGCCATTTATCTAAATCAAACATAATTTGTATTTATTTAGCTTCGCTGTCATTGCGCTTCGCGCGTCATTAAATTGTCATTTAGCTACGCCGTCATTAAAATGTCATTTAGCTACGCCGTCATTAAATTGTCATTTTTTGTTTGTTTATAATGACTACCAATGACCACCAATGACCACCAATGACTATCAATGACTATCAATGACCACCAATGACTTTTAATTGAAAAAAGATTACAATTTCACAAATCTATTAACCACCTAAATAGTTAGCGTAATTCTATGTTTGGAATTTCAGCGTAATGATGCGATTTCCCATTTTTAATATTCGATTCAATAATTCCATCTTTGAGTCGGATGATACGGTTGGTGCGGTGTGCGATATCATTTTCGTGGGTTACGATGAGAATGGTAATTCCTATATCGTTAATCTCCTTAAAAATATCCATCACTTCGAGTGAGGTTTGTGAATCGAGGGCTCCGGTGGGCTCATCGGCAAGAATTACTTTTGGTTTGGCCACAAGCGCCCTTGCAATGGCAATTCTTTGTTTTTGTCCACCAGACAGTTCATTTGGATGGTGGTCAGCCCATTCTCTCAAGCCCATTTTCTCGAGGTATTCCATGGCCACAAGATTTCTCTTTTTCCTGCTCACCTTCTGATAATATAACGGCATTGCCACATTTTCGAGTGCATTTTTAAATGATATCAGGTTGAAGGATTGAAAGACGAAACCAATCAGCTTGTTACGATAATGGGCGGCTTTTGTTTCGTTGAGGTTTTTAATTTCGTGGCCATCCAAAAAATAATTTCCTTTATCGTGATTATCCAATAGTCCGATAACATTTAACAGGGTTGACTTCCCGGATCCTGACGAACCCATGATTGAGACCATTTCGCCTTTCTCTATTTCAAGGTCTATCCCTTTGAGAACATGCAAACTGTTCGATCCGGTAACATAAGTTTTGTTGATATCCTGAAGTTTGAGTATGCCCATTTTCTATAATTTAAGGTATTCAAAAGCAAGAAAATCTGTTTAGCAGTTATTATGCCAATATGTCCAAGCATTTTTAATTCAAGTACTTAAATAGATGGAAATTTCAATTCAGAAAATTACATGTTCGGAATTGTACATGCTATGTGCGCAATCGTTCGTGGCACCCCAATAAATTTCAGGATTTGATTATTCGTACTTGAGCGAACGTGATGGATTGCTTGCTGCCGCCCTGAATGTTTGAAAGGAAACTGTAACTATCGCGATAAGAAATGAAATGAGCCCCGCGTAAATGAAGATATCCCATTCACCCGCCAGAAAAATCCGATAAGCAAATTGTTCCAGCCATCTTTCCATTAACAAATAAGCAGCAGGCCATGCAATAAAATTGGCAAGAACAATCCATTTCGTAAAATCGCGTGTAAGCATCACTGCCAAACCACCTGCCGTTGCTCCAAATGTTTTTCTAATTCCAATCTCTTTGGTTCTTTGTTCGGCAAGGTAAGATGAGAGTCCGAAAAGGCCAAGGCACGCTATAAAAATCGCAATGATGGTGAAATACACATACATTTTCGAAAGTCGTATTTCAGCACTATAGAGCTCGTCAAAAGCCTGATCCAAAAACTGGTATTCAAACGGGAACCCGGGTTCAAGCTCATTCCAGGCATCATTAATATTTAATAAATGACCGGCAATATCGCCCGGCGCCAGCCTGATGCATAGATTCCTTAAATCGTACCTCGGAAGAAAAAAGAGGAAGGGTTCCACTTTATCATGCAGCGAAGCAAAATGAAAATCATCCACAACACCAATCACATGGTAACTAAAGTCGTTCATCGGATCGCCGGGTTTGATTTTTTTACCTATTACCTCTTCGCCCCAACCCAGCTTTTGCCACAGTGTTTTGTTGATGATAATCGCATTTGAATCCGTGGCAAATTGGCGAGAGAAATTCCTTCCACGAATCATTTTCATACCCATAGTTTTGATATACTCATAATCAACGCCGGAATTAAAAATCAGCCAGGGGTCGTTGGCACTTAAGCCTTCCGGGAAATAGGCGCTACCATCGGAGCCCCCGCCGGGAGTAAGGGATGAAGCGCTAATAAATTCGACCGATGGATTTTTTTTAAACTCGGCAATGAGCGTGTTTACATTTTCGCGTAAGCGTTTATTTCTCAATTCAACAATTATAATTCTCTCCTTATCAAACCCCAATCTTTTATTCTGCATGTAATCGATTTGTTCGTTAATAATTCCCGTACCGATAATCAGGAAAATAGAGATGGCAAACTGGAAAACCACGAGGATATTCCTAAGTGACACATTTTGACGATTCCCTATTCGAACTCCTTTAAGCACTGCAGCAGGGCGAAATGAACTAAGATAAAATGCAGGATAACTTCCGGCAATTAACCCTACAAATAAGGCCAGAAAAGTGAATTTCAGGATCAGTACAGGGTTGGATAAAATTGACCTGTCGAGCGCCCTGCCTACAACTTCACCAAATAAGGGAAGGAAAAGCTCAACCATTAACAGTGCAATTACAAGCGTTATCATGGCAAGGACAATACTTTCGCTAAGAAACTGGAAAACAAGATATTTTTTTACCGCCCCATGAACTTTTCTGATTCCGACCTCCTTCGCTCTTCTGGCTGACCGGGCGGTAGTGAGATTCATAAAATTAATGCAGGCAATTAACAAAATAAAAATGGCAATAACTGAAAAGGTATAAACATAAGAAATATCGCTGTTGGGAGATATTTCTGCCATCAAATTTGAATGTAAATGGATATCGGTCAAAGGTTGAAGATAGGCATTGAATTCCATTTGAAAGTCTTTGAAAATCTCGGGCGACTCTCCTGATTCAACAATAATCTTATCCATGATTACTGTTTTGATCTTATCTTCAAAAAGCTCCGTATCAGTATTTTCAGCTAATTTTATGTATGTATAAAAAGCTAAGGAACCCCAATTCCCATTGGTTCCTGAAGGGTCGAAGTGTTGGATTGAAGCCCATGAAATAACTGCCGGAAAGTCGAAATGCGTATTATTGGGAATATCTTCGATTACAGCAGTTATCTTAAGTACAAATTCATTATTAAGCTTTAGTACTTTACCAACCGGATTGATGTCTCCATAGAATTTTTGTGCCATAGAAGCGCTTATCACGATCGACAAGGGCTCGTATAATGCATTTTTAAGATCGCCATATTTTGGTTTAAAATCGAAAATATCAAAGAATGACGAATCAGCCATCATCAAATCACTTTCGTAGAATTTCTTATCCTGAAACGACAAAAGAGCTTCCTGACTCATGTTTCTTATTCTCACGGAGTTTTCAACTTCGGGATAATCATTTTTAAGCGCAGGTGCCAATGGAGCCGGACTAACAGCAGCATTAAAAAAATCGCCCGACATTCTGCCGTCAACGGATACACGATAAATTCTTTCGGAGTCGGCGAAGAATTTATCATAACTCAACTCGTGATTGATGTAAATAAGAATGAGCATACTGGCCGACAAGCCAATGGCCAGCCCCAACATATTGATAAATGTAAAGGTTTTATTGCGGACTAAATTTCTTACGGCAATTTTTACGTAGTTTTCAATCATACGCCCATTAAAATTTTGAGGAAGTTATCACTTTTTATGCCATCCGATCTAAGTTACTGGATTACAATTTTTTGAATCAAAATGATAAAAGAAACCTTTCTGGAATTATGTTCGGTGAAGTATTATGTTTGTACGAAAACGGTCAATTGCTAAAGTCATTAAAATGCATACAAAGCAAAAAAGAGAAACCCGTTAACTAAACGGGCTTCTCAAAATCCTAAAAAAAATGAAAAAAAATGAAAAAAAAACTACTTGATGATCAACTTTTCAATCATCAAATTATTTTCGTTGGAGGCTTTCATAAAATAAACACCCTTTTCCAGTTTTGAAAGGTCGAGTATTGCATCACCTTCAATTGTTGTTCTAAATGCAATTTGCCCGGCTACATTGATCATCTCGATGGTGTAAGCGCTATTCGCAGAAATATTGAGCTGTCCGCTTGTTGGGTTTGGATATGCATTAAACTGTGTTGCAGATTGATCTCCAAAGCCCAGGGCTCCCAGTTTAAGATCGGTGATCATGGTAAGCCCGACAGCTTCAAATACGCCATTATTGAATTTATCACTAAAGCTTACTTCGATCTGATACACCTGATCCTGGTTCGCTTTATATACCATGAATGTCATGATTTCACCATCGGCAAAACCGTCTTTTACTGATGTGGTAAAATCGTCTCCATACGCAATTAGTTGAAGATTCGTGTTTCCTCCGATGTATTCGGTAATACCGGCAATAGTTCCATTATTATCGAAAGCGCCAATATAATCGCCGGATTCAAGCATGTCCAAAGCATCAACAGCGATTGAAATAATATGTGGATTTCCGGTATTGACAACATCATCCCATGGTGAGCTATTAATAAATTGTGGCGTGGGTTGACTGTTTACTGAGCCTTTCATATCAAAATCAACAGTTACCGGATTGATGAGATTTACAAGATAACCCACTCCGGGCTCAACAGTCCCGATGGTGTTGAGTCCGCCTTCGGGCCAGAAAACGGTTTGATCCTGGAAATTAAAGGCGTAGAGTAAATCATCGCCCATTTCAATAAAAATATCTGTAGAGATTTCAACCGGTGATAAAACAGGCATATAGCTGATACCGGCGGGCAGATCAACAGTTGTTTCTGCGGGGAAACCAAAAAGTTCGAGCATGGTAGGTTGCAGGATTTTAATTTTATACCCCACGTAAGTGTTCCAATTACCAATTGTGTTAATACCCTGCGAAGGCCAGTAAAGACCACCCATCGAAATCATAATTGCTACATCATCTTCGATACCTGCAAACACAGTTTCTAAAGCAGGATATTCCGGTATGATAAAAGATGAAATGCCAAGCCAACCCACGGGCATATCTATAGCCTGATCGGCCTGGCTGCTGGTTTCTGCTTGTGTTACCACAAAAGTTAGCTCTGTATTGGCAGCCATCGGCGCAGTAATGGTAAAGATTCCGATGCGCTCCACTGCCGACATATTGGCCGGGTAGTTAAAGGTAAGCGTAGCATCATTATCCCCCATATCCGGCGTAGCTGTTAACCAGGCAGCATCGGATGTTATCGTCCAGTCGACTCCTATCTGTCCGGTAAAATCGAGAGCAAAATTACCTGAGCCGGCAGTAAACGGAACTGCAGCCATCATTGGATTGATGGACATTTCGGGTTTGCCGAGTTCTATACTTAAAGCCCTGGTCTGATCGGGAGTTTGAATAGTAATAACGCCCTGGAACAATCCAACAGGATTGGGCAGGGTGGTGGGGGTAACCAAGGTTACATCCACGGTTTCTGTACCACCGGCCAGGATCACCGGAATATTGTTGGGGGTGATAGTATAAGCCGTAGCCGGAATAACATTTCCATTTTGATCAACAAGATCAGAAGCAAAAATGTTGATGCCGACTATAGATGTAGTATCACCCAGCTCCTTGATATCAAATTGGAAGTTGTAGGTTTGATCAAATTCAAATGGGTTATACGCAACTACCGCTGGATCTATCTGAATGTTGGGCAGCGGTCTGGGCGGCACCACTATAATTACATTGAGGCCACCAATTGCATTAACAAATCCTGTTGCTCCAATAGGTGTAAATGGAGGAACATCTTCAAGCAGGAAACATTCCTCATCGGTTTGCTGATCTTCTAAAAATGTTTTGAAGCATAATTCTGTTGATGCAGGCGCAAAGCAAATGTTTTTAATCTGAACACTATAATTTGTCGATTCCTGAACTTCAACAGTAAATTCATTAAAATCACCTGTGGTGGAAGTCCATTCTGAAAGTGGAATATTTGTGTACCAGGATCCACCAACATTTCCGGCAGAATTTCCTTGTTCATCGTAAACCGTAAACTCAAAGCATTCTTCTTTGGCATCGCCCGGGTTTGTATTAAGCGATATTTTGAGTGTACTTCCAACAGGCACCGATTGCGTTTGAATACACAACAGCGCGAGTGCAGTTTCGAGCGTGTAACCCTGCCCGCCCCACTGATTCCAGTAGTAATTGCCGTTGCCATCAGTCAAATGCTGGCCTTCGATGGCATTATAAAGATAGACATACCAGTCGCCACCGGCAAAAATGGTCTGATTTCCCAAAGCCATTGCTTTTGAAAACTCATACAGGTAGTAATAATAGCCGCCTCCATTATAAACATGATTGGTATTAATTTGGCCGGGGTCGATAAGCTGAGGCAACGTGTAATTGTCGAGGTAGTTGTAATAGCGGGTTTTAAGCGTATTGGCCGCAGCCACACCTTTATCAGCAGCCAACACAGCACCCCAGGTGCCGGCGCAGGTATTACCGCGTTCCCAGGTATTACAGCTTTGGTAGCCAATGTAGGAGTAATCGCCCGATGAGCAGCTCTTCGTATTCAAATAACCATAGATTTTGTTCCAGATGTCTTTGCCATTATAGTCCATGATATCGAAAGCCAGAAATACCCACTGGTTTACGGACATATCACCACTTAACTGGCTGGTATAGCTGCGGTCGTAACGCCAGCTAACCGTAGTCCAGGCATCCTGAACGTCCTGCGTATAGTAATTTAGCGCCAGGTCGAGGGCATCGTTAATGTCAGTAGCCAAAGTGCCTGAAATAAATCCGCCACCATTCAAAGGTGTAATGGTTGCCAGTTTGAGCGCAAAGATAACCTGGGCTGTTTCGTAACCTTCGTTGGAGCCAAAAGCGCCAATATGATAGCCGGATGAAATTTGTGCCGCCAGGAGATAATTAATGGCATTGGCGACAACAGTGCCATAAAGAGGATCGTTGATGTTGTGGCCATTGTTAAGAAATACCTGCAGACAAAGTGCAGTAGTTCCGGGATTCACCCACTGCCCGATAGCTTTTGGTAAAGGCTGAACCACGTTAGGTTCGATACTTGTACCCATGCCGGATTCGTATCCTTTGCTGGTGCTTTGTATCGAAGCAAGATACGCCAATCCTTTATCAATTAAAATATTAGTCGAAACTATTATAGCGTTAGTTTCAATATCTACTTCAGCTGGTATGCTGGTGTTTAAATCAACCTTAAGATCATAAGGCCCGGAGGTATAACTACTTAACAAGGTGCAATTGATACTATACTGATTTCCGACAACAGTAATCGAATTTACACTTACAGCAAGATTTCCAACAGAAATATTAAAATCCGAAGTCCCTAATGTTGAAACAAATACATCCTGATTATCAAAAACTGAGACAGTAATATCAAAAGTAGGGCTTGAATTTGTAATATACAAGGCATTTTGACTTGTTGGAGATTGTATATCAATAGAATAATTTTCTAATGAGAATGTAATAAAGCCATAAATTCCCCAGGGTACACCATTTGTCATTTGGGTCCAATCAAACCAATGTACTGCATTGTCCCATGTGTCGAATATCCCATATTGATTAGTTGCATCATCATAGCCAATGCCGGTAACAAAATGATCAGTACCTCCATCACCATCTGAATCAACAAGTAATACCACAGGAAAGTCATTGTCAATTTGTTCGCAATAGTCGTCCCATGAACCAGCATTAAAGGTTTGTCCGGTGGCAGTGGGCTGATATAAAGGTTCTACCATATTTACATAGTCAATAAATGAAGCAGAAATACGTGACCACCAGCTCCAACCATAATAGTTGTTTTCCGAGCTCCATGATGTTTCCATGAAATCTCCGATGCAATTGGAAGCGTGTGCTCCCCCTAAGCTTGATAAATCAAGCTGAATCGGATTTGGAAATTCGTCAAGAGGCAGGGAATAATCATTATAATGCTCATCGTTGGCTATGGCATTATTTACATCATTAGTTTGCGTAGATGCATCACCGCCGATGAGTTCATAATCCTTGGAATCATAATACCCGACTACCATGCCAACAGCTGTTGGCCCACAACCATGTTGCCATAGGTATGATGGCACATCAGAAATGATCACCTGAGCATCAGATGAAGAAGAAGCACCCCGATAAGTATCTTTTTGGGGTTCAGGTCCTGTTGTACTTTGTTGACTGTAAATGCCGCAATTAAAAAACAGCATTCCAACCATAAGCAGAAATGAATAACTTAGTAATTTTAATTTCATAATGAATCCTCCTTAAATGTTAAATGAATAATGAATGAGTTTAAAATTGTATAGATCAATAATTATTTAAAAATTGCATTGCGTTTTTTTACGGTAGTACTTTCAGGCAGGCCGGCGATTTCCTCGAGTGTCAGCAGCGTGTAGGCGGTTACCAGTACAGGGTTATTCTCCCACCAGCGCCCGTTCTCGTTTACCCAAAATCCTTCGGCTGTCTGCGTCTTGAGCAGTTGGTTGGCCAGGTCGTAGCGCCAGGGATGCGTTGTACCATCAGAGCTTTGGATATTTTCGTTGCCATAAGCATTCATTGCCTTGGCCATGGTTTGGTAATAGTAATACAGACCTTGCAGCCCCATCAACGGGGTAGTTTCTATGGCGTAGTTGCTGCTGATCCAGTTGTAGGCAGACTGAACCC
The DNA here is from genome assembly GCA_964593705.1 of uncultured Lentimicrobiaceae bacterium. Taxonomy (GTDB): domain Bacteria; phylum Bacteroidota; class Bacteroidia; order Bacteroidales; family 4484-276; genus SABY01. The sequence continues at coordinate 1,910 of CAZQIV010000088.1, read as the reverse complement.
GGGGATCGTCTTTATCCACCCTGGCATATATCATGCTCTTCAGGCCTGCGTAGGTCATACTTGCATAAGAGTTGGTGCCGCCCGCTTTACTTGAGCCGGGCTCGTACATAAATCCGCCATCGTTTTGTGAATACGATTCGGGATTTACATTTTGAAGATTCTGGCAGCGTGCCAGAAATACCAATGCTTTGTCATAAAAGAGTTTCTTATCAATAATCCTGTTTTTCTCATCTTCGGTCATATTTTTTTCAGGGTCGTAAGCTTTGCGCTCATCGATGGCCATGGCCTCGAGCGCCCATTGGAGGTTGGAAAGGTCGGGACGCTGATCGCCGCCATATCCTACTCCACCATAATATAAACTGTCGGTGGTGATATCAGTGCTTTCGTCTATCTGTAACCCCATCAAATAATCTTCGGCATTTTTAATAATCTGATCATAAGCCGGATTGTTGGCATCTTTAAAAGCAATCAAACAAATAGAAGTATTGTAATTGGGCATGTCGTCTGAATAAATGCTTCCATTGGGCTTAACACAAGTTGTGAGAAACGCAAAACCATCAGCAATCATGGGTTCTGATTCACTAATGCTGGGATGAGCACGCAGATACGCCGAGAGCACCAGCGCTGTGATAGCGGGATAATGATTCCACGAGCCATCGTCTTCCTGTTGGTCGTAGAGCCATTTAAGGCCTGACTTGATGGAATGGTCGATCTCCTTAGCCAGCGAAAGATCTACTTTGGTGGCTGGTTCCTGAGCAATAATACTTTGGCAGGAAAAGAGTAAAAGAAAAATCCATGTGTAAACTTTCAATTTCATAGGCTTTTACTTAATAGTTTTGATAATTAATGTAACCGGTTCGCCGATTACAAGATTTTTTGATTTATTGACATAAAAGAGTTCATCGTTGTATTTGGATTGCGAATTGAGTTCCATCAGTGCAATGGGATCGGAGTAGGTAGCAATCATTGTTACATCGGGATCGATAAGCATATAACCGCTGCGATGCATCACCGGCCCACGGAAAAGCCAGGTGGAATTGCTAAGTGGTTTTTTTACTGATTCATCGAAAACAAAATTTTCGATAGGTTCTGTTACAGACTTGCCATTGCGTTGCATACTAAGAAGCATAACAACACTGTCGCCTGGAGTTTCGATGGTGGTAAAGTTAGAAAGAGGATCAGCTTTGGCTGGATCATCGGGCTCTTCGTTTACCGGGTCAAGTCCCAGCAGTAGCAAGGCTGTTTGCAACTCCAAAGGTGTAACAGTAGTGGAAAGCAGACTCTCGTGCAACTTCCCTTCTTTGGTACACAGAACGACCTCCAACAGGCCTTCGTTCATATTAACTTTACATGGAATAGTAACTGTCCCTTCAGCAACATCAATGGTCAATTCATTAAGCATATAAACTTCATCAGCCACCTTTTTTAAAACATCTTCCGGCTTTTCAACCTGAGCTTGCAGTAATACAGGACTAAGCAACAATGCTGTAATCAAGGCAAGTGAATAAATGATGCTTACCAATTTGCTCTTGAAATTAATTATAATGTAACTCTTATTCATAATCAATAGTTAATTTGACTAATCACTTTATAGAACCAACAATAGTAAGCAATATTAATATAAAATCAAAATTACAGCACACTGATTTTTAAAAAAATTATTCATTTTTAAGATTTCCGGTTATTTTTTGCTAAACAGCATTGACAATTAAATAGTCCTTGCAAGAAAACTATTAATGTTGAAAATCAGCATTCACCCCGACCCTAAAGGGAGTACTGATTTTCAACAGTTTACTCCCTTTAGGGTCGGGGTTAAAAAACTGTTGAAAATCTAATAATCGGAGTTTTCTTGCAAACACTTCTATGTTGTAATCCAAATTTATTTTCTTAAAATGTTTTAACATACTTTC
>CAZQIV010000087.1:0-29990 GCA_964593705.1 uncultured Lentimicrobiaceae bacterium | reverse complement strand
CACTCTGTGGCTTATCTTTCAGGTGCAGAGCACCGGTAATCTTTGTAGAATTTTAACCGATAATTGGGAAAAAGGTGCAGAGCACCGTGACATTAAATGCAAGGTTTTTTGAATAAACGTACAAAAAACCTTGCATCAAAGCATAACATTATTTATGTAATGGGATAAATAACAAATTGTTACCAATTTTTCAGCATCCCCTAATTACAACATGACTTTCTTGAACCACAGAAGTACACATAAGAAAACATAAGCAATCAATGACAACAAATAACGCGAACCAAATGACAGTGAAACCAAATGACAATCAATGACCACCAATGACCATCAATGACCACCAATGACTTCCTTCAATCACAGAAGTACACATAAGAAAACATAAGCAATCAATGACAACAAATAACGCGAAGCAAATGACAGTGAAACCAAATGACCATCTTCCTTAAAACTCCCTGATAAAATCGGAGAGATTTACTTTGGGGTCAACTTTAAGTTTTTTACGTAGCCGGTATCTGTTCATCTCCACGCTTTTTGGTGAAATGTTTAGGATTGAAGCAATTTCTTTTGATGACAGATTTAAGCGTAGCATAGAGGCAAGCCTCTTTTCGTTTTCGGTCATGGTGGGAAATGATTCGGTGAGCCTGTGCAGGAAATTGCTGTGTTGGGCATTGATGTTCATCTGGAATTTTTCCCTGTCGTGGTCGATGGAAAGATCCCGGGTAATCATCAGCGAAAGCCTGTTTAACCCAAGCCTGGTTTCGTGTTCCTTTACCTGCGATTTTATTTTTATTATTTCTTCTTTAAGTTCATTCAAAAACTCATTCTTGCGGATGATACTCATGGCCATGGTCACCATTTCGCCCTGGCGGAACTTTAGCTCCTTTCCCAAATCCTCTTGTAGATGCCTCTTGTTTTCCAGGCTTTTCTCCAGCCGTTCAAGCTTTAGCTTATGGCTTTCCTCTTTGGCATCATGCCTGGCCTTTTCAAGTAAATTTTGCGTTTTATTTTTTTGCATCCAATAAATCAGCACTACAGCAACCAAAAATAAAATGCTCATTCCAACTAAATAATAGAAATGGATATTTGTTTTATCCGTAAAAACGGGCAATTTATTATTGTGGTTTTTAAATGTATTCACTGTGTTTATGCTGGTAGTATCAGGATTTATCTCATCTGCAAATTCGTCAATTATAATAGACGTTGAATCTGAGCTTAACACCTGGGGGATTTGTGTTAATTGGCGATCGCCACCAACATCCTGTTGAAAAACATTATTTACAAAAAAGAGCATGAAAAAGGCAATAACTCCTGCTGCGAGTGGTGTTGCAATCCAGCCCAGGCTGATACTACCCAAAATATTAAATTTGATTTGTTTTCCTCCTTTATAAATACCTATGCCAATAATTGCTCCAATTACTACTTGTGAACTCGACACCGGAACCAACGGTATGGCAGGCAGTCCAAGCGAAACCAGCGCATCTGATAATCCCTGCGATGAAAACACGAACAAAACCAGCGATTGCGACAATACAACCACGAAAGCAGCCTCAGGGGTTAAGGGCATCAGGGTATTTCCTACGGTTTGCATAACATGCTTCGAGTAGGTTATGATGCCAACAGCAATGGCCACACCGCCAATAAGGAAAAGTTGCTGGGTACTGCTGAAAATAACAAAACCAAGGTTGATGGCCGGAAGGTTAACCGATGAAGTGAACACACCCATTACGTTGGCAATATTGTTGGCTCCCAGGCTGTATGCCGCAAAAGCGCCTACCAGCAGCAGGCCATATTTCGTGTGGGCATCGAGAAATAAAACATGTGTTTTTGTTTTTTTTGAAAGATATCTTACCAACATGTATAGCGGGATGGCAAACAATCCTCCCAATATGGGGCCCGAAATCCATGTAGTAACAATTTTTGATAAAGTAGAGAGGTCGGTTGAATTGTCGGTATAGAGGTTCCAGCCAATAATAGCGCCAACAATGGCTTGAGAAGTAGATACCGGCAGGCTCAGGCGTGTCATCCAGTAAACGGTAAGTGCTCCCGCAAGGGCAACGGTAAATGCTGCTGCCAATGTTGAAACACTTCCCAGCGCCCCCAGGGTTTCATTTGCCCCGGCACCTTGAATTACAGCGCCAAGAATTACAAAAATACTCGCTACTATCGCAGCCGTTTTAAACCGGATCATCCGTGTGCCAACGGCTGTACCAAAAATATTGGCAGCATCGTTGGCTCCAAGCGACCAGCCCAGAAATAAACCACTCGAAAGAAAAAACAGGATTATCATAAGCTCATTTTCAAAGCCAGTATTGAAAGTGTGTCTGCCAGGCGCTCAGCTTTATCCGAAACGGTTTCGATGTGCAGTGCAAAATAGCGAAGATGCATTTTTTGGCTCAACTGCAAGTCTTTCATATCATGAAACAAACGTCTTTTAATGTTCCTCGAAATGTTGTCGGCCTCTTTTTCGTAAAAATAAACTTTGGCAAGCATTTCTTTTACTTTGAGAGGCTCCCTGAAAAATGCACGTGCCGCTGGAAAAACATTGAGCGCTGATTCTACCGAAATATCAACCAGGCGGATAAACTCGTTTCGAAGTTCTTTGGGGACGAAAGGCAGCTCATCATCAAATTGATAAAGGTTATCTTTACAAATATCAATAATCTCGTCTATTTTATCTAACATGCCTTCGATGTCGCTGGCATTTTGAGGGAGAATGGAATGGCGATAAAAAAGATCGTCAATCTTTCGTTGTAGTTTATCTGCCGAAGATTCAAGTTTGTTGATTTGAACAATTTTATCAGCGAAGCTTGCCTTTTCATCTTTCAGGTAGTTTGTTACACCTTCCTTAAATACAAGCACACCTTGTTCAACAGTATCGATAAAAATATCAATATCAAAAACCAGTTGTTTAACATTTTTGTAGAGCAAAGACATAGCATTTTGAATTTTGATTTCCCGGGCAAAGATACTCAAAACCTATAGCTCTGATATTTTTGATGAGTAGATGTATGGTGGTTTTCGGTTTTTGTATAGGTTTGTTTTTTGCTTAAAAACCACATTTATTGTTTGTTAGGGTAAGGACGTGTAGAGTTGATCCGGTATCTTTAAAATCAGATACTAAGTATTTATGTTGCAATCGATGGGTGGTGTATAGTATGAATAGGGTTCATTATTGAATACTATTTGCACTATAAAGGTGTATATTTGCGGCACCAAAATATATTTTTTACTTAATTAAATTTCAAATGAAGAAAAACTACTTTTTATTTAGCTCAATGATGGTGATCATGCTAACTGTTATGGCTTTCACCAACAATGCCAAAGCCCAGCTTTACGTAAATGAGTTTTTGGCAAGTAATGACGCATCCTTCCCCGGCCCTCAGGGCGATTACCCCGATTGGATAGAAATTTATAATGCAGGTATCGATGACGTGATGCTTGGCGGCTACTACATGTACGACACACTTGATGTGAATGAAGCTTATATGATTCCGGCTATCCATCCTGATTCTGTTACTGTAGCTGCCGGAGGATTTTTAGTGTTTTATGCCAATGGAAACCCCGAATCAAGTGTTATGAATTTAGATTTTAAACTAAAAGGCGGGGGTGAACAAATCGGTTTTTGGACTCCCGATCAAAGCGTGGTTGATTCGTTGAGCTATGATGCACAAACCAGCGATATATCTTATGGCCGCTACATGGATGGCACCGATAACTGGTATGCGATGGTAGATATTACGCCTGGCAGCGCCAACACCGATCCCAACCTCACTCCGGTAGAAGTTGAACTTTGCATTAATGAATTTATGGCCAGTAATGATGATGCTTTGCCAGGCCCTCAAGGTGATTACCCCGATTGGATTGAAATTTACAATGCCGGAACTGAAGCTGTAAATCTTAGTGGTTACTACATGTACGACACACTTGATGTGAATGAAGCTTACATGATTCCGGCTACCCATCCTGATTCTGTTACCGTTGCTGCCGGAGGATTTTTAGTGTTTTATGCCAATGGGAACTCCGAATCAAGTGTTATGAATTTAGATTTTAAACTAAAAGGCGGGGGCGAACAAATCGGATTCTGGACACCGGATATGGCAGTTATCGATACATTGACCTATACAGCCCAAATGGCCGATACCAGCTATGGCCGTTATACAGATGGATCTGAAAACTGGTATTTAATGACCGAATACACTCCCGGTGCAGCCAATGTTTATAACCCGGGTCCAGTTGAAGTTGAACTCTTCATCAACGAATTTATGGCCAGTAACGATTTTGCTTTCCCCGGACCCGAAGGCGATTATCCTGACTGGATCGAAATTTACAATGCCGGCAGCGAAGATGTAATGCTTGGCGGATACTACATGTATGATGCCCTTGATGTTACAGTAGCTTATCAGATTCCTGATACCCAACCTGACTCTGTTACTGTTGCTGCCGGAGGATTTATAGTTTTTTATGCTAATGGAAGCCCCGCCACAAGTGTTATGAATTTAGATTTTAAACTAAAAGGCGAGGGCGAACAAATTGGATTTTGGGCACCGGATATGGCAGTTATCGATACACTGACTTATACCGAACAAATTGCCGACACTTCTTATGGCCGTTATCCTGATGGCAGCGAAGAATGGTTTATGATGCCAAACTATACACCTGGGGCAAGTAATCAACCTGTTGCAATAAACGAAATTAGCAACAATGTTACTGATATGCAAAACTATCCCAATCCATTCAACACTGAAACAAATATCCAGTTTACACTTGAAAATAGCGACAATGTGATAGTTCGTTTGTATGATGCAAGAGGTGCGCTGATTAAAGTTTTGGCTGATGGTAATTTCCAAACCGGAACACACAGTATAAATTGGTCAGCTGCTGATATGGAGGCAGGATATTATTTTTACACTTTACAAACCAGCACTAATTTCCTTAGCAGAAAAGCATTGATAGTTAAATAGATTACTTTTTGCTGATAGCACAATTGTGCGTATAAAATTTATGAAGTCCAAAATTCGGGGTTAAACATTTAGCTTCAGGTTTTGGACTTCTTTGTTAAAATAATTTTAATGTATGATTCAAATTAGAATTAAGAAACATTCCAGTCAGTTGTTTCAATTGAAGCTTGATTTCCCGTCCGTAAGCTTTTTGCAGAAAAAGAATAATTATGGTATGGATATGTTTCTTTTTTTACCACAAACGCTTGGTGTAAATAGTATCTGCTGAAAAACTCGCCATCTTCATCATAGCTATTTGGTCATGCAGCTAAGCCAAAGTGTTGAATTAAATTATCACGGTTTTCATTTTTCCAATTTGATGACATTATGAAAATATTTCAGTTGCCTTGCTGAAAAACTTTCACCAACTTTATCAAAAAGGCATAATACTCCCAGCCCGGTCAATTTGACCAGGTTGAGTACTAGGATTATGCTGGCAATCATCGATTCGCTTGTTCCAATTAGTCTTGCACGTATGCGGTATAAACCGTAGGCTGTTTTTGCCTGCCCGAACTTGCCTTCGATAAGATTCCTTTTTTGGAAAGCACTTGCACAGCCCGGTAACTACCCCAAAATCTCCACCAGGCTATTATAATCGTTTTTGATTTTTGTTTTGAAACCTGAATCTAAGTTCACTTTGTTTGTTGGATAGCCGGGAATGGCTTTCTTTACAACAGCCTCAAATTTTCGGGGATGGGCAGTGGCAAGAAACAGTCCCACTTGTTCGGGCTTGATTTGGGATTCGAGCGCCAGCAGGCCAATCGCGCCATGCGGATCGAGTACATATCCTGTTTTTTGGTGGGTGGTGCTGATCTGTTCCAGCGTGGCCTCATCTGAGAAAGTTGCAGCAAGCATATCCTTTTTTATGGCTTTATGATTGTGCCTGTAAAGATGCATGATGCGTTCAAAATTACTCGGTGTACCCACATCCATAGCATTGGAATAAGTTTGGACAGATGGTTTTGGCTGATACTGTCCGGAATGATAATATTGATAAAATGTATCGTTGGCATTGTTGGCGGCAATAAAGCGGTGAACGGGGAGTCCCATTTTTTTGGCGTAAAGTCCGGCAGTCAGGTTTCCAAAATTTCCGCTGGGTATCGAAACTATCCACTCCCTGCCTTCGAGCAATGGTTGAAGTTGCTTGTAAGCCAGGAAATAGTAAAGCATCTGGGGCAGGAATCGCGCCGCATTGATTGAGTTGGCGCTACTTAGTAGCATTGTGCTTTTGAGCGCCTGATCGTTGAGTGCTTGTTTTGCCAGCGCCTGGCAATCGTCAAAAGTGCCTTCCACCTCAATGGCTGTAATGTTTTCGTTCAGCGAGATCATTTGCTGCTCCTGAAAAGCGCTGATCTTTCCTTTCGGGAAAAGGATGAAAACTTCTACACCTTCCACTTTGTAAAATCCGTTTGCCACCGCACTGCCTGTATCGCCCGAGGTGGCTACAATTACTTTTACAGTTTTTCCGGGTATGGTAAATTCAGAAAGGCATCTTGCCATAAAGCGTGCGCCCACATCCTTAAAGGCCATGGTTGGCCCATGAAACAATTCCAAAACGTGAATGTTTTTGTGCAGTTTAACAATGGGCAAAGGAAACGAAAGGGTTTCCCGGATTATTTTTTTTAAAGATGATTCTGACAACGAATCCTTCACATAAGGCTGCATGACTTCAAAGGTAATTTCAGTATCATCCATTTGAGTGATGTTGTCGAAAAATGTGGTTGGCAGGATGGGAACAGTTTCAGGAACGTACAGCCCTTTTTGTGTGGCCAGGCCACTGAGGGTGGCTTCCCTGAACGAAACTTTCTCGTTAATATCTTTGGTATTTATATATTTCATTTGTGTTTATTTTTGCCACTGATGCATGGATAAAAAATTGCCACTGATGCACGGATAAAAATCTGTAATGAATGCATGGATGGAGTATTGCCACTGATGCACGGATAAAAGATAGTATGGATATGTGATATAATTATTCTCAGTCTTCAAAAGTTGTAATCCTTGTCTCCGGTTTATCGGTAAGTCTTACTGTAAAATGCTGTGCATTGATTCCGCAGGTAAGGTAAACCTCTTTTAATGCTTTGATAATTTCGCCAGCACATTTTGCGCTGTTTGCGAGGGCAAACATGGAAGGCCCTGAGCCTGAAATTCCAAAAGCAAGCGCCTGGTGTTTCATGGCTGCAAGCCTCATTTCATCGAAACAGGGGATAAGCATTTTGCGGGAAGGTTCCACCATGAGGTCTTCCATACTTTTGGCCATTAAAGTCAAATCGTTTTGATACAAGGAGGCCACGAAAGCCCCCATATTTGCAATCTGTCGTGAGGCAAGTTTTAATGGCAGGTTTTGCCTGAGTATGCTCCGCGACTCTGCCGTGTTGATGGTGATTTCGGGGAAAAATAGCGCGGCATGAAGGCCACTCGGTAAGGGAAGCTTCACCAGACTTAGCTCATGGATCAGTACCAGCCCACCCAGGATGGCCGGGGCAACATTATCAAAATGGGCAGTTCCGCAGGCTGTTCGTTCGCCTTCCGCGGCGAAGGGAACAAGCGCTTCCGGTGTAAAAGGATTGTTGAGCAAGGCATTAAAAGCCACTGCTGCCGCTGCACTGGAAGCGCTGCTCGACCCCAGCCCACTCCCGGAGGCAAAGCCTTTTTTTATGCGGATATCCACACCATCGTACCGGTTCAAGGCTTCCTGTATTTTTCTAATCACCACACTGCAGGAATTTTTTTCTGGTTCGGTGGGCAGGTTTTTGCCGTTTACAATTTCAGTAATCCGGTTTTGGCTTGTCCCGTTTCTTGTTACCTCCACCTTGTCGCCGATGGAGTTGAGCGAAAGCCCAAGAATATCGAAGCCCACGTTGAGGTTGGCAATGGTTGCTGGTGCAAATGCACATATTTTATTTATCATAACTATCTGTTTACGATGAAAATCAAATCGGAGAAAACGCCGCTTGCCGTAACTTCAGCGCCTGCCCCTGCACCTTTGATGATAAGCGGTTCGGGGTTGTATCGATTGGTGAAAAGCGATACAATATTGTCCTTTCCGTCCAGATGATAAAACGGACTTGCCGCATCAACTTGCTGCAAAGATACGGAGAGCTTTCCATTATCCATCACAGCCACCACTTTCAGGCGGCAATTGTTTTGCTGTGCCTTCTGATGCATTGCCCTAAAATGTGCTTCCTCGCTGCGCAGCACTTCAATAAATTCTTCGGGGGTTTCGGTTTTCAACGAGCTCTCCGGTAAAAATCCACTGAAAGTAACATCTTCAGGCTCGACCATATAGCCCGACTCCCTGGCCAGGATCAGGATTTTGCGCATCACATCCAGGCCGGTCAGGTCAATTTTCGGGTCGGGCTCGGTGTAACCCTCATCTTTGGCTTGTTGCACTATGTCGGCAAAAGGCAGTCCGGTGTTGTAGTTGTTGAAAATAAAATTCAAACTCCCTGACAATACGGCCTCAATACGGTTCACGCGGTCGCCACTGTGGCTCAAATCCTGGATGGTCTTTATTACCGGCAAGGCTGCGGCTACGGAGGTCTCGTACTGGAATTTACAATTTTTATCATGGGTAAGTTTCATTAGTTTTTGATAATTTGAGATGGGCGAACTGCCTGCAAATTTGTTGCAGGTAACCACCGAAATACTGTGACCGAACAGTCGGTCATATTCCAGGCTCACCTCCTCCGAAGCGGTATTGTCGATCACGATACTATTGCGTAAATTGAGGGCAATGATATCATCCACAAATCCGGCAAACGATGAATATGGTGTTCCTGCCTGCCTGATTTTCCGCGCGGTTTCAAAGCTCAAGCCATCAGTGTTCAGTATAAATTTTGTGCTGTTGGCAACGCCTACCAGTTTCAATTCAATTTTGTGGTTTTCAAGGAAGTTGGCCTGTTGCTTTTCCAGGATATTCAAAAACTGGCTACCAACATTTCCCACACCTGCAACAAAAAGGTGGATCTTTTTCACGGAAGCCTGGAAAAACCTTTCGTGGATTACATTCACTGCTTTATGCTCATCTTTGGCATCCAGAACGATGGAGATGTTTCGCTCAGAAGCACCCTGTGCAATAGCTTTTACACTGATGTTGTTTTCGCCCAGGGCTCCGAAAATCTTTCCACTCAGGCCCACCTGGTGTTTCATGTTATCACCAATCACAGCCAGCACAATTTTGTCGTCCTCCAGTTCCACAGGGTTTACCAGCCCATCTTTCATTTCATGGTGAAATTGGGAGGCAAGTGCGTTTTTGGCATCTTCGGCAAACTGTGCTTTAATACCAAGACATATACTTTGCTCCGAGCAGGCCTGTGTTATAAACACGATGTTGATGCCTGCCTCTTCCATGGCCTGGAATACGCGACGGGCAAGGCCTTTGGTTCCCGCAAGTCCCACTCCCGAAATGGTGAGTATGGCCATTTGTGGCAGTGTTGATACACCAATTATCTTATTTGTTTCACCCTCATTGCTGCCGTGAATCAAAGTTCCGGCCTCGCCTGGCTGGCTGGTATTTTTAAGGAAAACTGGTATTTTCTTTTGCATTACCGGGCGAATGGCTGGCGGATAAACAACCTTTGCCCCAAAGTAGGCCATTTCGAAAGCTTCTTTGTAGCTTAGTCTTTTAATCGAGCCCGCGTTGCGGACGAGGTTTGGATTGGCGTTGAGCATACCGTTCACATCACTCCACAATTCAAGTGCGGTGGCATCAATGGCACCGGCAATAAGTGCGGCGGTATAATCTGAGCCCCCACGCCCCAAAACCACCCTATCACCTCTTGGGTTGATGGCCACAAAGCCAGGTGCAATGTAGCAGGTGTCGGGATTAATATAATCCCTGATCCGGCTATACGAAACCTCATAATTCACATCTGTATTCAAGTAGTTGCCATTGGCTGAAATCAACTCTCCGGCAGGCAGGTTTTTGATGGACATGCCCTCCTGGTTAAGGTAATGCCCAATGAGCTCAGATGATAGCTCTTCGCCAACAGCCAGCACCCGTGCCATGGTTTTGTCGCTCAGTTCCCCAAGGCTGCGAATGCCATTGCACACATCCTCAAGCTTAAGCATGGTTTGCTGAATATGAATAAAAGTTTCGGTTTGAGATACAGGCTTGAGTAATGCTTTAGCCAGTTCAAGATGTCGTGTTTTAATATGTGCCAGCGAATCATCAAAATTGCTTTCCAGGGCTTTTTGTGCCAGCAGGCCAAGTGCATCGGTAATGCCACTAAGGGCTGAAACCACCAATACGAAAGGCTCCTTTTTCCGGGTCAGGATATTTTTAATTTTTTCTATGTTTAGTGCGGAATCTACACTCGATCCACCAAATTTTAATACAAGCATAATTATTTTTTTATCGAATTAAGAAATAATGGTTGATTTGGGGAGGATTGCCCCGGACGCTGAATGGCATACTACGATGCCCGATATGTTTACCTGACCCCTTTCGGGGTGGTGGTGGTTGTGCATGTAAAAGTGGTGGTAAAAGCAGGGCTTGTCTCCGGGAGCGCCAAGCTTAAAAAATCTGTATGTTGCTGTACTTTTTTCATTTTGCAGGGACAATGATAGTCATTTATTTTTTTGGCCATTCAACAAATTTCAAAAATTAACCGAATATTAACAATTAGTTTTGAATCTGGTGAAAATACTGTTTCACTTTTTCAAGGTTTTTGTTTATTCAATTCTGGATGTCTAATCTACAATAGTCCAACCCATACTGGGTTGCATGTTTTATCAGTTGTTTGAGACCAAATAACCCACTAACCCATTAACTCAATAACTCAATAACCCAATAACCCAATAACTCAATAACCCAATAACTAATCTCCACTGCCAATATTTAAAACGCCTACCTTTGCCGCCATTATTTTAATTATGGAATATCAATACGCAAAACTGGCAAACGGAATTCGGATTATCCACAAGTATATGCCCAACCATGTGGCGCATTGCGGTGTGGTAATCGATGCAGGATCGAGGGATGAACGAGAAAACGAAAATGGCATAGCGCACTTTATCGAACACCTTATATTTAAAGGCACTAAAAAGCGCAAGGCTTACCACGTGCTGAGCCGGCTCGAAAATGTAGGCGGCGACCTGAACGCATACACGAGTAAGGAAGAAACTTTTGTGTATGCTTCATTTTTGCATCCGCATTATGAAAGGGCACTGGAGCTTTTTGCGGATATCATTTTCAATTCCACTTTTCCCGAAAAGGAAATTGCCAAAGAAAAGGATGTGGTGCTGGATGAAATTAACTCGTATAAGGATTCGCCTTCGGAGCTAATTTTTGATGAGTTTGAAGAGCTGTTGTACCAAAATCATCCCATTGGAACTTGCATTTTAGGAAGCCCTGGCTCAGTTAAAAGTTTCAAGAGGGAGGATGTGCTTAATTTCATGCAGCGAAATTATCTTACTCACCGAATGGTGATCTCATCGGTGGGGAACATTAAATTTGAAAAGCTTGTACATTTTGCTGAAAAGTACTTTGGCGCAATTTCCACAGCGAAAGGTGCGGTTAAGAGGGAGCGTTTTAATGATTACAGCCCAAAAAATCTTACCGAAGCCAAATCAAATTACCAGGTGCATTGTATTATGGGCGTGCCTGCGTATGATGTTACGAGCGACAAGAAGACAACACTGGCTATGCTGAGCAACATATTGGGAGGGCCAGGCATGAACTCGAGGCTCAACATGGGTATTCGTGAAAAATATGGCTACTGCTATTCGGTCGAATCCCATTATCAGGCTTATTCCGATACCGGAAATTTTCATGTTTACCTGGGCACCGATAACGGATATCTTGAAAAATCGCTGAAACTGGTTTACAAGGAGCTGAAATTATTTCGCGAAAAAAAGATGGGAACCTTGCAACTGCATCGCGCCAAGCAACAAATTGATGGCCAGCTTGCCATTTCTCTGGAATTGAACGTGAATGAAATGACTTCCATAGGCAAGAGCCACCTGTTTTTTGATGAGGTGGATACCTTTAAGCAAATCTCCGAAAAGGTAAATAAAATAACTGCGGAGAATCTTCTGGAAGTCGCCAATGAAATTTTTGTACCTGGGCAGTTTAGCACCCTTACTTATGTACCCAGGAAAAACGGGGATTAAAAACTGCCAACAGATTTCTTGGGGAATCTATGATGATGATAAAGTTATTAGAGTATATCTGTTTTATCAGGTTTCCCGCAGATAACGCAGATTTTCGCAGATAATATCAATCAGCGAAATCAGCGGAAAATTTTTTTGACCTCGGATAGAAGATCTTGACTTTAAGGACAGAACATAATTTGAATGGGTCAACAAAGTAGAATTAAAAAATATACGATTTCAGATTAGCGATTTCAGATTTAAGATGTTGTTATAGCACAGTAATATCTAAAATCTCAATTCATCAATCATTAATCTGAAATCAAAATTTCGCACGAACTGATAAAGACATTAATTTTATTATTGAACAAGTTTGAATAAATATTTAGAAAATGCCACAACAAGACTATAAAGCCACACACCCCGATTTTGAGCAATATGCCGAAGATCACACCACGCCTGAATCCGATTTTTTTCACCGTCTTTACCGCGAAACCAATTTAAAAACCATGTATCCACGTATGCTCTCAGGACATCTGCAAGGACAGTTTTTACGTATGTTGAGCAAAACCCTGCAGCCTGACGCGATATTGGAAATCGGGACTTTCACGGGATATTCCACCATTAACCTTGCCATGGGATTGGCCGAAAATGGGATGCTTCACACCATCGACAGTAACCCTGAATCGGTCGAAATCGGGAGAAAATATTTCAGGGAGTCGGGCTTGGAAAATAAAATCACCACCCACATTGGCAATGCGCTGGAAATAATACCCGCGATCGGGGTTACCTTCGATCTTGTTTTTATTGATGCCGATAAGGAGAACTATCTGAATTATTACAAAATGCTAATCGGCAACATGAAATCCGGCAGTGTGATCCTGGCTGATAATGCTTTCTGGGATGGGAAAGTAATGGATAAAAGCACCAGGGATAAAGAGACACAGGGTATTCAATTGTTTAATGATTTTGTGCAACAGGATGAGCGTGTGGAAAATATTCTGCTTCCTTTGCGGGATGGATTGATGATGGTTAGGAGGATATAGGATTGAAGATTAGTGATTTTAGATTTATGATGTTGGTGATACTCAGCAAAATCTAAAATCGTCCCGAAAAGTCAAGAATTTTCTCCAAAGGAGTCCTTCGGACAATCTTAAATCAAAAAACCATTGACCTTATGGATATACACCAGTCAGGGCTTCACTTTGAGTGAAACCCTGACTATAAACTCAGAATAGTTGTATTTTTGTAAAAACTCAACCGTCATGGATAAAATCGCCATTTTTCCCGGATCTTTCGATCCCATCACCCGCGGGCACGAAGATGTTATAACTCGTGCAGTTCCTCTTTTTAATAAAATCTTCGTCTCGATAGGGATCAACCGCGAAAAGAAAAATTATTTCACCATCGAAGAAAGGGTGGGTTTTTTAAGAACAGTTTTTGCAAAATATCCAAAAATTGAAATCGATACCTACGAAGGCCTGACGGTGGATTATTGCCGCAAGGTTGGGGCTCAATATATTTTGAGAGGCCTGAGAACTTCTGCTGATTTCGAGTTTGAAAGATCCATTGGGCAGGTTAACAAAAAGTTATTTCCTGAAATTGAAACTGTATTTTTCCTTACCCATCCCGAGTTTACTTCATTAAATTCATCGGTTGTACGCGATATTTTAAGTCATGGTGGCGATGCCTCGATGTTCATCCCCGAAGTGTTGAAACTGGGTTAATCGTTATTGGTTAATCGTTAATCGTTAATTGTTATTGGTTAATCGTTATTGGTTAATCGTTATTGGACAATAGTTTACAACTAACTCTCACCTCTCATCTCTCAACTCTCAATGCCGGGCTTTGCCCATGCACCCTCGAAAAATTACGAAAATTGTCCGAAGGACTCCTTTGGAGAAAATTTTCTATTTTTCGGAGCTCTCACTTCTTTCTCCCTATACTTTCTGTTTCCTCTCAGGGCGTCTCAGCTCAAAGTTTTCTCCGAGGTAAACTTTCCTTACGTGTTCATCCTGGGCCAGTTCTTCGGCAGTGCCGGTTTTAAGGATTGAACCTTCGAAGAGCAGGTAGGCGCGGTCGGTGATATTGAGTGTTTCGTGTACGTTATGATCGGTGATGAGTATGCCGATATTTTTTTCTTTTAATTTGGATACGATGGTTTGAATATCTTCAACGGCAATGGGATCAACGCCTGCAAATGGTTCATCCAATAAAATAAAATTGGGATCCACGGCCAGGGCTCTGGCAATTTCGGTTCGGCGGCGTTCGCCCCCCGAGAGTGTGATACCGAAACTTTTGCGAACATGTTGCAAGCCAAACTCCTCCAGGAGAGTTTCCAATTTTTCTGCCTGTTGTTTCTTATTGTATTTTGTAAATTCGAGTACCGATTTTACGTTGTCCTCCACGCTTAAATTCCGAAAAACTGATGCTTCCTGGGCAAGATATCCAATGCCTTTTTTTGCTCTTTTGTACATGGGCTCGTTGGTAATATCCATTTTGTCCAAAAGTACTTGTCCTTTAAATGGTTTAATCAAACCCACAATCATGTAAAAGGTAGTAGTTTTTCCTGCACCGTTCGGGCCAAGCAAACCAACAATTTCTCCCTGCTTAACTTGCACCGAAACATCGTTTACCACCATTCGGTGCTTGTATTTTTTAAATACACTTTTGGTTTGGAGTATCATATTACTAAATAAATGTAAGAAAATTTGTCAAAAATACATAAGCAAAATCAACTATAAAAATTAAAGCTTGTTTTAAACTTTTGAATTAAAATAAAAAATGCAGGCTAAACCTGATACCAAAATTTGAAATGTTGGAGTGATCGAGGTATGAAAGTCGCCAGATGGCATCTACCCTGAGCAATTTAAAAATGTTTTCTATGCCGGCACCTGCTTCAAAATAAGGCTTGTCTAAAGTGTACATCCCATTTGGAAATACTGAATACTCGCGATTATCTTTATCCAGTCCGCCGACCAATCCCTTTGTAAAAATCACTTCACGCCATTTCAGTTTCCTGAAAAGGGGGATACGATTAAAGAAATATCCATCGAAATGATGGGTATAAAACACACTCAGGTATTTATCACTCACAAACTCGAAATAATTCATCATGTTGAACGAGGATTCATCGAAGAAGTAAGTTTCGTTTCCTTCGTGAAGTTTGAGCAAAGGATAGGGGACAGTTCCCCATATTCTGCCGGCCTCGATGATGAATTTTGACCAGCCCAGGTTAAAAGTACTAAACCAGTGGCTTACTCCTAACTGAAGCCTGTGGTATTCATTGTCGCCACCGGTAATGGTTGGAATTCCGTAACCATAGCGGATTTCAAGAATCGGGTATTTTGCCCCGAGGCTAACGCGTTCGAATTCGCCCATTAAAAAGCGCTCTTTGTATGCCAGGCGGGTGTCGAGCCTTACTTCGGTGGAGGTGATGGCCGATTCGGTGGCAACATAACTATTCCCTTCACTGTCAGTTTTATTAATTTCAAAAGTATTGTCGCCAACCGCGTAAAGGTTGCGGTGAATTATATTAAGAGTATTTGAAAATCCATTGAACCATTCGTGCTCATAGTAGGCTTTGTAGCCTTCAACGATGCTTAACTTATCGGCAGGATTTCGCCTGAAAAGGAAGGCCAGGAAAAAATCTTCGCGGAAAGCATTTTGGCTTGCCCCCAATTGTTCGAGGTCGTACTGAAATTCAGCGCCAAATGTCCGCCTTGGGTTTTTATTGAGCATATATTTAAAACCTCCGCCATATTTCCAGCGGCTGTCGAGGGTTCCAAAAGCTACGTGGCCGAATAGCATAATTTTTTTGCTAAATTTATTGCTTGTTCTTCCCCCAAGTCTGATGCGCGCTCCTTCAACGGCATTAAAGCTCAAAGTGGATCCGTAAGGCCCGATTTCGAAATTCCCGGTTTCGTAATATCCCGTGGTAATCATTTCGATGATATCGATATAGGTGTTGAATTTGGGTATCTGTTTCAGCGTATCTACCATATAGTAAATGGTCTTTTCATCGCGTGTTAGTTCCTCATGCCGGTGCTGTGCCCAATATTCATCAGATTGCTCACCCGCGGTTTCATTGATAACCACGCTAACCGGCGCTTTGTAAAAATCATCGTCCTTTGGCCGGTTAATCACAAAATTGCGGTAGGTTGTGGTTTTACTGCCAAAGAAGCCCACCAGCTCCGACTTATCATTTTCGATAATATTCAGATCGCCAATAATGTAATCTTTAGTAAGCAACCAATATTTTCCGTCAATCAAATCAAATTCTTTGTGAATTACCATGTCGTTGATAAAATTAATGTTGGCATCATCCATAATTTTCATGTCAACTTCCTTGATGGCAAAAGTGGTATCGTGAACCCAAAAACTTCCTGTAAAGGTGAGGGTTTGTTTCTGGCGGGGTTTAAACATGATTTTGTAGCACCATTTTTCACCGAAAAAGGTGCTGTCGATGAGGTAGTATTTATAAAAATTTAAACCAAAACCGGCAATGGGGCTGATGAAGTTTTTTTGAAACAGCCCGATGTAACTATCGTAAATATTGATATGTTGAAATTTGTCGCCCAGGAATTGCATCACGCTTTCGTTTTCGATGCCTGAAATTTTATTGGCTTTTACAATTTCGATGGAAGCTTTAGGTTTTCGTTTCGAGTAAACGTCAGAGATCGACTCGGATAGAAAAATGGGGAGGTAGGGTTTGCCATTTACTGTTGAGGTATCAACATTATCAAAAATAAAATCGAATTCCCTAAAAATTCTTCGATTTTTAAATTTATCCGTAATGTTGTTGGCATCGATCTGTATTTTGTTGTAAGCTTCATATTGATAGGCATCATACTTATCAGGGTCGTTATTTTTTTTGTTTTGATTGATTTTCCTCAATAAAATTTCTGCAGGATTTTCCCCGGCTTTTATTACTACGGTCTCAAGTTCAAAATTATCCTGAACCATTTCATAATTAATATACTGAAAATGCCCTTTAGAAACCACTTTAGTTTGTCGCTTGTAACCAACAAAGGAAGCAATAAGCGAATCACCGGGCTTTGAGGTTTCAATGGAAAAGACGCCATCGAAGCCTGTGGTAATTCCAATATTTGTGCCTTTAAAAATAATGTTCACAAAGGGCAAAGGTTCCCCTGTTGCTTTATCGGTAACAGTACCCATAATTTTTGTTACCTGGCTAAAAGAAATTGCAGGAATAGCTATAGCCAGAAAAATTAAAAGTGTTTTAAATGGGATAAATTTTATTGGCATAAATATTCTTAATCAGCATAATAAACATGAGGTAAATCCATTTATTGCAAATACAGACAACATTTTAGCATAAGGGTCAAAAGAATGTTCCCAAATTAAAATTCCAATAAAATGAAAACATTAGCTTATAAAATTCCTTCTTTTAATATGTCGTGCAGGTGGATTACGCCCAGGTAATTATCGCAATCAACCACAGGCAGTTGGGTGATATTGTTTGATCGCATAATATCAAGGGCTTGAGCAACAAGTATTTTCGGGCTTATGGTTCTCGGGTTTTTAGTCATGATATCAGATGCATTAAGTGTCTCGAATGGCTTGCCCGACTGGATCATTCTTCGCAAATCTCCATCGGTAATAACACCAACCAATTTTCCTTTGTTCATCACAGCGGTTGCACCGAGGCGTTTCGATGATATTTCAACGATTGCAGATGGGATATCGGCATCAATTTCTACCATTGGTTTTTCATTGTTTACATAAATATCCGATACCCTGAGAAAGAGTTTTTTTCCCAATGCACCCCCGGGATGATACAATGCAAAATCCTTGGGCGAAAATCCCCGAAGCTCAAGCAAAGCTACTGCCATTGCATCGCCCATAACCAACTGCGCCGTAGTGCTTGAGGTGGGAGCCAGGTTATTGGGACATGCTTCCTGGCTCACTGTAGTTTCTATTAAATAGTCAGCCTGTTTAGCAAGATAAGAATCCAGGTTTCCAACCATAGCTATTATTGTGTTTCCCGACAGCCCCAGGTAGGGGATTAAAAGTTTGATTTCGGGAGTAGCGCCACTTTTTGAAATACACAGGATAACATCATCTTTTTGAACGATTCCCAAATCTCCATGCACAGCATCGGCAGCGTGCATAAAAATTGCAGGCGTACCAGTTGAGTTGAAGGTTGCTACAATTTTTTCGCCTATTAGCGCACTTTTCCCAATTCCTGTAACTATTACCCTTCCTTTACTATTGAATATTAATTGGATACATGAAACAAAGTCGTCATTAATAAAATTGGTTAATCCTGCAATTGCCTGGGTTTCCAAATCAATCGTATTAAGAGCACTCTTTTTAATTTTTGAGGAGGATATGTTTATCATTATCAAAAAATTTGTTAAAAAAATCAAATTTAATTTGTGCAAAATTAGATCATTATCGGGAAAATACTTTAATTTTATAAATCAAAACAAAATGAGTCTTTTTTATACACGAATGATGTTTTAAATTGTAAACTGATTTTTATGACATCATTAATGGATTATTTGCTTAAATTTGTTTGAAATGCTTTTGGTTCTGATGGGTTAGAAAAAATATTGTTATTTAAAAATCGTTTGCGATCGTCTAAAATCTACCTAACCGTGATGGAAATACTGCTAATTGATGAGAAAAGAATTTTACTATGTTTAAACAAGAAACAGACACTACAATGACTGAAACCCATGAATATCCGCTTCACAGGGTAATGAAGCAGGTTTTTGGGTTCGATAGTTTTAAAGGAAATCAGGAAAAAATTATTAATAATTTGCTTCATGGAAACGATACATTCGTAATCATGCCCACAGGCGGAGGTAAATCCATGTGCTATCAGTTACCTGCTATTATTAAGGATGGCACTGCCATTATCATTTCACCACTCATCGCCCTGATGAAAAACCAGGTTGATGCACTTCGCAACTTTGGATCTAAGGAGGGTTTTGCCCACGTTCTAAACAGCTCCCTTTCGAAAGCAGAAATTCTTAAAGTAAAAGAAGATCTTACAAACGAGGTTACTAAATTATTGTACGTTGCTCCTGAATCGCTCACTAAAGATGAAAATGTTGAATTCTTTAAAGGAATAAACATTTCATTTTATGCTATTGATGAAGCACATTGTATTTCGGAATGGGGGCATGATTTCAGGCCCGAATATCGCAGGTTGCGACCCATTATTGAAAACATTGGGCAAAAGATTCCCATAATAGCCCTTACCGCTACTGCAACACCCAAAGTTCAACACGATATTCTGAAAAATTTAGATATCCTCGATGCTACTGTTTATAAATCGTCATTCGACCGGCCAAATCTTTACTATGAAGTTCGTCCTAAAACCAGCGATGTAAATAAAGATATTATTAAATACATTAAGAATAACCACGGTAAATCAGGAATAGTTTATTGTTTGAGTAGGAAGAAAGTTGAAGAGATTGCCGAAACTTTGCAGGTGAACGGGATAAAAGCCCTGCCTTATCATGCAGGTCTTGATGCAGTTACCCGCCGTAACAACCAGGATAGTTTTCTTATGGAGGATGTGGATGTAATTGTTGCCACCATAGCTTTTGGGATGGGTATCGATAAACCCGATATTCGTTTTGTGATTCATCACGATATGCCCAAAAGCCTTGAAGGATATTACCAGGAAACCGGCAGGGGTGGCCGTGATGACGGCGAAGGAAACTGTATTACCTTTTATAGTTACGATGACATACAAAAACTGGAGAAGTTTATGAAAGGCAAACCGGTAGCCGAGCAGGAAATAGCCCAACAACTATTGCTCGAAACAGTTTCGTATGCCGAATCATCAATATGCAGGCACAGGCAATTGCTTCATTATTTTGGCGAAGAATATAAACATGAAAATTGTGGTAGTTGCGACAATTGCCTGCACCCCAAAGAAAAATTTGAAGGTGTTGAATTTGTAGAGATTGTTGTTGAGACCATAAAAGAAGTAAAAGAGCTTTTTAAAGCCAAGCACATTGTTAACATTCTCGTGGGTAAAAATACTGCTGCACTAAAGTCGTACAAACACCATAAAATAAATGCTTTTGGCAGGGGTTCGGATCATGATGATAAATTTTGGAATGCGGTAATTAGGAAAGCCCTGATTTTAAACCTAATCACAAAAGATATTGATAATTACGGGCTCTTGAAAATTACCAAAAAGGGGCATGAATTCCTCAAGAAACCATATTCAATACTCATTGCAAAAGACCATGATTACGATAATACCGATGATGACAGCGATATAATTGACGGATCTCATAAAACCATCTCTGCCGATCAAAATCTTTTTAATATATTGAAGGATTTGAGAAAGCAAATATCGAGAAAGGAGAATTTGCCCCCATTCGTGATTTTCCAGGATCCGTCGCTCGAAGATATGTCGATTCACTATCCCATAACCATGGATGAACTCACTCAAATTACCGGGGTGGGTTTAGGTAAGGCTAAAAAGTACGGGACACCTTTTCTTGATTTGATTATGAATTATGTGGAGGATAATGATATTATGAGACCAAACGACATGATTGTTAAGTCGGTGATTAATAAATCGGGGCTTAAAGTGTATATTATTAAAAGTATTGATCGTAAGCTTACCCTCGATGATATTGCTCATACCAAAAACCTGACACTCGAAGAGCTGATCGTTGAAATAGAACGAATAGTTTCCTCGGGCACAAAACTCGACATCACCTATTACATCAACGAGGTTGTAGATCCATATCATCAGGAAGAAATTATTGATTATTTCCATGAAGCTGAATCCGATTCGATAAAAGATGCACTTGAGGAACTCGGCGAAGAAGAGTTTAATGAAAATGAGATCAGACTGATGCGCATTAAGTTTATGTCGGAAGTAGGAAATTAGAATTATAACTCATCCTAAAATAAAGCGCAACTACCTTTTTTTGACAGTTGCGCTTTATTTTTATTGTTTAAAAACTCTTTTGAGGTTATGATCTTTTTAGGGGTGTTAGGCCTTGGTGCTTTCTGTTTTCTTATTCCTGTCGTCAATTATTCTTAAAATCCTCTCAAAATAATTGTCAAATGACTCTCCTTGTTTAACAGGAATAGTTTCAATAGCTATTGAAAAGTTATCAATTAGATCTCCATTTTCTTTAAATTTTTGTTCCAATAATTTTTCGTTCCTTGTCTCCCAGTATTCTCCTTCATCGGTAAGGTTAAATTGTTTGAAGTAGTTTTTATTGTTCAAATAGCGGAATAATTCGATTATTGTTTTATGAATAGCAGTTCCCGAAAATTGGGTTTTAGTAGAAAGCATATAAAGAAAATCACTCTCAGGTTGATTCTCAGAATGTCCATAAAATTTCAAATGCACATTGCTTGACATCCGATAATTTGACAAAAAGCATATTGATATTGTTTCACATTCTGGTGGAGTAAAACTAATCCCATATACTTTTCCGTCATAAGATTGGTTTTCATTATTATCAACTGGAAATGCTTCCTGATATATTTTGTAATCCCATTTAAATATTTCTGCAATTTCTTTAACTTCAGTTATTAAATCTGAAAGTATTGCGTTTTTATTGAATTTCCCACCATAATGAATGCTTAATCCCATTTTATACAGCCTCCAAATCTTCAATGTTCAATCGGACTTTTGTGTTTTTTAATTCTCCAAGTGTTATGTTTATATGATTTGTAAATTCCTTTTTCAAGAAAGGTGGTATTAATTCCTTAAACTCAATATCAAATAATCTGTGAATAACAACAATATCATCTTTTGAAAATGGACGAACCCCATTCATTAGTTCTGACATATAATTTGGTCTATGTCCAAGTATCTTCCCCAAGTCCTTTTGAGCTATTTCATTCTCTTTTAGTTTCACCTTAATC
This sequence comes from uncultured Lentimicrobiaceae bacterium, assembly GCA_964593705.1. Classification (GTDB taxonomy): domain Bacteria; phylum Bacteroidota; class Bacteroidia; order Bacteroidales; family 4484-276; genus SABY01. The sequence continues at coordinate 8,016 of CAZQIV010000087.1, read as the reverse complement.
AGTTCTTTTCGTTTTTGAATAAAAAGGCCTTCGGCGTTAACTATCTTCTCAGCTAAATCGCTTTCTCTTATTTGTTCATCTGTAAATGTAGCCTCATTCCCCCAATTCTTTGCTTCATACTTTTCAATTAATTTAAATAAGTGCTGGCGAATAGGTTCTAATGACCTGTCTTCTTTAACCATCCACCTTAATTTCCCTTGAATAGATGTAGCTTCTTCGAATTCAAGTTCACTATTCAATTCATCAATTTTTATGATATTATCAATTTCTAATCTATCCATTTTACTTTATTTTACCGTGATTACGCAACCAGGCTTCAATCGTTTTCTTATTTCCTTTGAAAGTTGTGTCATATTCATCATGGTTTCCAACCCAAAGAATTTCAACATACTGTTCAGTAAAAACAACTAAGGTAAATGCTCGATGAACGTTAATGTCAAAAAATAAAAAATCTTCGCTATGAACTCTATCCGCATCTGGTCTGGACTCTATTAGCCCTAACTTATCTTTCCATTTAGCCCTTTCAATATCTATAATCAGCTTATCAATATCTTTAGCAAGCTTCAAGTTCCCTCGATTCTTTCTTTTAAGCTTTAATAATTTGTCTTTACGTATTAATTTCAATTAAAATTTTTTTGAAACAAAGATAAAAATTAAATTCCATTTATTTTGGAACTATGTTGTTTTTTACCTGGTGTCTAACTATGATATTGGTATCAAAAAGTACTTTTTTTATTTGTATTGTTCCATTGCTTGATATTCTTGTTATAAACTTGTAAGCTGTCATGTTTTTCATTTTTACAAAAATAGGGTTTTATTCATAAAAATTCATTTTCTCAATTTATATTGTAACACTTATTCGAGAACTATTGCGTTTATCACATCATGAAAAATTCACTTTTCTTTTTAGGTTTATTAATTATAATGGGGATTTCATGCACGCCAAAAAAGGACATCAGCGAAACTGAGATTCCAAAAAATATAATCCCCCCTGATTCGATGACCATGATTATTAGCGATATTCAGGCTACCGAAGCCATACTGAGGGAGTACAAGAGAATTGGACAAGATAATGAACTAAGATCAGCGAAATTTCTTGAACAAACCTTTGAGAAAAATGGAATTAGCCCCGCGCGTTATGATGAAAGCGTGGCTTTTTACGAAACGCATCTTGAGCTTTATCACAAAATTTACACCGATGTGGTTTCCAGGCTAACCCAAATGGAAACCGAATTTAAGGATGATGATGCTGAAGAATGAAGCCCCATCAGTGCCATGTTCCCAATATAACCCCCATTACCACAAACTGTATGGTAATGTAGCCTGCATGGATTAACCAAAGGCGAAAACTTTTTCGTTCCTCTAATCAAAATCTGTTTCATCAAAAATGATGGCTTCATAAATAAAAATATCGGCAGTTTTCCAACCATCCCAGCCTATCTTCGCCTTGTCTCGTGAACAATGACCCAGGAATTCTTCGATATTCCATCCCGTGTTGTCGGCAACCTGGGGTAAAAACGTGCCTGAATTGTAGCCCTTTTTAATGTATATTCCATGACGACCCAGTTCAATTTCATCAATATTATCGATTTTTTTCATTGGGGTGAGTACAGAAATCTCAATATCTATTTTCAATAGTTCCTTTGGCTTTACCGGGCTAAAGCGATAATCTTTGGTGGCAGCCGAAATAGCCGCATCCTGAACAACTTTATACAATGGAATCGTTGGGTTGAATTGCCCTATGCAACCACGAAGCTGGCCATTGCTGTGTAATGATACAAATGCCCCGGTCAGTTCTTTCAAAGTTGAAGAATAATTTTCAGCATCAATTTCAGGGATTGGTTTGCCCGTAACTTTAGCCTCAATGGCGCTTCTTGCAACAGCCAGCAAATCTTTTTTATCCTGATCAGATAATTTGAAAGTACCCGAATCTTCTTTGTTACCATTTATTGCAATGGCCCAATATCCAACCACCCTGTTTTTATCTCCATACATTGCATCGCCAGAGTTTTTATAGTAAAGCGGATTAATTTCAATTCCGGTCATATCGTGGGTTATATTCAAAATCGCAAGCATCGAAGACCATCCGCACATACAGGTTGCCAGCCCGGGAACTTTTTTTGCTTCATTTTTCGAGAGTGTTTCCATGAATATTTCCGGCGAATTTGAAGCAATAGCATCAGCAGTTATTTGGTCAACAATATTGGCTTCATCATAAGAAGGATAATGCGAAAAATCGCTGCTGATTACAAATAAATTATTGGGATTGAAAAATGGTTTTAGCGCTTCCGCGATTTTTTTAATGGTTTTTTCAGATTGACTTGCAATGATAATTGGTACAATTTTAAAATTATTTTTAAGATGAAATTGTAAAAAGGGCAACTGTACTTCAAGGCTGTGTTCCGAAGTGTGAGCATTTTCCCTGAACTCGAAAACTTTATTGTCATTTATAAGTCGGCTTGCCAGTTCCCGGTCAACTTCAACCGTACCAAGAGGCGTAAGGTAATTTCCGATATTGTAAATGGAAGCGCCATCGAACCAGGTGTGGTGGCTTGAACCGATAAGAAATATCCGCTCGAATTTACTTTCGGGATCGATCTGGTTAAAACTATTTGCAGCCACCTGGCCCGAGAAAACATAGCCTGCATGAGGAGTTACTATGGCCAGTGGATTTTTATTGCCGGGTGGAATAGCTCCGGCAAAAAATGATTCAAGTTCGCCACGCAATTCGGTGGCCTTGCCCGGATAAAATTTCCCGGAAACACAAGGCTGTCGATCAATTGTTGTTGAGGATTCTTTGTCGGATTGTCCCTTTGCCGAAAATAAATTTCCAAACATCATCGCGATAAGTATCAGGTGAAAACATAAATTTTTCATTAGCCAGCTAATTTCGAAATTTGAAGAATTTTAGCCATTCATTTGAAATATTACAAATGTACAGCATCCCGGTTAAAAAAGAAAGCAGTTTGTGGGTTTACATTTGAAATGCCGGGTAAGTGGGGGCAAAAATATTTATGTTATTTCATTTTCCCGGAAAGTAAAAGCATCCTTGCCATTCTTTCGGAAGCCTCTTGTAATAAACGTCCTGCGTTTTTTAGTGAATAATCAAGTGGCATGGGTTGATCGGTAATCGGAAAAATCACATCAAAACCTTTCTGGTAAAGATTTTCATGTTTTTCACCAAGACTACCCGCGAAAGCAATCACCGGCTTGTTATATTTTTTTGCCAGCATGGCAACACCGAAAGGTGTTTTGCCAAACTGTGTCTGGTTATCAATTTTCCCTTCGCCGGTAATTACCAAATCTGCCCGACTGATTTTTGATTCAAGTTCTGTGATTTCTGCTATAATTTTAAACCCCGACATTATTTTGGCATTTGCAAATGCCATCAAACCGGCACCCAGTCCTCCCGCAGCCCCTGCTCCTTCAAGGTTTTCAAAGTCTTTGTTGTAGGTTTTTCTTAAAATAGTGGCATAATGCGAAATGTTCTTTTCCAATATTTCAACTTGATTTTTATCAGCACCTTTTTGGGGGGCAAACACTCTGGATGCGCCAGTTGGCCCCGTTAAAGGGTTGTTTACATCGGCAGCAATCAGTATTTCACAATTTTTTAATCTTTGATCAATCCCAGAGTCGTCGATCAGTGCCAGGCGATTTAAGGAGTCACCGCCCTCACCAATTTCGTTGTTGTTTTCATCTAAAAATTTTAAACCCAAAGCCCTGGCCATTCCTATTCCGCCATCGTTGGTTGCGCTGCCACCAATGCCAACGATTATTTTATTGCAGCCCAAATCCAGGGCTTTTTTAATATGTTCACCGGTTCCATAAGTAGAGGCGGTCATTGGATTTAGCTCATTGTCGTGTAGTAATTCTATTCCCGATGCTACGGCCATTTCAATCACAGCAGTTTTATCGTCTCCAAGTATTCCGAGAAATGAATTTACTTTTCGCAACAGCGGATCGTGAGCCTCAAGGTTTTCGATACGCCCGTTTGTTGCATCAATCAGGGATTTAACAGTACCTTCTCCGCCATCAGCTAAGGGCACAAGTATTGTTTCTGCTTCGGGGAATATCTTTTTTATTCCTATCGCAATATTTTCGGCTACAGCAAGTGCCGGAAGTGAATGTTTAAAAGAATCGGGTGCAATGACTATGTACATTTTTGCTTTGATTTACTCCTCCCATTCAACCAAAAAAAGATTGGTATCGTGCGTTCCCCCGTTGTTTCTGTTTGACGAAAAAACAAGATATTTTCCATCGTTCGAAAATACAGGAAAAGCATCAAACACATTGTCGTAGGATATTTGTTCCAAACCGGTACCATCAATATTTATCATAAACAGGTTGAATTTAAAGCCTGATTTTGCAGCATGGTTGGAGGAGAAAATAATTTTTTCGCCGGAAGGATGAAAAAACGGACTCCAGTTGGCATTGCCAAGATCAGTAACCCGGGTAAGGTCGGAACCATCAACGTTACATACATAAATTTCCATATTTGTTGGCATCACCAGGCCATCATTAAGGAGGGTTTTATATTTTTTAATTTCTTCCTTGGTTTTTGGCCTCGATGATCGAAACACAAGTTTGGTTCCATCGGGCGAAAAGAAAGCCCCGCCATCATAACCCAACTCATCAGTAACCTGCCTGATATCCGAGCCATCAATGTTCATTGTAAATAATTCAAGATCGCCAGTGCGGATTGAAGTAAATACAATTTTATCTCCTTTCGGAGAAACGGTGGCTTCGGCATCATAACCATTAAAGTCTGTTAATTGTGAAATGATATTTCCATTAAGGTCGGCGGTATAAATATCGTAAGAATCGTAAACCGGCCAAACATAATTCCCATCAATTTCGCGTGGTGGTTGATGCGGACAAAAGGCATCGTGTTCATGTGTTGAAGCGTAAAGAATGGTGGTGTCGCCGGGCAGGAAATAGGAACATGTTGTGCGTCCCTGGCCGGTGCTGACAAGCATGGGTTTGGTATTTTTCATATCAGAGCTTTGCACATCCGTAATAAAAATCTGGTCGCATTCTGCATTCCAGGCCGGGTTGCTCGCCTGGAAAATAAGTTTCGAATCATCAAAACTCCAATAAGCCTCGGCATTATCGCCACCAAAAGTTAGCTGCCTGATGTTTTTAAAGTGCTTTTCGGAATCGTATTTTACTTTGTCGGCATTTGAAGGATTTGAAGGTTGTGCAAGCACATTGGCGATTGTAAAAAGTAGAAAAAATGAAATCAACTGTGTTTTTATCATAATGTGTTTGTTTATTAAAAAAGTATGATTTCAAACAGGCAGGCCGGGTAAATGTTCACAAAATTGAGAGAGAATATGCTAACGTAAAAGTGTAACCGATCCAGTTAGTGTTCTTTTAGAAAGTCCTTCAAGGCGTATTTCAAAAACATCACAAACATAAAAATATACACCGTTGGCACAATCCTGATTATTGTTCATGTTTTTCCCGTCCCAGTTTATTTCCGGGTTGTTGGTTTCGAAAACTATCCTGCCCCAGCGGTTAAATATTTTCATGTCCACTTTTTCAACAGAAGTGTATTCAGGATAAGGCTTGAACAGTTCATTAAATGGATCATTGTTGGGCGTAAAAACATTGGGAAGCCGGTACGAAGAGCAACTATCGATGCTTACGCAAACCATATTGCTTAATTCTCCGGTATTGCCAATAGAATCATAAGCGGCTACCTGGTAACAACCCGCGATGCTTGGTAAATTTGTGTGGATATACTGCATCTCAAGCGGATTATTAATCGAATCAAAAAGAACGAGCGAGTCGTTTTGCATTGGCGAATAATAGACATAATACCCGGCAATATCTTCAGGACAATCTTCGGGGTTTTGCCAGCTTAATTCATTTTGAACCAGTTCGCAATTGGTTTTTACATTTAATATTTGCGGGCAGGGAGAAACATTATCTTTTGGACTGCCTGAATTTATTTGCGAAAAATTAATTATCGGGTCAACCAATCCCGGAGCGGAATATTTCCCGATACTTTTGATAAAGTAGGTGTATGTTTCTCCATTTACAAGATTACTGTCGGCATAAAAAGGTTGTGTACTGAAGCCGATCGAATCGAAAACTTCGGATTGTGGGTTGAATCGATAAACATCGTACCTTGAATTTCGCCAGGGTGCTTCAAGATTCCACGACAAAAGCAAGGTTTGGTCTGATGGCGAAATCTCCAAAAACATCGATCTGGCTACTTGTGTAGAACCCATGAATACTACCTCGCCACCCGAAAGATTGTACATGTCAATTCGGTACGAATATTTTAATTGCGAAGTGTTGAGCCCGGTGATATCAATAAATGAGGTGTCGTTTATTCCGGAGTTTTCCGAAATCTCAACAAATTGTGGGTTGTCAGTATCAGAGCGATTTATGGCATACTTGTATGGGCCACTATAAATTAAGGTGTCGAAGTCGATGGGTTTCGACCAGGCTACGAATATTTCGCCCTGGTCTTGCGAGGTTTCCAAAATGGAAACATTGGTGATGATGGGGACATCTTTTTTTAATGTCGCACAGACCTCCTCCGAAGCATAACTTTCGCTGCCATCGGCAAAAAATGCCACAACTATGTAACAATAGTCAATGCCGTGAACCAGGCCCATTCCTCCATTGTCATCAATAAATGTGGTGTCGTTGATGCTTTCAAGTGTTTCAATTTTTTCGTAACCGGTATATGCCGGAACGCCCGTTTCGCAAGGGTCCGGATCAAAATCATAATAGCCACTCCTGCGGTAAAGATCATATCCGATAGAATAGTTGCATACCGCTTTGTTCCAGCTTAAATGAATGGAATTTCCAATTGCCGTGGCACCTAAATTTTCTGGTGGCGGGCTTATCACCCTGATGCCAACCGTTTTAATGTCGGTAAGTTGTGGAAAAGTAAGTGTGTCTTTGGCGGTAAAAACCACCTGGTAGGGCTGAAACTGAACATGCGAACAATTTGTATTCCATGTAAAAGTAGATGATACACTTCCCTGGCCAATGGCCGGTGGAAAAGTAGCAGGACTATTATCCACAATAAATGGTCCACCCAACGCCGTAATCACCACCTGATCTTCATCAGGGTCTGTGGCTGTTACTTCAAATGTTAAATTATCTCCCGCCATTATGCAGGTATCCTGTACATTCCCGATAAGGGGTGAGCGATTGTCGCAGGCAATAATTGTAATTTGCATATCACGGGTAACGTAACCAATTTTAACTCCACTTCGCCATTCTTCAATAACAAAAGCAATGTTGTATTCGCCCTGCAAAATCGGTTTATCCCATGTAATTGTTCCTGTTATAGGGTTAATCTCAAACGTAGTGGGTACTGTTGTATCAATTTCGTTGGGTAAAACATATCCCGGGATGGGGAGGCCAAAGGCACCACGACAATCAACCAACTTGTATGATAAGCTGTCGCCATCAATATCAAAAGCTGCAGGATTGTGTAAAAAAAGTGTGTTAACACAACCATTGTCAATTGGCGGAGCCAATAAGTCAACCGAGTTATTTGGACCTAAAAAGGGGTTGATGACGAGTTGGGTGCGAATAAAAAACGGGACATTAACGGAATTGGGAATGTTTAGCACACCATAATTCCGGTTTGGGTCTTCAAGCGAAATGGTGTAGGCTCCCTGTCCCGGGAAAGTATGTACAGCGCCCGAATATACATTGCGACTGATATTATTGGGATAGTTAATTTTTTGGGTTCTGGGGACGACCTGTGAAGTGCCGTCACCCCAGAATATTGGTAGTTCAGGACGATCTGCCTGACTTGGGGTGTAGGTGTAGGTAACAATTGTAAATTCATACTTTAAATCAGAGATATTTTTATAGGTAATTTCGCCAGCCCGCTGATGGGTAGAATAAGCAAGCGAGGATAGTAAAATGAAAAGTAAAAACAGTAAAATTTTTCTCATCAAAAAAAAATTAATAAGGTAAAATCAAATTTTTAACCTGATTAATTCACAAATTCGTTGAATTTGTGAATTAATCACCGAAGGC
>CAZQIV010000086.1:0-30117 GCA_964593705.1 uncultured Lentimicrobiaceae bacterium | reverse complement strand
CCCTTGTCATTCTGAGCGTAGCGAAGAATCTATAGTTTTTAGTCGGACAGTAGTGGTTTTTAATAAATTAATTTTTAATAGTAATGAAATTATTAGCAAAAAGAATATCGCTTGTATTCATTGTTTTTCTCGGAGTTTTTTCGGGCTGTAATAAAGATGAGGAAGTTGAACGGAGAAATATTTACATCGGGGCAATGCTCCCGCTAACCGGAGCCGGTGCTTCTGTAGGAGAGAGTGCCTATGCAGCAATTCAGCTTGCTGTGGATGATATTCAGGCATCTTTAATATCGAGGGGGATAAAAGCAAACGTGGCTGTATTTATCGAAGATACGGAGACAGACCCTGAGGTGGCCACCCAAAAAATATCCTCTTTTGCTAACCTGGGCGTTAATGTTTGCATCGGGCCTTATGCAAGTTCCAATGTGAGTGCCGTAAAGGATTATGCCGATAATAATGAGTTGTTGATAGTTAGCCCTGCAAGTGTGTCAACTTCGCTGGCAATTGCAGGGGATAATATTTTTAGATTGGTGCCAGGCGATGAAAAGCAGGCTGAAGCAGTTTCCGCATTGTTGGAGGATGATGGGATAGAAATGCTGATACCCATTGTAAGAGATGATTTATGGGGGAATGAGTTGCTTGCTGCTACCACCCAGGAATTTGCCTAAACTAATGGGCAGGTATGCCATTAAATATAGCACTTCCGTGGATGATTATACTCCTTATCTTAACTCGCTTAAAGCGTTGTTGATTTCAACTATTGCTAACTCAACGGATGGAGTTACAGGGAATATTTCATTAAACGTTGTCGGCGATCGTGCTTATGCAACTTATGATTTTTGGGGAATTCAACATCAGGCTGAACAATACAATTGGGAAACGGTTGCCAGATATAATAATGAAACCGAAACATTGGAGCGTTTCTAATATTGTAACTTCAACTATTTGATAGTTGAAATTTCCCTTATCCACGAATATATGGATGGTGGCTTTATTTTCAATGAAAGATCGGGGTTAAAAAAAATTTCTAATTTTCAAAATTCAACTTCAAAAACTTTGTTTCGAAATGCTCTATTTTTAATGGGGCGGTCAGTGTTGCTATTTCCTCTTCCAAAATATTTACCTCCATTATGGAGCTTGCGCCTGTTTCCTCAAGTAATCGACGGGTGTCGAGGATGGCGTGATCACCTTCTACTTCACGCAGATGAAGAATAATACCTTTGCCATCGCTTGATGGTGTTGCGTTTACAAGCAAAATATTTGGCAATGCCAAGTTAATCATGGATCGTGACACCAATTCAGTGCTCTTGGCAGTTGTGGCAGGCATAAGCACCCTTGAGAGTAAGGGCGTCCGGTTGCCCCAACCAAACCTGGTAGCAAACATATCGGTGTTGTCTGCCGATGAAGTAATGCTGTATGACCAGCGCAATTCGCCCTGCTGACTGGCCTTGAAATTGGTAACCCAATAATTGTTCAGCACCCACGAAAAAATATGATTGGTCTTAGGATGCAGGCGGTAATAATATCGTCCAATATTAATATCACCAAATTGAACCAGCGGAATTTCATTACTTACAAAAGCAATTTGAGATTTATCATTCCTGACGGATGCAAAGTTTTGGATGGTATTCCAGTCGGATGAAGTGCCTGCCAGTTGGTTAACTCCCGGATATACTACCCCTCCCTGGGCTTCGAAGGCAAGCTTTCCGCTTTCCAGCTTAAAAGGAAAAGCCACATAAACACTTTCGGGGGTTGTAACCGGTAACTTAAACATGGAATACAGGAATTCAATTTTCTTTTGGTGATGATATAATCTGATTTCGATAGTTACACCTCTTTCATCGGCACATATTGGCATTTCACCATTCAGAAAAATGCTTTGATAAATAGCTCCGATTTCTTTTCTTAACACCCTGATATTTCGCATTGCAGCCCGGGATAGATCAAGTGGCCTGTAAATAGTGTCTCGCGTGTTATTCGTCAATCTCTCCAGGTCGTGACGGTTAGTGAGCTGTTCGTAGAGAAACTGCCCCAAAGTAAGGGTGTCGTTTTCATCGATGAGATTTTTCTGAAGCTCTTTGTCATAAATTTGGGTAACTACACCTTTATTTTCATGGATGGTCATTTTATAAAAATCGTTTTCAAAAATATTATCATCAACAGCAGGAATTGTGGCAGCTTTTTGCCCTACATTTACTTGCAGGGTTTTGTAGCCAAAAGGCGGGATATCCTCCACCCACAGGCTGTAGTAGCTGCCTTCCATGCGTTGCTCGTGCTGCTGGTATGGAACTACATTGCCTTCAGCATCGGTAATGGTAAACTCAGCTCCTGCCGGAATTATGGCATTTTGAATGAACAAATCAACCATGCCCGAACGCTTCCAGTTGAGCGTATTGAAAATTGCAATGGTTGGTAAATTCGATTTGCCAATTGCAGGTTCGATAAAAGCCATGGCTTTTTCAGCCAGAGCCTGAGATTTTTTAGCGGCTTCCCAGGCATAGGCCGATTTCATCCCCCATTGGTTAATAGTGTTTTGTGCCAATGGGTCGCTAACACTTTCGGCAGCGCCATGTGTATGTTCATCATAAAATAAAATATTGTCGTACACCTCATCAATTTCATCCAGGGTATTTTGAGGTAATTCCACACCCATCATTTTTGCCATCGACAGCACCGAAGTAATAGCGGGCATTTCAGCCTGGGTATTTCGTATCACCTTTGTTTCGTTGGCTGCCGAAGCAACCCCATCGGTTCACCAGTCGGGCCACGCAATTTCTTGTTCCGGAATATTATCTGCATGTTGCTCATCAAGAAAAATCATAAATTCCCGTGCCAGGGCACTTCTTAGTTTAGGCCACTCGTATTTATCATTCCAGGCTTTTATAATGTTTGAAACATCCACTGATGGTGGGGAGTTGTCAGTTACATATCCCGAAAATTGCAATGAAATTTTTTCGTAAGGATATCCTTTTTGCTCCAATCCCGTCAGGTATTGCGACAGGTTGTTTCTGAAATCGTCCTGTTGCCCGCTTGTCAGCCCAAGTGAATTGCCGTGCTGGTAATGCTCGCTGCGGTATGTCAACAGGCGATTGCCTGCCGGAGATTGCCACCAAAAGCTTGTGGGCTTGTCAAAAGGCAAGCGGGCACGATGCGCATGAATACCCATAGTCAGGTATTTTACATCGGTGTTGTGGTAGTAGTCAATCATACACCATCCGATGCCGTTTACATCGTTTTGCATGGCGGTTGTAACATCAATGCCTCTGTTTTTAAGCATCCTCAATGTTTTGGTTTGTGCTGCCAATGCCGATTCATCCACAATTTCGGAAAAGTTGAGAAACATGCCCGTGGCTTCAATTCGTCCTTCTTCCAGTCGCTGCAAAAGCCTGTCGATTTGTGCTTGCGGACGGCTTTTCAAATATTCTCTCACCGACCATGAAGTTTCGCAGGTCCACCTAAATTTTGAGGCATCCGGGTAGTCATCGGTCTGGTCGCAGAAATCCAGGGCATTGTCGATATAGCGGAGGTGTTCGGGTAAAATTTCAGTTTGTGGGCGGGTGTAGCCAATGTCGGTGTGGGTATGCTGTACCAGAAAAATTTCCCACTCCCTGATCGGAGCGACTATAAAAGCTTTTTCAATGGTTTGATGATTTCCAATCCTGATTTCTGCATTCAGGATTATTGTATCCTCAACTTTTGGAACATTAATTTCCAACTTGTTGAAGCCTGCTTTCAGGATGGTTTCCGACTTTGTATTTCCTATTTGTACAGTCGCTTTTGTCTCATCCCCAATATGAATAAAATCCACACTTACCGAGTGAAACAATTTGCCTTCACTCTTCACCACTACTTTGTTTTGATAGAGATTGATTTCCTCCTCAATGCTTGCTTTGTATGTCATAAACCAGGTATTGTTGTTTGTGGTCGAAGTTGATATTTTTAGGATTGCCGGATTGCCAGGAGTTATTGCATTTGTTGGCAGTTTTAGGATTGCAAAACCCATTTGGTCGGCATATTTGTCGAGCATCGTAACATTTAGGGTGAGTTCAGCACCTGCCTTGCCTTTTATTACTCTTGGTCCTAATTCGCTGGTTCGGGAACTGTTGAAGGAAATCAAGTTCTTTCCATTAACACTCAACTGGAAATCTACAGGATCGGATGTTACATCCATCCCAAACAGCCAAATAAAACGGATGAATTCATCGTGATAGTCAGCAGGTATAATTTCGGTTTTCCATACTATGGGATCGTAATCTGCCTGCCCACGCAAAAGCAAGGAGGTGTTTACTTCAGGAATAGGGGAGTGGTATCCGAAGCGCTTTCCTGAAAGCTCTTCTGCATATCCTTGAAAATAAGTTTGTTCCTTGTTCTGTCCAATCAGAATGGAGTTGAGAAATAATAAAATTGAAAAGATGAATCGGGTTTTCATATTTACACATCGTTTTATTGGAGTTGTAAATAAAAGGAAAAAATGTGAAAGTGAAAATAGACATTCAAAAGGTCTTTTGATGGTCTTGTTCTGCTTGATTTTTTGTTAGCCAATCCTTTTTCGTTTATTGAAATCAGTTATAATTTGTTTTATTTGATTATAATATTGTATGGAAGGTATCACATTTTGTGATACCATAGCATCAATTTCATCATCTGTAAGTTCAAACATAAAAACGTCAGGGGAACGATTTTTTTTTGAATAACTCTGACAGGGTTTAAAACCCTGTCAGAGTTGGAAACATCTATATCCTCTTGTAAACAATCACTGCCACACTCACATCATCGCTACATAAGTTATTGCTGAGGGCACAGGGTTTTTCGGCAGGAATTTCGATTTGGGCATCGTTGGTCTTGGTAATTAGCCGCTAATGAAAAAATAAGCTTTATTCTATCGTAAAATCAGGTATCTGAATTCCTCCGCATGAATATTTAAAATTGACTTATAATTTACGCGAAGAATTTCTTCGATTTGATGGCTTGAACAATTGCCACGTTTAATCCAAATTACTTTGGGAGGCGATCCAAAAAAGATGGCCAATTCGTGAAAATCAGAGTCTTTTGTAACAATGGTATAATTATTTTCCCGTGCAAAATCCCAAATTTCCAAATCCGATTTTTCCGACATACCAAGATCATGCACGTGAGATAAACCTGGAAAAATATCCCGGATTAAATGCACCAATTTCGGTGAGAGATTATGATCGAATAATAATCGCATCTTATCCTACCAATTGTAATCGTTCGCGATCAGCAGCATAACTTAGGCAGGCAAGAATATCATCCCTGGTGAGATAGGGAAAGTCATTAATTATTTCTTCGTTTGACATCCCCGAGGCTAAATACCCTAAAACATCATACACGGTTATCCGCATGCCTCTTATACAAGGTTTGCCTCCTCTTTTTCCAGCTTCCATTGTTATTGTTTTCCGGTAATCCATTGTTGTAAATTTAAATCGCTTGAATAACAAAAACTTATTTGACATCAATAAATTATTGAGCAATTTCAAAAGTACTATTTTTTAGGAAAGAATTTATAAATATCCCTGTGGTGCAAACATCTTATAAATTCAAGCTCCGACCCTGAGATGACAATACCCAAACGATAATCTCCAATCTTAACCACCATTTTGCAATTCCTTTAGAAATGAATCTGTATCTATAAATTCACCGGTGCGCCCTTCCGTTATTGCTGCTGACAAGCCAAAATCTTCTATTTCTTCTTTAGATAATTTTCGGGTTGAAATACCAAGTTTTTTGGCCAGTTGTAATATTAACTTTAAATCATGGCTGGATTCGGTATGTAAAATTGCGCTTTCCATAAATAAATATTTTAGGCAAAATAAACTATTTTTTAGGAAATATTGGTGGGAGGTTAGGCCGTTTTGTGGTACTTTCAATATAGGAACTTTGACAGGGTTTAAAACCCTGTCAAAGTTGACAAAACCTAATTCTTCCTATAAACAATCGCTGCCACACTCACATCATCGCCACCCATTTTAATGCTGAGGGCGCAGGGCTTTTCGGCGGGGATGTCCATTTGGGCATCGCCGGTTTTTTTCAGCGAGCTGTTATAAAAAAAGCAAGGTTAAGATTTGAAACCAATTCTTTTTTGCTTTTTGAAATCCGCTTCAATTTGTTTTTGTTGATCAAGATTTTTTTTAGAAGGTATCACATTTTGTGATACCACAGCATCAATTTCATCATCTGTAAGTTCAAATAGAAAATCACCAGGAAAACGATCTTTGTTTCTGAATCGGTTTTATTTTTGACGTTGGAATGTCTGCCAAAATGCGGATGATTCCGAGTCTTCATTAAAAATAGTTAGGTGAAACGGTGCTAAAATAAACTTGATTTTCTTTCAGGATTGTTAATTTTCGTAGGATTTTGTCTTGTGTCAAAAATGTCCGTCACTAATATTGCTTTCAATTCTTCAGCGGCAAATTCCGACCATAATACTTTCATGATTTACCAGCTTTTGGATTCTTCTTCTAATTCAGCTTGATCAATGAATTCTTTAGCTTTGTACTGTAAGTTTGATTTTTCGGCCCTTTGTAATAAATCGTTTTTAGTTAATTGTTTAAAATTCACATCGGGAATCTTTGAATCAAATATTAGATTTTCTATTTTTCGAATCAAATTATCGTCATGAAGTCCAATTAGGTATTCTATAACGTTCAGTTTTCTAGTTTGTAAATCCATAATCAAATATTTATTTCAATTACAAAGGTAATGCTTAATTGGTGAAAATTTTAGATTGGAGGTCGCATTTTGCGTCCTCCATTCCGATAATTCTTCTTTGGTCATTTCAAACATGAAGTCAAGAGGAAAAACGATCTTTATTTCTGAATCCGGATTTTTTTTTTGACGTTGGAATGTCCGCCAAAATGTGGACGATTCCAAGTCTTCATCAAGAAAGGTTGGGATGAATGCTTTCAAGATAAAATTTATTTTTCCATAGAAACTCTGACAGCCCCGAAAGCTTTCGGGGTAACCCTGTCAGAGTTGAAAGTTTTTACATCTTCTTATACACAATCGCCACTACACTCACATCGTCGCCGCCCATATTAATGCTGAGGGCGTAGGGTTTTTCGGTTGGGATGTCGATTTGGGCATTGCCGGTTTTGCAGTGAAGATTACTAAATTATCCTTGCCTACATACTTTTTAATCATTAATTTTGTTGACCAATAAATAATAGGAAATTATGCAAACCATAACAATAACGCCACGGTTAGAAAATGGTAGGTTTTATTTTGAACTTCCTGATGATCTGAAAGATTCAGAAATCACCATTCAGCTTATTGTGAAAAAGGACAAAACCAAATTGCTGAAAAAAGAGGACAAGTTGGAAAAGATCAGACCATTTGCAGGTATAGCCAAAGAATCCTGGTATGAGCCCGATGCGGAAGAATGGTATAAACAGTAAATTGAAATGACATGAAGATTTTTGTTGATTCCGGGATTTTTGTTGAATATGTGAAAGGGAGAAGGATTGATTTTTTTGAATACCTCATTAGCAAGGATTATGAATTGTTCATCAATCAGGTTGTTCTCAGTGAGTTTTTATTCCATTTCATAGGCACAATAGGTAACAAATCCCCATTAACCATTAAAGAATCCGGGAAGATTGCTGAATGTTTCAAAGACCAGAACCCAATTGATATGCTGCCTGGAGTTCAGGTTTTGTACCATACCTCTGAGATTTCCAATTTTACAATTGATTTTGTTAAACAATTCAACCTTTTACCCAATGATGCCTTGATCCTTGCTACCTGCAAGTTCTATAATTTAAAGTATCTCGCAAGCTTTGATTCGGATTTTGAAGTTCCCTGTAGGACACTCGGTATCCGTATTTTTAATGATGAAACAGATTTAAAGGATTACTCTCCCAGGGTTAAGTTAAATTATTAATTCACCTTATTTTGCAGCTGTAACCCTCAACACTCGCGTTGTCGTCGCATAAGTTGATGCTAAGGGTGTAAGGTTTTTCGGCAGGGGGTGTCTATCTCAGAATTGCTGGTTTTGCCGTTGAGTTGTGTTGCACGGATTACAAATCCGCGCCAGCATTGGGAATATGAAATTACGGTTTATAGCCAATTCTTTTTCGTGATTTAAAATCTGATTCCTTTTGTTTAGCCTGTTCCAATTGTTTTAAATAGTCGAAAATCAATAACAGTTTGTCCTCATGAGCTATCAATTGCTTTTTAACGTCATTTAGCTCTCCCTTTATGTCCTGTTGAACCATTAACGCTTTTCTAATGATAGTGAATGTTCTCATTATTGCAATGTTCATATCAATGGCAACTTTACTTTTTAAAACACTCGAAAGCATTGCTACACCATTCTCTGTAAAAGCAAAAGGAGTAGCACCTCCAAAATGTTTTTTAGAAGGTATCACATTTTGTGATACCACAGCATCAATTTCATCATTCGTAAGTTCAAACATAAAATCACCAGGAAAACGATCTTTATTTCTTCTTACAGCTTGTTTTAAAGCTCTGGTTTCAACTCCATAAGATTCAGCAAGATGAAAATCAAGTAAAACGTTTTCTTCACGTAACGCGATTATTTTACTTGTAATTATAAGCTCTTGAGGTTGTTCTTTGTTCTTCATATCTATCAATTATTTTAGTTGTTCTGTTTCTTTTTTTAATCCATTGACTCTGTTAAAAGTAATATATCGATCCAAAAGGATGAGTGAAAACATAAATTTACAATTTTAAATATAAACTCCACTATTTTTACAAGTTGAACAGCTAAAGTAGCAATATCTTTTCTGGTTGACCTCTTTCGTGTAATTGCCTTTTCATAATACTCGATTCCTTTAGCAGATATTCTACAAATACTATTATTTGCATCATCTGGATTCTGATTATCAGCAAACATACACAAGAACAAATCACCTGAATTTTTTCTTTCGACAAAACCATTTTTTTCCATAGCAATAACTACACTATCAACTTCACTCTTATTAACATTTCTGAATTGATAAATCTGGCTAACATCATAGAATTTGTCAGTGTGTTTTCTGTTGTATAAATGCTTTAAAATTTCTTCGTCATTTTTCATAATGATCGATTTAATTAAGTGAATAAATAGAACTGTTTTCAGGTTTGTATAACTCAAACCGTGTTTTTTCGGATAAATAAATTTTATGAGTTACTATTACTCATGTTCTTGTTACTCTATAACAGTTAAGTCATCTCCGGAAATAACTTTAGCTTCAATCACTCCTCTATTGGATTCTTCATCAGGTTTTCGAGAATTTATTCGATTTTTATTATTTCCCTGATAAAGCTTTATAACATGAATTTATTCATCTCTTTCTATAAGTGCTGTAGCCTTATAGATTTCATTACGATAGCTATGACTTATTAAAGTTCTTGTATAATGTTCCTTTTTATGTTCAGTATCATAAAAAGAAAAAGGTAAATCTATGTGTGATTTATATTCGAGTCTATGAATTATTTTATTAGCACAATATGCTAAATATAAAGCTCCTTTACCATCTATTGGTGTAACAGGTCTATCTGCAAAAGGTCTATTACTTTATTTTTCAGCACTGAAATTAGCTAGAGGTTTAATTAGTTTTACATTAACTTCAAATTGAGCTTTTATATCATCCTTATTATACCCCCCACTATTATATCATCCATTATTATATTCTCCACTATTACATCTATCATCATCACATTCATCCAATTTAAGTATTTCCTTTGATGACAGCACATGCGTAAGCAATATTGATTCAATTTCCATGAAATTTATCTTAATTAATGGTGGCTGCGAAATTACACCAATTTATTTATACAACCAGATAAAACTCGATTTATTTTAGATAAATTAATATTATCAAAAAAATTAATAACGAGAAATATAAAATCAGGCTCCACCCAGACAAAAAAAAGCTTCCATCTTTTTCAAAATGGAAGCCCTGTTATTTTCAAACCCTGTCAGAGATATTCATTTCTACATCTTTCTATACACAATCACCACCACGCTCACATCATCGCCACCCATGTTGATGCTGAGGGCATAGGGTTTTTTGGCGGGGATTTGCAAAAATGGAAATTCTGCAAATGCTCGGATTACAAATCCGAGCGAGCTGGATCACCGGGGTTGTACTTTTAAAGCTTGCCGGAAAGCGGTTGGGAAAAGTAAGTTTTAAAAATCTGAAAACCATAAAACCCTGACAGGGCTCAAAGCCCTGTCAGGTGGGGTGTTAAATCTGTATTTTACTTCTTCGTGCCATTTTCTCGATTGAGGTGCTTCGGACAATGTACTTCCTGGTCTACAAGTTACTGACCAGAAAATATTTTTTTTGCAACCCGGTACGGGTTGTGGTATAGTAGTTATTTGATTTCCCAGACAGCACTAAAAACCCGGTACGGGTTTCGCTATTAATAGATTAACTCATTTAATGAGCCCAATTCTTGATAGCTCAACTCATACTGAGTTGTTGAGGGCTACCTACAAATCACTTTTACTACAATACCTAAACTCATACTGAGTTTTTTTAATCTGGCACTCTGTTTTGAAATAAAAACGGAACGAAAAGGCATTTTTTTAGATAAATCTTAATGTCCAGATAAACAGAAAGGTACAATTTCCAAAAAGTCAATTTTTAACACCCCACCTGTCAGGGTTTGGGTGAAAGTAAAAACTAATTCTTCCTATACACAATCGCCACCACGCTCACATCATCGCCACCCATATTAATGCTGAGAGCGTAGTGCTTTTCGGTGGGGATATCGAATTCTTTTTAGGGTTTAAATCCCCGCAAGGGGATGGAAACCCCCGTGCAGATCGCCAATAAACAGGGCAGGGCTGCCCATCCCTTTCAGGGCTTGCATCCCAAGTATTAATTCTTTAAACACCGGATAGAACGGGCGTAATCCTTACTAAATCCGTATCGGAATACTTCAGAACTATAGTTCTCCAAGTACCAGTAACTTGAGAGGAAACCATTGATTTCAGTAGAAGACCAAAAATGACTGCTCTCCCCTAGGTAGTCGAAATAGCCATTACCATTTCGTGAGCCTCCTGGTAGCGCAGAAAAGATAGATCTGTTTGAGGCTCCTACATTAGGATAATTCCAGCTTGAAGTTGATTTTAATTTTCCACCGGCAATGTCTACTCCCCCTAAATAATTCACTAAAACAGTCCATTCTTCATCACTTGGTAAGTGCCACCCTTGCGGGCAAGCTTTTAGGGCGGCGATCCAATTGTATAGTCGTCCATATTTGTCGCAGTTGGATGTTTTATCATCATAACACCAACTCCCACTTGTGTAGTAATCGAGGTTTTCCGCCATCCAAGTTTGTGTTCCTATTCTTACACTTCTGTAGGATTTGTCATCCCTTATATCTGTAAGGATCTGGGGAGCTTCAATTTCATTCCATAATTCAAGTGCCTGCTCATAGTAGCAGCCATTTTTTCCAGCAATCTCTATATATAATTTTACTTTTTCTAGAGCTTCGCTTAAGTCATTATTAATAAAAAGTGTATAAGCATAAATGTAATAAAAGTCGGCTGGAGGTTCAACATCTAAATTGGTGATTTTTTTTAGGTACTCTAACGCCTCTGCAAAATTCTGGTTATCAATTGAGGTTTTTGCCTTTAATAAGTATCTATCAGCGTGAATATCATCACCAATTTGTGCTGATGCATTAAATGCAACCATAAGTATTAAAAGTAGAAGTGTATTTTTCATTTTTCTAAAAGCATTTTGATGAGATTTTACAAAGACTATTTTTTTCTTGTTTTAAGTCTTGTAAAACTTAGTATTGTTCTTTACAGAATATAGTTTCTTTAAAAAATATAATCGATTGGCATTTTTGTTTATTCTAATTCATTAAAGTGCTTTAAATGTAAAACCCTGACAGTCCCGCACGTGCGGGACTGTCAGGGTTGGAAACATCTACAGCTTCTTATAAACTATCGCCACCACACTTACATCGTCGCCACCCATGTTAAGGCTAAGGGCGTAGGGCTTTTCGGCGGGGATATCGATTTGGGCATCGCCGGTTTTTCCGGTAAGTTGCTCCCAAACGGTAACAGCCTGGTGTACGCCGGTTCCGCCGGTGGGGTGTCCCCAGCCAACAAGTCCGCCTGTTGTGTTCATCGGGATTTTTCCGTTGCGGTCGGTGTTGCCTTCGTAAATAAAGTCGGCCCCTTCGCCATGTTTGGCAAAACCAAGTGCTTCAACAGCCAGAACGCCCGCAATGGTGAAACAGTCGTGGGTTTCGATGGTTGCCAGATCGTGAATGGTAATTCCTGCGTTTGCCAGTGCTTTGTGTGCGGCATCGCCGATGGTCTCCATCACGGTGAGATCGGTGGGGTTTTTGGTGAGGTCACGCTCAGAAGTGGCAAAGCCAATTACCTCAACAGCGTCCTTTTTATCGATGCCACATTTGGCCAGTCCCTCCTCCGAAAATATAGCAATCGCCGAAGCGGCATCCGAAACCTTGGAGCAATCCATAACGTTAAGGTGGTCAACAAAAAATTTTCCGTTGGGTTCCATTTTGAAACATGTGGCTTCAGGATCGGGCATGGCGTTGTGAAACTCTTGTGCCGTGGGGCAAAGCCGTGCATTTTTAATAGCGTTGGCATACCAGCGTGATAAGCCTTTGCGGGTGCGTTCTTTACCGAATTTTTCGTAATAAGCACCTGCACGGTCGCTAAACTGCCCCGGAAAGAAATAGGCATGTCCGGCTTTGCGTTTCTGGAACCATCCGGCACCAGCCAACACATCGGCGCCATAAATCGCTTTCATTGTATTTTGCACTTCCACACCTACCGCCAAAACAGAATCAGCTCCGGCCAAAATATTTTTAATTCCAGTAATCAAAGCCATACCTCCCGAAGCACATGCAGCTTCCACACGAATACTGGGCTTGAATTTTAGTCCCTCATCAATCATCGGGATAAAACCTGCCAAATGTCCCTGGTTATTAAAACGTGCTGCCATAAAATTCCCGATTACACTTTCGTCCACATTTTTTGCACCGCCAATTTGTGTAAGTGTTCCTTTTCCTGCTTCAGAGATGTAATGCTCCAAACCCGGCCTGGGCTTTTTGGGATTGAATTCTTTGCGTCCTGTACCGAGTGAAACGGTATTGTAGCCTGCGGCCATATATATCTTCTTACTCATCTTTTTCATCGTTAGTTTCCTTAAATTAATATGTTTTTATTATAGTTAAAGTTTCTGAACAATAAAGTTCGGTAACGAGGCTTGCGCAGACAGAAAAAGCGGAGTTTACTACTGTAATTGAGCATTTTTCTGTAAAGCGCAACGAAGTTAACGGGCTTTATTGACTGAAACTAAATAGTTGTTAATGGGTCCGTAAGCATGGAAAAATCCTGTAAGCATCACAGTGTTTACATCTTCGTTGTTGTGCCCGACGCCTCTTTCAACCAGTCCTAAGCCGATTTCGTTTGATTTCTGATTGTAGGTCTTCGCCAATGTGGCTCCAAAAGTTTTTATATTATTCAAATCATTGAAATAGCTTTCCAGCAATTCCGCTTTTTTCTTGTTAAAGTTTACCGCTTTCCATGGTTTCCACGAATCGGGTAGGGAGCCAAGGTGTTCATCACATTTTCCGGCAAAGTCTCTGATTATTGCATAGTCTTTTTTTTCAGGATTATAAATTCCTACTGGCCTGCCTTTTTCATATTTCAGGAAGCCATCTTTTTGCGAACCATCTGAACGCTGACCACCTTTCACACCCATGTCGAAGAGTTTGTCCAAAAGGTCGCTGTGTAAATCTTCGTCTTTGTGCCAGGGGTTCATCACGGCCATAATAAAGCGTACCACATCGATGCCTACATAGTCGATCAACTGGAAAATGCCCATGGGGCGTACCAGGAAATCCTGCGAAATTTTGTTGACCATGTAAACTGATTCAACAAAAGAAAAGTCTTTCATTAGTTTTTCAACTTCGGCAATACCATATAATGAGTCGCGCATGAAATGTCCGTTGCCAATAAATCCGGCAAAGTCGTTAGATGGGACAACAACTTTGCGTAAGCTCTTGGCGTAAGTCATGGCGAACTCTTTAATTTCACTGTCATTTTCATTGATAGTAATCAATTCAACCAGGCGTTGCACAGCGGGTGGATTGTAAAAGTGGAATCCCAAAATCCGTCCTTCAAGATTTGCTTCATTGTTGAGTACATGGATGGGGATGGAAGAGGTGTTGGTGAAGAACCAGGGTTTGTTTGGATTGTTTTTATCGATCTGGCTGAATATTTTCACTTTTAGCCCTTGATTTTCTGCAATGGCTTCAAAGATCAAATTTGAGCTGTATGCTGATTCCATCGTGGTAACGGGTCGCACAACATTCATCACATCAAAAATGTACTCATCTATGATCTGGCCATTTTCGATCAGATCGGCCCGGTGGGCATACATTAGGCGTAGCCACACCATTTTTTTCTCGGCCATTTTTCTTACCTGGGCACGGAGATATTTCATCAATCCGGCCAGGCCTTCCTCTGAGAGGTCGATGGCATTGAGCACATAAGTTTTTCCTTTGTTTTCAGGTTTGAGGCTGAGGTTGGCCATTTCCACGGCCGTGAGCAACAGGATGCCGCTACCCATTTTTCCGGCGGCTCCCAGCACACTTACTTTTTGTAATCTTTCGTTGTAGTTCATATTTCGTAGTTTGTTGAATGTTATTTGTTATTCGTTAATTGTTGAGCGAAGCGAAATCCCGATTTTTCGGGATTAATCGTTATTGGTTATTATCGCAAGTTATTTATCAATTATTTCTTTCACTTTATTTTTTAATTCTTCAATGTCAGGTAAATAAAGTTGATATTTTGAAACAATCAATTTTGAAGAATCATTTAGCATAGCATATTCAACCATGATATCATCTTTTCCTTCAGAAAGAATAAGTCCAATTGGTTCGTTATCAGACTCCTCACTTACTTCTTTTGTGTAATATCCAAGATACAATTTCATTTGACCGATATGTTCATGCTCAACTTCTCCAATTTTTAGGTCAATTAAAACGTAACACTTAAGTTTTGTATGATAGAATACCAGGTCAACGAAATAATGACGGTTGTTTAAAGTAATCCTTTGTTGTCTGCCAATAAAGGCAAAACCTTTCCCCATCTCCAAAAGAAATTGTTGTAAATTATTTATTATTGCTTTCTCAACATCTGTCTCTGTATATTGATAGTTTTCCGGGAAATTCAAGAATTCAAACACATGCGGATTTTTGATAAAATCTTCTTCGGATTTAAATATTTGTCCCTGACGTGAAAGTTGTATTATTTCCTCCTTGTTTTTTCCGATTGCAAGCCGATGGAATAATCCGGTTTTCTTTTGTCTCCGAAGTTCTCTAACTCCCCAATTGTCTTTGACAGCTTGATTTTCGTAAAATGCTCGTGCTAAATTATCATCCACTTTTAATAGTTCACAATAATGCGACCATGTCAATTTGTGTGACAGTGTCTCACAAATTGGATATTTATTATAAAAAAGCCTCATGTAATTGAGATTACTTCTACTAAATCCTTTCCCATGCTTCAATGATAGATCCTTCGAAATTACTTCTAATAGTTGTGAACCATATTCAGATTTTTGTTTTCCGTCTTGTTCAAATTCAATGATATGTTTACCTATTTCCCAATATGTGTGGAGCATTTCTGTGTTTACAGCAGTAACAATTTTGCTTTTTGCCGATTCATATACACGTTCAATTTTTTCTATTAGATGTTGATAATCAATATTTTTTTTTATCTCAGTCATAATAAATAATTTGTGTGACACTGTCACACTTTTTTCATCAATAGCCCTCTAAAATATGACAATTTGATTAACTATTTTATTTAAATTTTTTACCGGAAGTCCTGACATAATTTCCAGTAAATTATTAACACAGTAATATTTTAACCATTAGCTCCACTCCGGTTTTTCTTTATTCAAAAACGCTTTCATCCCGGTTTCGCCTTCGTTGCCGCTTCCGAACAGTGAACCAAAATGCGTGGCTTCCATATCGCAGCCTTGCTCAAATTCCATCTGATATCCTGAATGGGTTACTCTTTTGATAAGCTTTACAGCAATGGGCCCTTTTGATGCGATGTTTTTTGCAATCTTCATGGTTTCTTCCATGAGAACTTCCGGCTCAAATACTTTTTGAACCAAACCTATCCTGAGCGCGTCTTCTGCGCCTATCATGTCCGCAGTCATCAATAGATAAAGTGCATCGGCCATGCCAACCAGCCTCGATAAACGCTGGGTTCCGGCATATCCGGGAATAAGCCCCAGGCTAACTTCGGGTTGTCCAAATTTTGCTTTGGTGCTGGCAATTCTAAAATCGCAGCCCATAGCCAGTTCAAGACCTCCGCCGAGGGCAAACCCGTTGATAGCAGCAATAACCGGGATTTCCATAAGCTCCAGCGAGCGAAAGGTGTTTTGTCCCAAGCGCGAAAATTTGCTTCCTTCCTGTTGGTTTTTATTCACCATTTCGGCAATGTCGGCTCCGGCAACAAAGGCTTTTCCCTCGCCGGTAATTACCATTACTTTTACTTCGGGCATCCCGCTAATTTTTTCAACCATCGCATCCATTTCGTTGAAAAACCTTGTATTCAGAGCATTCAATGCTTTGGGGCGGCTAATGGTAACCAGGGCAATGTTTCCGGTAATTTCTAATTTTAATATTTCAAATTCCATAATTTATTGATTTTGTATTTTATTGAATAAGAGTTTAACTCAGATATGAATTCGGATTTTTAATTTTGTCATGTAGAAACAATCGCTTAAAAAAAATGCTTAACAAAATTTTAACAATAATAGGAAATTTATCTTAAATAAGTTCAATTATCTTTGCGTTTTCAAATATGTAGTTATTAACATGTTTAAGATTTTCAAAAGCATATTCGCAGTAATAATGGTTGTAATGGTTGTGGTTACAACAGGAGGGTTTAGTATATTTTCCCACCAATGTAACTGCTGCAATTCTTATGAATTTTCACTCACCGGGTTTAATGCTTGCTGCGAAATGGAAGGGCAAGATGCTACCTGCGAAACAGATACCCACAAATCATCGTGCTGCACAGAAAAAATACATGTTGAGCAAAAAAATCATTCTTGTAAAACTGATAATTGCTGCCAAATTGATTCGAGATTTTTCAGGTTAGATAATTTATTTGAAAAAACACGGGATATTCAAATCAATAAAATTCAAATCCCTGTTCAACTTCAGCAAATTATACATACAGAAACTATTCAAATTGATTTTGTTAAAAAATTGATTTTTATTGCTGAGAACTCACCTCCCAAAATACCTTATAAAAATTTTGTGGTATTTGCCCACAGCCTCAAAATTCCTTTCTAAGTTAATTTCTTCTTATGCCTTTGGAATTTAAATGTGACTTCATTTTACATTTTATTAGAATTTGCATGGATTATGAGGCCATGTATTGATAATCAACAAGTGTAAGTGTAGCCGGGTTTAAGTTTTTATTGGCAGAATCAAATTTATACTTTTAAAAGTATGATGGATTTTTCCATCAAAAAAAACAAGATTTATCAATTGTTAATTTGAAGAATCACCAAATCATGAAGAAATTATTTATTATCATATTATCATTATTATTTACTATTCCATTGCTTAAAGCTCAAACCGTTACAGGAAAAGTGTTTGGAATGGATGATAACAATAAAAAGAGTGCGCTTCCGGGGGTTAACATATACTGGGCGCACAATCTCGAAGGAACCACTTCGGATGTTCAGGGTAGATTTGAAATAAAGTTTCACCGTGAACCTGACCATGACGAGGAGCGTGAAGAAGCTGAATCACATGAAGAAGGCCATGATTCGCATGAAGAAGTGGAATCGCATGAAGAAGGCCATGATTCGCACAGCGAACATCTGCTGGTTTTTAGTTTTGTAGGCTACGAAAAAGATACAATTCATGTGCATGAAGACTTGAAGAACATCAAGATTTTTCTGAATGCAAGCAAAGAATTGGAAGGCATTGAGGTTTCGGCGCGGAATTCAGGGTCGCACATTTCGCGAATGGATCCGATATTAACGCAGCATATTTCAAGTTCGGAGCTTACCAAAGCAGCCTGCTGTAACCTTTCGGAAAGCTTCGAAACCAATGCATCGGTTGACGTAAACTACAGCGATGCACTAACAGGCGCTAAACAAATACAGTTGCTTGGGCTGGCAGGAATTTATACGCAGCTTATGACCGAAAACATCCCAAATTATTACGGATTGGCCAACAGTTTCGGATTAATGTATGTGCCGGGTACATGGATGGAATCAATACAAGTGTCGAAGGGTGCAGCAGCAGTTGTAAATGGTTACGAATCGATAACCGGCCAGATTAATGTAGAATACAAAAAGCCCGATAACAGTGAATTATTGTATTTAAATGTGTTCGGTGACTCCTACGGCAGGTTGGAAGGGAACTTTAATGCCTCCACCAGATTGACTGACAAGTGGAGTACCATGATTTATGGCCACATTAGTAATAATGATACCAAAGACGATTATAATGGTGATGGTTTTTTAGATCATCCGCTCTATACGCAGTATAATCTTTTTAATCGTTGGCGCTATGTAGGCGAGAAATTTATGACACAGTTTGGATTTCAGTACATAAATGAGGACAGGACAGGAGGCCAGGTTGATTTTAGTAAAGATGATGAAAAATTGATAACAAATCCCTGGGGCTTGAGTATTAAAACAAACAGGGCGCAGGTATTTTGGAAAAGCGGTTTAGTTTTTGCCCGGCCTGCTACAAGTATTGGATTTATCAACTCCTATACTTATCACGAGCAAAACTCATTTTTTGGCTTACGGGATTATGATGCAACCCAGAATAGCTACTATGGCAACCTGATATTTAATTCGTACATCGGAAATACAAAACACGCCTACAGCACGGGGGCGAGTTATCGCTATGATTATTATGATGAAAATTTAAACGATAGCGCTTTTAATATGAAGGAAAGTGTACCGGGAATGTTTTTTCAATACACATACACCGATCCCGATAAGATTACTTTCATTGCAGGAGTCAGGGCGGATTTTCATAATTTGTATGGCACTTTTTATACCCCGCGAATTCATGTTCGATACAGCTTTTCGTCGAGAACTGTTTTACGTGCTTCGGCGGGAAAAGGGTACCGCACGGCAAAAGTTTTTGCCGAAAACACTTCACTGCTTGCAAGTTCAAGAATGATTAATACTTCCGAAAACCTAATGCAGGAAGAGGCCTGGAATTATGGCATTAACCTTACCCATTATTTTGATATTCGTGGAAAGGAACTCACATTGAGCGCCGATTTTTACCGGACAGATTTCCAGAACCAGGTTGTTGTTGATGTGGATTCGGATGTATCGCAAATCAGAATTTATAACCTGGATGGAAAATCATATTCAAACAGTTTTCAGGTGGAGGCAAGTTATGAGTTGATAGAAAGACTGGATGTTGTAGCTGCTTTCAGAATTAACGATGTTAAAGTAACCTTGAATGATGAGCTACTGCAAAAGCCCCTGGTGAATAAATACAAAGGCTTGCTCACCTTATCTTATGCCACCAACCTTAATAAATGGCAGTTCGATTTCACAACACAGGTAAACGGAGATGGCAGGTTGCCCAATACTTCGATGAATCCTGAACAATATCAGCGGCCCGAGACTTTTCCTGCATACACCATTTTGAATGCTCAAATCACTAAGTTTTTCAAAACATGGAGTATTTACATTGGGGGTGAAAACCTGCTGAATTACACTCAGGAAAATCCTATTATTGCTGCTGATGAGCCTTATGGAAATCATTTTGATGCCTCAATGATTTACGCCCCGATTATGGGCGTGAAAATTTATGCAGGCATAAGGTTTGCCATTGATGGGGAGTAGGAAGAAGGGGGTTATTTAGAGTTCGTCTTTAAAGTAACATTTAGAAAGAAATACGATTTCAGATTAACGATTTCAGATTTAAGATGTTAGTGATATTCAGCAAAATCTAAAATCTCCGATCGTCCCGAAAAGTCAAAATTTTTTAATTTTTGTTTCTTTTCGAGGATGCACGAGCGTAGCTCGGCATTAATCATTAATCTTAAATCAATAAATTGCCGACTTTATGGATAGACACTATTTAGTTATCCGTTAATAGTTAAATCGTTTATCGGTAAATCGTTATTGTTTTTTACAATTAGCCAATTTCCAACATCTAACTTCTAACATCAAACATCAAACATCAAACATCAAACATCTAACATCAAACATCAAACATCAAACATCTAACATCTAACATCTAACATCAAACATCAAACATCTAACATCTAACTTCTAACATCTAACATCTAACATCTAACATCTAACATCTAACATCTAACATCTAACATCAAACATCAAACCTCTAACCTCTAACCTCTAACCTCTAACATCAAACATCAAACATCTAATATCAAACATCTAATACCTAACATCTAATCAAACATGAAAAAAGAAAAAGTAGTAATAGAAAACCTGAAATGCCACGGATGTGCTAACACCATTAAAAAAGGGGTGTCGAAACTCGAAGGGATTTCAGATGTTGAAGTAAATATGGAAGAATCTTCAGTGAATTTCCAGCTTGATGAAAAAATTCAGCAGCGGGAGAATGTGCTGAAAAAACTGGCTTTTTTGGGATATCCTGAAAATGGAAACAACAATTTTATTTCGAAAGCAACTTCTTATGTAAGTTGTGCGGTGGGGCGGATGACGGAGGAGAAGTAGGCAGGAGGAAATAGTAGTTATTAGTTAATTGTTAACCGTTAATCGAGAAATCGTTAATTGTTAATCGAGAAAATGTTAATCGGGAAATCGTTAAACGTTAATCGAGAAAATGTTAATCGTTAATAACCAATAACCAATAACTAATAATGAATGCCGAAAAAACAGAAATCTGTGATTTCATATTTTTTCGAGCATCCTCGAAAAGTTACGAAAATTGTAAATTTTCTACTTTTCGGGATAACAAATAACGAATAACAATTAACAAATAACCCGCCTTGCCGTCTGCAGTTGGCTTGCGCAAAGGCGAGGCAGGCAAATAACGAATAACAAATAACAAATAACGAATAACTTTAATAATTATGAAAACACAATTGATCAAATTAAGTACAATGGCGCTAATGACAGTCGCCTTGTTTTTTACTGTAAACCTTTATGCACAGGAAAAAGCAAAGAAAACTGAAACTGTCGAAATTAAATCTTCGGTAGTGTGTGGTATGTGTGAAGAAAGGGTTACCAGTGAACTGGCTTTTGAAAAAGGGGTGAAAGATGTAAAGGTAAACCTCGAAACCAAGCTGATTACGGTTACATACAGAACCAACAAAACCGATAAGGAAGCCATTAAAAAGGCCATCACAAAAATTGGCTATGATGTTGATGATTTGCTTGCCGATGATAAAGCCTATGAAAAGCTTCCGGCATGTTGCAAAAAAGATGCACCTCCACACTGATAGGATTTTAATAAACACTTAGGGATTGTTATGAAATTACGTGACTCATTGCAATAGATTTCTCCCGGCAACACACCGCTTCGCTGTGTGTCTTGGTCGAAAAGACATGGCTATCGCTATACATGGGGTGAAAGAATGCGGGCGCGAAGCGCCCGCATTCTTTCACCCCATCAAACCCCACCAAAGAACTGTAACCTCGAAGGAGCGAAGCAGCCTGCCCCGACCCTTCGGGGACTGAGACCTGCCTCGCCTTTAGGTTAGGCCAACTGTGAGCGGCAAGGCGGGGGTCTGTTTAATGGTTAGGTTTTCAGCGTCTTACACATACCTGTTATTAGTAATCCTTGGATGAGGAATCTATGTTTTATGGATGGAAAGATATAATAGAACTCTATAACATCAAGTCAATTAATAACGAACCCTTAGCCCGGAAGCTCATTTGTAGTTTCCGGGCTTTTTTAATTCAATAATGAGACCAGTCTAAAAAGCACGAAGTGCCATATTTATACAATTTATGTTTCAGGTTATCAGTATATTAAAAATTATTATCCGTGCATCTCCCGAAAAATCGGGACAGGCTGTGGCTTTTTTAACCAGATTCAATGATGTCTTGCTTTTGATTAAACCTCTACAATATTATTACGGATGGCGAACTTAATCAGGTCAACGGTAGTGCGAAGGTTGATCTTTTTCATAATATTTGTCTTGTGCGATTCAACTGTTCGGATAGAGATAAACAGTTGGTCGGCAATTTCCTGGTTGGTGTATCCTTCGCCAAACAATTTAAGTACTTCAAGCTCCCTAAGCGATAACTGGGCCATCTCATCCTGCATATTTTCGCCGGTTTTTGAACGCTTAAGATAACTGTTTAAAACCATATTTGTAATTGTTTTCCCGAGGTATTCGTAACCGTTTCGCAGCGTGTACATGGCCTCCACAATTTCATTCCGGTTTGTTTGGTTCGATAAAATGCCTTTGGCACCCGCCTTAATGGTTTTTAGAATAAAACTTTCGTTTGAATACATAGCAAGCACAAGAATACTCAGTTTGCCGTAGGTTTTGCGAATGCGGCGGATGCATTCCACCTCCATATCGTTTGGTGAGTAAATGTTGAACATTACTACATGGATATCCGTGGCCGGAAAATGTCGCATTTTTTCCAGAAAGGCATCTACATCTTTTACGGCAGCAACAATCTCGATATCCTCGGCTGATGCCAAGATAGATTGAATACCTGATCTTACTACAGGATGTTCATCAATAAGAATAACCTTTATGGCGCTCATTGGTTTGGTGCTTCGATATCTAAAACAAAAAATTTTTGCGAAATTACACTTTATATCATTTTTTACCACTATTGTTAATTGGTTAACGGAAATTTATTTACTTTGGAAAATAAACCTACAATGTTGTAAAAATGGATCCACACGAATACATACCCGAGGATATTTCGAGGCTTGCGCTTGAAAACAAAGAACGACTCAAAGAGTTGAATACCATAAATAAAACCCATGACATCCTTAGGGAAGAGTTCCCGATTGATGAATCATTGCAAAAGGTAGTTTCTGTTTTGCCTGATGGATGGCAATATCCACAGCAAACTGTTGCACGAATAATTTATGAAGATAAAAAATATGTCAGCCCCTATTTTAAGGAATCGAAGTGGGTACAAAAACAGGTTTTTGAAACCATTGTAAAGAATAAGGGTTCCATTGAGATTTTTTACCTGAAGGAATACCCGGAGATTGATGAAGGTCCCTTTATGAAGGAGGAGCGAAACCTTATCAATAATATTGCAGGCCAAATCAGGGGTTTTCTGAATGGCGTAGAGGGAAAAGAAACAACCTGGCAAACTACCGAACGCCTTAAGGAATTATCATGTATCAATCAAACAACCTCAATTTTGAGGGAGGGAAAGCCCATAGATGAAACACTGCAACAGATCGCCCTTATGCTTCCGCGTGCATGGCAATATCCTGAATTTACTGCCGCTCGCATTAAATGGGATGGGAAGGTTTTTAATACAAGCAATTTTAAGGAAACCGCCTGGTCGATGAAGCAAGGTTTTGAAACCATTGATAACAAAGATGGCGAGATTGAAATTGTGTATTTAAAATCATTCCCCGCGATGGACAAAGATCCGTTCCTTGCTGAAGAACGTCATCTGATCGAAAATCTCGCCGGAATAATTGCCGGGCATATCAATAGCATCGAAGGAAAAACAATATTTACCAAAACACGCGACAAATCTACTGCTCCCCCATCCCAGGCCGGCGATTCACCCCGGCGGCAGTTGTTGCAAATGTTTCTTAACAAAAACAACATGGCTCGTGATGTATATCACGATTTGATGATGTTTAAGGTTAAAGAAATTTTATTGGTTGCCAATCTTTATGATGCATACAGTATTGAAAGAGAAGGACGTTTTACCGAGCATGTTCTCGACGAATACCACCAGTTGAACCTTACATCTGTGCCCCGAATTACAGGGGTTTCAAGCATCGATGAGGTATTTGAACAACTTGAGTTGAAACATTTCGACCTGATAATTATGATGGTTGGCAGCGATAAGAAATTACCCCTCGATTTGAGCAAAGCCGTGAAAAAAGAGTACCCCTACATTCCTGTCTATTTTCTGCTCAACAACAACAGGGATATTCAATATTTTGAAGATCGACGAGCCAAAAACTTTTCAATCGACAGGGTATTTGCCTGGAACGGAAACTCCAATGTTTTCTTCGCTATGATAAAACATCTCGAAGACAAAATAAATGTGGAGAATGATACAAAGATTGGCATGGTAAGGGTTATCCTGCTGGTTGAAGATTCTGCAAAATACTACTCCAGGTACATGCCCTTGCTCTACAATGTGGTGATGGCTCAAACCAAACGCATTATTGATGATGTTAGCACGGATGAGCTTTATAAAGTGCTAAGAATGCGTGCGCGGCCAAAAATATTACTTGCATCAAACTACGAAGAAGCCCTGGCTATTTTTAATAACTACAAAGATTACCTGCTGTGCCTGATTTCGGATGTTAAATTCAAGCGTGAAGGACAATGGGATGGGAATGCAGGCTTCAGGCTGGTTAAACTTATCAAATCTCAAATCAAAGATCTTCCGGTTGTTATTCAGTCATCGGATGAAACAAACGGCGATCTTGCCTATCAAATAAGGGCAAGTTTTATAAACAAAAACTCGGAAACCCTTGAGCAGGACTTCAAGAGTTTTATTACCCACTATCTTGGTTTTGGAAATTTTATTTACCGGGATCATGGAGGGTCTCAAATCGCTATTGCCAAATCGTTGAAGGAATTCGAGCGCAATTTACAAACCATCCCCGATGAATCGTTAATATATCACGCCCGGCGCGACCATTTCTCGCTTTGGTTGATGGCAAGAGGCGAAATTCAGGTAGCCAAAATTATTAATCCTCATAAGGATACCGATTTTAAAAGCCCGGCGGGATTGCGCGAATACCTGATCAGCGTTATTCAAAAATTTAGAAATGAACAAAACAAAGGGAAAATTATTCCTTTCGAAAAAAATGCAATCCTTGACGACAGCAATGTTGTAAACCTTGTTCCGGGTTCCTTAGGCGGAAAGGGCAGGGGGCTGGCGTTTATCAATACACTGATCTATAATTATGATTTTTCAAAATACATCCCAAATATCAATGTAAAAGCGCCAAAAACTTCGGTGATCGGAACCGAAGAGTTTGAGTACTTTATGGAGCGGAACAATCTGTATGATATTGTTTATACCGAAACCAATTATGAAATCATTAAGCAAAATTTTATTGAAGGAAGGCTTACCGATTCGCTGATAAAGAAATTGAAATTAATTCTTGAGCTGATTAGGAAACCTATCGCCGTTCGATCGTCAGGATTGTTTGAGGATTCGCAGATGCAACCTTTTGCAGGAATATTCGAAACCTATATTCTGCCAAATAATAACCCGGATATTCATGTCAGGCTCAAGCAGGTAATGGATGCCATAAAATTGGTTTTTGCATCGGTTTTTTCAAAAATGGCAAAAGATTACATCAGGGCTGTAAATTACAAAATTGAAGAGGAAAAAATGGCTGTGGTTATCCAGGAAGTTGTGGGCAACCAATATGATGATGTTTTTTATCCCCACATTAGCGGTGTGGCGCAATCATTTAATTACTACCCGGTGTCGCACATGAAGCCCGAAGAAGGATTTGCTGTAGCGGCGGTTGGGTTAGGGAAATATGTGGTTGAGGGAGAAAAAGCATATCGGTTTTCGCCAAAATATCCTAATGTAGAGATCAATTCTCCCAAGGATCAATACAAGAATTCGCAAGTGAATTTATTTGTGGTGGATCTTAAAAAAAAGGATATTGATTTACTTGAGGGCGATACAGCGGGTTTGCGACGGCTCGATATTGATGATGCCGAACGACACGGAACATTGCGTCATTGTGCCTCAGTTTATAATCCCGAAAATAATGCCATTTCCCCTGGCCTGACCCAATACGGGCCGCGGATAGTCAATTTTGCCAACATCCTAAAATATAATTATATCCCCCTGGCAAAAACCATCGAAGTAGTGCTTGATGTAGTTAAAGAGGCCATGGGAACACCGGTGGAAATAGAGTATGCTGTTGATTTGAATAAGGATAAAGATTTTAAAGCTTCATTTTACCTCTTGCAAATTAAGCCTCTTATTGGAAATGCCAATGATTATAATGTTGATATGGATTCGCTTGATGATGAAAAAGTGATTCTTTTTTCCGACAAGGGAATGGGCAACGGCGTGATGAATGATATGTGCGATGTGATTTATGCTGATCCAAAAAAGTTTGACAAAAGTAAAACTATGGAGATGGCTGATGAAATTGAAAGGATTAACACGGAGATGGGACTGGAAAACAGAAAATATGTACTCATTGGCCCGGGAAGATGGGGTACCCGCGATCGCTGGATTGGCATTCCGGTGGTGTGGCCCCAAATTTCAAATGCAAAAATTATTGTCGAAACAAGCCTTGAGGGTTTCCCCCTGGATGCTTCATCAGGATCGCACTTTTTTCATAATGTAACCACCATGAATGTTGGGTATTTTACAGTTCAGCCCGAGTTTTCGAAAAGTTATATTAAGTACGATGTGTTGGATAAACAGGAAGTGATTAGTGAAGGCGAATATTTTAAACATGTCAGGTTTCAAGCTCCTGTTTCGGTGAAAATGGATGGCCGAAAAAGAATTGCGGCAATAGTGATAAATGATGAAGATCCCAAGGTTTGAACCTATCCTTACAAAATCCTGAAAAATTTTCAAACTCAATAAATTAAATTTTTCAGGATTTTGTTATCCAATCATATTCCATTCTTATATCCACGCCCTAAAGGACGTGGCAATTGAATATTTAGTTTTCCTGAATTATTCAGGCTAATCAG
Source organism: uncultured Lentimicrobiaceae bacterium (assembly GCA_964593705.1). Taxonomy (GTDB): domain Bacteria; phylum Bacteroidota; class Bacteroidia; order Bacteroidales; family 4484-276; genus SABY01. The sequence continues at coordinate 3,236 of CAZQIV010000086.1, read as the reverse complement.
GGTTAAAGCAAATACCTTAATTTCGCAGCATGATGAATAATAAGAAGTACAAGCATATTTTTTTTGATCTCGACATGACATTGTGGGACTTTGAAACCAACGCCAGGGAAGCTTACCACGACATTTATCAAAAATTTAACCTACACAGTCGCGGCATTAAAAGTATTGAAGAATTTATCAGCAACTACTTTGTACACAACGACAGGCTTTGGGATTTATACAGGAAAGGTGAAATTGAAAAAGAAATACTCCGCTCGCTAAGATTTGAACTTACCCTGAATGATTTTGGGATTGACGACAAAAAGTTGTCCGAAGATATTGGCCTGGCTTATATCACCATTAGCCCCCAAAAAACAAATCTTTTTCCAAATGCCTACGAAATATTGGATTATCTCTACCCAAAGTATCCCATGTCGATTATCACGAACGGCTTTGAGGAGGTGCAATTTACCAAGCTGAAAAATAGTAAGTTGGATAAATATTTCGACATTGTAATTACATCAGAAGAAGCAGGTTGTAAAAAACCTGAACCTGGAATTTTTGAATTTGCACTGCAACGTGCCGGGGCTAAGCCCGAAGAAAGCCTGATGATTGGTGACGACCCCGAAGTAGATGTTAAAGGTGCTGAAAATGTTGGAATTGACGGCATATTTTTTAACCCCAAAAAGCTAAATCTAAACGGAAGTATAAAATACCAGATTGCCGATTTGATCGAATTAAAAACCATACTTTAATGAAGACTATAAATTTTTACCTTTTCCTGGTAATGATTTTTCTTGCGATGTCTTGCATCAGAAACAATGATTCGGATAATGCAAATAATTACCGTGTAGTCCAGAGCAACAGTGTAATCGAAGATTCTGCTTATTACACCATAAATCTTGAGTACCCATATTTTGTTGCCGATGGCGATAACAATCCGGGACTTGATAAACTAAATGAAAAACTGCAATTTTTTATGGACACGGCAGCCCGTTATTATTGGGGTGTCGATCCTGATTCAGCAGTGGTATTAATCGATGAAACTGGAAGCGCCGGGAAATACGAGTTGGATAATAAATATCAAATGCTCGATACAACGCCCGATGTTATCAGTATTTTAATGGAAACCTATAGTTATGCATTGGGGGCGCATGGGTTTACAGCCTTGCATACTTATAATTTTGATGTTAAAGAGGGTAAGTTTATTGCTCTCGGCAATGTACTCGATTTTTCGAAACCTGGAAACACGGATAAACTTAATCAGTTGCTGGCAAAAAATTTTAACAACCCCGAAGATTGTTTCAACGATAGTCCAACAGCCGATGCCGGGTTTGAATTATTTGGGATTGAAAAAGGAAATCTTATTTTTTATTATGAAGCTTATGCCCTGGGGCCATATTTTTGCGGTTCGGCCAAAGTGGTGGTTTCTATTGAAGATTTAAAAAAGGCTGGATTGTGGAAGTGGGGTGGGGGTATTTGATTGGTATTTCACCGGGTGTTGTGGGGATAATAAGTATAAAATATTATTTTAGCCATTTTACATTTTTTCTAACAATTCGTTTTTAAGCCACTCAAATGCTACATTTTGATCATATTCTATTCCTGTCCTTAACAAAGCTTCCATATCACCGCTAAAATTAATATCATTTTCTTTCTCTTCGATATTCATTAAAAATTCTTTTTTACTTGGTGGTCTGTTGCCAGTCGCAAAAGTTGTGTATTCTTTAAAACAAGTTATTATCTGGTCATAGTCCAATTCCAGGTTTAGTCTGGAATAATTTAAATCGAACAAATCCCTGCCTTTACTTCGTTGATAAAGTGCCCTAAGTTTTGTGCCCAACAATTCGTTGATGTTGTATGTCCTAATTTTTGTATGTCCGGAAAACCATTCACTTTCAACTGAAAAAGGAAAGTCATCAAAATCCAATACATTAAAATGTTCTTTACAATTAAATCCTGCTCAACCTGTGCAAACTCTTTCCAGGGAGCATGTTGTTGCCATTTTGCTATATGTGGCCTTGGTATCATAAATCGCTTTCCAGTTTTACGTTAACTGCAACCTTCCACCTATTATTTACAGCCCCGGGCTTTTCATTTGACTTTGGGCTAAGTAAAACAGGAAAGAAATTTGTTGTTTTTAATTTCATAAATATTAATTCCTGAAAATCTTCATTAATTCCAAGTTCTTCCAATAAAAAACAAAACCGTTGTAATGTGCTTTTATTTGGATACCAATTTAAAAGTTCAACTAAATCCGGTTCCTTTAATTCTTCTGACAATTCTTCAATAACTGCAAGCATTCTGTTAATACCTCCCAGCTTTGTTTGATGATGAATTAAATCAACAATTGTCAGGGCAGGACTTGAAACTTTAAATATGCCTGCATCAGATTTTTTTATTTGGATGTTCTTGCTAATCCAGTTACTTGTTGTGAAAAAACGAATATCAATGGTGTTTTTTGAGATGTCGTTCAACTTTGGCTTCTCAGTTATTATGTAGTCTCGTTGAACCTGTTGATGGCTTGCACCATGAAATTTTGCAGCCGAAAAAAGAGCTACATAGTAATTTCTGTCCAAATATTTAAAAAGTTTTTCGCAATAAAGTTGAATGGGCAATTTTTGAACCGATGAATATCTTGGGGTTATAATAAGATAAAATCCTTTTCGGAGGTTTACTATTTCTTTTTTAGCAATTAACCGGGATAGTTCACTTTTTATGGAAGTTTCATTTTTTTTGAGATTCTCAAACAATTCATTTAAGGAGAATGAATATTCCTCGTAGGATAATAATTGTTTTATGTAATTTGCAACTGTCAATCTTAGTATAATTTCGACAAAGATACTTTATTTCAGTAGTAATCTCAAATTATTACTATTGCTATTCGAGTGGTGGAAGAATTTGATTTTTTACAAGCTGAAATATCAGTTTGTTTGTTGGATCGTTCCGCAAATATGGCTCGCAGCCGTTTACTTGCAAAATGTTTTTTGAATACTCGTATGTTTAATTATCTACTCATTTTTCCAGATGACCGTTAACCGGCTGTGTGCCATGATTTGCTGTTAGGCACTGGCTTTTATTTATCATTAGTATCCGATAAAATGATGGAAAGAAAAAAAGATTCCTCACTTCACTTCCCCGAAGTGTCGGGGCAGGCAGTTGCGTTCGGAATGACAAGGCATTAGCTATTCGAGTGGTGGGGGGGGGGGGGGGGGGGGGGGCCCCCCCCCCCCCCCCCCCCCCCCCACGCCCCACCC
>CAZQIV010000085.1:0-30133 GCA_964593705.1 uncultured Lentimicrobiaceae bacterium | reverse complement strand
ATATCGTATTAGTTATCAACAATATAAAGTTAATAGACGGACACTAATTAGAGTCGGTCTTTAATCTCGCGATCCACCACACACCCCTCTAACTCCCCTAAAGGGGAGGACTATCCAACGCACTGGCAGCGAGGGGTCTCCCCTTTAGGGGATTAAGGGGTCGCGCTGGCAAAATCAGGAAAGATCTGACTCTATGGACACACACTAATTAGTGCGTGTCCATAAAGTCAACGATTTTTTGATTTAAGATTGATCCCGCACGTGCGGGAATTGGAGATTTTAGATTTTACTGATTATCACCAACATCTTAAATCTAAAATCGTTAATCTGAAATCGTATATTTTTCTATATGTTACTTTAAAGACGAACTCTAATTAGAGTCGGTCTTTAATCTCGCGATCCACCACACACCCCTCTAACTCCCCTAAAGGGGAGGACTATCCAACGCACTGGCAGCGAGGGGTCTCCCCTTTAGGGGATTAAGGGGTCGCGCTGGCAAAATCAGAAAAGTACCGATTTTATGGACACGCACTAATTAACCGGAATCAAAAAAAAACTTAATGTTTGGAAAGGCACTGAAATTTTTGTTTTCTTTGCTTTACTAACGTTTTTGAAAGAGGATTACAAGTAACCCTGCTATTTTTTAAATAGCGGGGTTTAATTTTTAGTACCCCTATATTTTGTTTTAATATCCATTGAATTTGAATATGCCTTTTTAGAGAATTATCATACCTGCACTTTTATTGGCAACAATAATATTAAGGATGCTGTTTTTTTAAGAAGTGGAAAATTGTCTTGCTCAACCCTGACAGAGTTTTATCCCGCACGTGCGGGACTGTAAGGGTTCAAAAAAAAAGAGGGCGCTTATTGCGCCCTCTGAGTTGAATTATTTTAAACTTAATAGTAGTTAACTTACTATTTAAATTCTTTGAACTTTGTAATAAGATCAACAACACGATTTGAATACCCCCATTCATTGTCGTACCAGTTGAGTGTTTTTACATAGCGTTTACCAAGCACCTTTGTATATTCAGCATCATAAATGGATGAGTAGGAGTTTCCCACGATATCGGTAGAAACAAGATGTTCTTCGCTGTAATAAAGAATATTTTTCATTTGTGGAGTTGAGGCTGCAAGCCTTACAGCGGCATTGATATCAGCCACGCTTACATCTTTTGAGAGTTCAACAAAAAGGTCAACCACTGATCCGTCAGGCACAGGAACTCTTGATGCCATGCCGTCAAGTTTTCCGGCAAGTTCGGGAATTACTACACCAACAGCGCGTGCAGCGCCTGTAGTTGTTGGAATAATGTTTTCGGCAGCAGCACGTCCACGTCTCCAGTCTTTATGGGGTACATCGGCAAGGCGTTGGTCGTTTGTGTAAGCGTGTGTAGTTGTCATAAGACCCTCAACAATCCCAAAGGCATCGTTGAGTACTTTGGCCATGGGAGCCAGGCAATTGGTGGTGCAGCTTGCATTTGATATAATTTGATGCTCAGGCTTGAGCACTTCATCATTTACACCAACAACAATGGTTGCATCAATTTCATCCTTTGATGGAACAGTTAGAATTACTCTTTTAGCGCCTGCCTTAATATGAGGCATTAATGATTCTCTGCTACGAAATACACCGGTTGATTCCACAACAACATCCACTTTAAGTTCTTTCCATGGATATTGTGCCGAATCTTTAATGGTAAGCATTTTTACCTTTTCGTTTGGTGTTACCAAATAATCACCTTCAATAAATACTTTTTGGCCAAAGCCACTCATTACGGTATCGTACTTAAGCAGGTAGGCTAAAACCTGATCATCAAAGAGGTCGTTGATGGCAACCACATCGATATCCTTGCGTGCGTTTAAAATTCTGAAAACTGATCTTCCAATACGCCCGAATCCGTTAATTGCTACTCTCATTTCGAAGCTCCTTTCTCGTTAAGTTTTTGATATTCCAGGATAAGATCTTTAATTCTGGAAGCCATTGCCAGTGTATTGTGATACCATGTAAGCACTTTTACCATTTTGCCTTTCGAACGCATGGTAGCTTGTTTATCAAAGATTACCGAATGGCGATTTCCTACAACATCTACTGATACAATTGGATCTTCGGTTACCTCAAGAATACCAACATAGTTTTTTGCTGCAGTTTCGATGGCTGTATTAATATCCTGAATGCTGACCTTAGTGTTTTTAAGTACCAACGAAAGGTCTAAAAGTGATCCGGCTGGTATTGGCACATTTAAGGCTGTTCCTTCAATTTTACCTTTAAATTCAGGCATAATTTTCTGAATCCAGTACGGTGTAGGTGTTTCGTTTGGTATAATGTTTTCAGCTGCTGAACGGCTTCTTCTAAAATCGTGGCCGGCAGTATCTCTTAAGGGCTGGTCGGCGGTATAGGAATGCACGGTTGTGAGCATTGCATAATCAACACCAAAGGCTTCATCCAAAATCTTGAGCATTATTGCAGTAGCATTGGTAGTTGAAGACCCTGCTGATACAAGTTTATCAGATTTTTTCATGTGATGATTATTGATGCCATTGATTACAATACGATCAATATCTTCTTCGGGAAGTGAGGAAAGAATTACACGTTTTGCACCACTTTCGAGGTGTCCTTCCATTTCCTTTCTTGTGCGATATTTACCCGTGGCATCAACAACTACATCTACATCAAAAGCATCCCATGGAACATCCTCAGGAGTTATGCCTCTTACAAAACGAGCCCTGCCATTTTTTGATACAAGGTAATGCCCATCAAGGGTAACAGCAGCATCTGATTTAATTTTTTTTGATTCTGAGTTTAACAAATAAACCAAAATCTCCGGTCGGCCAATGTCGCTAATAGCAACTACCTCGATCGACTCATCTTCAAGGCAAAGACGATATAGATGGCGGTTAATTTCGCCAAATCCCATCAAGCCTAATCGAACTTTTTTCATTACTTATCCTTTCTTTAATTCTTTACAAAAATGACACAAAAAACATTAGATCCGCATATTTTATTGCAGATCGCTTATCAATTAACAATTATTTAATAGTAATTGTTTATAGGTGGATGAATTAACTATTTAGTGTCGGTCTATATAGACACCATCCACCACACACCCCCTCTAACCTGCCTCGCTGGTAAGGTGGACTCCCCTGAAGGGGAGAACCAGCCAACGCACTGATAGCGTAGGTTTTCCCCCTTTAGGCCAGCCTCGCCGGTTAGGCGGGGGATTAAGGGGTCTCGCCGGAAAGACTATTCTTGTTTATACCAGCCGGCATACATGGTGTAACTGTTTGCAATACGCTGTATTTCACCCTCAGCCAGGGCTTTATCAATGTCTTTAATCTTTTTTGCAGGAACTCCTGCGTAAACCGATCCCGATTTTACGATGGTGTTTTTTGATACAAGGGCTCCGGCGGCAATTATCGAGTTGCTTTCTATTACTGCACCATCCATAACAATAGCGCCCATGCCAATAAGCACATTGTCGTGAATAGTACAACCATGAACGATGGCATTGTGGGCAATGGATACATAATTTCCTATATTCACCGGAGCTTTTTTATAGGTACAATGTATGATGGTACCGTCCTGAATGTTTACTTGCTTGCCAATTCTTATATAATGAACATCGCCTCTTATCACCGCGTTGAACCATACGCTGCAATCATTTCCCATAACTACATCCCCAATAATGGTAGCATTTTCGGCGAGAAAAACATCTGTTCCAAATTTTGGTGTTATACCATTCAAACTTTTAATTAGTGCCATGTAAATTTCGAAATTTTTTGGATTTGTTATTTTAAATCTTTTTCAGATGTTAACATTAACTTAACCAATGATGTACATTACCAGTTAACAACAGTTTTATTAAAAACATCTTCAACAAGGTATTCAGTAATTACAGGAACAAGGGTTTCGGCAACCGTAATCAGGTCTTCGGTGCTGTCGTAATCCTCATACCTCGAAAATCGCTCATCCGAAAAGCTTTGTGTTTCATCAATGGTATTTGTGTAAGTAACCCTGATTGAAATAGTTAATCTGTTGAGTGCAGCAATATCATCACTTTGTATGGATGCAGGGCGGGTATTATACTCAAAAACTTCACCTTCAATTACAAGATCACCCCCCTGGTTTACAATAATAAGGCTTGTTTGCGATTGAAATTTTTGCCTGAGCGCATCGGTTATTTCCTGGCTGAGTGTTGGGTTTATCAAAGGTGCATTGTTTGGAAACTGTTCAATGCGAATTGTTTTTACCTCGGGTGGAATTGATGCACCCGTAAAACTGTAATTCATGCTGCAGGATGCAATTGCAAACGCAACAAAACCTGCAAGAATGTATTGGCCTGTTTTTATCATTTGATGCTTTTAATTAATGTCGTATTCTTTAATTTTTCTATACAGTGTTCTTTCCGAGATACCCAAATCCCGTGCTGCTGCCTTTCGTTTTCCCTTGTGTTTCTCAAGTGCTTTTTTAATAAGGTCGGCTTCTTTAAGTGCAATCGAAAGCGATTCCTCAACCTCCTCGGTGTCCTGCACGGTAGCGTCCTGGTAGGGCTCAAAATCGGTTTGTATTTCAATTTCTTCCTCTTCTTGTTTATTGTTGCTAATGTCGTGAAAGAGCTTTCTTACAAGTTGAGGATTGTTTTGCTGGAACTCGCTCACATTGCCGTTTTGGATTAGTTCAAGCACGGTTTTTTTTAAATCAGTAACATCCTTACGCATATCAAAAAGGATTTTATACAAGATATCCCTTTCGTTCATATCTTTGTTTTCATCCTTTTTTGAATATAGCACGGGAAGCTTTGGAACGTAGGCTTCGGGCAGGTATTTTAAAAGTGTTTTTGCATCAATGTTCCTATCGTTTTCAATAATCGAAATCTGTTCTGTAATATTTTTTAGTTGCCTTATATTTCCATCCCACCGGTAGTTGTTAAGCAGCTCAACCGCATCGGTGGTAAGTTCAAGGGATGGCATACGGTATTTTTCAGCAAAGTCGGTGGCAAATTTCCTGAACAGCAAATGGATATCTTCCCGGCGCTGTCGTAATGGGGGAATATTTATAGGAACAGTGCTTAATCTGTAAAATAAATCCTGCCTGAATTTCCCTTTTTCGATCGATTCGGGGATATTGATATTCGTAGCAGCTATAACACGTACATCAGTTTTAATCACTTTCGATGAACCAACTTTAATAAATTCACCGATCTCAAGCACACGTAGCAGTCTTACCTGTGTTGAAACGGGAAGTTCGGCAACTTCATCCAAAAAAATAGTTCCTCCATTCGACACTTCAAAGTATCCTTTGCGCGCTTCATGGGCTCCGGTAAACGATCCTTTTTCGTGTCCGAACAATTCGGAATCAATAGTTCCTTCGGGGATTGCACCACAGTTTACAGCAGTGTATGGACCATGTTTACGGGCACTAAGCTGATGAATTATTTTTGGAAACACTTCCTTTCCGGTTCCGCTCTCGCCCGATATTAAAACCGTTAAATCGGTGGGCGCAACCTGGATGGCTATATCAAGCAAACGATTGAGCTCGGGGCTATTCCCGATTATTCCAAATCTTTGTTTTATGGTTTGTAATTCCATAGTATTTAGTTCAAATTTTTGTGCAAATTTAATGATTAATTGCCAAATGTTCAGTTATGGTTATTTAAACTGTCATCATGTCACAGTTAGTAAAATAACCACACTTAGCCGAAATTGTTTTACCTTGAAGGCTGAATTAGAAAGAAAACTTTTGAGAAGAGAAACCCAAGAATAACTCCGGTAAATGCGCCGGCCAGGATATCTCCGGGGAAATGAACACCAAGATAAACCCTCGAACAGGCCACCAAAGCAGCCCAAAATATAATTAGAATCTTAAAATTTGGGTAGGATGGTTTGAGGATAGGGATAAGAAAAACAGCGAGTGAAAATGAATTTGAAGCATGGGAAGATACAAATCCATAAGCCCCTCCACACTTATCTTTTACAAGATGCACCAGTAGTTGGAGGTCTTCCTGATGGCAAGGCCTGGGGCGTTGAAAGTAGTTTTTCATAAATACAGTAAGTTGGTCGCTTGCAGTGATAAGCAAGGCCACCATCAGCAAAACTAACCACGATTGTTTTTTATACTTTTTTATAATCAAAAAAATCAGGAAAGCATACATGGGTATCCAGATGTACTTGTTGCTGACCCAGTACATCAAAAAATCGAAAACATTGTTGTGTAAGCCATTCAGGAAAAGAAATAGTTCTGTATCGATATGATTCAACGCGTCAATCAAGATGGCTATGAAATTATAGGGTTATTTAATTCCTTCCAGATTAAATCTTTTAGCTGTGGAATTCCGTAATTTGTAATGGATGATATAAAAACATGGGGCAAGTCCGGAAGATCTTTTTTTATTTCTTGTGTCAATTCTTCATCAAGCAGGTCAGATTTGGTGATGGCAAGGATTTTTGATTTATCCAAAAGTTCAGGATTGTATTGTTTGAGTTCATTGAGCAAAATGTTGTATTCCTTCCGGATATCATTCGAGTCGGCAGGAACCATAAAAAGCAGAATGGAGTTACGTTCGATGTGGCGGAGAAATCTTAGCCCCAAACCTTTTCCTTCATGGGCTCCTTCGATAATGCCGGGTATGTCGGCCATAACGAATGATTTATGATCGAAGTAGCTTACAATCCCTAAATTGGGCTTAAGCGTGGTGAATGGATAATCGGCAATTTCGGGTTTGGCTGCTGAAACTACCGACAGTAGTGTTGACTTTCCGGCATTCGGAAATCCAACAAGCCCTACATCGGCCAAAAGCTTTAACTCAAGAATTTTCCATTTTTCCTGGCCATCTTCGCCGGGTTGTGCAAACTTGGGTGCTTGCAGCGTGGCCGACTTGAAATGTTCGTTTCCTTTCCCGCCTCGTCCACCGGGCAGGAATATTTTTTCTTCCCCCTCGCTTGTAATTTCGAAGTCAACTTCCCCGGTTTCAAAATCGCGGGCCACTGTGCCCAAAGGCACTTCCAGGATTACACTTTTTCCGTTTGCCCCGGTTCTTTGCTGCCCACCGCCATTCTCACCATGCTCGGCTTTTATGTGTTTTGTGTATTTTAAATGGAGCAATGTCCATAATTGTTGATTTCCACGAACTATCACATGCCCTCCGGGGCCACCGTCTCCACCATCAGGACCACCTTTTGCCGTGGTTCTGTCGCGGTAGAAATGTGCCGATCCTGCCCCGCCATCGCCTGACTTGCAATGGATTTTAACGTAATCAACAAAATTTGAATTCCCCATGCTTTATTGTTTCAGTTTATAAATATCAGGCAAATTACGGCCAAGCCCATCATAATCCAAACCATAGCCAACAATAAAATCATTGGGTATTTTTATGCCAATGTAATCAATTTTATAGTCTTTTTGAAAGGCTTTGGGCTTAAACAACAAAGTAGCAAGTTTTACTTCTTTGGCTTCAAGCTTAATTAATTTGGGAATGGTATTGGCCATAGTGATCCCGGTGTCGATAATATCTTCGATAATTACAACGGTACGGTTGTGAAGCACTTCATCGAGTCCGATTAATTCTCTTACAACGGAAGTGGTGTGTGTGCCAACATAAGATGAGAGCTTTACAAATGAAATCTCACAGTTGAAATCGAAGTGCTTTAACAAATCTGCGGCAAACATAAAAGCCCCATTTAAAACGACAAGAAACAAAGGGTTTTTGTCGTGTAAATCTTTAGCCATTGTAATGGCCATTTCATCAATTGTTTTTTGAATTGTTCTTGAGTTTATTGAAATCTCGAAAGTTTTGTCGTGAATTGTTACCTCTTTCATTGTGCTGATTTTAAATATTTATGCAAAGATAAACCTAATTGACAACCATAAATTTGAAAGAAGTATTAAATTTGCCCCCCACATTTTTAAATTGATTTTCAAATGATTCCAAAAGTTAGTATTATCATGGGCAGTACCTCCGACCTTCCGGTTATGGAGGCGGCAGCAAAGGTTTTAAATGAGTTGAAAGTACCATTTGAAATGAACGCGTTATCGGCCCACCGCACCCCGGAAAAAGTGGAGGAATTTGCCAAATCAGCACAAAAGCGAGGTATAGGTGTTATTATTGCCGGAGCAGGAATGGCTGCACATTTGCCGGGTGTTATCGCTGCCATGACGCCGATACCCGTGATTGGTGTACCTATAAAAGCCACACTCGATGGATTAGATGCGCTACTTGCCATTGTTCAAATGCCTCCCGGAATTCCGGTAGCCACAGTGGCCATCAATGGAGCTCAAAATGCAGGTATTCTTGCTGCACAAATCCTGGCTACCGCCGATGCAGCTTTAGGTGAAAGGGTAGTTGGTTTTAAAGAAAATTTGAAAGGAAAGATCATAAAGGCCAACGAGAATCTTTCAGTAATAAAATATGATTATAAGGTTTAGCGAAGAGTTTTTAGCATTACATACATAATACCCCCCTACAACATGATTGTTAAAGAAGAAACCGCACTTAAGATTTCCGAGTTTTTATTGCAAATTAAGGCTATTAAACTTAATCTGAACGAGCCCTACACCTGGGCCTCAGGATGGAAATCGCCAATTTATTGTGATAACCGGATCACGCTTTCATTTCCTGTGATAAGAAACTACATCAGGCAGGAATTTGTTAAAATTATTACCGAAGAAATTGGTGATATTGATGTAGTTGCTGGAGTAGCCACCGCAGGCATTCCGCATGGAATTTTGGTTGCGCAGGACTTGGGCTTACCTTTTGCTTACGTGCGTAGCTCCAACAAAGGGCACGGACTAAGCAACCGAATTGAAGGTGTTCTGGAGGCAGGGCAAAGTGTGGTTGTTATCGAAGATTTAATTTCGACCGGTGGCAGCAGTTTAAGCGCTGTTAAGGCTGTTCGCGAATTAGGCTGCAATGTTAAGGGTTTATTGTCGATATTTACTTATGGGTTTAAGCTGGCTGATGACAAATGTATTGAGGCTAAATGCAGGACCTATTCACTGTCTGACTACCATCATTTACTTGTGCAGGCACTGCACGATGGTTACATTACCGAAGAGGATCAAAAAGTTTTGGCGGCCTGGAGACTAAACCCGGAAACCTGGAATGGTAAATAATTTTTTATTATGAAAAATATTACTGCAGAGCGCAAATCATTTAAGGTTGAAGGAGCAAAAGTTGCGAATTATTTAAGCGATATGCAAAACTTCAGGCAGATAATGCCTGAACAGATCGAAGATTGGTACGCTGATGAAATGAGCTGTTCGTTTTTTATTAAAAATCTTGGAAAGCTTGGCATGACCAAAGGTGAGCTTGTTGGGATGCAACAATTCGAATTCCCCTCAAGTGGAGGCTCAAAGGTGAATTTTGTCCTGTATTTTCATTTTCAAAATATTGGGAACGAAATATCAGAAGGATTTTTTGAATTAAAAGCAGACATGAATCCATTGATAGAAATGATGGCCCGGAGACCACTGACCAATTTTGTGAATATTTTAACAGAAAATTTTCATACACAAATACATAAATAAAGTTTTGATTTGCTATTGTTTACGAATAAATTGAATAATATTACATTTTATTGAGATAGATAAATAATTAATAAATACAAAGGTGAAGATATTCTTGTTTTTACTGTACCCTTTTGCAATGCTTTATGGCATGATATCCTGTTTGAGGAATTTATGCTATGATTGGGGTTTTTTTAAAAGCACCAAATTCGACTTTCCCGTAATATCTGTTGGAAATCTTTCGATGGGTGGTACTGGTAAAACGCCTCATATCGAAAATTTGATTGATTTACTGATAAGGGATTTTAATATTGCAATTGTTAGCCGGGGGTATAAACGCAAGACCAAAGGGTTCAGGATTGCTGATGATAATTCTGATGCCCGGGAAATAGGGGATGAACCATTACAAATAAAAAAGAAGTATAAAAATGTTGTCGTGGCGGTGGATGAAAAACGGGTAAGGGGAATAAATAAAGTGATGGAAGTAGTGCCACAAACCAATTTGGTTTTGCTTGATGATGCATTTCAGCATCGCGCAGTAAAGCCTGGTATTTCCATTTTGCTCACTGATTTTCATAATTTATTTCCCGAAGATTATCCCTTTCCTGTGGGTACATTGCGCGAATTTCGCCGTGGGGCACGAAGAGCTGATATTATTATAGTGACTAAAACAGGCAAAATGCTTTCGCCCATTACCGTGCGCAGAATCCATAAACTCATTAAGCCAAAGGATCATCAAAAACTATATTTTTCTCACATCTCTTATGGAAAGCTTTTGCCATTACCGGGTTTGGATATTAAGCCACCAAAAGAAAAAATAAGTTCGATTTTACTTTTTGCCGGAATAGCCAACGTCTATCCTTTACAAGAAAAGATACTCAACATGTCAAACCATTTGGATACGCTTGTTTTTGGTGACCATCATAATTATTCAAAATCGGATTATCAAAAGATTAGAACCAAATTTGAAAATATCTTTACACAAAATAAAATCATTATCACCACCGAAAAAGATGCAATGCGTATTGCAATTCCAAAAGTTCCCGATGAGCTTATTGGATTGCCAATTTATTATTTACCTATCAAAGTAAAGATTCACAAAGAATTCAGAACAGATTTCAATAAACAAATTAAAGAATATGTACGAGAAAATTCAGGAGACGGTAGCGTTTTTAAAGAAGAGAACTAATTTTAACCCTGAGATTGGAATTGTTTTAGGCACAGGTTTAGGAAATTTTATCAATCAAATTAAAATTGAACATAGCATACCCTACGAAGAAATTCCCAATTTTCCGGTATCAACTGTTAAAGGCCATCACGGGCAGCTTATTTTTGGGACAGTTAAAAACACCAGGGTAGTTGCGCTTAAAGGCCGTTTTCATTTTTACGAGGGATATACAATGCAGGAAGTGACACTACCCATCCGTGTATTTAATTTTCTTGGAATAAAACATTTGTTTTTATCCAATGCCAGTGGTGGAACCAATCTGAATTTTAAGATTGGTGATATGATGATTGTTGAAGATCACATCAATCTTACCGGGCAAAATCCGCTTATTGGAATTAATGATGAAAGGCTCGGGCCTCGTTTTCCTGATATGAGTGAGGTTTACGATAAAAAGTTGATCGATTTGGCAAGGCAGGTTGCAAAAGAAAAAACCATTGATTATCAAGTGGGAGTTTATGCCGCGGTTTCCGGGCCCAATTACGAAACACCCGCCGAATACAAATACATCCGGTTTATCGGTGTCGATGCCGTGGGGATGTCAACAGTACCTGAAGCCATTGTTGCCCGGCATGGGAATCTTTCATGTTTCGCGGTTTCGGTGATTTCCGATTTAGGTGTTGAAGGTAAAATTGAGTATATCAGCCACGATGCCGTGATTGATGCAGCAAGCCTTGTTGAACCTAAAATGACAGGTTTGATTCTTGGAATGATCGAAAAATTAGAAACAGCGGGGTAGATTAGTAGGCAGTCTTCAGTCCTCAGTTCACAGTCGGCAGTCTTCAGTCCACAGTAGGCAGTATTCAGTCCTCAGTTCACAGTATTCAGTCCACAGTATTCAGTCCACAGTATTCAGTCCACAGTATTCAGTCCACAGTATTCAGTCCTCAGTCCTCATTCACAAGAAACTGCCGACTATATGCTATTGACTGCCAACTGCCTACTGTGGACTGCCAATCTAATAACGATTAACGATTATCCCCATCCGGTGTTATATTATTAAAATCAAGTACTTTAAGCTGCCACTTTTCAGTTACATCCATTTTTTTAACAATAAAGGGCTTCAACAATAAACCAATGGCCACCATGCTTGCTGAAATGATCAGGGTTTGCTCATCGATCAGGGGGCTGTCGTTATTAATCACTCCATTTATGCCTACAATGGTAACATAGGCAATACCTCCACTTATAAAGAACTGCTTCGATAATTTCTTCCAAAACCTTCGTTGCCTAAGCACTATGCCAATATTTTCCAGTTCAAAATTATAAAGATTATCAATAAAAATTGTGCTGTCAGTCATTTTTGAAATCGATCCTTTTACGTAGAAATCTCCTTTATTAGTTTGAAACGAAATTTTATTACCAACTTCGTATTTGTAATTTTTTACAGTACCCCGCTTTTGTACCACAAGGTATTGCTGGGCATTTGCAGCCATGCCGGTGCAAAAACTAATAATTATGAGGATATAGCTTAGCTTTTTGATCATGCTGTTAAGAAATTGCCGTGAAATTACTCAATATTTGCGTACTCATCGTTATCCTTTTTTCAGCTTGAATGAAAATATTTTGTTATCTGAAAAGATAATAAAGGAATAATTCAAACTTTAAATCAGACTTTTAGGACTTTGTTTTATCTTTGTAAGACTACTAATATTTCGTATCAATGTCAAATATAAAACTCTTTGAAAGTAAGCAAATTCGTTCGGTTTGGAATGATGAAGAAAAGAAATGGTATTTTGCTGTAGAAGATGTTGTAGCTGTTTTAACTGATAGCAAAGACCCAAAACAGTATGTTAAGCGCATGAAGTTGAGGGATAAAGAACTTGCCAAAGGGTGGGTACAAATTGTACCTACCCTTTTAATGGATACCTCTGGTGGCAAGCAAAAAATGAGTTGTGCCAATACCGAAGGATTGTTCAGAATAATCCAATCAATTCCTTCACCAAAAGCAGAGCCATTCAAGCTATGGCTTGCAAAGGTCGGATATGAAAGATTAGAAGAAATTGAAAATCCGGAATTAGCTTCACGACGTGCAAGAGAGATTTATAAAGCAAAGGGATATTCAGATGACTGGATTGAAAAACGAATGCGAAGTATTGCGATTCGTGATGAGTTAACAGACGAATGGAAAAAACGTGGAGTGAGACAACAAATTGAATATGCAATATTAACAGCAGAAATATCAAAAGCGACTTTCGGACTAACTCCATCGCAATACAAAGAAGTAAAAGGATTGAAAAGAAAGAAAAATCCTGACACTTTGCAGTAATACACATTGTCAGGTTGCTGCCAATGACAACTTTTTGTAAGATGCGGAAAACCTGTCTATTAAACAGACCTCTCAGTCTCAGGCTCCTCCCAACTCAACCAGTTGACGGGGTCGTTTCGATGCCGCACGTGCGGCAAGAAATCTATTTGAACTTGTCATTTCACTTTGAGGCCTCCTTTTCCGAGGCTTGAAACTTGAAAAGGCAACCGTAAGACCGACTAAAACCTGCCAAAGAGTATTCCTGCCCCAACACACGCTGACACAGGAAATTACGTTGCTTAACAAGAATTATAAACACTTTGCGTTGTTAAAAACAATAATGCTAATTTCATTTATAGATGAGTAAAAATTATCTTTGGTTTTTTATTTTGATTTTGTTCGCTTCTTGCAAGCAACATGTTAATCCTGATACTGCCTTAATTAATGGAGTTTTTTCCGGGGCAGAAGGAGTAAGCATAAAGTTTGAGGAACTGAAACCTTTCGGGATTCTTGAACTCGATTCGACCGCAATTGATAAAAATGGCCAATTTCAGTTTCATACCAACCCAACGCAGCAAAGCTATTACCTTTTATATTTTGGAAATGAAGACCCAATTTCTCTTGTGATGGATAAAGGGGATACTTTAGAGATAAATATAAAGCCGGATTCCCACAAACTTTCTTACCAGGTAAAAGGAAATGAAGACTCCCGTGTACTTCAGCAGTTTTATTCGAAAAGCAGTTTTTATTATTTCAAAATTGACTCCTTGCGCCGGGTGTTTTTTGAAAGCAGGGATTTGGATACTTTTTACCTTGTTAGTGCCAGGATCGATCGTGCAATCGAAAAAACTATTCTTGATCAAAGAAAATTTACAGAAAACCTAATTCGAAAAAACCCGGCTTCACTGGCTTCAATCCTGCTATTTAATCAATCATTTGCAGGTAAAGCAATTTTTGATCTTGAACAAAATCTTGATTTATTTTCGCTTATCGATGAAAATTTAAACAAGAAATTTCCCGGCAATCCACACGTAATCGAAAACCACAAAAGGGTTGTTGCTGCCCGGCAAAAAGATGCCAATCGAAAGAAGGCCGAAGTGCGGATTGCCGTTGGTAAAGAAATTCCTGAAATTAGCCTGCCAGGCATTGACGGGCAGATGAAGGCTTTGGCAGATTTGCGAGGGAAAAATGTTATCCTGTTTTTCTGGGCATCGTGGTCTCCCGAAAGCCGCGCAGATATGCAGCAATTAAAAGTTCTGTACCAGGATTTCCAAGCTCAGGATTTTGAAATTTATGCTGTTTCGCTCGACAGCAAAGAAAAATTTTGGAAATCAGCAGTTCAAATTGAGAAAACGGGTTGGATTAATGTTGCTGATAAAAATGGTAGAGATGGCCCGGTTAGCCAACTTTTTAGGATTCCAAAGCAACTCCCATATTTTTTCCTGATCGATAAAAGTGGGATTATTGTAACAAAAACTTCTAATTTTAGTGAGTTGAAAGATGCTTGTTTACGTCTTGCAAATGCAGAGTAATCTTATTTAAATTATTGAGACCAATCTAAAAAGCCACCTTACCCCTAAATCCCCTGAAGGGGACTTCCCCAAACTACTGATTTTTAGTACAGCTTCCGTCATCTGACGGATTGGGGTAAAATGGGCTAAAAATCAGTAGTATTGTGGTTTTTAGACTAAACTTATCATTCTTTGCTTACTTTTGCCGGGTTTTGTAGATTAAGATTTTGAAGAAAAATAAGAAAATATACTTTGCCTCCGATTTTCATTTTGGGATTCCCAATCCTGAAAAAAGTAAACTCAGGGAAGCACGCTTCATCCGATGGCTCGATTATGTAAAAACTGATGCTAAAGAAATTTTCCTCATGGGCGATCTTTTCGACTTTTGGTTCGAATACAAAACCGTAATCCCAAAAGGCTATGTCAGGCTTTTTGGCAAGCTTGCCGAAATTACAGATTCAGGAATCCCAATCCATTTTTTTAGAGGAAACCACGACATGTGGGCCTTCGATTACCTTGAAAAAGAAATAGGCTTGAAACTATACCGCAAACCGGTAATCAGAGATTTCGACGGGAAGCGGTTTTTTCTTTCGCATGGCGATGGCTTGGGGCCGGGCGACAATGGCTATAAATTTATCAAGTATGTTTTCGAGAGGAAAATTAACAGGTTTTTGTTCAATTGGCTTCATCCCGATATAGGCACCCGAATGGGACTTTACTGGTCGAGGCGTAGCAGATATGCCAACGAACTACCTGAGGCCATAAAAAAAGAGGATAAATTATTTGAAGATATTGATAATTCGAGGCTTGCTATTTTTTGTCGCGAACAATTGCAAAAAGATCCAAGCATAAATTACTTTATTTTCGGGCATTGGCATATTTCAAATGTTCATCATTTGGGTGGCAATAGCTTTTATATCCACTTAGGCGACTGGATAAAATTTTACACCTATGGTGTTTTTGATGGAGAAAAGTTTGAATTAAAGAAATTTGAAAGCTCTAATTAATTTCCCGCAGATTTCGCTGATTAACGCAGATTTTTTCTGCGCTAATCAGCGAAATCTGCGGGAGAAACTACGGGATTAAACAAATTTTTCGATCAGTTCAACCAGCCTCGAAGAATACCCCATCTCGTTATCGTACCAGGCAACTACTTTCACAAGCTTATTCTTTTCGCCCAATACCGCGGTCAACCCCGAATCGAAAATGGCCGAGTGGGTATTGCCAATCACATCCATACTTACAATAGGGTCTTCGGTATATTCCAATATTCCCTTAAGTTTTCCATTGGCAGCTTCCTTAAATTTTTGGTTTATGGCTTCAATGCTCGCCGGTTCGCGTAAAGTGCAGGTTAAGTCGGTTAATGAACCGTCAGGTACCGGAACCCGGATACCTGCGCCGCCGAGGTTGTTTTTAAGGTGTGGAAATATTTTTGTTGCTGCTTTGGCGGCTCCTGTGGTTGTGGGTACTATCGAATAAGCCGCAGCCCTTCCCCGCCGCAGGTCTTTGTGTGGCGAATCCAGCAAATGCTGATCTTTAGTATAGGAATGTACGGTGGTAATAAAACCTTTTTCCACGCCCCAATTCTCATCAAGGATCATAATTAATGGTGCAACATTATTTGTGGTGCAGGATGAATTGCTGATAATCCGGTCTTGTTTATTGATTAAATGATTGTTAACGCCGAGCACGATGTATTGAACCCCATCGCTTTCGCCCTTGGCCGGCGCTGAAATCACAACTTTTTTTGCCCCGGCTTTTAAATGCAATTCGGCTTGTTCTTTTTTAACAAAATTGCCGGTCGATTCAACCACAACATCTATTTTTAGCTCATCCCAGGGAAGGTTTTCCGGGTTCTCGACATTACAAATTTTAACTTTTTGTCCTTTGATGTAGATATGGTTTTCATCGTGTTCCACTGTTCCCGGAAAGCGGCGGTGTACAGAGTCGTATTTGAGTAAATGACAGAGCGAGCGGGGATCTGCCAAATCATTTATTGCAACCAATTCCATGTTTTGATTGTCAATCATTTGTCGGCAAAATATTCTGCCAATGCGTCCAAAACCATTTATTGCAATCCTGATTTTCGTCATAATTCGTTTGATTTTTATACTTTTACGATCTTTTATATTTTTGAGCTACAAAGTTAAAGTAATTACATCTAAATCGCTATTGCCAATATTTTACAAATCATAATAAAAACAGTTTTATAAAAATGGAACACGTTAAAAAATACATCGAAGAAAACAAAGACAGATTTTTAGAGGAATTGTTCGACCTTATTCGCATCCCTTCAATCAGTTCGCAAACTGAGCATAAAAATGATATGCTGAAAGCTGCTGAGGAATGGAAAAAAATCATCTTATCAGCAGGCGCCGACAAGGCTGAGGTTATGCCTTCCGATGGCAATCCGGTTGTTTATGGCGAAAAAATTATCGACCCGTCAAAACCCACGGTTATGGTTTATGGCCACTATGATGTGATGCCGGTTGACCCGATTGACTTGTGGAATACTAAACCATTTGAGCCGGTTGTGAGGGATGGAAAAATATATGCACGCGGTGCCGATGATGATAAAGGCCAGGCATTTATGCACGCCAAAGCCTTTGAGCTGATGGTGAAAACAAACACCCTGCCTTGCAACATCAAGTTTATGATAGAGGGAGAAGAAGAAATTGGTTCGCCAAACCTGGGGAAATTTTGCGAAGAGAACAAAGCCATGCTGGAAGCAGATATTATTCTTGTTTCTGATACCGGCATGATAGCTCAGGATATCCCTTCGATAACTACCGGATTGCGTGGTTTGGCTTACATGGAAGTAACGGTTACCGGGCCAAATCGCGATCTTCACTCAGGATTGTATGGCGGTGCAGTTGCCAATCCTATCAATATTCTTACTAAAATGATTGCCTCATTGCAGGATGAAAACAACAAAATTACCATTCCCGGATTTTATGATGACGTGCTGGAAGTTCCGGCCGATGAAAGAAAAGAAATGGGCAAAGCGCCTTTTAATTTGAAAGAATATGAAAAGTCGATTGATATTGGTGAAGTGTTTGGCGAGGAAGGTTTTTCAACAATGGAACGCACCGGCATAAGACCATCGCTTGATGTAAACGGCATTTGGGGAGGTTATACCGAAGAGGGTGCCAAAACGGTAATTGCATCCACAGCTCACGCTAAAATTTCAATGAGGCTTGTACCCGATCAGGATCATCACAAAATTGCGAAGTTGTTCCAAAAGCACTTCGAAAGCATTGCTCCAAAAAGTGTAAAAGTAAAAGTAGATTCTTTGCATGGTGGTTATGCTTACGTTTCGCCAACCGATATGAAAGCCTACCTTGCTGCCGATAAAGCCTATACCGATACTTTCAATAAAAAACCGGTGCCTGTTCGCAGTGGCGGAAGCATCCCCATTATTTCAACCTTCGAAAAGGTTTTGGGTTTGAAATCGATTTTAATGGGTTTTGGGCTTGAGTCGGATGCCATCCACTCGCCCAACGAAAACTATCCACTGTTCAATTTTTATAAGGGGATCGAAACCATTCCGTATTTTTATAAATATTACACCGAATTAATGACAGATTAACAATAGTTTTTTAATAAAATATAGGAGATTGTCATTATCGATGATCTCCTTTTTTGTTTGGCCCTGTAATAAAGTCAACTAAATTTGCAAGATGTTTGATCGTTAGCCCATCCTAAGATATTGGCTCTATTGCCATTCTTTTGTGAGTTTATTTATTGATATAATTATTCTTTGATAGTTAGTTTGCAGTTTGCAGTTCTCAATGGACTGAATACTGCGGACTGCCTACTGCGGACTGCCAATCCCGAAAAATAGATAATCTATGATTATCGTAATTTTTCGAGGATGCACGGGCAAAGCCCGGCACTGCGGACTGGCTACTGCCAACTAAAATAATTTCATTTTTCAATAAAAGATGCTTTTTCACTAAATATGCAGTAGTCGCAAAATATAATAGTTCGGATTTATTACTTTTGCAAAATAAAATTTCAATTATGAGTAATACAAACGATTCTTTTGAAAATGATCTTGAGCAGCTCATTAGATTATTTAAAAAAATAAAAGATAAAACCAAAGTTGAGCAATTCTCGCATCTCGATCCTGCTTTTGCTCAAAATCTCGATTTCATTATTAGCAACTATGAAATGGTAAAGAATAACATTCCAAAGGACATGTTTACGCAAATGGGATTTCCCTTTCAGCAAATGATGAAAGAATTCATTTCCCATCTAAAAACGGAACTTGGTGAGGAGTTTGAAGAAGAAGAATTAACTGAAGAAGATGAAGTAATTGATACCTTACCAGGGCAAAAGCAAGATGTTAAAAGCCAAGCACTAAATTTTTCTGATGAACTAAGGAAAATTGATGAATTGCTCAAAAAGCCGGGCATGAGCGAAGAAAGAATAAACAAGCTCCTCGATCGGAGAAGTATGATACTTAATGGTTAGAATACTTTGGCTGCCCAAAAAAACAAAAGCCCGTTCTTCAAAAGGACGGTTTTTTTTATTGTAAAATCAAAGTCTAAAGTTTTGTTGGGTCGAAACCCACTGATTTTGGTTTTCTGTTCTTAAATTCTTTTTTGCCCTTTTGAAGAAAATTCACAAAGTCATTTACATCCAGATCGTAAGCACGCGGTTCTACAAGCATCTCACCATTAGTATTAAGAAGCACATAGTATGGCTGGGCATTTACATTAAATCGTGTGATTTGTAAATCGGCGAACTTTTTTCCGACAGTTTTTTTCATTTTCCCGTCATTCGTCGATTCTATCCATTCCTCTTCCGGAAGTCTTGTTTTATCGTCAACATACAGGGCCACAATAATATAATCATCCCGTAGCATTTTAAGAACCTTGGGGTTTGCCCAAACGTTGGCTTCCATCTCGCGACAGTTCACACATCCATGGCCTGTAAAATCGACAAAGATGGGTTTGTTGAGTTCTTTTGCACAGGCAAGACCCTGTTCGTAATCAAAATATCCTTCCAGCCCGTGAGGTAAATGGAGAAAGTCGCTGTATTTTGGTATTTCACAAATCTCTTTTCTTGCTGAATTTGCCTCTCCTCCATTTGCGCCGCCATATACTCTTAGGTTGTCCCGAACTATAGTATTTACATCAAAGTCGTGGGTTTGCTGTGGGGGCAGATATCCCGATAAAGCTTTGAGTGGTGCTCCCCACATTCCGGGAAGAAGATAAAGCACGAAAGTAAAAGTGATGATGGCCATAAATAGCCTGGGAACTCCCAGGTGTGGAATATCACTGTCGTGCGAAAATTTGAGTTTTCCTAATAAATATAAACCCATCAGGAAGAAAATCACGATCCAGAAGGCCAGGTAAATTTCACGATCGAGAATGCCCCAGTGATAGGTTTGATCCGCTATGCTTAGGAATTTTAATCCAAGGGCAAGTTCCACAAAACCAAGCACTACTTTTACCGAATTTAGCCATCCACCGGATTTTGGAAGGTTGGTAAGCCACGATGGGAAAAAGGCAAAAAGTGTAAAAGGAAGGGAAAATGCAAGTGAAAACCCGAGCATCCCAATAATAGGCTCAAGGATTTGTCCTCCGGCAGATTGAACCAATATGGCGCCTACAATAGGTCCGGTGCAGGAAAAAGAAACGAGTACCAGCGTAAATGCCATAAAAAATGCTCCCGAAAAACCGCCCTTATCAGCTTTGCTGTCCGTTTTATTTATCATCCAGCTTGGTAAGGTTATTTCAAACATTCCAAGAAATGATGCAGCAAAAAACAGGAATATGATAAAAAACAGCACATTTGGAAGCCAGTGGGTACTTAGCCAGTTGGCGAAATTTGCTCCGAGGGTTACGGCTACAATTGTTCCTATAATTGTATAAATAGCAATAATCGAAAATCCATAAGTTAGCGCCTGAAATCTGGCCTTCACTTTATTGTCGGAAGAATGCATGAAAAAAGATACCGTCATGGGAATCATGGGGAAAACGCATGGTGTTAAAATTGCCAGAAAGCCAGCGCCAAAAGAAAGGATAAATAGCCACCAAAGTGTTGTGTCTTTTGTTATTCCACCTTTTGAAAAGGTTTCATTAAAAGCGAATTCAAAATCCACTTCTGACGGAGGGATGCATTTTTCGTCATCGCAACACATAAACTCAAGAAAGCCATCGATTACAAGCGGTTGATCACTTAGGATTTTTATTCTGCTTATAAAAGTAGCCTCATGCCCAAAATATTTTACCACCATTTTAAAAACAGGATCTTTTTCTTCGATGGCGGCTGGTTCATTAAAAGTAACCCTGTATAAAAAGCTCCCTTCTTCTTCCCAATTTTCAACTTGTTCTATTTCAATATTTTTATCAATAAATTCGAAATCCTCAATTTTATTAAAGAAAAATGAGGTCTTGACAGGGCCTCCATCAGGAATATCTTGTGAATAAAGATGCCAGTCTTTATCGATGGTAGCTTTAAAAATCAATTCCGCCTCATTGTTTCCGAGGTCTATACTTTCGTAGCTCCATTTAACCGGCTCATCTATTTGGCCAAATGCAAAAAGTGTAGAAAAAAGTATAGCGAAAAGAGTGAGCAACAATCGCTTGATTTTGAAAATTTCAGAATTAGTAGTCTTCATTTTGATCAATTCTAGTAAGTGCTGATGAGTATAACTTTCGTTTACAAAAAATAAGTATTTATCTCTTACCTGTTCAATTCAGATTAAGGCCGTTTAAAACAGTCTGTTTTTTAGGTTGGCAAAAATAGTAAATTGAGCCAAGTATTTCTTTTTAAGCACTAAAAAAACAGATAAGGTGAGTTATTTGTAATATTATCTAAATTAAACTCACAACCAGGGCCGTAGTTGTGTTACTTGAAATTTTGAATCGGTCGTCTATTCTATAATTTATAATCCAGGCAATGTCTTCACCCGAAATCAAAAGCCAAATATTTCTTTTTTCGGGCAAGGGTATTTTTTCATCAATAAAAAAGTCAGATAGCTTTTTTTTGCCTTTCATGCCCAAAGGAGAGAATTTATCACCCTCTCGATATTTCCTTATTTTTAATGGGTAGCGAAGTTTTTCAAAATCAAGATAGGCGATATTATTATTTGCAGGTATTGATTTGCCCTTCTTAAGAAGTTCTTTTTTGAATTTGATTTTTAATGGTTCATCGATTTCATTAGTAAATTCATCAATTTCATAATACTTATCAATTTCATCATCAATTTCCGAGATAATCAAATGTTCTCTATCTATCACCAATTCGTATGTTGGTGATAAAAACCTTTTGCCGGCTTGGTTTTTCAACGATTTAATAATGTTGAGTACTGTAGGATGATTGAAATTAAAGGGCTTCAAGAGTTCAAACAGCACAAATGCCCCATTCTTTTCATTTATAATTTTTTCGATACTAATAAAATACAGATCGCCTCGGTTTTCGATGAAATCGATCCGTTTTTTATCAATTTCATTAGTTATAAAGTTTTCGGCATCTGCCAAAAAGTTAAATGTATTTTGAAACCCATTCCTAAAATTGCTTTCGGACTTTTCTATGGCCGGTAAAATAAAGTGGCGTATTTTATTTCTGAGATAATTGTCTTTGTAATTTGAACTGTCTTCTCTAAATTTAATATTGTTTGCCTGGGCATAATGCTCTATCATTTTTCTGCTGGCAAATAATAAGGGTCTTACACAGTGTCCGTTTTTTTTGGGGATTCCCCGCAAACCCGAAACGCCTGTGCCACGAAACAGGTTAATAAAAAATGTTTCAATCTGATCATCCTGGTGGTGGGCTGTTGCATAATAAAGAAAACCGGTTTCGTTAATCAACGTTTCAAACCATTCGTAACGCAAATTTCTTGCTGCCATCTGGGTTGATACTTTTTTTTCTGATGCGTAACCCAAAGTGTTGAATCTTTTTATGTGTATTGGGATTCCATTTTCGGCTGCAAATTTTTTAACAAAGT
Organism: uncultured Lentimicrobiaceae bacterium; assembly: GCA_964593705.1. GTDB lineage: Bacteria > Bacteroidota > Bacteroidia > Bacteroidales > 4484-276 > SABY01. The sequence goes on along the minus strand of CAZQIV010000085.1, from coordinate 7,690 downwards.
GCTCATCCGCATTACTTTCATTTCCCCGAAGATTAAAATTGCAGTGCATCAATTCTATACTGATATTCATTTTCAAGAATAAATCCGTCATAACCATTGAATCAATTCCACCACTATTTGCAAGTAAAATACTTTGGTTTTTATCAAAGAGATGATTTTTTAAAATGTATTTCCTAAAAGTTTTAAACATAAAATGTATGTGTGCATATTTATAATTTTTTTTATAAAAGTAGTTAGAAATCAAAATGCTAAGGTACTGATCAATTTTCTTTCCGGGATTCTTTAAATAAGAATTAATTTTTTTTAACCTGAAACCATAGCGTAGTGTTGTATTATATAATATTTTGTAGTATGTTTGCAAAAAGTATCTACTGTTAAAAGTAGGCGTAATTGTAACTAATGTAATGACTTGCTAAATATTAAAACTTTATTTAATCGTAAGGGGGTCAGGATTTTAGGATTAGTTCTTTGTCATGTTGTTTACCTCATTTTTGGTATTTCCACTCAGATTAATGCACAGGATAAAAGCATTATTATTACCGAATCCTTAGTAAACATTGGTTTTGAAAACGTGGAGGTTTTCGAAAGCTTTGATACTTTGAAAGTATTTTATGAAAACCGAAGATACAGATTTGAACCCCGTGCATTAGCAAACGTACTTCATACAATTTATCAAAATTTTGATAAGAGAGAAGTTGTGATTCAGGTGGTTATACTAAAAGACAGGATTCCGGTATTTAAATTATTACTTGCTTTGAAAGATTATGAATTGTATTTAAATGGTACAATCGATGGGCAGGATTTTTTGAATTCCATGTTAGCTTCACTTGATGTGGCTGGAATTAAGACTTATTCTACAGCATCAAATTCTTCTTTTTATAAAGTTGATTTGGCTGTAATTCCTACTTGGTCAGCAAAATTTGGAAATTTTGACAATCCGGTAGAATCAAACATTAACCTTATTCCGGAACTTAATTCCACCCTTGCTAAAGGTTTAACTTTTAAAGGTCAAATTATAATTCCGGTGCAAAACGATTTTTTCTTTGTTGCTGAACGAGAAACAATCCGACCTGGAAACATTACCCTTAATCAGTTTGTTAATTTAAGTGATAATTTTTATCTTAATGTAACAGGAGGTTTTTTTGATAAAAACAGAACCGGATTGAACTTTGATGTTAAAAAAGTTTTTATAGAGGGAAGGTTTGAAGTAGGAGCAAATATTGGGTTTACCGGTTATTCTTCTTTTACAGGGATTCAAACTGAATTTTATGATAAACAAAAGTATCTCACAGTTCTTTTAAATACACAATACAGGTATAAGCCTTATGATTTGCTAATTAGGCTGGAAATTGGAAATTATTTGTTTAATGTGCCCGCAGTTCAATTTGAAGTTTTGAGACAATTTGGTGAAGTTGAGATTGGATTTTTTGCCTTTGCAAGCAAAGATGATTATGATGGTGGTTTTAGATTTTCGATTCCGATACCACCGGGGAAATACATGAAACTTAACTGGTTTAGAGTCAGGCCGTCAAAGGCTTTTAGTTGGAAATATCGTGCAAAAGGGTTTCCACAAAATGGGGTAACATACAACACCGGATATAACCTTACAGAGGAGTTAATGGATTATAATCCGGATTTTGTTAAAAAACGTTTAATTATTGAAATAAATAAACTTGGTATTAATTAGTAGTTTAAAATTGTAAATTATAATAAGTAACAATAAAAAAGGAGTAACAATGAAAACCAAATCTTACAAATCGCTATTTGTTCTATTACTCTTATCTGGTGCAATGATTTTTTCACTCACACAGTGTAAGAAAGTAGGAACTTCAGATTGGCCTGATCCAAATCCCGAAACCTTGAATGAACTTAAAATTGCAGTTTATGACGGTGCACAGGGTGATCCACTCAGTAATCTTACAGTAAGTGTAATTTATCCTGATGGAATTATGCAGGAATTTGAGTCTGAAAACGGAAGGCTTTCAATTGAAGGTGACCAGGTTGGTAACTACGTCATCACAGCATCCAAATCCGGATATCTCGCAAGCAGTTCAATTGTAAACTTAGATGAGACTGCCGAAGGGATTGTTGGCGTTACAAAAGAAAACTTTTACCTGAGTAAATTGGGAAATATGCAGATGGTTGATATTTCCGGTGCATCCTTTTCCATCGAAAGTGATTTTAATCAGTCACCAGTTTTAACATTTCCAGAAGGCGCAGTATCAAGCAGCACTGGTGTTACAGTTACTTACATTCCCACACCTGCAAAATTTGGCGATTTTGTTGTTAAAGGCGAAAGAGCTATCCAGTCCGGATTTAGTTTTTCACCCGATCTTACCTTCGCCACTGATGCAAAACCCACACTTCAGGTTCCGGTAACTATTCCGAGCGTTGTTAATGGTGATGCACCATTTTTATTAGGTAGTTTCAATGAAGATACACAGGAATGGGAAATTATCGAGGGTGTATTAAACAGCGACCGCACAATGGCAACATTTGAAATGCCACACTTTTCAATATGGTACACTTTTACCGGTTATCGCTTGGTAAAAGAAGAAGTTTGGGCACCTTACGAGTTGTCGGGTCAATCAGAAACCTGTAGCGAAGGAGCTTGTGGAACTTATGTTTATGCAATTAACTTTTCTTCTTTTGTTTATGATCTGTATAATGATACTTATGATGTTGACATTAAGGTTGTTGATACAAGATGTATAGGCCCAAGATATATGTATGCCCAGCAATTGTTTACCCGTTGTAAATTACACAATTATAAAGTTTACAATTACACAGGCGAGTTTATTGAGCAATTAAATAACTTTCCTCAGGAAATGTTTAACTGGAAAGTTGAAGAAACTTATTGCCACCATCAAGGATGGGGAGGCTGATAAATTTTTAATAAAATAATAGAAAAGCATGAAACATATAATGTTTCATGCTTTTTTATTTGTTTGAATACAGGAATAAAATTAAATACTTTTTCATGATAAAGAGATTAAGCAGCAGTTTTTTGGTTTTTATATTTACGATCTTGTTTTTAATGACATTTTCAGATAGCCTGAAGGCGCAAGAAGGTGTTAAGGAAAACCAGACCTTTAAAATCCGAAGCTTTGGATTAAGCATGGGAGTTTACAACCCTGGGTTGGATTATTGGAAAAACGATTCAAATTCTGTTTTTAGAAATGCAGATTATACTACAAATATTTTTGCAAGTGGTTTTGTTGAGATGACCATTATTAACGACTTTGTAGCGAAATTGAGCATTGGCTACTGGCAAACCCGCACCGAAACAAGAATTCCAAAATATGGTAAAACAACAATGATGCTTACCGGAAACCCTGTAGCATTGGATCTGATTTATTACATTTCGCCCGCGAAATTAGCTTTTGTTACCCCATGCATTGGTGTAGGGGGCGAATGGCTTTTTATTCAGTATGGGTTGGATTTTGTGGATAAGGACAATCCCGATCCGGTTAATGGTACTACCGGCTTGATTTCCGGGTTGGCAGGATTGCAGTTAAAACTCTCAAAGCAATTCTCGATTGATTTATTTGCGGAATACAAATCAGGCAGTTACCAACAAAGCTTTGTTAGGGAAGTAAGCAATCCTGACCTTGAAATCCCATCGTATGAGGCCGAGTTTGAAGAGGAAATTTCACTTACAGGGCCAAAGTTTGGGTTCTCATTAAAATACTTATTTAAATAAAAAATGACCGTTAACGATGGTCAACGGTCATTATAATTTTTATTTCAAATACTGCTTAAACCTGCCAGGTATTTCCACTGTGAAGCAAATCTTTCATGGATTTAATTTTTGATCCTTCCTTAACGATCTCCATTTGTTCCACCAATTTCTCATCATAAGTTCTGGTTTGTACCTCTCTGATAATTCCAAGTGCAACCGGAAGCTCAGGCTGTGGCATCGTAGCCAGCATCAAATGCAATAATGGATTCTTATTGTGGGCATCATGAACCAAAATATCACTTTCCGTAACTCCGTTTTCGCCAAGGGTAACAGTTTTAAGCTGTAAGCCATCAAGGATAATCCCTTTGTTTTTTTCTTTTCCGTAGATCAATGGTTTACCGTGTTCAAGTATCAATTGCCGATCCGCTTTATGTGCTTTATCCGTAAGATAGCCATGTGCTTTATCGTTATAGATTACACAGTTTTGAAGAATTTCAACTACTGATGCACCCTTGAATTGAGCAGCTTCAGTAAATATTTTGGTGCAAAGCTTTACGTTGTTATCGATCGATCGGGCGAAAAATTTTCCTTGTGCGCCAATAACAAGCTCTCCGGGATGAAATGGTGGTTCGATAGTACCATAGGGTGAGGTTTTCGTAACTTGTCCTTCAAGGGATGTTGGGGAATATTGACCTTTTGTTAAACCATAAATTTGATTATTAAACAAAAGGATGTTAATGTTGACATTACGCCTCACAACATGAATAAAATGATTTCCCCCGATTGCCATACTATCACCATCACCTGTAATCATCCAAACATTCAATTCGGGATTGGCCACTTTTACTCCAGATGAAATTGCTGCAGCCCGGCCATGAATACTGTGCATGGCATAAGTGTTCATATAATATGGAAACCTTGATGAACAACCAATCCCCGATATTACTACATATTTTTCTTTTGGCAGGCCAAGGTCGGCCATAGACTTATGCACTGCATTTAAAACTGCATGATCGCCACAACCGGCACACCAGCGAACTTCCTGATCGCTTTTGAAATCTTTTGGAGATAAATTTATTTGTTCTGACATTACTATTTCTCCTCCAGTGTTTTTAAAATTTGCTCTTTTAATTCAATGATGGTAAATGGTAAACCCTGAATTTTGTTGTACTGATTAAATTCAAGATCCTGAAAGTTTAACCTGAGATAATTAGCAAATTGGCCAAGATTCAATTCGCATACAAGTAGTTTTTTGTATCTTTTTAGCACTTCATGCGTGTTGGCTGGCAATGGTTTGATATAATTAAAATGTGCAAAACCCAGTTTATGACCGGCTTTTGTTAATTCACGATATGCAGTATATAGATGGCCATAAGTACCTCCCCATCCGATTAACAGCAGTTCGCCTTCCTGCTCTCCTAAAACGTTGATGTCAGGAATGCTATTCACCACCTGGTTTATTTTCTTTTCCCTTTCATAAGTCATCACCTGATGGTTTTCAGGAACGTAAGAAACTGCCCCGGTTACTGCCATCTTTTCAAGACCTCCAAGACGATGCTCAAAACCTTTTGTGCCGGGAATGGCCCAACCCCTTACCATGTCCTCGTTCAGTCGGCGGTAGGGTTGAAAATCTTCAGTGCCTTCTTTTACAATTGGCGCTGCAATTCTTGGGAGTGCTTCCATGTCAGGAATTCTCCATGGTTCCGACCCATTGGCAAGAAAACCATCGGTAAGTAATATAACCGGGGTCATGTGTTCTAATGCAATACGTGCAGATTCAAAGGCATAATTGAAGCAATTTGAGGGTGAACTTGCAGCAATTACAACAAGCGGGCTCTCCCCATGTCTTCCAAATAACGCTTGCATTAAGTCAGATTGTTCTGTTTTGGTAGGAAGCCCTGTAGATGGGCCACCACGTTGAACGTTGACAATAACAAGTGGTAATTCGGTGATTATAGCCAAACCAATAGCCTCGGTTTTTAGTGATAAACCGGGGCCGGAGGTAGTAGTTACCGCAAGATGCCCTGCAAAACTTGCGCCTATTGCAGTGCAGATACCGGCAATTTCATCTTCAGCCTGGAATGATTTAACGCCAAGGTCTTTTCTTTTGGATAGCTCCTGAAGAATTTCAGTAGCCGGTGTAATGGGATAGGAACCAACGAAAAGGTTCAGATTTGCTTTTTCGGCTGCGGCAATCAGCCCCCAGGCTGTAGCTATATTTCCGTTTATGTTTCTATATGTGCCTTTTTTGATTTGTGCAGGGGCTACCCTATAAGATGGGTGCAATGCTTCAATTGTTTCAGCATAATAATACCCGGCCTTTAATACAATTTTGTTGGCCTCTACTATTACAGGAATCTTTTTGAATTTGTTTTCAATAAATTTCTGTGTAAATTCGAGTGGCCTGTGAAATAGCCAATAAACCATCCCAAGAGCAAACATATTTTTACTTCTCAGAATACTTTTTGTATCAAGGTTTAGGCTCTTAAGCGACTCGCGCGTCAATGTTGAAATGGGGGCTTTTATTATGTTAAAATCATGAAATCCCATTTGTTCCAGTGGATCTTTTTCGTAGCCCGCTTTTTCAAAATTTTTCTCGGTAAAACTATCAATATCGATGATAATGGTACTACCACGTTTAATCCACTTTAAGTTTGCCTTTAGGGCAGCAGGATTCATGGCAACGAGCACATCGGCAAAATCGCCGGGTGTGTTTACTTCGGATTGGCCAAAATGAATCTGAAACCCTGATACACCACCAATAGTGCCCTGTGGAGCACGAATTTCGGCAGGGTAATCAGGAAATGTAGCCAGATCATTTCCGAGGTGGGCAGAGGTGTCTGAGAAGAGTGCCCCGGTTAGTTGCATTCCATCACCGGAGTCACCGGAAAAACGAATGACAACTTCTTCTAATTCCTTGATTTGTTCTTTGTTATCCGTCATTTTTACGACTTGTTTTTTAAGGCAGCAAATGTACGTACATTATTCCGTATAGCGTCAATGACAAATCACTAATTAATTCATTTTACAACTCTTATTTATATAGTTGGTTGATAAAAAGAATCAAAAATGATTATAAATAGCTTGAAATACATAGACTTGTATCAGTTAAAAAATGTAAGTGGATAATTAAAGAAATTACTTTAAGAATCAAATTTGATGTTCTTTTGACTCCTGCAAAAATTCCAGCCTCAGCGAAACTATTTCAGGGTGGTTTCCAATTCTAATCCTTGACCCCCAACTTCCAGCACAGGAAGAAACGTAAAAGTGACTCTCCTTTATTTTTTTATCCCCAGCTCAACAAAAAAACGCGCTTGGTAATAACTTGCAATGGCCACATCTGCCCATGATGTGTGTGCCCCGAAATTTGCAGATCAACACCATTATCGGCTACTTCGTTAAGTGCAATCGGTTGATGATCCATCATAATAACAGGCAAATTTAATTCAGTTCCCTTGAGTAATTCACTGATAGTTTTTCGTTTTTTCCCGTTAAATGAAACAGTGCTTACATCTTCTCGTCCTGCAACATAAAAATTCTGATTGATTTTCACTGCCTCATCTCTTAGAAATGTGATTCCAAATTTTGAAAGATAATTAACTGCCGGCTCAACCCCGCCAATATATTCATGGTTTCCGGTTACTGCGAATACGCCATACTTTGGGTTTAGTGATTTGAATAATTCACCCAGATTTTTTTCCATCACAGGTTTAAGTTCTTCATCTACTAAATCGCCAGGAAACAAAACCAGGTCAGGTTTTAGGCTCTTAGAAAACAACTAATGCTAACATGTTAACGATATTTTGTTGGTCTTTTGTTTCCTGCGAAGCGGCTTTAATTTTCAAATTAATGTAGTACCTTATCTCTAATATTCTGCCATTTTTTGGCAGAATATTAGAGATAAGGTACCCATGCAAAATTTAAAATGCATTGTCGTTAATATGAAAGGAAGATAAATAATAAAGCTCTAAATTGCAAAATATGCATTTATAAATTTTGCCGACTAAC
>CAZQIV010000084.1:0-30175 GCA_964593705.1 uncultured Lentimicrobiaceae bacterium | reverse complement strand
TTTTTTTTTGGTGGGGGGGGGGGGGGGGGCCCCCCCCCCCCCCACCCCCACAACTCAAATAGTTACCTACCTGTCATTCCGAACGCAATCCCGAAACTTCGGGATGAAGTGAGGAATCTTTTTCATCTTTCTATTATTTCATCGGATACCAGTGAATTTTTACAAAGTCCTGATTTGTTAAAAATCGGGACTTTTTTTAGAGAAAAACTTTCCATCATCCGAAGGAAATGGAAACGTTAAAAAATATTGCCTCCAAAACCTTGCAGTATGAATCAAATGTTTTGGAATAACCATTTACATACCAACGGATTAGGCTTTTCTCAGCAGACCCTACTTACTCCCCAACAAACCTCTCCTTTACCTTATCAGCAATGGTTTTGGCAAGCTTATAATTTGATTCATGGGTCCAGCCGGCAATGTGTGGCGAAAGCACTACACTATCGGAATGAATTAGGTATGAAAAATCTTCGGGCAGTGAATTGGTGTCGATATCTTCAAAGGAGAGTTTTTCATATTCCAGCACATCAAGCGCAGCTCCCATTACTTTCCCTGATTTCATATTTTTTACCAAATCAGCAGTTTTTACCACTTTGCCACGGGATGTATTGATAAGGAAGATATTATTTTTGAATTTACTCAGATAGCTATCAATAAGCAAAAATGTGGTTTCATTGGTGAGCGGAACATGCAGGCTCAGGATATCAGCTTCCTCAAAAACAGTTGCCATATCCGCTTGCTCCACATAATTATCAGAATAATTTGTTTTGTATTTATCATAAGCAATCACCCTGCATCCGAAACCTTTTAACCTTTGGGCAAAGGCAGCGCCCATATTTCCGTACCCAATGATGGCCACGGTTTTTCCTTTGATCTCGGTTCCACGGTTTTCGGCACGAAGCCAAATTCCCCGGCGTACTTCACGATCGGCCTTGCGCAAATGATTCATCAGCATCAGTAACATTCCGATAGCCTGTTCACCAACAGCATCGCGGTTGCCCTCGGGGGCATTGAGGCAGGCAATTCCACTGGATTCGGCAAATTCCACATCTATATTTTCCATCCCTGCTCCTACCCTTCCGATAAATTTCAATTTCGTGGCCTGGCTTAAAATCTCTCCATCCAATTTCATTTTACCACGAATAATTATTCCAAAATATTCAGCAATGATATTTGCATATTCTTCTTTTGAAAAGTTGGGGAAGTACTCGCATTTGAAACCATAGCTGGTAAGGTCTTGTTCCAGCACCGGATGGGCAGTGTCAATAAAAAGGACTTTTCGTTGTTGCATGTCAACTAATGTTTTGGCGAAAGTATCCAATTTTGTAAAATCGGATTTATTTTAAAGCTCAACATTATCCAACATTTCTATCACCTTTTTACTTGCATCCCTGCCAAATTTTTTACCGGCATCTTTTATCATTTCAGCATCAGAAGGATAGTCAAGTTTCTTAGTACCCACAAGCTCAAAGGTTTCGGGGCTGAGCGCATCCATATCACCTTTAAATTTTGCATAAATATTTACAAATTTCGATTCGCCTTCAAGGGTTTCCATCCCAATTATTTTTTCTGATGCTCTATCAATTAATTTCAAATTCCCAATCAAAAGCATCGATTTCTCCTGCTTGTATTCGCTAACATAACAAACAAGGGTTTTAAATTTAGGAACTTCAATTTTTTTACCCTCTCTATCCAAAACAAATCCACCATTTTCGTCCAAGCGGTAAGCAATACCGTCTTGTATTTCTACGCTTTCGGTGTAAGCCAACTCGCCGGTTCGTTCCGGTGAAATTTTTACGCTGGTAAGCGTAAGCTCGGCATAAACGTTAAATTCATCATCCGAAGGTCTTGAATTAACGAAATGGTACCTGGGGGTATCAAAAGCCGAAAGGTTAATATTCTCAAGATTGCTTGCTGCCCCCGGTGGTAGAGTATATGGATAATCGTTTTTGAATTGATAATAAATACAGGTGGGTTGATGAGATTTAATTTCTGCCAATAATTCGTCAACATCCCTGAATCCCGGATAAATTTGATTTACTGTATTGAGATAATCGTAGGCCGAGGGGATAGAAATACTATTACTATCACCCATACGCTTCATGGCTAAAGCATAATAATATGTTGCGGATTTTTGACGGGCATTTTCTAATTCGTCATCATAATCAATAAGGGTAAAGTTTATCGATTGGAGAATTTCGGGAGATAATCGGGCAACATTTTTTTGACGGGCATTCAGGGTGAAATAATGGAAATTAATTTTTTGCCAGATATCCGGTTGGCCTGAAGCCTTTAGACTTTGAATTTCATCCAAATCCTGTTTGTTTGCAAGGTGATAAACTTCATTCAGCAGTTCAATTTTTTTTGATGATTCCTTAGCCATTAAATCCTCAACCAGCTCATTAATTGCATTGCTGTATTGGCCATTGTCGATCATTTTTTGGGTAGAATTGCATGAGGTCATTATTAATGTCCCAAGGGTAACAAACATCATGTAACTTACAATTTTCAAGGTAAATATCTGGAATTTAGTCATTTTGAATTTAATTTTTCTATTAACGATATTAATTATACTTTCGAGCCTTTTTGCATCAGAATGATGCTTTATTTACAATTTTAGTACCAAATATTAATACTGAATGTGGACATATCTTGCCAGGCTGATTTTAAGAAGAAGATACTGGAATCTGGGAATAATACTGATACTTGTTGGATTTATGGCTTTTCAGGCCAGGCGTGTGAGCATGTCGTACGAGATGACACAGATGCTGCCCCCAACCGACTCTACCAGTATTGTTTACCAGGAATTTAAAAAGACTTTTGGGGAAGATGGCAGCGTAATGTTTATCGGGGTAGAAGATCCAAACCTTTACAAACTCGAAGAATTTAATGCCTGGTACGATCTTACTACAACACTCCAGAACATTGACGGAGTTGAAGGAGTATTATCCATTTCGAAGCTCTATTACCTGAGTAAAAATGATTCACTGAAGAAATTCGACTTTCTCCCGGTTTTCTCTGAACGCCCCAAAAATCAAGCGGAACTAGACAGCATTATAAAATTTGTATATTCCCTCCCCTTTTATGAAGGGAAACTTTACAATGCCGCTAACGGGTTTACTATGATGGCGGTTACACTTGACAAAGAAATATTGAATACCAAAGCAAGGGTTGGCTTAATTTATGAACTCCGTGATGTATGCCATGCATTTGGCCAAAAGTTTGGTGTAGAAATGCACTACTCCGGGCTTCCATTCATCCGGACAATTACGGCTAATAAAATTGAATTCGAATTACAGCTTTTTGTTCTGCTATCCTTGCTTATCGCATCAGTTATCTTGCTTATTTTCTTTAAAAACTGGAAAATTGTAGCGGCTACAATGATAATTGTTGTTTTTACGGTAATTTTTGTCCTGGGTCTGGTTGTATTATTTAACTACAAAATTACTATACTTACAGGCATATTACCACCATTACTTATTGTGATTGTGGTAGAAAACAGCATATTCCTGCTCAATAAATACCATTCCGAAATCATCAGACATGGCAATAAAATAAAAGCGCTAACCAGGGTGGTGATGTTTATCGGCAATGCAAACCTACTCACCAATATGACTACCGCTGCAGGATTTGCTGCTTTTATTATTACAGGAAACCAGGCATTAATAGAATTTGGAATCGTGGCATCCATTAGCATTATGGTGGCATACATTCTTACGCTTTTCCTGATTCCTATTTTCTTCAGTTTCTTAAACCCACCCAAGGTAAAGCATACAGCGCATTTAAATAAAGGCATTGTTACTTCGCTTGTCGATAAGATTGTACATGTTGTACAATTTCATCGCACACCTATCTATATTATCACCATAATTTTTGTTGTTGCAGGTATATATGGCATTTCAAAATTAAAAACCACAGGGCGAATTGTTGACGACATTCCCCAACGCGAAAAGCTATACAAGGATCTTGTATTTTTTGAGAAAAACATAAATGGTGTGATGCCCCTCGAAATTTCGATCGACACAAAAAAGCCGAAAGGGATTTTAAAGCTTTCGACTATTAATAAAATTGAAGAGCTTCAGGAGGTGCTAAGTCAATATCCTGAATTATCAAAACCTGTTTCGATTGCCGAGGTGGTTAAGTTTGCCAAGCAGGCTTTTTACGGTGGAAATGAAATGATGTATGCTTTGCCAAACAGCCAGGAAAAGAATTTCATCATGCAGTATGTGCCGAAAATGCAGGGTAACCAGCGTACAATAATTAACTCCTTTGTTGATACTGCGCTTCAGGTAACCAGGATTAGTGTACAAATGGCCAATATAGGAACCACCGACATCCAACGTATAAAAGATGAACTCAGGCCGAAAATCGATTCTATTTTTCCACCCGATAAATATGATGTAAACATTACCGGAACCAGCGTTGTTTATCTAAAAGGTACAAATTACCTTGTTAAAAATTTAGTGATGAGTTTGATCCTGGCCCTCATTGTAATTTGCATACTGATGGCATTGCTCTTTTCATCGGCAAGAATGGTATTGATTTCCATGGCTCCAAACCTTATTCCCCAAATAATGACGGCTGCTTTGATGGGATTTCTGATTATTTCCGTTAAACCATCAACGATTCTCATTTTTTCGATTGCTCTTGGAATTTCGGTTGATAATGCCATTCACTTTCTTTCAAGATACCGGCTTCAACTGCGCCTTAATGATTGGAATATTAAAATTTCGGTGATACGAGCCCTGAGCGAAACAGGTTTCAGCATGATCTATTCATCGGTAGTGCTATTCTTTGGATTTATCATTTTTACCCTTTCATCCTTTGGAGGAACCGAAGCTTTGGGTTACTTAATAGCCTTCACACTCTTAATCGCACTATTATCCAATTTATTTGTTTTGCCCTCGCTACTGTTAACCCTCGACAAACGGATTACTACCAAAAGATTTTCGGAACCCTTCCTTGAAATATTTGATGAGGAACTTGACATTGAACTTGACGAATTACAAATTGAAGAAATAGACTCGAGAGGCCACGCTTAGGGCGAGGGTTAATGGTTATTTGTTAATCGTTAATGGTTAATGGTTAATGGTTATTTGTTAATGGTTATTTGTTAATGGTTAATCGTTATTTGTTAATGGTTAATGGTTAATGGTTAATGGTTATTTGTTTTTAAAATAAGCCAAACATTTTGACCTAAGAAATAAATAATTATAAGCAGGTAAAATCCACAAAAAAAAAAAAGCTATGGAATTATGGAAAGAAAAAGCCTTAACTATTCTTAAAGATAGCCTGTATCCTGTTCCAACAGAATTGAATGAACTGGATTGGAAAAGCGGCTTATCAACAAAAACAGAACGGCTGGCTCAACATATTTGTGCCATGGCAAATATACAGGGAGGCGGTCTTTTGGTGTATGGCGTAAACAATGATAGCACTTTGTTTTCAATTTCGAAGGCCGAGGCAGATGCTATTGTAACTAAACTTGGGAATATTGCCAAAAATAATCTAAATATCTCCATTGAGATTGAACATAGCATCATTAAATATTTGGAACACAACCTCTTATTTGTTCATATCCCTGAGCAAACCGAAAAGCCAGCGCATATCAGGGGCAACGATATCTTTAATAGTTTTACGCGATCAGCCGGTCAAACGGTTAAAATGACAAAAAAACAAGTGCAGTATTTAATCTCTCAGTCCAGAGGAATTCCGTTTGAAGAATTGACCGCCATAGATAATCTGCCTATTGAAAATGTTTTAGAATTATTAAATTATCAATCATTTTTTGCGCTCACCGATAAAGAAATTTCAAAAAACAAAAACACAATTGTAGAGGTATTAAAGGATTATCAGTTTGTAAAGCAAAAGAACAGGGTATGATCAATCATTAATCTTGGGGCTATTCTTTTTGCCAGAGACATTAATATTTTTCCCGAATTAAAAGGACGAACTGTTATTGTCCGCAACTTTATTGGCACGAATAACAGAGAACTTGATACAGAACAAAAGGGTGCTTTTGGATATGCCGCCGGCTTTGAAGGGTTAATTACTTACATAATGAATCACACACCTAAAACAGAAATTATAGAGGATATTAGAAAAGAAATTCCGGTTTATCCCAAAGTGGCTATTCGCGAATTTGTAGCTAACGCATTTATACATCAAGATTTTGCAATTGATGGAATGCCCATAACCATTGAAATATTTTCGAACAGAGTGACTATTACAAATCCGGGTGCTCCGCTAAATGATGTAAACAGGCTTATTGATTTGCCACCACGGTCGAGAAATGAAGTTTTGGCTCAAACCATGCTTCAGCTTGGTATTTGTGAACGAAGAGGCAGTGGTATTGACAGAGCCATAGCCGCTATAGAAGAAAAAAGATTGCCTGCGGTAAAGTTTGAGAAAAGTGAAGCCCACACCAGGGTTATACTATTTCCACCGAAAGAACTCAAAGAAATGTCGAAAACAGAAAAGTTTAACGCTTGTTACCAGCACGCTTGTTTACTTTACGAAGACAGAAAAGAACTAAACAATCAATCGCTACGCCATAGGTTGGGGATCGACAAAAACAATTCCTACACAGCCTCTAAAATTATTTCAGATACTTTTAACGCCGGATTAATCAAATATGCCGATCCTAAAATCACATCCAAAAAATATGCTACCTATATTCCCTATTATGCTTAAAACAGTTGGCCGTTTTTATTTGCAAAGTAAATCCTATTGCAGTCTAACGTTTTATATTTCAGCGATTTCTTATTTGCAGAGTAAATCCAAACGATTAATAACTTCGTGAAAAGAAAAGCCCCTCCCCTCCTGGAAGTCAATCCCACAATTTAAAATTACGGGTCTGAGTTTGTTCCAAATCATTAAGGATTATTTATTGTCTATAATTTTTCATCGACAATAATAATTTCCCATCTTTAATCACTTTTTTTCCTGCTCCTTATTTTCCTATAAAAAATCCCCGGAAATTTGTTTGAGAGTTTTTTTTTCATCATTTTTACAAAAATTTAAAATCAAAACAGATATGAAAGGAATAATATTAGCCGGCGGAGCCGGGACGCGCCTCCATCCATTAACCCTGGCCATGAGTAAACAAATGATGCCCATTTATGACAAACCAATGATTTATTATCCGCTGTCAGTTTTAATGATGTCGGGCATACGCGATATCCTTATCATTTCAACCCGCGAAGACCTTCCCAACTTCCAGAAACTACTTGGGGACGGATCGAGGATTGGATGTAATTTTACCTACAAAATCCAGGAAGTCCCCAACGGGCTTGCCCAGGCATTTGTTTTGGGCGAAGAACATATTGGAAATGAAAATGCTGCCCTTATTTTGGGGGATAACATTTTTTACGGATCAGGCTTGCAAACCATACTACAACTAAATAAAAATCCCAATGGGGGTGTAGTTTTTGCCTATCACGTTTCAGATCCCGAGCGTTATGGTGTGGTTGAATTTGACAAAAACCAGAAAGCCGTTTCTATCGAAGAAAAACCAACAAAACCAAAGTCCAACTTTGCAGTTCCCGGGCTCTATTTTTATGATAACTCGGTGGTTGAGGTAGCAAAAAACATCAAACCAAGCGCGAGGGGTGAATATGAAATTACCGATGTAAACAAATATTATCTTGAGCAAGGTAAATTGAGCGTTGGCATATTGAGCCGGGGTATTGCATGGCTCGATACCGGTACCTTTACCTCCCTGCTGCAAGCCTCACAATATGTTGAAGTAATCGAGCACCGTCAGGGATTAAAAGTGGGTTGCATTGAAGAAGTTGCCTACAGAATGAAATTTATTGACGCGGCAAAACTTGAAGAGATAGCTCAGCCACTTTTAAAAAGCGGATACGGCAATTACCTTATTGATCTGATCAAAAAGTAGCAAGCGTAATTCTTACTAACTATTTTTCTCAATGGAAAAATTCAAGCATTTTAAACAAAGGGTGAATAATGCCCTGGAAAATCTATCGATAGACAAAACACCTAAAAGACTTTATGAACCGATTTCATATATAATTTCTTTGGGTGGTAAACGACTACGACCGGTACTTTTACTTGCAGCCAATGATATGTTTGGCGGGATTGAAAAAATAGCAATGCCTGCTGCGCTGGGTCTTGAAATATTTCACAATTTCACCTTGCTCCATGATGACATTATGGATGAGGCCGCTTTTCGCCGTGGCCAGGCCACCGTGCATAAAAAATGGGATTCTAATATTGCCATCCTTTCGGGTGATACAATGTTTGCCTTAGCTTATCAGCAATTTCAATCATTAACACCTTCGGAAAACTTTGCAGAGATACTTCAAACATTTACCAATTCAGCTATCGAAGTATGCGAAGGCCAGCAGTACGACATGGACTTTGAAACTTCCGAAAATGTAAGCATTGCTGACTACCTTGAAATGATAAGGCTAAAAACAGCAGTTTTGTTAGGATGCAGCTTGAAAATCGGGGCACTTACTGCAGGAGCAAAATCTCCTCAAGCGAATCTGCTGTATGATTTTGGTGTAAATATTGGCCTGGCTTTCCAATTAAAGGATGACTATTTGGATGCATTTGGTGATTATGAAAAGTTTGGAAAAAGAATTGGTGGAGATATTGCTACCAATAAAAAAACCTATTTATATCTTAAATGCCTGGAATTGGCCAATGAAAGTAACCGAAAAATCCTATTGAACTATTATCATCAAATAAATACTAACAGCGAAAAAAAGATCAATGCTGTCCTCGGTTTATTTGAGAAGTATGATGTTAAAAAACACATCACCATTGCAATGGAAAAATATTTTGTGAAAGCTGTGGAATTAATGAAATCTGTTGAAGCCTCTGAATCAAACAAAACCGAACTCCTGAAATATACCAAATGGCTTTATAAAAGAGATTATTAATCACCGAAGGCCAAAAATATTTATTTAAAATATTTTCGGGGGTTAATCCTCGAATTTCCTTTGGAAATTCGGCTCTGCCGGCTAAAAAGGCGGCAGAGTGAAAAATTCATGAATTTTTCAGATTAAGAACGATTACTCGAAGATAATCTGTTTCTTTTCTTCATCGATGGTAAAGGAATCAAGCTCACTTAAAGTAATTTCGCCCAGCAACATTTGCGATTGCAACTGATGATCGACCTGAATCCCGACATTATGAAGGGTAATGCCTGCAATGCGCAATGTTTCGGCTGTAAATACAGCTCGGTTGGCAATGGTACCATTTCCGAGTATTTGTTCAGGATCGCCAACAAAGCTGTTTTTATTAATCGCGCCTTCTTTCAGCAAGCGCAAAGCACTTCCCAACGAAATTGAAGGCCTGATGGCCCGGCGGTCGTAAACAAAGGTTAGCGTAAAACCATTAACAATACAATTGGCCTGAATTAATCCCCGTGGGGTTAAAGTATAGTTCAAAATTTGCTCGTCAGGATTAACAACCACTTGTACTTGTTTACTATCAAGTTCGGTCCTGATTTTTGGTTTTGGCACAAAATCCTTGCCCACAATCGAAAACTCGGTGCGGCGGTTCATCTCGTGTGCAGCCTCTTTTATTTCAACAGTTAACAAAGAATCGATAAAAGATTCGGTAAGCATAGCGCCTTTTTTAAAAGTAAAGCCGACTTTAGCTTTATCTTTTTTCATTTCAAATGGCACTCTTTCACCATATCCTTTTGCAAGCATCCTGTCAGGATCGATACCCCTGAGGATTAGATAATCAACCACTGATTCAGCACGTCGTTGCGAGAGGATATCATTGCGCTCATCATTATCGCGGGCATCAGTGTGTGATGCAATTTCAACAATAATGGTTTCATTGGCATCCAGTGTTTCAATCAGGTCTTGTAATGAATCCTGAAATTGTGGCTTTAGCTCCCATTTTCCAAGGTCGTACAATATTTCGGGCAAAACGATAGGCTCGGCAGGAATGGGATCCAGGTTAAAATTCATCTCAAAATCCTTACTGGCTTCAAGTCCAACAGTAGTTTCCATGACTTTTTCGTTAAAAAAATTATCCATAACAACCATAATTTCAAAGGTTGTATTGGGCTTCACCTGCTCATCGGTAAATTCATAATAGCCCACCGAGTTGGTTTTGGCATTTACTGTTGTACCATCAGAGCTTACCAGGCTAACATCTGCTCCTTCGATGGGCTGAAGGATGTTATTGTCCAACACTTTTCCGCTTACGGCATAAAGCTTGGGCGGATTGATGAAGAACCAAATATCGTCACCACCACGTCCGCCCCGCCTGTTTGAAGAAAAGAAACCCTGCTCCATCCCATCGGGATGCCAGGTGATTCCAAAATCATCATATTCGGTGTTTAACGGGGGTCGCATATTTACCGGTTCGCTCCATGTATCATCTTCTAATTTTTTTGATTTAAAGATATCAAGCCCGCCCATACCAGGATGGCCGGTAGAGGCAAAATACAAAACGGAGTCGCCCCTCATGCATGGAAAAACTTCATCACCCCTGGTATTTATTGTTTTTCCAAGATTTCGTGGGGTTGAAAATTCACCGCCGGCACTTTTCCTGTTCACAATCCAAAGGTCTTTGCCACCGGCTCCTCCTTTTTTTGAGGATGAAAAAATCATGAATGTTTCGTCAGGGCTAATGGCCGGATGGCCAAAAACAGAAGTACTGTCGCCGCCAAGTTCAATCTTTTGGGCTTCACCCCAACCACGTCCTGATTTTTTGGCAACATATATCTGGCAACCATTAATTGTTGTATTGTCTTTGCCACAGCGCGTAAAGTACATTTTACCAAAATTACCATTGAAAGCCGGTTGCCCTTCATTTGCTTCGGTGTTTACAGATTCGGTTTCATCGGCAAGCACTGGATTACTCCAGTCGCCTTTCTGATCCTGCTTTGTGTAATACAAATCTGTAAAACTCAAACCTGTCCATTCGTCAGGGTTTTTACCGGTTGACCCCTCGCGTGAAGATGTGAAAATTATTGCATTCGCGGTCGGTTCAGCATAAGCAGGGGAAAAATCGTCTTCTCTTGAATTATTTCTTTTCAGTTTTTTGATTTGAAAATTTGACGGGTTTTCCATCCATTCCAAAGCCAATGCACAGGATTCCACGCCTACCTTTCCCAAAGGATCGCCGGGTTCCCGTTCTACATATATTTTATAATTCTCAAGTGCATCTTCATATTTCCCATTGGCACGTTGTGCATCGGCAAGCCTTAAAAGTACAATGGATTCCGAACGGTCATAACTGGCCCTTACCAGTCGTTTATAATAAGCTTGTGACCTTTTCGGCTCATTTGTCATTCGATAACATTCGGCCAATTGGAAGGTAATCCTGTTTTTCTCCATTTTATTTCCCTTAACCCGCGAATAAGCCTTTTTGTATTTAGGAATTGCCAATGAATAACGCATATTATCAAAATCCATATCGGCAGCCTCGGTTCTACGGTTTTGTGCCTGGATATTATCAATTGCAAACAACGAAATAATAATGACAAGTATGGATAGGTATTTTGCTGACATAATTTTCATTTTATTTTTCAGGGAATAAGCGGACGATGTGGTATTTAAATATTCTGACACAACAAAATGCATTAAAAATTATTTTGTAAACGATTTGTGATATGCTTTAGTATTTATTAAAAAAGCTACAAAACCGCAATATTACATTCTAAAGATGCGGTTCTCTGTTTTGCTTTTCAGGATCAGTTTGTCCATTTTCGTCTTTTTTATTTTGTACTACCGTGGCTTTACTTTTTAAAGGGTTTTCGATGGTCAGGTCTTTTTTAATATCATTGGTTTGCTTCCTGATATCTTCAGTTTCCCTGGTAAGTTCATCACGAATTTCGCTGGTAGCCTTTTTAACTTCACCAATACCCTTACCTATCCACCTGGCAATTTCAGGAATCTTATCCGGACCAAAGAACAGAAATACCACAAGCAAAACAATAAAAATTTCGCCACCACTGATATTAAAAAAATTAAGTACCAACGCTTACAACATTAAGTTTTCAATTATTACTGAAACCAGTCTAAAAAGCCACAAAACCCCTAAATCCCCTAAAGGGGACTTTCCCAAACTACTGATTTTTAGTACTTTCTTCCGTCATCTGACGGATTAGAGGTAAAAAGAACTAAAAATCAGTAGTATTGGGGTTTTTAGACTAAATTCATTATTTGCAAAAATAAATAAAAAAGTCCCGCTCATATTTTAAATTATGAACGGGACTTAAATATTTTATGAATTAAAACGAATTACTTCTTATTTTTTTTAACAGTTATCTTTTCCTCATCATTTTTTCCTCCGGAGGTAAGCAAATCATAGGCGATTGGGCTTGCAACAAATAGTGAAGAATAAGTACCCACAAGAACACCCATAAGCAATGCGAAAGTAAATCCACGAATTACATCCCCTCCAAAAATAAAGATAATGAGCAATACCACCAAGGTAGTTCCAGAGGTATTGATTGTACGCGCAAGTGTACTGTTCAATCCATTGTTGATATTATCTTTCAATTTGCGTTTTGGATGCAGTCCAACATATTCCCTGATTCTGTCGAAAATAATTACCGAGTCGTTAATTGAATAACCAATAATTGTTAGGATGGCCGCAATGAAGGCCTGATCCACCTCAAGGTTAAAAGGCAATATGTTATAGAAGAATGAGAACAAGCTGATGGTGATTAAGGTATCGTGGAAAAGAGCGATAACTCCTGACAAACCATATTGCCATTTTTTAAAGCGGATAGCAATGTAAATAAAGATCACGATCAAGGCAAAAATAACGGCAAGATAGGCCCGGTTACGAATATCATCGGCAATAGTAGGCCCAACTTTTTGTGAACTCAAAATACCAATAAGTTTGCCTTCATCAGTATCGGCAACAAAATTTTTGTATGCCATATTCTGATCCTTATAAAATGGCTTTAATCCCTGGAAAAGTTTGGCTTGAATAATTGAATCTACAGAAGGATTATCATCATCAATCATGTATTTGGTTGTTATTTTAACCTGGGAGTTCGGCCCAAAAGTTTTTACTTCAGGTTGTTGTTCAAACTCAAGCTCTAGTGAATTTCTAATTTCGGAAGTCACAACCGGTTGGTCGAATCTGATAACAAAGGTACGTCCACCAGAAAAATCAACACCATAATTTAAACCCCTCGTTGCCAAAGATCCGATACCTAAAATAATAATTAGACCTGAAGCTACATAGGCAATTTTACGCATTCCGAGGAAGTCGTAATTAGCATTTGCAAGTGTATCGTTTGTAAATTTATTACCGAAAGGAATGGTTTTGTTTCTTTCAAGATAAAAATTGAAAACAAGTCTTGAAATAAAGATTGCTGAAAATAGTGAGGAAACAATACCTATAATAAGCGTGGTGGCAAAACCTTGCACGGGACCTGAGCCAAAGGTATAAAGAACAATACCTGTAAGGAGTGTGGTTACGTTACCATCGATAATAGCAGAGTAAGCGTTTTTATAACCATCGCTAATAGCCAGCCTCATACCTTTCCCTGCACGAATTTCTTCTTTAATACGCTCGTAAATAATCACGTTGGCATCCACGGCCATACCAAGTGTAAGTACTATACCTGCGATCCCCGGCAAAGTAAGTACAGCACCAAGCGATGCCAACACACCAAAAATGAAGAATATGTTTGTTAACAATGCAAGGTCGGCAACCCAACCTGCTTTATTATAATACATCCACATGTACAACAGAACCAACAGGAAGGCAATTATAAATGAATTTAAACCATCGCTAATGGCAACTTTACCAAGTGATGGACCAACAACGGCTTCTTCAACAATTCGTGCGGGAGCAGGCAATTTACCGGCTTTAAGGATATTTGCAAGGTCCTGGGCTTCGGCAACTTCAAAGTTTCCTGATATCTGTGATCTTCCGGTTGGAATTTCATCGTTAACATTAGGGGCTGAATACACATAATTATCAAGCACAATGGCAATCTGACGGCCAATATTATCTCCTGTTAATCTTTTCCATACTCGAGCACCATCCGAGTTCATCGACATATCAACAACTACACGGTTGGTTTGGTCATAATTCTGACCTGCATCAACAATAACATCTCCGTCCAGGGCAGGCGATCCATCGCGGGAGCTAACTTTCAAAGCGTAGAGTTCGTGATGGTCAGGATAATATTGTGATTCTTTGATTCCCCATGCAAGTTTCAGATCACGAGGCAAAACATCTTTCACTTTACGCAATAAGCTATTAACCATAGCTGTATCCTTAACCTGTGCATAACCTATAGTAGCTCTTTCGGCTGCAGCAGCACCACCACTTTGGTTAGGAATATAATTGGGAACAAGATAAGCATACAAGGGGTTGTTTTTAGCAAATTCAGCGTCCCTTGCTCCTGCATCAACAGTAATACTATCTTGCTCAAACTGATCAATCAGATCGGTACCGGTTGAGTCAGTTTCAACTGTTTCGGTTTCGGTGGTTTCTACTTCCACCTCATCACCTTCGGCTTTTCCCTGGTCAGCTACGGGGCTGTTTTTAGTAACCTCGTCAAGTATTTTTTCTGATTTCAGAATATCGACCAATTTTTTATTGGCTTCTCCAAAATAAGCTTGCAGTTCACTAAAGTTATAGGTTTCCCAAAACTCGAGTTGTGCCGTACCTTGTAATAATTTACGAACACGCTCCGGCTCCTTTATACCAGGCAACTCTACAAGTATCCTTCCGGTAGTTTGTAATTTTTGGATATTTGGCTGGGCTACACCAAAACGGTCAATACGTGTACGTAGAATATTAAAAGTTCTGTCGATTGCTGCTTCAGTTTCTAACCTGATTACAGAAATAACTTCTTCGTTGGTGGAATTAAAGGATAACTGATCTTTAAATTCGTTAATAAATATTGATGCCAACGAAAAATTAGGATCAATTTCATTGATTGCCTCACCGAACAGTGTAACAAAATCTTCCTGGCTGTCTTTTTGCTTTTCGCGGGTAAGTTGCAATGCCTGCAGAAAAACAGGGTTTTGACTATTGCCCGATAAGCCCCTGATGATATCTACTACCGAAACTTCGAGGGTAACGTTCATACCACCTTTAAGATCCAGGCCGAGGTTTAATTCGCGTTCACGAGTTTCGCTAAATGTGTACTTTCTTATTCCGGGGATATTATAAACTATCTGACTTGACATTGAGTCGAGATAGTAACTTTCGCGTGCTTTCGCAATTGAGTCGTAAAGTAATTGTTCCCGTGTTGCATCTCCATCAGCCAATAATCCGGCAAGTCGCTCTGTTTCTGCATTATGCGCATATTGATCCGCCTTGTTCACAACCCTTGATGAAACGTAGGTAAACGATAAGTGGAAAAGACATACTAAAGCAAAGAGGATGGCAATAAATTTAATAAATCCTTTATTTTGCATGTGTGTTAGAATTTTGAATATTAGTAACTTAGATAATACCCTATTTTTTTGAGGGTGCAAAGATAGAACAAGATTTAAAACTACCAAATAAAGGTAAACAACAAATTTCCATTTTTGGTGGTGTAGCCTGCATTGGCGGGGTCTTTTACAAAAAATTATTTAGCAAATTGATACAATGCCCATTATTGAAGCAACAAAACCATCAATAGCATGGTAATTATTGAGGATATAAAAGTGGCAAATATCAGGATGGAGGTCAATTCGGCATCGCATCCATATTTTTTGGCAAAAACAGCGGTCATGGCTGCGGTTGGCATTGCAGCCTCAAGCACAACAATTTGCTGCCATAATTCAGGAAACTGGAAAATGTTTGCCTGGGCTTGTGACAGCAATGGCTGAATAATTAACTTGATGACAACAGCTACCAAAACAATCCACCAAACTTTCCGCAAATCTTTAAAATGGAGCATAACACCAATGGTAAGGGCAACCATAAAAGTATTGGCACTGGCTATTAAGTGAAGCAATTCGTAAACACTACTAACGAATACATTCGTTTTTGAAATATTTAAAAACGATAATCCGATACCAAGAATCAGGGAAATAAAAATGGGAGAATAAAAAAACTTTGTCATTTCCTTTACTTTGCCCTTAAAACCTGAGGTTTCGATATTCCCAAAATACATTGCAATAAATATTCCCACCGTAAAAAGCAGGGTTGCTACACCAAGCTCACTAACTATGGCTGCATCGGCAAGGGCTTCGGCATTGTTGTGAAATGCTTCTTTTACAACTGCATACCCTAAAAATGCCGAGCTGGTAAAGGTAGAAGCAAGTATTAAAGCTCCCCGCCGGGGACGTGAAAGTTTTAAAAGCCAACTCACCGCCCAGGCAATGAGGGCACAAGCAAGCTGTGATATTATCATTACTGCTGCAAGCATTAATTTTTCAACTTCAAACTGCTGTTGTGAAAGCGCAGATATAATTAGTGCCGGGATCGACACATTAATAATAATTTTACTCAGCGTTAGTCCATCGCTGTCTTTTAATATTCCCCACTGCCGCAAAAACATTCCAAGGAAAATCAGAACAATTAAAATTACTAAGGCTTGTATGGCACTGAATTCAAACATGTTTTAATTTTTTTCTTAAAATGTAATTCTGTTGATTTGATATTGATAAAAAATATATCCCACATTATAAATTTGGAAAAGGCAAAGTTGAATATTTTTCGCCATACTCCAGCATTTGATCCATGAAATTGTCTGGATACTCTATTTTTATGTCCTCAATACTTTCACCTATTATTATAGGTATTAGCTTTGGATTGATAAAACCGGAAAATGGAGCTATATTCAGTTTTTTCCATCTTTCCAAAACTTCCTTGTGAATTTCCCTGTCAACCTTTACACCATAATTTTCTACCATTGATTTGGCAGCTTCATAATCACCTTCCGACTTAATTCGTTGTATTTCGCGAAGGAGCTCACCAAATATTTCGCGTAATTTTTCGTGGTCATTTACCACAAAAAAGGTAAGTCCATCGCGTGTCTTTTTTTCGATCACATTTTCAGGCTTGCCCTTTTCGTAAGCCCACTTTGCAATCAATTGCCGGTTTCGCATGTGCGATTCTTCAATATCCTTTCCAGGTTCAACACGGACTAATTGGGTCATCATCCCACCGCGAATGTAGCTGTTGTACTCAGCATAGCCAACTTCTAAGGAGGGCATCAGGCCTAACTCGATCAACTTTTCATCTATCGCAAAATAAAGCGCAAAAATATCGGCCCTTGCTTCTTCGATAGTTGAAGCATAGTTTTTAAGGATGTCGCCGGGATTACCAACTCCGGGCGCTTGCTTTCCCGAGCCATGCCCAACAATTTCGTGTAAGTCAACATGAAGATTACTTGCCAAAACACCCCAGGTTTTCGACAGCCTGATCTCTTCATCCGACCAGGCAAATTCCTCGATCGCACCCGATTCTTTTGAAGCCTCATCATAAGCTATCATAATATTGTTGATAGTTACAGATTTTGAACCATGCTTAGCCCTTATCCAATCAGCATTAGGCAAATTAATACCAATGGGTGTGGAAGGTGAGCAATCGCCGGATTCGACAACAACATTAATTCCACGGGCTGAAACACCTTTTACATTCTCTTTTTTATATTTTTTATCGGTGGGCGAATGATCCTCGAACCATTGTGCATTGTTGCTAACAGCAGCTGCCCTACGCGAGGCTTCCTCATCACGTATTGACACCACCGATTCATAAGTGGCTTTTCTTCCCAAAGCATCACCATATACTTCTATAAACCCATTTACTACATCAATTTCCGAATGCAAATCCTGAAGCCATAAAATACTGTATTCGTCAAAGGTTTTTAAATCGCCGGTTTTATAAAATTCGATTAACTTCAAAAGTGCTTTTTTCTGGTTTTCAGTTTCAGCAACCGATGTAGCTTTTTCCAACCAATAAACTACCCTCTCGATAGCTTCAGAGTACATCCCTCCTATTTTCCATACTTTTTCTTTAATCTCTCCGCTTTCTTTTACAAGTTTCGAGTTTAAACCATACGATGGAGGTTCGTTCTCATCGTCAATCGCTATATTTTTATAATAATTTTCCGTTTCTTCCTGGGTAATTCCTTCATAAAAATTATTGGCCGACTCAGCAATCAAATCCTTTCCTTCATCCAAAACCACGCGCTTTACAGCTGTTCGCTCATCAAAAATAAGCTTGGTTACCTTTTCCATAAAACGTTCAATATCCTGGCCCTCATGTTTAAATTTCTTTTTATCCGAAAATAAAATCATCTCAAAAAAATAGCCAATGGGTATATCGGGCACGAATTTATCCATCGAGTAATGATGGTGTATCCCGTTTGAAAACCATACCTTTTTAACATACACCAGGAATTTTTCCCAATATTCATTTCTTCTGCTACCCCGGAAAGTATTTATAATATTTTCGAGCGTATGACGGATCAGGAGGTTATGCTTGTAATTCTGATCATAAATCATATCCCTGCCCGACAGAGCCGCTTCATACAAATAATAAAGGAGTATTTTTTTTTCGATGCTTAATGTTTCAAACCCGGGTACACGGTACCTTAATATCCTGATATCTGCAAATTGTTCTGACTGAATTTTAAAATCTTTCATAAATACATTTTTAAATTGCGTGGCAAAATTACCCCTCAATTATTTCCCTTGCTTTGTCAAGTGCCTTTTCAATTCCCGCAGGATTCTTTCCGCCGGCAGTTGCAAAATGAGGCTGTCCACCTCCCCCACCCTGGATTTCTTTTGAAATTTCACGAATGATCTGACCCGCATTTAAATTTTTATCTTTTACAAGGTTGTCTGAAATCATAACCGTAAGATTGGCTTTACCACCTGCCTCATTTCCAATAACAAACACGAGGTCGTCCACGATATCCTTTAGTTGAAAGGCCAGGTTTTTTGCTGTTTGGATATCACCATCCAATTTATGGGCAATAAAGTTTATCCCGTTTATATTTTCGGCCTTATTTTTCAGAACCATTTTTAAAGTAGCCACCTTTTCGTTTTTCATTTCTTCGAGTTGCTTTTCCAGGGCTTTCTTTTCGTCAACCAAAACCTGAACTGCTTTAAGGGGTTCTTTCTGGTTTTTAAGAATCTCTTTAAAACCGTTCAATAAATTTTCCTGCTCATAAAGTAGCTCTTCAACTTTGTTTGCTGTAATAGCTTCAATTCTTCTGATGCCAGCAGCGATGGCTGATTCGGCAACAATTTTAAACATTCCTATCCGCCCGGTTGAAGGTACGTGTGTACCACCACAAAACTCAAGCGAAAACTCCGGGTCGAAAGTGATAACCCTCACAAACTCACCATATTTTTCACCAAATAGTGCAGCCGCTCCCATTGCTTTTGCTTCTTCGATGGGCACGTTGCGTTTCTCATCAATCGTAATATCTTCTCTGATTTTTCTATTAACAATTTGTTCAACCTGTTTGATTTCCTCCTCCGTCATTTTGGCAAAATGAGAAAAATCGAAGCGCAAACGATTTTCATCCACCAAAGACCCACGCTGCTCAACGTGCTGGCCAAGCACACTTTTTAAAGCTGCATGCATTAAGTGTGTTACGCTGTGATTATTCATGGTGAGCTTTCGTTTTTCGGCATCCACTTTGGCTACAAAAGGAGCCGCAACATCTTCGGGAATATTTTCGACAATATGGATAATCAAATCATTTTCCTTTTGTGTATCGCTGATAGCAATTTGCTCCTCATCGTTTTCCAAAACGCCCTTGTCGCCAACCTGCCCCCCCGATTCGGCATAAAACGGGGTTTTATTGAGCACCACCTGGTAATAGCTTTCTTTTTTGGTTTTTACCTTCCTGAATTTCATGATCTCCACATCAGCTTCCAAAAAATCATAGCCAATAAAAACAGTCTGGTCTCCTCCAGGACGCACTTCCACCCAATCGTCTGTATCTTTTTCGGCGGCCTGACGCGAGCGTTTTTTTTGTTCTTCCAGCCCTTTTTTGAAACCTTCCATATCCACCTTTAAATGTTGTTCGCGGGCCATGAGTTCGGTAAGATCAATCGGAAAGCCATAAGTATCGAAAAGCTCAAAGGCAAAATTTCCATCAATGATGCTTTCATTTTTGTGGGTATCGGTATAATTTTCAAATCGTTTAATTCCCAGTGCCAGTGTACGTAAAAAGGCATTTTCTTCCTCAACGATTACTTTTTCAATAATGTCTTGTTGCGATTTAAGTTCGGGGAAAAATGCGCCCATATCACTAACCAAAACCGGCACTAATTTATTAATGAATGGTCCTTTAAAATCGAGGAAAGTAAAGCCATAACGCACTGCCCGGCGAAGGATTCTTCGAATTACGTACCCGGCTTTATTATTTGACGGGATTTGTCCATCGGCGATAGCGAAAGAAATGGCACGCACATGGTCGGCAATTACACGCATGGCAATATCTGTTTTTGATGCTTCGCCATATTTAATTCCGGCCATTTTTGCAATTTGTTGAATAAGGGGCTGGAACACGTCCGTATCATAATTTGATTTCTTCCCTTGCAGCGCCATGGTCAATCGTTCGAAACCCATCCCGGTATCCACATGTTTTGCCGGTAGCGACTCCAGGGAGGAATCAGCTTTTCGGTTAAATTCAATAAAAACAAGATTCCAGATTTCAATAACCTGGGGGTGATCTTTGTTTACCAAATCTTTTCCTGAAATCTTTGCTTTTTCGTCCTCACTTCTCAGGTCGATATGAATTTCGGAACATGGGCCGCATGGACCGGTGTCGCCCATCTCCCAAAAGTTATCCTTTTTTGATCCATACAAAATTTGGGTTTCGGGCACAAAGGATTTCCAAAATCCAAGGGCTTCATCATCAGGTAGGAGACCATCGCCTTCATCACCACCAAACACCGTTACATGAAGAGTTTCAGCATTCAGGCCATAAACCTTCGTGAGCAACTCCCAAGCCCATTCGATGGCTTCCTTTTTAAAATAATCGCCAAACGACCAGTTGCCAAGCATCTCAAACATGGTATGATGATAGGTGTCGTGCCCAACTTCATCCAAATCGTTATGTTTTCCCGAAACCCGCAGGCATTTTTGCGTATCGGCCACACGGACAAATTTTACTGGAGAGTTACCCAAAAAAATATCCTTAAACTGATTCATACCGGCATTTGTAAACATTAGGGTTGGATCATTTTTTACCACCATAGGAGCCGATGGAATAATTTTATGTTGTTTACTTTCAAAGAATTCCAAAAAAGTGCGTCTTACTTCAGCAGATGTCATATTTTTAAGTTTGTTATTTACTATTATTCATGAAAAATAAAAGACTAACAATAGATTCTTCGCTACACTTCCCCGAAGTGTCGGGGCAGGCTGTTTCGCTACCAATGACAGGTTTGTGTAAGGTGATGAAAACCTAACTATTAAACAGACCCCCGCCTTGCCGCTGGTGTGTATGCAATGGTGCAAGCGAGGCAGGTCTCAGTCGCAAGCTCCTTCGAGGTGACATTGCTTCCGTTTGGGTAGTGGGAGGAGGGGAATCGGGCGCTTCGCGCCCGATTCCCCTCCTCCCAAATCAACCTGTGGACAGGGTCATTTACCCGTAGGGATGCCTATGGCACGACCAAAACACACAAAGTACTTGTCATTCTGAATCCCGAAATTTCGGGAAAGAATCTGTAATTTTTTACCCGAAAACCTCTTTCCTTACTTCAGTTATGATTAAACACTTGAATTAAAACTATTTATCCAACGGTATTGAAACACAATAAGCGATTTTCAAAACGCTTGCAAAATTAGTTTTTTTGGTTAATTTTGCCTCCAAATTATAGTGCCTGACTACATTTTATGGCAAAAGAAAAATTTATTTTCAATCCAAGCACACTAAATTACGAGAAGGACAAAAGACCTCTTCGGAAGATTCTTGGACGTGTTTTTATCTGGCTCTCGGGAGCAATTGTGTTTGCAGCCATCGTCATATTTATCAGCTACAGTTTTTTTGATTCCCCAAAAGAAAGGGTTCTGAAACGTGAGTTGTCGCAAATGCAGCTTCAATATGATATCCTAAACGATAAACTTGATCGGATAACAGCGGTTATGGACGACATCCAGGATCGGGATGATAACATATACCGTGTAATTTTTGAGGCCGAGCCCATCCCGTCAACTGTAAGGAAAGCAGGTTATGGAGGCGCTGACAGGTATGCATTGCTCGAAGGCTATAAAAATTCGGAAGTGCTTATCAAGACTACCGAAAAACTTGATAAAATTACCAGCCAGCTTGTTGTTCAGTCCAGGTCGTTTGACGATGTATTTGATATGGCAAAAAACAAAGCCGAATTTCTTTCATCTCTGCCAGCCATTCAACCCATTAATAATAAAAACCTCAAAAGGCTGTCATCGTACTTTGGTTACCGGATGGATCCATTTTACAAGGTAATGAAATTTCATGAAGGCGTTGATTTTAGCGCACCCATTGGCACCGATATTTATGCTACCGGGGATGGAAAGGTTCTTAAAGTTGTTAAGTCGAAGCGTGGATATGGGAATAATGTTTTGATTGATAACGGGTTTGGTTACCAGACCTTTTATGCACATTGCGATAAAATTATGGTAAAAAATGGTCAAAAGGTAAAGCGCGGACAAGTGATTGCCAGCGTGGGGAATACCGGAAAATCAACTGCGCCCCACCTTCATTACGAGGTTAGAAAAAACAAAAAAGCCATCGACCCCATCAACTTTTTTTTCAACGATATTACTCCGGATGAGTACGATTTAATTCTTGAGCTGTCGAAACGCCCATCGCAAACGTTGGATTAGAAGTTAATGGTTATTGGTAATTGGTAATTGTTAATTGTTGAGCGTAGCGAAATCCCGCATTTGCGCATAGCCGTCAGGTTAAGAAAATATTTGTGATTTTTGAGTAAGTGAATACTACAAAAAAGGCTGAAAGCCTTTCATATCAAAAGGAGGAGCAACGCTCCTCTTTAGCACAGAAGAAATGATATCTTCAGGCTGAAGGCCTGTCCGAAGGTCTCCTACGGAGATACAATTTTTTGTCCCAGGCTTTCAGCCTGGTAATCTTTATGGTTATAATAACTTTTCTTTGATGTTCCAGGCTTTCAGCCTGCGTAACATATTTGGGAAATATGTTTAGCCTGACGGCCATGCGCATTTGCGGGATTAATCGTAAATCGTAAATCGTTCAGAACCAAAAAATCAATAAACTTTAGTCCACTTTATGAACTCTAAACTTTCAACCTTTCAACTTTAAACCTTCTAAACTCTAAACTCTAAACTCCAAACATGCTCCCACCCGAAAAACTATATTACACCATTGGCGAAGTGGCGAAAATGCTGAATGTTTCAACATCGTTGATCAGGTTCTGGGAAAAGGAATTTGACATCATCCAACCAAAAAAAAATAAAAAAGGCAATCGCCTCTTCAAACCCGATGATGTAAGAAACCTCCACACGATTTATCACCTTGTTAAAGAACGCGGTTTTACATTACAAGGTGCAAAAACCAAACTTTCGCAAAATAAAGAAGACACCATTGACAATGCTGAAATAGTTCGTTCGCTTAAAAAAATCAAATCGTTTCTCGAAGATTTAAAATCTGAACTCTAAGCACTACACTTACGTCCCATCACTTGCAACGGTTCTGTTGCAACAAACCCAAAATTGCTATTCTAATTTGAAGGCCTTTGCAGTAATCATACGAAAAATATATCGTGATTTCTATCCTGAATAATTCATGTTTTGGGCTAAAGCCCTGTATTGTAAAGTAATGACCTACCCCAGGCTTAAGACTGGGGTAGGTCAAAGACTCGTTAAACCGGGGCTTTTCCCAAAGGGATTCCTTTGGAAAGCCCATTAAATTCTGGGTTTATGAATAGGTCAGGCTATTTGATAATTTCGGATTAGCAATGGGTAGCCACAGAACTATTTTTTTCTTTTAAATCACAACTCCATGTAATTTTCGTTAGTGAAAAATATTTTAAACTCTATATAGCATGAACAAATATTTGATCTTCATTATTTCATTATCATTTTACCTCAATGCTGCATTTACACAGGAAGTACTTCCTACATTAAACCGGCAAATTGTGGATTATGTAAAGACTACCATTGGCACAAAAGTAAACAGGGGCGAATGTTGGGATTTGGTCTATGAAGCCCTGGAACGTAATGATGCGGCATGGGATAAAAAATATGAGTATGGTGAGCGCTATAATCCTAAAAAGAATGATGTGCTTCCGGGTGATTTAATTCAATTCGAAAATGTAAGTGTTCAATATAAAAAAGGCAAAGTGACTTACACCGAAACAATGGGACACCACACCGCAGTTGTTTACAGAGTGATAGACCAAGAGCAGAAAATCTTTAAACTGGCTCATCAAAACACCGATTTTTCAGGAAGAAAAGTTGGCTTGAGTGAATTTAACCTATCGCATGTTACCAAAGGAAAACTAATGTTTTACAGGCCTGTACCCACCGAAAATGATTGAGAGCGCAAAGTTTGGTAAAGTAAAAAAGGAGATATTGGGTTGTTCTTTTAGCTTCTGAATAAAAAAAATATTGGGGTATTCAATTAAACACAAATACCAATCATCTGATAATAAATTTGCTACGAAAAAGTCGGGTCATTTTTTATCCAATTAATGGAATTGTCTTTCATTGGAATAAACATAAAATTGTTGGTGATTATTTTTTAGGGATAAGAACACGGATAACACTGATGGAGCAGATTAACACTTATCTGTGTAAATCAGTTTAATCCGTATCATCCGTGTTCAAAAATAAGAAACACAAATTTGGTATAAATAATAAGTAAGTAGCTGAACACCTCAAAAAATTATTCACTCCTACCGGAATCCACCAGAAAATTCGATATGTTGCCGGGATAACAGAAATTCCATTTAAACCTGCATTAAAAATACTGATTTATCAGATCTATCAAATCACCTTTCTTTAATGGTTTGGACAGATATTCGTCACATCCGGCTTCGATAGCTTTTTCGCGATCGCCATGCAGTGCAAAAGCTGTTTGAGCAATTATTTTTACTGTCTTATTAAATGCTCTTATTTTACGGGTTGCTTCGTAGCCATCCATAAGTGGCATTTTAATATCCATTAAAATTAAATCGATATCAGGATTTTGACAACATATTTCCACCACATCCTTTCCGTTTGTTGCATGAAGAATTTCCCTACCAATATTTTTTAGCAATTTGGTGAGGTACAAATCGGAATATTCTGTATCTTCTGCAATGAGAATTTTAAGTTTTTGATGGGAAGTATAAGCATTTTTCCCATGCTCATTTACCTGATTTTTCATATCAATATTTTGTTTTTTAGTAATTGGTAAATTGAAATAAAATACTGAACCTTTGCCCGGCACGGATTTAACCCAAATATTTCCACCAAGTAATTTTACGTAGGCTTCAGATATTGATAAGCCCAGCCCGGCACCTTCGTATTCTTTTGCAACAGAAATATCAGCCTGGATAAAACGCTCAAAAATCTTACCCTGCTTCTCAGCAGGAATGCCAATACCTGTATCCTTAAAATAAAAAAGAAGAAACGGCGTATCAGGGACGGATTTTGGGGCTGTAGAAGTATTTGAAAACAGTAACTTTATTTCATCATCAACAGATTCAACATATCGATATCCAAAATTAATACTACCATGTATTGTGTATTTGATAGCATTTTTAATAAGATTGGTTAAAATGGCATATAGTTTTTCCCGATCTGTAATTAAATAGGGATTGGTAAATTTGGGATCGATGTGGTAATTTAATTCAAGTACTTTTTTATCGGTTTCGGGTTTAAAGAAGTTATAACAGGTTATAATCTGGTCGTTTAAATTGGTTTCACCTGTGGAAACCTCCATTTGACCGGATTCGATTTTTGAAATATCCACAAGATCATTGATTATGTTCAGCATCCGTTCGCCACTTTTTTCGATGATCCCCACATATTTTTTTTGCTCAGTCATGGTAAGCCCGGGTTCTTTGAGCAAATCAGCAAAACCGAGAATTCCATTCATTGGAGTACGAATTTCGTGGCTCATATTTGCAAGAAACAGCGATTTCAGTTTATCTGATTCTTCAGCAGCTTCTTTTGCTTTTCCCAATTTGATGCTCGTTTGGAATAATTCTTCGTTGCTAATTTCCAAATCTTCATTCAAAGCATGAAACTCTTCGTTTCCCTTTTCCAATTCCTCGTTCAATGCTTTAAGCACTTCATTATTGTTTTGAATTTCGCGTTCAGCATTCTTCAAATCGGTAATATCGCGGCAAAAAGCCATAAACTCATTTTCTGATAAGCTAACAGCCTCAAAATACGAATCGATTATTTTTCCACTTTTCTTTTTTAATTGAATAGTATTAAACTTGGATTTACCACTTGCTTTTAATTCGGAAAATGTTTGCATCCCTAATTCAAGATCATCATCTGCAAGAATTTGAGGAAGTGACATCTTAAGCAGTTCATCCCCACTATATCCCAACATTTGTGATGCTGCCTGATTAGCAAAAGTGCATTCACCTTTTTGGTTGGCTATAAAAATGGCGGTGGGCGAAAATTCGATGTAAGTTCGGAAACGCCTTTCACTTTGCCTGAGGGCCTCCTCGGCTAACTTTCGGTTGTGGACATCTGAAAGAAAGCAAAGTACAGCCGGCACATTATTCCAGGTAATTTTAGTAGCATTGAGGTGAACCCACCTTATATTTTTTTGAATATCAACAATTCTGAAATCATAGGAAGGAATATTTTCACCTTTCATCCTTTTAATGTTGTTCCCGATGATTTTAGCCTGATCATCCCTAAATACGAAATCAATAAAATCCAATTTTTCTATTTGTTTGTATGTATATCCTGAAATTTTATTGATAGCCGGATTCGCATATACGAATTTACCATTTTGAACTACAAAAATTCCTTCCAACGAATTATCGACAACAAGACGGTATTTACTCTCACTATATTCCAATGCATGCTGTATTCTTACTTTTTCGGAAATATCTCTAAGCGCAACAATTCTAATTTTCCCGCCCTTATAAACCATATCCCTACCCTCTATTTCGGCCCAAAATTGGGTTCCATCATTCCGTAAAAGCTGAATATTGTATGGTGGGGCATATTCTTTTAAAATATTTTTCTCAGCAATTTTACGACTTTCTTCGTTTGCAATAATCCTAAAAATACTCTCGCCAATAAATTCATCTCTTGAATAGCCGGTTATTTTTTCAAGCGATTTATTCGCATCCAGGACAATACCCTGATGATGGATAAAAATACCCTCAAAAGTAACATCAGACAAAAACCGGAATCGCTCTTCACTTTCTTTAAGGTTTAGTTCTGCTTTTTTTCTTTTCGAAATGTCAATTACTGAAATAATACCGGCAGGCTTGCCATTGTACCTGGTTGTAGCCCCCGAAAGAAATACCCATTTTTCTTTTCCTGATTTGGTAATAATTATAAACTCGTAGCTATTTTCGGCGGGTAAATTGCTCTGGCGTGCCATACCCCGTTTTTTTACCATTTCCTGATGATCAGGATGTACAATTTTCCAATATTCCAAACCAAGCAATTCCTGTTGGTCATATTCAGTAATACTTAAGGCTCCATTATTAGTATATACCCATTTATTATCCTGGTAAATCATGATGGCTGTTAGCGATGAATTTGCAAGACTCATAAATTTTTCTTCACTCTCGTCCAGGGCAAGCTTGGTAAGCTTTTGTTCGGTAATGTCCTGAACAAGCCCCGAAATAAACAAAGGCTTCCCATACATATCTCTCTTCAGTTCAGCTCTCGACAGGATAATCCTTTTTTGTTTTGTACCATAGGGAATTATTTCAAATTCAAGATCGTATTCCTTATTTTTTTCGATAAGATCGATCAATGCCTGGTGAACCCTTTCACGCTCAGGAATACAACTTTCAACCTGCTCGGTCGAAAATTCATCGCTATCAACCGGCAGGTTGTATATCCGTTTAACCTCATCAGAACCCCAAAATTTTCCAGTTTTAAGGTTATACTCCCAGTTCCCTATGTTATCCATGCTTTGGGTCAATTTGTAAGGGTTAAAGTTTGTAACTTTGTATTCACTATTTACCCGGGCAAGCTTATCGCTTGTTAGCTTTAATTCTTCATTCTGGATAATGATTTTCTGCTCCGATTCGCGTAGCTTATCCATTTGGAATTTCTGATTCAGAAAAGTTTTTAGCTGTGCGATAAGCAAGGTATCGGAAATGGGTGTACTTAGAAATCCATCGGCACCAATCGAGAGCCCCTCGATAATATTTTCATCTGATGTTTGTTGCCCGGAAATAAGAACTACAAAAATGCCTGATGTTTTGCTATTTCCCTTTAGGCTCTTTATCGCTTCAAGCCCGTTCATTTCGGGCATCGCCATGCTGAGCAAAACTAAATCAGGTTTTTTTTGATTGGCCAACCCAAGCCCTTCCTTGCCATTGTCAGCAGTGATAATCTGGTAAGCGGAATTTTGTAGTAGTTCCTGTCGGGATTGACGGATTTTAAAATTGTTATCAATAATAAGAATTAATGGAATATTCTGATTTTTCATAGTTTTGATCATAAAATTTCAAGCACTAATCGCTTTAAATAAACTAATGCAAATTAGTTTTTGCCTGATATGTTGCTTGATGCAAAGAACTCCCAAAAATATAAAATTTAGCTACTCTATGCATTAATATTATTTTTGAAGCGAAAAATATTTACCATGATGAATAAAAGGGACAGCAATAATTTTTCAGTCAGGAAACGATTAATCAGTTTTAAATATGCCTTTAATGGCATTATTTTTCTAATAAAATCCCAACACAATGCCTGGATTCATTTAAGTGCCGCTACAATTGTAATTATTGCCGGATTCTGTTTTTCGATATCAATACAGGAATGGATACTCCTGACGCTAACCATTGGCATGGTTTTTACTGCCGAAGCCTTTAATACTACCATCGAAACTATTATGGATAAAGTTTCGCCTGAATATGATAAAACCACAGGAAGAATAAAAGACATTGCTGCCGGTGCCGTCTTGATTGCAGCCATTGCTGCCCTTATTATTGGGGCTTTAATTTTTGTCCCAAAAATTTTTGAGCAATTTAATTAACAAAAAAAATAGACTAGTAATGATAATAATTGCCGAAAGCGGATCAACAAAGACAGAATGGATTTTTATTCACAATAAACGATTACAAGTAAATTGGCAAAAAGATGGGTTTAATCCCAAATACTTCCCTGCCTCAGTACTCGAAAATATGGTGAGTGGTTTTATTAAAACGATAAAGCCTGAAGAAGTAGAGCAAATTTACTTTTATGGTTCGGGTTGTTCCTCAGGGGAATCGAAAAATGTGGTAAGCAGTGTATTAAACAAATTTTTTAGGGAGGCGCACATCGAAGTTCATCACGATTTATTTGGCGCTGCAAGGGCACTTTTTGGCAACCAAACCGGAATTGCTTCAATATTAGGCACCGGATCGAGCAGTTGCCTGTTCGAAAATGGAGTTATCACAAGTGCTGTACCTTCGCTTGGTTACCTGCTTGCCGATGAAGGTAGCGGACATCATTTAGGCAGCCTGATTTTAAATGCATACTTCAAACATGATTTGCCTGAGGATTTGTCTCAAAAATTTGAAACAAAATTTGAAATCGACAGAAATACCTTTATTACAAAATTGTATGCCCGCGAAAAACCCAATGCTTATATTGCTTCATTCACTCCCTTTGTAATCGAGCATCAGAAAAATGAAGCCATTGATTTTTTAATCAAAAAAGCATTTCATAAGTTTTTTAATGAAATCATTTTAAAATACCCTGATTACACAAAATATGATTTGGGCTTTGCAGGCTCGGTAGCATTTTTACTTAAAGAACAACTTGTTTCGGTAGCCGGCGAATTCGGGCTAAAAGTAGCTAAGGTTATTAAAAACCCTGTTGATGAATTGGTGGAGTATCACTCGAAGTGAGTTTAGAGTTTAGAGCCCCGAAAAATAGAAAATTTTCAATTTTCGTAATTTTTCGAGGGTGCACGGGCAAAGCCCGGCATTTAGAATTTAGAGGTTAGAGGTTAGAGGTTAGAATTTAGAATTTAGAGCCCCGAAAAATAGAAAATTTTCAATTTTCGTAATTTTTCGAGGGTGCACGGGCAAAGCCCGGCATTTAGAATTTAGAGGTTAGAGGTTAGAGGTTAGAATTTAGAATTTAGAGCCCCGAAAAATAG
>CAZQIV010000083.1:0-30436 GCA_964593705.1 uncultured Lentimicrobiaceae bacterium | reverse complement strand
AGCAAGCCCTTAGAGGCAATATTTATTCTACCTGTATTTTTTGAGGGGATACCAATTCTTTAAATTCGCACAACTGTCGAAAAGTATTCTCGGGGTGACTCAGTTAAATAATCCAGCAAGTCCCGCACCTGCGGGATGAATGCTTTCAAACACTGGGGATGAACTACGGAAAACAGCAATTCTTTCCGGGGCTATTCATCGGATGACTCCATCAGCCAGCAAAAACCAACAAGCCTCCCTGCGAAATGCGGAGAGGTTTTTACTTTTTTCTCCAGAATAATTTTAAGTTCTTTGCATTCGGAAATGTAATTAATATAGATTTGAATGCTCAGAAAGCAAATTCGTTTATCAAATAATTAAATCATTCAATAACGCTAACTTTTTTCCAACTATGAAAAATTTCTTCTTTCTCTCAATTCTAATTCTCACTCTCTCAATCCCTGCTCAATCTACTGTTTGGCGGGTAAACAGCACCGCCGGAACCGATGCAGATTTTACTTCAGTGCAAACAGCACACAACAACGCAAATCCTGGCGACACGCTGTACCTTGAACCATCGGCTGCTAACTATGGCGACTTTACCCTCACCAAAAAACTCGTGGTTATTGGCAATGGATACTTTACCGAGCAAAACCCGGAAACACAAGCTAACATTAACCACTCCAGCTTAAATGCGCTAACCTTTAATCCCGGTAGTGAAGGATCGGTAATTCAGGGATGTAAAATTTTCTATATCCTACTTAAGACTTCCGAAATCATCATTCAACGGAATTACATATCTTACGATAGCGAACAAAATGCCTGCATCTTATTCGACAGCGACAACATAGGAAATATCATCATCCGGGATAACTACCTACAAAATAGTTTTTCTGCCACGAGCTATCCCTACCCAACATCCGAGGTAATTAAAAGCGATAAAAATGGGGTAAGTAATATTATTATTAGCAACAACCTTGTCGAAGCCAACGATCTCAACTCATACCATCGTGCTTTAATTCTCTCCACAGGTTTTACAGGAGTTATCGAAAACAACGTGATTTTTGGCAACAGCACCATCAACAATGCCATGATGAACAATAACATTATGCGTGATGGTTCCCTGAGTTTAATCAACTGCTCTTGCCAAAATAATATCGGCAATAGCTCCCAATTTGGCTTTGTAAATAATAACCAAAGCAATATTACCATGGAAAGTGTCTTTGTGGGATCGGGAAGTACTGATGGCCAATGGCAACTTAAAGCCGCATCTCCGGCCATTGGCGCAGGACTTGGCGGTATCGACTGTGGGATGTTTGGTGGAAATTTTCCTTATGTATTATCAGGCATCCCGGCCATACCGGCAATCTACGAACTAAACCACAACATCGACTACCAAAACCAGCAAATTCAATTGGAGATGAGTGTGAAATCGCATAATTAGTTTCTTGATGAAAGTATTGTTTATCAAGCAAAAAAATCAAGAAATAATGATGCGAAAATTTCTCATAACAACGATCCTGCTATTTGTGCTGGTTTTTACAAATATTCGGGCAAACGGGCAAACACAATCTCCACCCTCAAAAGTTAATTGCGATAGTTGCATAGTAAGCATAGAGTATTTCTTTAACCACGATCCGGGTTTTGGCTATGGAATTCCCATTCCTATAACAGAAGCTGAAAAAATTGAAAACCTAACCCTTGATCTGGATATTTCCATGCTGGAGCCTGGCTTCAATCACTTTTATGTGCGTGCTAAAGACGGAAAAAATAACTGGAGCCTGACAGGTATAAAATCATTTTACAAAGAAGTGGTTTACCCGCTTATTCCTGACATAATAGCTGTAGAATATTTTTTGGATACAGATCCCGGTGATGGCAATGGAATTCAAATCCCTATAACTGCATCAAACAATATTGGCGCACTAAATTTTGTGGCAGATATTTCTGACTTGCAGAATGGCTTTCACCACATATATATTCGTGCAAAAGACGCCAATGGAAAATGGAGCCTGACAAATATTAAATCTATTTTTAAGGAAACTATCAATCCGAATATTCCGGATATTACTTCCATAGAATATTTTTTAGATCATGATCCCGGCGAAGGTAATGTAACTGAAATCACAATTCAAGCTGCCTCAAATCTGGCAGGAATAAATTTTATTGTTGATATTTCAGCATACGAAAACGGTTTTCATAATTTGTGTATTCGGGCCAGGGATGCCAATGGCAGTTGGAGCCTGACGAATACTATGCAAATTTACAAGGAAACCATCCTTGCCGAAACCCCTGGCATTGTCTTTGCCGAATATTTTTTGGATGAAGATCCCGGCAAAGGAAATGGAACTGAAATCCCGATCACTTCTTCCCCGAATATTGGTGGCATAAATTTAAATATAGATATTTCTGAATGCAGCAAAGGATTTCACAAATTGTATGTTCGGGCAAAGGATGCCAATGGAAAATGGAGTTTTACAAATTTTAAATCTTTTTATAAGGAAAGCATTCCGGCAGCCAACCTGAATATTGTTAAGGCAGAATATTTCTTTAACGAAGATCCCGGATTGGGCAATGGTTTTGAGTTGCCCATCGTAGCTTCAACAAATATCCAAAATTACACTTTTGTTGCTGAGATTATAGATTTGCCTGTAGGTGAAAACACAGTATTTGTCAGGGCAATGGATCAAAACGGACATTGGAGTCTTACCAATATCCAAAATATTATTATCGATCCGCATCCCAAAATCACACTATCTCCGGACTTTTGGATGGATTGTAGTTATTATGATTTTGATATGAATTTATGGCTGCCCATCACTTTAAGCGCAACTGTGGAGGATGCTGCTTCTACAGCATGGACTTCGGATGGAGATGGAACTTTTGATGACCCGGGCAATTCATCTGCAAATTACTTTCCGGGTGAAAATGATGTTATAAATGGCGAGGTAGAAATAACACTAACGGCAACAGGGTTTGAAGACAATCTTACAGTTAATAAAACTACAACACTCCACATCCCAACCCAGATTATTCCTATTTCGCAAAATGGCTGGCGTGGAATTTCATCTTACATTGAAAATGGATATCTTTTGGTTTCGGAAGTTTTAGTTCCTATCGAAAATTATCTTATGATAATGAAAGATGCAGATGGAAACGCTTACAATCCAGCCACAGGTGTTAATGAAATTGGGAACTGGGATGCCGTGGGTTACATGGCGAATTTCACCAACACTCCGGCTTGCCTACCTTTGTATGGAGATTATATTTCAAGCAAAGTTTTTGAAGTGAACGGCTCGCAAACCTACCTTCCGGTACTTACAGATTCAAGCATGGCAATCGAAGATTTGTTTAATGGCCATTTGGATCAAATTCAAATGATTTACGATTGGAGTACTTTCCAATCCTGGACTCCCGGCAATGCAGGTTTTACTCACCTTAAACCCGGTTTTGCCTATTCTCTAACCACGGTTTCTGATGCTGATCAATTTACCATCGAATTCCCGCCTTTTAGTTGGGAAGAACCTTTAGACTTTATCACCATTCATGGAAAAATTACCGATGAAAATGAAGATGGCCTTGAAAATGCCGAAGTAAGCCCAAGTGGAAATGCATCCGTTTTTACAGATGTTTATGGAGAATACAATGCTGTAGTTCCGGTAAATTGGAGCGGAGAAATTACGGTGAACAAGAATGACTGGACTTTTTTACCAGAATCTATAAACCTTGAAAATGTGGTCGTAAATATTTACGATATGGATTTTGAAGGCATCGACAATTCCTGTGATCCGGGATGGACGTTTACACAAACACCCATTTTTCACACCATTTCAATTCCGCTTAATGCCAGTCCTGCACTTTTTGGTGAAGCACTTAATGCCGGAGACTGGATTGGTGTTTTTTATTTGGATGAAAATGGCGAAGATCGCTGTGGCGGATCTTTAAATTGGACAGGAACATCAAACACGCAAATTACTGCTTTTGGCAACAATCCTACTTCGCCCGAAAAAGATGGCTTTGACGAGGGAGAGCAAATTCAATGGAAAATATATTCGTGTGCTGCGCAGCAAGGTTTCCCTGCTTTCGCAGAATATAACCCGCTGATGCCGCAAGCCTCGGGTGAATTTGAGAACTATGGATTTTCAAGTTTGACAAGCCTCGCAGGCTGGATATGTCAGGAAATTCACTTATCAGAAAATTGGAATGATGTTTCCTTATGGATTCAGCCTCAGAATTCGGATGTGGAAAATATTTTCGCACCGATGGTCAATAATCTGGCCATCATGAAAAACCTAAGTTCCTTGTATTGGCCCGAAAATTCGATTAACACCATTGGATCATGGGATATAAATTCAGGATATGTTGTGAAAATGTACGAAGAATCCCTTATGGAAATTTGCGGATCTCCAAAAAGTAGTAGCACAGTCTCCTTTTCTTTGGATGAAAATTCATGGTTCTATCTGCCAGTTTTGTCGCAATGCCCCGTTGATGCCAATGAATTTTTTTATAATGAACAGGGAAATATTGTGATTGTGAAAGACCTGCTCGGGCAAAAGGTCTGGTGGCCGGAAGCGGGAATATATTCCCTGGAGGAATTATTACCCGGTGAGGCTTACGAAATTAAAATTAAAGATGATCTTGATTTGACATTTCCCTACTGTGAGGATAATAAATCAATGGCTTTAAATCCTGACAAAAAAACAATCCACACCGTTTGGGGATCATATTCATTTTCACCCTTTACGCACGCCATCGCTTTTCCCGTACATCTCACAGGAGAATTTCAATCAGGAACTCAAATTGGTGTGTTTGGACAAAGCGGTAATCTTTATGGAGCTTATGAGGTTTCCGGTGAGACTTCTTTTGCAATTCTCGTAAATGGTGATGATACGAATACTTCTGAAATTGAAGGTATGATAGAAGGAGAGGAGTTTAATTTTAGAATATATGATCCTGCAAGCGGAAATGAATTCCCGCTGGAAGTTGAGTTTGATGAGCAGATGCCTCAAGGTGGATATTTTGTAAATCATGGATTATCGGTTGTGAAGAGTTTGCAGCATACTGACATTAATGAGTTCTCAAATTCAGAGCTTAGGATTTCGGTTTATCCAAATCCATCAACGGGAGTGTTTCAGGTTTCAACTCTGTCAGCCCCGAAAGCTTTCGGGGTAACCCTGACAGAGTTCGGATGGGAAGTTACCAATACCCATGGGTCAGTAATTGCCAATGGGAACAATCAAACAAGCGAATTTGAGATCAACCTATCTAAGCATACGAAAGGAATTTATTATCTAAAAATAGCTCAAGATGATTTTCAAACTGTAAAGAAGTTGGTGGTGCAATAACCCCATCCCCGACCCTTCCCCAATTTGGGGAAGGGAGCCTAAACTCCCGGGATTTGAAGGTATTTACCCATGAAACCAAAGATCATGTAATATAAACCCAAACCCCAGGCGAGTACGCTCCCCTTCTCATAAAGGAGAAGGGGTCGGGGGATGAGGTCGAAAAGGAGGATTGCAAACAATGAAGAAGCTGGTGGTGCAATAACCCCATCCCCGACCCTTCCCCAATTTGGGGAAGGGAGCCTAAACTCCCGGGATTTGAAGGTATTTACCCATGAAACCAAAGATCATGTAATATAAACCCAAACCCCAGGCGAGTACGCTCCCCTTCTCATAAAGGAGAAGGGGTCGGGGGATGAGGTCGAAAAGGAGGATTACAAAACATGAAGAAGCTGGTGGTGCAATAACCCCATCCCCGACCCTTCCACAATTTGGGGAAGGGAGCCTAAACTCCCGGGATTTGAAGGTATTTACCCATGAAACCAAAGATCATGTAATATAAACCCAAACCCCAGGCGAGTACGCTCCCCTTCTCATAAAGGAGAAGGGGTCGGGGGATGAGGTCGAAAAGGAGGATTACAAAACATGAAGAAGCTGGTGGTGCAATAACCCCATCCCCGACCCTTCCCCAATTTGGGGAAGGGAGCCTAAACTCCCGGGATTTGAAGGTATTTACCCATGAAACCAAAGATCATGTAATATAAACCCAAACCCCAGGCGAGTACGCTCCCCTTCTCATAAAGGAGAAGGGGTCGGGGGATGAGGTCGAAAAGGAGGATTGCAAACAATGAAGAAGCTGGTGGTGCAATAGAAAAGAAGGGAGCAAGTCCCGCACCTGCGGGATGAATTCTTTCAAACACTGGGGATAAACTTCGGGAAACAGCAATTCTTTCCGGGGCTATTCATCGGATGACTGTTGCCATTCTTCATCCAGTCACCCCGTTAAATAGGATTTGGAGACCTAACAGGTTTGCCCCCAAAACAGATGTTTGCTTTTTAAAAAAAAGAAATGCAAATGTCTGGCATAAAAACCTGTTAGGTCTTGCCACCCGAACCACACAGCAAGTCACTCCGTGAATCGTGTCTAAACACAAAGCAGTTTCTTT
Source organism: uncultured Lentimicrobiaceae bacterium (assembly GCA_964593705.1). GTDB lineage: Bacteria > Bacteroidota > Bacteroidia > Bacteroidales > 4484-276 > SABY01. The sequence continues at coordinate 24,009 of CAZQIV010000083.1, read as the reverse complement.
AAATGTGTGCTGCTATCGGATAGAATTCACGGGATGACTACAAACAGAATTCCGGGCAAAACACAGATAGTCCCGCATCTGCGGGATGAATGCTGTTTAAGAACCGGTAAAAATCTTCTGAATACAGTAATGGTTCCCGGCATTATTCATCGGATGACTTAATCGGATAACTCTACTACCGGCAAAATTAAAAAGCCTCTCTGCGAACTACAGGGAGGCTTTTTACATCCATAATAAATCTATCAATTTGGTTTTTAAAATAGTGTAACTTTGCAGGAAACAACGAAATTATGCCGGAATTAATCATTAAATATAACAAACAGGAAACTTTGCAAGCCTTATTAGATCTTGCAAAAAGCCTGGATTTTGAAATTGCAAAACCTGTTGCCAAAAAAAAGGGGAAATCCATCATTAATGGCGTAACCTTAATTGCAGGCGATGATTCGGTTGATGTAAGTACCATGACCGAAATTTATACCGGAAAAAATCTTGATGCTTCAAACCTTAGAACGCAGGCATGGCAAAGAGGCTGATTATTTGTGATACCGATGTTTTGATTGATTATTTCGATAGTAATCAGATTCGTCATCAAAAAACCAAAAACATCATCGATGACCAAATTTCGATAAATCAGGTTGTTATTTCAGCTATAACAAAAATGGAATTGTTGGTGGGTGCATCCAATAAAAACGAACTTATTCAAATAGATCGTTTCACCAAAAGGTTTGGTTTGTTATTATTGAATGATAAAATTTCCGAAAAAGCTTTAGACCTTATCCTTACCTACCGCCTGAGTCATGGCCTCGCTATCCCCGACAGTTTAATAGCCGCCACTTCTATTGTTACACAACTTGAACTCTTCACATACAATATCAAGGATTTTAGATTTATCGGCGAGCTTCAACTGTTCGAATTTTAATAAAACACAGAAAGTCCCGCACGTGCGGGATGAATGCTGTTTAAGAACGGTAACAATCTTCTGAATACAGTAATGACCCCCGGGGTTATTCATCGGATGACTTAATCAGAGAACTCTACTACCGGCAAACCAAAAAGCTTCTCTGCGAAACGCGGGGAGCTTTTTTTGATAATTCTCTTTCATGCTTATCGTTTTAAAAGATAAAATGATATTAAAAATAATTCCTATTTTTGAAAAAACTTAATGCAATGAGTACTGAACACGACATTTCCGGCGACAGCGAATACATCATCATCCCCAACCCCATATACGATGTGGTTTTCAGATATCTGATGGAAGACCCTGAAAGTGCTGCCATAGTTTTATCTACATTGATAAACGAAAAGATTACCTCCCTGCAACTCGAACCCCAAACACACGCACAGAAAAAAACATATAAAACTAGAATTGAAGACCCAAAAACACTGGATGACATCCGTTTGTTTCATCTTGATTTTACGGCAACCGTTGAGTTGCCCGATGGTACCGATGAGTTGATTATGATAGAGCTGCAAAAAGCCAGCGAACCTGACGATATTTTTCGGTTTAAAAGATACATCAGCAAAAATTTCCAGCGCAAGCAGGAAAAAGAAATTATCCATCCGGTATCGCATACCGTTGAAAAGATAAACAAACCCATCCGGTTAATACCAGTCTTTATCCTGAATTTCAGGATTGAAAACGAAATCAACGATTTGCTCATCAGGACTAACCGGATAAAAGAAGGCGTTTTTAAAAACAAGCCTTTAAAAAAAACCAACGAATTTATCGATAACCTGACTTTTGATCCCGCACGTGCGGGACTTGTGGTTCAGCTTCCTAACCTGAGCAACATCACCGAGAGCGACTACGCCAATGATGAATACAAAAAGAAACTGTTTGCCTTGCTGAAAATCTTTGATCAAAAATCGAAGGTAAAAAACAATGAGCACCGGCTCAGACTGATTCGCAGGTTTTTCCCTGGATTCCTGGAGCGGGTTATTCAACGCCTGCAATCCGCCGATATCAACAATCCTGACCTCGAAGAACAACTCTATGCCGAAGACGAATATTTGAAAGTATTGATTGACCGCGATAACCAGATATCCTTTTTTAAAGAAAAAGCAGAGGCAAATTACAAAGTAATTAAAGCGAAAGACAAAGCCCTTACCGAAGAAAAAAAACGAAATATCGAGAATAAAAAAATCATCATCGCTTTAGCGAAAACAATGAAAGATAGCGGCGTTGCAATTGAAACAATTATGCAGCAAACAAAACTTACAAAAGAAGAAATTGAAAATTTATAATTGAGTACCAAACACACCCAAAACAATGACATAACAAAACAATAAAATAAAAATATAAAAAGCGTTAGCTTTTATATAGGTTGCAGTATCCACGTTTTTTTTCGTGAGACTATTATTTTGTGAGCCTTTTGGCGAAACGAAATCATTAAGTCGAACAATCCCGAGAGCGAAGTGATTCGGGATTCGGGATTAATTCAAATAAATGCCCGTTGGGGTATTGAGGGCAATCAACAAAAACTCTAACTCTTATGAAAAAGTTTACATTGCTCTTTGCGTTGCTCCTTGCAGCAACAACCAATTTTGCACAAGCACCGCAGGCCTTCAACTACCAGGCAATTGCCCGCGATTTAACCGGTGTTCCTTTAATTAACCAGACCATCTCCGTTAAAATTTCCGTTCTGATTGGAAGTGCCTCGGGAACGGAAATTTACAGCGAATTACACCAGTTGCTTACCAACAGCTCAGGTCTGTTCGACCTTGAAATCGGAAATCCGGATGAGGTAATCACAGGTAGTTTTAGCACCATCTTGTGGGGTGTCGGTTTCTGGTTTCTGCGGGTTGAAATTGACCCCGATGGCGGTTTGGATTTTCAGATGATGGGAACAACGCAACTGTTAAGTGTGCCCTACTCGTTAAGTTCGGCTTCGCTTACCTTACATTCACCCAACGGAACAAGCTACGAAATTGCCGTTGACGACGATGGCAGCCTGGTAACAAACTGTGTTCCCGACCCAAGCCAGGCCAATGCCGGCCCCGACCAGTTGGACGTTACGGGCACAAGTGCCACACTTGGGGGAAATACACCCGAATTTGGCCAGGGACTGTGGAGCATTTTAAGCGGCGAAAACGGTTTCTTTGTGGATGCCACCAATCCTACCACAATCTTCACCGGACAGATAAATGAAATGTACGCCTTGCAATGGCAAATACATACACCCTGCGATACGACTTATGATACCGTAAACATATATTTTTTTGCACCGCTACAACTCGCAATTGGAGACGAAAATGGTGGAGGTATTGTAGCCTATATCCTTCAAGCCGGCGACCCTGGATATGTTGAAGGGGAGGCAAATGGAATGATTGCTGCTGCCAGCGATCAAAGTACCGATACACAATGGGGCTGTTACGGAACGGAAATTACCGGTGCAGATGGAACTGCACTGGGTAGCGGCTACCAGAACACCCTCAATATTGTGGCTGGATGTAGCACTGCCGGCATAGCAGCACAAATCTGTAACGATCTTGAACTTAATGGCTACACCGACTGGTACCTGCCCAGCAAAGATGAGCTAAACAAACTCTATCTGAGCAAGGACCTTGTTGGTGGTTTTGCTGCCGACTGGTATTGGAGTTCTTCGGAGTTGAGTAGCATCTACGCCTGGAGACAGCAATTCGGCAATGGAAATCAGACCTCTAGCATTAAGACCAGCAACAGCCGCGTCAGGGCGGTCAGGTCATTCAGTTATACACCTTTTGCCTGTGGAGATTCTATAACCGATACCTGCGATGGCAACACCTACGCAACGGTGCAAATAGGCGAGCAGTGCTGGATGGCGGAGAATTTGAAGTATTTACCGAGTGTCAGTCCTTCATCTATCGTTTTAAATGATGACCCCAATTATTATGTTTATGATTACCAGGAAACCATTGCAAGCGAAGCCAAAGCCACCGAAAATTACCAAAATTACGGTGCTCTGTACAACTGGCATGCTTCCTTAACAGCCTGCCCGGAAGGATGGTATTTACCTACAGATGCAGAGTGGACAGTTCTCACCGATCATATGGGTGGCGAGAGTGTTGCCGGTGGAGAAATGAAAAGTACACGAACAGAGCTGGACCCAAATCCCCGCTGGAATTCACCAAATACGGGGGCTACCAACAGCAGCAGCTTTTCAGCTCGGCCGGGCGGCTACCGCGATACCAATGGTACATTCGGCGGTTTGGGTAACTACGGTTACTTCTGGAGTTCTGCTGAAGGCTTCGCATCGAGAGCCTGGTATCGCGGCCTGGTCTATTTCAATGTCTATGTAGACAGACTTAACGTCACTAAGGGTTTTGGTTTGTCTGTGCGTTGCCTCAAGGATAATTGATTTTGGGAGTAAGAGATGAAAAGTTATTGCTGGTGTTGAAAAGTTTCATCTTTTAAAAGGCGAAACCTTTTTGGGAAGCAAATTTTTTAACTTTGCAATAAATATAAGAATTATGGCTACTTACACCATCGAAATCAACGAGCGAACCAAAAAGGGAAAAGCTATACGTACTTTACTTGAGCATGAGGATGTGGTCAGGTTTAAGCCTGCTAAGGCTGATTTGCTAGTAAAGGAAATTGTCGCCGGCTTGTCGGATGTGAAAAAAATGCAGGAAGGGAAACTACCAAAAAGAACTGTCGCTCAAATGTTAAACGACCTGTAGATGACAAATCAGGTAATACCAACTCCTTGGTTTGAGGGCAAATTCAAACGACTTGCGCAAAAATTTCCATCTCTTGGGAACGAGATGGTACATTTGGAAAAAGACCTCACCGAAAATCCGAAACTTGGAGATTCGCTTGGGTCGGATATTTTTAAAATCAGGCTTGCTTCAAAGGACAAAAGAAAAGGTAAAAGTGGCGGTTTCAGAGTAATTACCTACCTGGTTCAGGAATTTCAGGATTCCACAGTTATTTATCTCATAACCATTTATGATAAGTCGGAAGAAGCCAATATTGATAAATCAGTGTTACTAAAGTTGGTGAAATCCATTTTTAAATAAACCGTTATTTTAATAAAAAAACACCATGGGACTAATAAAAGAACCACAAAATGTTGATTTCACGGTTCTGGATAAACCCTGGACTGAAGAGGAACAAAAAGAGTTGAGCGCGTTTATCAAATTGCGAAAAGAGCAAAGGAAAAGGCGGGCTACACCATCAGTATTCAAAAAAGAAAAAAAAGTTGGCGTGTAGTTTTGTCAATTCAGCATATTTTATCGATGGAAATTTAAAACTCTAAGCCAATTAAATCAGTTGCACTTTTTCTAATCATAATGTCCTTTGCCCTCTTTTCATCCCAGGCAAAAGCCCAACAAGTCATCGCCCCGGCAGGCGGCTACTTCCAAAGCGATAATCTTTTGCTGAGTTTCACCCTCGGCGAGCCGGTAATCGAAACCTTCCAAAATGATGAGCTTACCCTCACGCAAGGATTTCAGCAACCGTACAACTTTTATCTTCAGCAAATTCTAAACATCCCCGCCGGCTGGAGCGATGTATCCACTTATCTCGATCCGCTCAACAAAGGTGTGGAAGGCATGTTTTCGCCTTTCGACAACGACTTTATCATCCTGTCGTCGATGACGGATTTTTATTATCCGGCGGTGGGCGTAAACACCATCGGCAACTGGAACTTTGAAACCGGTTACCAGATAAAAGCTGCCAATAATCTGGAGCTTACGGTAGCTGGTACTAAAACCGAAAACCCTACGCTGGAACTGGTTCAGGGCTGGAATCTAATCCCGGTGCTTAATAGTTGCAATAATCCGGCGGAGGAATTATTTAACCCAATCATCGAACATCTCCAAATCGTAAAAGAAGTTGCCGGTTGGGGAGTTTATTGGCCACAGTTTGGTGTAAACACACTTGGAGAGCTTATTCCTGGCAAGGCTTACTTTGTGCTGGTGGATGAAGATGTGGAATTGGAGTTTCTCCCATGCACCCCCGCTAATATGACCCCATCCCCAGCCCTTCCCCTGCAGGGGAAGGGAGGTGGCCCGCGCACAGGCACTAATACTGGGGCAGTGGATGGAGCCGGCCAGCGCGGTGGGACTCCCTCCTACAGGATCCCCTCTAACTCCCCCTTGAGGGGGAGAACCAGCCAGCGCACGGGAACTGGCCAGCGCGTGGGAACTCCCTCTCCTCAAGGAGAGGGCTGGGGTGAGGTGCAAAAAACTCCAATCACCCACATCATTGCCATTCCTGCTCAAGTATTAACAGGTTTGGAAAATGGAGATATTATTGCCATATACAATCAAAATGGACTTTGCTGCGGAGCGGTTTCCTATCAAAACCAAAACCTTGCACTCACTGTGTTTGGTGATGACCCAACTACACCTCAGGTTGATGGCATGGTGGAAGGAGAATCATTACAATTCCGCGTTATTAATCCTGAAACTGGAAAAGAATCTACACTGGAAGCTGAATTTGATGAGCAAATGCCACAAAGCGGATATTTTACGGATAATGGGATTTCAGCAGTTAAGAGTTTGGAAAGTACCGGAATAGAAGAATTTGCCGGAAACCACTTCAACATTTCGGTTTATCCCAATCCATCCAATGGAATTTTTAATATCCTTACGGGATATGATAACCAGGAAACAAACTGGCAAATTGTGGGTATGGACGGCGCTGTGATTTTATACGGGAGTAATGAAACTACCCAGTTCACCATCGACCTCTCCACTTATCCGAAAGGAATTTATTATCTAAAAATAACACAAGGAGGATTACAAACAGTAAAGAAGCTGGTGGTGCAGTAGGATAGTAAACCTAACTTGGACAAACCAAAACCAAACAAGGTGATCATGTAAAAATTATGGTGTATTCCTGTTTTGGTTTGTCCAAGTTAGTCGGCAAAATTTATAAATGCATATTTTGCAATTTAGAGCTTTATTATTCACCTACCTTTCATATTATCGACAATGCATTTTAAATTTTGCTTGAGTACCTTTTCTCTAATATTCTGCCAAAAAATGGCAGAATATTAGAGAAAAGGTACTAACAGGTTTACCCTCTATGAAGCTGTGCTGTTTTTAGAAAGGTACAGCGATGTTTTTAATGAGAAAACCTGTTAGGTTTTGCCATCAGCAAAAAACCAAAAAGCCTCTCGGCATTTCGCAGAGAGGCTTTTTAATTGTGTTATTTTTGTGGGATGCACTGGATTCGAACCAGTGACCTCTGTCGTGTGAAGGCAGCGCTCTGAACCAACTGAGCTAGCATCCCATGCAGCAAAAATAATATTTCTTGCAATTGGTGCGACATTACTTTGTTTTTTCCGGTACATTTCGGTGAAGTTTAATCACCCTGGTCGCGCACCAATTAAACCAGTATAACAAATCCTTGTCGTTTTACATGAAAAGCCCGGATTTTGAAATTGTAAATGCTACTTTTGTTGAATTACAAAACAGAACTTATGCAAGAAACTAAACGACTTTTCCTGTTGGATGCCATGGCGCTGATTTACCGCGCGTATTATGCCCTGAATAAAAACCCGAGAATTACCTCTAAAGGATTGAACACTTCAGCTATCCTGGGATTTTCGAATGCACTTTTTGATATTATCCGTAACGAAAAACCCACCCATCTCGGAGTGGCCTTCGATACCCATGCACCAACAATCCGAAGTGAGGGTTTTGCGGCCTACAAAGCACAGCGCGAAAAGATGCCCGAAGACATTGCCAAAGCCATTCCATACATCTATAAACTTGTCGAAAGTTTTAATATCCCGCTTTTATTTGTGGATGGTTATGAAGCTGACGATGTGATAGGCACTTTGGCCAAAAGAGCCGAAAAAGATGGGTTCACAACTTACATGATGACACCCGACAAGGATTTTGGACAATTGGTTTCCGAAAATATTTTTATCTACAAACCTGCGTACATGGGCAATAAAGCCCAGATCATGGGTATAAAGGAAGTTTGTGAAAAATTCGAAATTGAACGTCCCGAACAGGTAATCGACATTTTAGGTTTGTGGGGCGATGCTTCCGACAACATCCCGGGGATTCCCGGAATTGGTGAGAAGTGGGCAAAAAATCTGTTGAAAAAATATAAAAGTGTTGAAGGGGTAATTGAACATGCCGATGAACTAAAAGGCAAAATGGCCGAGAACGTTAAAAATTTCGCTGCCCAGGGATTGGAATCCAAACAACTGGCTACCATCGATCTGGAAGTCCCCATCAAATTTAATCCCGAAAATCTTAAATTAACAAACCCTGATTTCGAAGCGCTGAAGGAGCTGTTCCTTGAAATTGAATTTAAAACCTATGCCACCCGGATTTTTGATTTCTTTAAAAATCAGGGAACGCCAAAGGAAGCCAAACAAGCAGAAGAGCAACAGGATCTTTTCAGCCAGGCAGGTGTTGAAGTTGAAACATTAAATAATATCGACACAACTGCCCATAAATATTTTTTGGTTGATAATAAAAATAAACGCGAAAAGCTCATCGCGGATATCAGGAAAAAGCAATCGTTTTGCTTTGACACCGAAACCACCGGATTAGACCCCAACAATTCTGAACTCGTAGGATTTTCAATTGCTTTGAAACCCGGCGAGGCATTTTATATTCCGGTGCCCGATGACAAAGATGAAGCCCTTAGACTTGTCGAAGAATTTAAAGCTGTATTTGAAGACGAAAAAATCGAAAAAACCGGGCAAAACCTCAAGTTTGATATTGCCATATTAAAGTGGTACAACACCGATGTAAAAGGTAAACTATTCGATACCATGCTGGCACATTACCTCATCGAGCCCGACCAGCGACACAACATGGATTTTTTGGCCGATCATTATTTGGGATACAAAACCATGAAATATGACGAGGTAACCGAAAAAAAAGGATCGCAGCAACTTGATATGCGCCAGGTCTATAAAAAACATCCAAAAAAGGTGAGGGATTATGCCGCCGAAGATGCCGACATTACCCTTCAACTTCGCCTAAAGCTGGAACCCTTATTGGACAAAAGCAATGTAAGAAAGTTGTTCGATGAAATTGAAATTCCACTGGTTCCGGTACTTGGCAGCATGGAGGCCGAAGGCGTAAACATTGATATCGACACCCTCAAAAATATTTCCATCCAGTTAGGGGATGAAGTAGAAGTTGTTACAAAAGAAATTTTCGAGCTTGCCAGCGAAGAGTTTAATATTTCTTCGCCAAAACAGCTTGGGATTATCCTTTTTGAAAAATTAAAAATCACCGACAAACCCAAACTTACCAAAACTAAACAATACTCTACGGGCGAAGATATTTTGGTAAAGTTGGAAAAACGTCATGAAATCGTTTCTAAAATTCTGGATTATCGTTCATTAACCAAATTAAAGTCAACTTATGTTGATGCACTCCCTGAGTTAATCAACCCGCGTGATAAGCGAATACACACCAGCTACAACCAGGCGGTGGCAGCCACCGGAAGACTGAGTTCAACAGCTCCCAACCTCCAAAATATTCCTATCCGCACCGAAAGGGGACGCGAAATAAGAAAAGCTTTTATTCCAAGAAATGAAGATTATGTATTGCTGGCTGCCGACTACTCGCAAATCGAACTTCGCCTGATTGCCGAATTGAGCAAAGACGAAGGCATGATGGAAGCCTTTGTAAATGGCCTGGATATTCATACCGCCACAGCATCAAAGGTTTATAGCGTTCCCGTTGAGGAGGTAAGCAAAGACATGCGTCGCAATGCAAAAACTGTAAACTTTGGAATTGTTTATGGTATTTCAGCATTTGGCCTGTCGGAACGGTTAAATATCCCGCGCGGTGAGGCACGCGACATCATCGAAAATTATTTTACACAATACCCCGATGTTAAAAAATACATGGATCATAATATAAATTTTGCCAAAGAACACGGCTTTGTCGAAACCATCATGGGAAGACGCAGGTATTTGAAAGACATCAACTCGGCAAATGCCAACGTGAGAGGGTTTGCCGAACGAAACGCCATTAATGCACCTGTGCAGGGTTCATCGGCAGATATGATCAAAATTGCCATGATCAATATTTTTAATGAAATGAAAAAACGTAAGCTCCAATCAAAAATGATTTTGCAGGTACATGATGAATTAGTTTTTGATGCCCACAAAAATGAGCTTGATGTACTCAAACCACTCGTGGAAGAAGGGATGAAAAATGCGATTCCACTTGATGTGCCCGTGGTGGTGGATATGAATAGCGGCAACAATTGGCTGGAAGCACATTAAACGAAAACACACAGCTATTCGGTTTTTATTTTATGGATGGGAATGGTATGTTTTGTTAAATCAGCGTGTTACAATTTTTAATACAAAAATTAAAGATCAATAGAAAATCGTTGAAGGTTCGGGGAAATCCCATCCCTGCGGGAACAGAAACAAATGAATGATAGAATGAATGAAAAGAATGAATGAATGAAACGGGCGAACGAAGAGACTTAAGCGACTTAAGAGAACGAAGAGACTTGAGCGATAGAGGCAAACTAAGAGACAGGGCGACTTGAGAGAACGAAGAGACTTTAGCGAAAATGGCGAATGGAACGAACGATTAACTATTTTCGAATAACAATTAACGATTTTCCATTAACGATTTTCCATTAACGATTTTCGATTAACGAAAAGAACGGAAGCAAAATTATTGCCGGGTATTTACTGCAAGATAATTTTCTCGGTATAAACCTTACTATTTGTGGTGATGGTGAGCAGGTAAATGCCTTTTGGGTAGGGTGATAAGTCCACTGAAAACGGTTGATGTGATTTATCGAAATTTAGTGCTGTTGTTCTACCAAAAACGTTTGTTACTTTTATTTCTACCTCACTGTTTAGTAGGCTTGAAAATTCGATATTAAGAATGCCGCTGGTTGGGTTGGGGTTTATTTTGAATAGTTTTATTTTTGGATTAGAAATATCAGACTCCACATTTACCAAGGCATCTTTATAGATTTCATGATCAAGTATTCTAGTTATAAATAGATCACTCTTGCCAACAGAGCTCAATAATTCATCACCAAACGTTATTTGTTTTTTAAACCCTCCGCTAAGATAAATATTAGACAAAGGATCACCAACAATTGAAGATATATGCTTATGCAACCCATGATCTAATTTTTGCACATAAATGAGATTGCCGTCAATGGAATATTTTGCTATAAATAGATCTGTGTTTTCATTTGCATGTAAGGTGTCTTGATCAAAGAAAGCTCTCCCTTGAAATTCGCCGGCTAAATAAACTTCACCTCTACTATTGCAAAATTCTGCCTTAGCTATATCATTCATATATCCACCTGCACTTTTCAACCAAATCAATTCGCCTTTTTCATTACACTTACATAGGAAAATATCTTTTTGGCCCACAGCTTCGATTGATTTACTACCAAACTTCATTTTTCCCATAAAGGATCCGGTTATTATTATTTCATTTCCCAAACTTAAATCAAGAAAACTCATTCTTACTGTTTGTTCCCCAAACAAATGATTTTGCCACAATAGCTCACCTTCGGCAGATAATTTCTCAATATAAATATCACCATCTCCTTTCGATAGAATGATTTCTTTTTTAGATTTTATTCCATCACGGAAATTTATACCCCAATAAATATTATTTAGCTTATCGGTTATTGCAGAAACTCCTTCAAGGTAACCGGTCCCTTCAATATACTTTAACCATAAAAAATTACCCTTTTCATCTAATTTGGACACAAAGCTTACCGTAGAATTATTATTGCAGATTGATTCACCAAACTTTGCCCCTGGGGAAATATTTCCAGTTAAAACAATATTGTCGCTTCTGTCTATACATAAATCAGAAACAATATCATGACCCTTGCCACCTATATTTTTAACCCAGATAAGTTTGCCGGTTTCACCATGATATTTGGCAATAAAAATATCTTTCCCGCCATTACTTCTAACAGATTCCGACTCAAAAGTTGATAAGCTTGCGAATGTGCCACAAATGTAAACATCACTATTCTCATCCACATCAATACCGTTACCCATTTCGAAAATTAAGTTCTCCCTACAGTAATTACTACCTGCGGTATTAACCCACATGATGTTACCATGCAGATCAGCTTTAATAGTGAAGATATCGGCTTTACCTTTTGCAACATACATATTACCATTGATAAATACTGTATCCTGGAAAAATCCGGTAAAATATATATTCCCTAAGTCATCTGTACAAGAAACTCTTGTAACATCAAAACCTGGTCCACCAATGTGAATTTCCCAGTCCAAATCCAAATCCTGGGCAAATAAACACAGTGGAAATTGAAAAACAAAAAAACAAGTCGCTATATACAAAATCATAATTTTTTTCATGATACTATTTTTTTCTATTAAATGTATTATGACTTACTCCCGGATAAGTATAATTAGGAGCAACAAACTGGCCTAAAAGCTGCTCCAGGCCATCAAGTCTTACAATATACTTTCTATCCTTCAAAACAAGTAAAGTCTTCAGCTTTTCAAATTCAGTATGCACAAAATCCAAATTCAATTTCCGTAGATTTGGATTTTCACAATGTATAATCGTTTCATTATTTTCATTTAAAATAATGATCTCATCAATATCATCGTAAGTGCCAAATATTCGCCAGGGATATTCCGGCATCCTATAAGTCATGCTTCTTAACATTGGCATTAGGTTGATACTTTGTTTTATGCCTGAATTTTCACCTTTGTTATTATAAACTAATTCAGTGTCAGAAAAGTTTTCATTAGCAAAATTACAATCAGTACTTCGCGCCGTGAAATCCGAACCATTTTCAGCAATAAACCCATCTCTAAGCACTATATCTACACCCTCGTATGTTATATTGGCACCATCTGCAATGACCGCAGAATAGGATTTTCCGCCTATCTTTATATTCCGCCCAACAACGTCATCATAATTTCCGGGCAACTTCTCAAAATTAACAAATTCCAGGTCATATTCAGTTTCACACCAGGATAAATAGCACCAACTATTACTAGGTACATTACGCATAAATAGCACCGAACCCTGGTTAGAGTTTTTACCAGGAGCGCCAATTATAGTATGTGAAAGTGATGCTGATATTGATTTGCCAGGCTTATCCCAATCTTCATAAGGATACCAATCAGGAGGGAGCGTATAGCCATACGCAGGGGCCAAGAATTTTTCATGTTGAGTATATTTAGGTATCACAACGATATCACCCATTGGATCATTAGGTGGAAGAAATCCATGGAAAAAGTCCATATTAGGTGAAATTGATATTGATGATATCGGATTACCCTCATAAAATAGGGTTCTATTTATCGGCAGAGAATAATCATGGTTCCAATATCCTAAGGGGCTTCTAGTACTGTTATGGACACCCCAGGTATGCTGAAAACTTTCTGAATACGAATGATAGGAATAGTGTATTTGGTTATAATCTAAACTAAAAACCTTTCCAACCTCTGCATTTGGAATAGCCGGATAAACATCATCAGGGAACATTCTTTCATACCCCCAATCATTGGATGCCTGATGATTCCGGTTGTAAATATCAATATAACCGGTGTTATTATCCTGGTGGGGCCCGCCTATGGCTACCAGATCATTATAAATATCCACGCAGGTACCGAAATAACTTCCCGACCCATTTCCCAGTTTTTCTTCCACCAGCCCCCACTGATCAGTGCCTTCGGCATCTTTAAAAAATATACGGGCTTTACCGATGTCAGTAAATTCATCATCTTCATAAGGAGATCCAACAACAGCATAATCACCCCATATTGCAACTGAACTCCCAAAAGAATCCTCTCCTATTTCATATTCAAAGATGGGGTCAATATCCCCAATCCAGCCATTTAGTGGCTTTTTGTAAATTGCCATGCCTCGATGTGCTCCAACAATAACATACCTGCCATGACAATCCACGCTTCGGCCAAACAGGCCAAATCCGGGTTCTGTAAAGGTATTTACCAACTCGGCAGTAATTTCCCAAATACCTTGTTCTCCTCTTGACAATATAAAAGTTGAACCCCGAAAACCCCCACCATTGCCTGGAGCGCCTACAGCTGCATAATCTTCATATATGGCCACGGCTTCACCGAACTTCATATTATCCACAGCATAATTATCATCAGGCTCAAAATATTGGAATGCAGGACCCTGTTTTCCAGTTTGATAAACATAAATTTGGTCAAAAGTAGCCTGCACAGGTTCACTTCCATTATATCCATCGGAATAGGCATATAACTGGATTGATGCATCACGAAAGCCATAATACTCATATTCAAATATGTGTAATATAATATTGTCATTTTCATTACAACAAAGTTGTCCCTGTGTTTGAGTTTCAATTTCCAACCATCCATCGCCAGTACTTGATACTACCGCTTGCCAGTACAACGTGGTGTTACCGGGATTTGAAATTACAATTGTCTTCCAGTCTTCCTCAGCATTTAAACTAAATTTCCCGGTTTCCGGAAAGACAACTTCTAAAAATGGCAAATCTTCTGTGGCTATTATTTCAAGTTCAGCATAATCATAAAAAGCCAATGAATTGGCGTATTTAATATCAAGCAAGCCGTTTTGGGCATATCCATGTTCATTGTTCCAGGTCTCTAAACGTAAAATGTAGGTTCCTTCTGTTTCAAAGTCAAAATCCTTTGGACGGGAGTATTGATATTCAGTATAACCAAATTCATCATTGTAAATAGGAAGTATAACCTGGCCATCCTTCATTAATGTCCACCTCATATTTGTGGGATGCCAATATTGGTCAGGAATACCCGGGTTTGAAAGGCAGGATAGTGCATTATAATACGTTATGGTTCCTAAAGGAACTTCTGTTTGTGGATCATTAAATCCTGCTTCAACATATTGATCGGCAGTATTTACATCTATCATTAGTGTTTTTTGTCCGTATGATGATCCGTTATTCAGAACCAGGTTAACTGTATAGGTCCCAGTTTCAGGGAATTGATGGGTAATATCATCAATTTCTGACCCTGAAATATTCCATGAATCATAATACTCAGGATCACCTATTTTTCTTATCAACCAATTGCCAGTATAGTATGGGTTGCCTCCGGCACCCGATACCTGAGTAGAAATAGTTACAGTTTGATAGGGGTAGGGAGGGATATGTTCAGGGCTCGGGTAGTAATAATCATCCAATGATTCGACAGTATAGCTGAGATCGATTTCTAATTCGAAAGGTTGTATCGTGATCGACTCAACTGCATAAGCGGTTTCTTCCAGTCCGGAAATTCCTGTACCCGTAACAGAAGCTACCACAGTATATACACCTGTATTTGAATATTGATGTTCAAATATGTGGTAGAATTGTGCGGAATTAGGATAGGGATCAGGTGGGGTTCCATCGCCATAATCGATTTCAAATGTGAATGGAGCTGTTAAATTCCACGAAGTAATTTCAAATTCACGGGTAAAATATGTCAGGCCATATTCCCACAGCGTTGCTGATGGTGTTTCGTTGGGATTATAATAAAAATCTTTTTCTTCAATATCCCCACCAACTGAATTACTCACGGTTAGCGAAATATTATAGTTGTTAAGTTCATCAAAAGAAATTCCTAATGGATTTTGTGAAATTGAGGTTTCGCCGTTTCCAAAATCCCACTCCCACGAACTGATTATTCCTTCGGATTGATCTAAAAAATCGACCGTAACTTCAGATTTGTTGTTTGGGTTATCAATCGAATATATAAAATCCGGATTTGGGACTACTAATCCATCCACAATTACATCATGTATGCAAGAATATGGAAAGCCATTTACAATAATTGTTAAAGTTACCGAATATGTATCTTCGCCTGGAAATTGATGCATTGGATTTTGCTCATACGAATCTATTTGCGAATCATTGTTAAAATCCCATTGCCAATCGCTAATAGGCGATAACTCTGATTGATCTGTAAACTGTATCGTAAAATTCTGAAAAGCAAGTTGCTCAGCGGTAAAATCCACGAGCTGGGCTTGTTGGGCAGGGAATACATGCCAGTTGTCAGCCCCGTTGGATGCATTAGGTTCTCAGGTTTCGGGGCCGGTTCTTACCGGCACTTCGGCTGAAGAACTTATGAAGTTCTGAATATCATTGTTTGCAAGGTCTTTGCCATCGATGATCAGTTGATTGTCCCCATCTGATACGTACTCGTCTGCTACTTCGAAATTCCAAATGGTTTTTTCTTCATCCTCAGATTCAGTAAGTTCGTTATAATATCCATTTAAAGACAATATAACCTTTTCCATCGACTCTGAAGTTGTGACCACGACAGAAATATCATCATTCACATCAAAGTTCAATCCTGATGGAATGGGTTCGATTTGGTAATGATCGTTTGCCCAAACCCACGCTCTTGAATATTCAGGTTGTGAGGCATTTTCTTTATATATTTCCACTTTTTGGATGAAGGGTTTGAAGTTGTCGATGATGATCTCCGGAGTATCTGTACCTTCAACAATTGATGTATATTCAGCACCTCGTACAGTAGTTACCTTTGCAAAAAGCTGGTGCTTGCCGTCTTTGTACTTGGCTTCCTGGTTGGCGTTGGCAAAAATATGGGTTGCCCCTAATTGGTAATCCTCATGCACGCGTGTATAAAAATCAGAGAAATAATAATCGTCGTAGGGTTGGTTATTGCCATCACGGTAGGCATAAGGATCGATTCCCGTATGGTTGAAATCACCGTATATATTGCTAACGAGATCGATTTCAGTGTTATTAATTGGATTTGCATTATTTCCATAAGCGGCTTTTATAGGATAAATCTCACTCTCAAGACGTGCGCCGTGTGACAATTTTGATTCAACATATTTACCCATGATCAAGTTATAATCCTCATCTGGTAAATAACTCTCCTTTATAACGAGATCAACATCATCAATATCCATAACGACATTAGTAAAAATACTGCCTGATGGATTTGCGTTTTGCATTGAATATCGTACTTTTAGGCCAATTGCTTCTGCCCCGGATGAAACAACCACGTTTTCGTCCATTACACTATTATCGGTACTAATTGCCACATCATAGGCAGTATTAACATGCGAAATAAACTCCAATGGATCCCGATCATTAAAATGATTTGAGTGACTTCCCTGTCCCTGGTTCCCAATGGCTACATTAATATTTTCGAACATATAAACATGGACATGCATGTATTCATAATTTCCATTATTGTTAGATTTCCCAATATTCCCCAATACATCTCCTTCAGTTATTCCGGTAACAACAGTGTAAGGAACACCATCGTAAGTAACTGTACCCTGAACCGGGCCAAATGCACTACCTTCTGTAAAATTAATTATGGCATATTGAAATGGGACATTATCCAATTTGGACAAAATCAAATCACCTCTTTTGTAGGATGGATTGGGTGCTAAATGTTCAAAAATGTGGCCATATCCAAAATGATGTTGCTCACCAGTAACAGTACCTTCAGTAATAATATATTTGTATCCCAGATCACCCTGAAGTTTTCTGATAATCCCGGTGTTTAAAGATGTAAAATGATCCCACCGGTTTGTTGGTGCGCCATTTCCAAAGTCCACACCTTTATGCCACTCAGAGCCTGCATAATACCTCTTGCCATAATCAGATGTTATGTTAGCAGTATTAAATTCAGTTGAATTGCCATAAGTATTATTCCCATTGTCATGCACCTGGTAATAAAAATGATAAATATCATTCTGGCCTTGTGCCGCTAAGACATTTGAAAGCAGGTAGAAGAAAATAATCAAACAGCTTATTGGTTTTGTTTTCATCACAATTCCTCCACCTTAAAATCCTGTTCAAATGATAAAAACTCTGTTTCATTGGAATTTCTATGACCAACATACATCTTGATGCCCGAATCCATTGTTTTGTTCCATAATCCCAATTCTGCATTTGTAAAAACGCGTGAATACTTTTTGCGATTTGAAAAATCAATAAAAACATAAAGATAATCTACTGAGAATCCACCAACAATTATCATATTTTTATAAGCTTCTGTCCTAACTTCATTAAATTTGTTTCCAAAATTCTCCTCATAGGCAATTTTGTTTTCCTGAAGATCAATGATCTTATATCCCACATTGCAAAACTGATCCAGCGACTCATCCTGAATACCTCCATGCGCATAAGAAAAATATCTTCCATTTTCAGTTAATGCCCATTCACGAACATCTGTATCGAATCCGATAAGTTTGTGCAGTAAGTTGCCATTTGTATCGAAAATTAAAATAGCATCACTTCTCCCAGCAACCCAATCCCGTAATCCAATATAAAGAGAGTACCTTATTAATAGATAATTCCCGAGATCAAATGCCTGATAATAGCTGTTTGCCTGTACATCAAGAATTCTTGATGTGTCGATCCCTTGTTTCAAAACCAAGGTGCCTTCAGCTAGTATGATGTCCTGCAAAGGCATATCCACTATTTCATAAAATTTATTTTTATGGTAAGGATCTTTCACCTCAATTTCAGGAAAATCGAGATGGTTGAATGGATTGTTTTCGACAATATCAAATGTTTTAAGCACTGCTTTAGTGGCAGTATCCACAAAATTTACTGCAATGTAATTGAATTGGTGTACATCATCCCTTTCATCAAAAACATATTGGAATGGGCTATCTTTATCAAATACCTGTGAAAATGAATTAACACAAACCAAAACAAAAATGGCTGTTAAAATAATAGTTAACTTTTTCATCATTACCTCCTCCTTAATTTTTCGATTTCTGCTTTCACCTTTTCGTTATCCACACGCATCTCCTCGTTCTCCTTTTTCAGTTCGATTACATACAGCGTAAGCTCTTCAATTTTTTGCAGGAGCTTAATTTGCATTTCGCCCAGGTCGAGGCCTTCGTTTTGCATTTCTTCGGCAGAAGGGATACCGGGGAGGTGCTTGTTGGTTTTTATAAAAGCGTCTATTTCGGCTAAACCGGGTAGGTTGTATTCTTCGTCAAAAACAAAGTCGGCGCCTTTACCGGCACCGGCAGTAACTTTTACTTCCTGTGCATGGATGCGCCCGGCTACGGTGAGTAAGGTGTTCTGATCTTCATGTTGTGTTGTGCCAATGCCTACCTGGCCGTACCTGTTTATTTCCATGCGGCGTGTGCCTTGATCGGTATTATCGCCATTGGTTTCAAAAACAAGTGGAGAATTGCCACCTGATCGAATGAATAGTGTTTTGTTTGCCCTTAGGTATAAGCTACTCACCTCGGCATAAATGTCGGAAAAATGAACCGAGCCATTATAATTCATATAGGTTGAAATTGAGAGGCCGGTAGTATCATTTTTATTTTTTTGGACAAAGGCTAATCGTAAGCCTTCATTTCCTGTATAGTAAAGCCCGGTTCCGGCTTTTTGCAGTATAAAGGGGCCGCTGCCCGCCCATTTTCCAATACTGGTAGAACCGGAGCCATAAATTCCCGTGCCGTTGTTTTCAATTTCCAGGAAGGTTGTGGTAATATCAACGACATCGTTGTTTATATGTAGATCCGCAGAGGGGGTTTGTGTCCCAATCCCAACCATTCCGTCCTCCCTGTAGATATCGCTTCCATTTATTGTCCAGTCGCCATCATCTGTTGGTGGGGGATCAACCCAGGTGGCGTTGCCCGAGGCATCGGATTGCAAAAGCTTTCCGGCTCCCTGGGTGGTGTTGTTTAGTTTTATACCGCTTACATTTATATGTTGGGCGGTAATATTCCCATCTACTTCCAGCCTTTCGCCCGGTGTATCGGTACCAATCCCCACCTTCCCGCCATTATAATACAAGCCTAACGTATTTTCCTGCCATTTGGTGGTTTCGAAAGGTTGGCCGTTTTGGAGGAGGCCTTCTGAAAAATTAATAGATCCATCAACAAAGATATCCCCGCCAACTTCCAGTTTAAAGGCTGGACTTGCACTTGTACCAATACCAAGATTTCCGTCGGTATAAAAAATCCCATTTACATTATTTGCCCAGGGGCTGGGCTGGTACAAACCATTTTCATCGTAAAGCTGGCCGGTGAATCGGATATCGCCGCGAACATCGAGTTTGGCTTGTGGCCCTTCGGTATCTGTGCCAATGCCTACGTTGCCATCATCGGCCAGGAAGAGGTAGTAGTTGCCGAAATGGTTGCTGCCGGCGGGCTTCCAAAAGTTAAGGCCACCGTTTTCGTATTCGATGCCCCACTCGCCCCAGTCGGTTTTGCTGCCGCCGGCAAACAGCAGGCTTGAGGCATCCCCGTCAACCATAATGTTGCCATCTACATGTAGCGGGTGGTGGGGGTTATCGATGCCAATGCCTATATTTCCACCCTCAAAAATAAAGTTTTCATTTGCCGCGTTAAAAAGCAAATCTTCGTTGGACTTTGTTTTTATGTAGTGGTCTTGGTCGCCAAGCCAAAGGGTAGAATAATAATCGCCTGCCGATTGTATGAATAATGAGGCATTGTTAGGGCGCGAGGCATCGTTATCACCGCGGATGTGCAACTTAGCAACAGGGCTGGTAATATTGCCGATGCCTATACGACCGGTAAGCCCATCATCAGGGGATTCTTCTACAAAGAATGTGGGTACAGAGCTCGCAAAACCAATCATCAACGAGTTTAAAATACTGTTCTCTAGTCTATTACTTACACCATCGCCCTTACCAATAACTATTGAATTATCATTGTTTGCTTTTAAATAAGTACCAATTGCGACAGAAGCTTTTTTTGCAGCCTCTGAGTATTTTCCCATGGCCAAAGCATATCTTTGCAAAGCATTAGCATTTTTCCCTATCGCAAAAGAATATAATGCTGTTGCATCACAATCATATCCAAGTGCAAATGCGTAGTTATTAAGCACCTGGCAGTTTCTGCCAAATGCAAATGCATGTGAGCCGGTAATAGAATTATTTTGACCGAATGCCGCCGAATAATCACCCGATACTGTGTTGCCCAAACCTGTAGCCATTGATTTGTATCCTCTGGCAGAATTTTCTGGACACTCAAAGCAATTGGGCTCTTCAAATACTTGCCCAAATATAGTGATGGGAACCAAAAGGAAAAAAGTTATTGTGATTTGTATTATTTTTTTCATAACATTGATTTTTTTTTTGAATTTACTGTTTAATGAATTTTCCATTTGTTTTAAAATCCAAACCATTAGATACGGCATAGAAATAGATACCCGGTTTAAGCGTTGTTACATTTACTTCCAGTTGATTGCCGCTTCCGGCATATTGCTTCTCAAATATTTTTCGCCCGCTATTATCAAAAATTTGTAACTGAAGGATAGCTGGTTTTGTGGTTTCTTTTACAGGAATATGTATTATTTCACTTACAGGGTTAGGATATGCTTCCCTGATTAGTGGAGGATCAGGAACATGTGTAATATTTGTAATAATGCTAATCTCATCTCTGACAACTTTTTTGATATAGATATCCCTTTCATTGGGTCCGTTTTCCTCGCCATACCTGGTGCCAAACATTACACAGCCATCATCGCTTGTTGGAAACACTCCCCACATCCGGTAGTTGGCATCTCCGCCAAATTGGTTATACCCCAGTAAATTTAATGAAGTATCAATTAAATAAAGCTCAAAGTATGTGGGTACCGGGTCATACCATGCACCAAACACTACTGTGCATCCACCCACATAAACCGTTGTATCGTTTATGTATGCTACACTCCGCAGGTGGGCAGTATATTCTGTTGTATCCACCTTGCCAAAATATTTTTGGTCATATACCTGGCCGGCTGTATCAATTTTCAATACCGCAACATTATAATCATCTCCTTTGTCGGTTGAATCACTCAATGTGCTGGCAAGTAATAGTTTGTTATTTGCATAACATTGCCCCACTGAACCAGGCCCTAACAGCAAACGAGGCATATTATGTATCGAAAGGATATTTAATTGTGCATCAAAGCGTAAAGTTTGTACACTGGTACTGTATAATCCAATATGACCACTGATCATCATGAACTCATCGGTGTTTTGTATCCTGAACCAGTCGTCTGGTTGCTGCTCAAATGGAAACACATAAAATTTGGTGCCGATAGTGTCCAGGGTTTGGTTTATTGTTACAGTGCAAAGGTCATTATGAATTGAATCACGCATTGTACCTGCAATGATTAGACTACCATCTTCATTTTTTGCAGTAAAATAAAATGTAATTGAGTGGTAATAATCAGTTGGAAGCGCAAATTCTTTTTCATCCATGATCTCAAGATCGGTATTCATTGTTGCAAACCACATTTTGTTGTAGCTCATAGAATTGGTCTGGGCTATTTGCCCGATCAACAAAAATGTTTCGCTGTCAAGGATGCTTATTTCACTGAAGTATGCATTGGTTGCAGTATCTGTTATTCGCTTTGTTGTAACTTCACCCACCGCATCAACTTTTAAAATATAAGCATCATTATCAGCTGGATTTGTTCCGATTTTGCCAACAAAATAATAATGGCCATCTTCACCCTGTATTCCTCTTGTTATTACTTGATCATCATTATCTCTTTCGGTTACCTCAAAAGAATCCTGGGCTATGGTAAACTGAAAAACAATGGAAAAAAGAAATAATATTTGTAATCTCATCCTATTAAAGTATTTCACGGTCATATTGATTCTGTACTAAATACCGAAGTCCAAAGGTAAAATCCGCTTTATGTTGAATAACACTGTAACCGTTTAATTGGCTATCATCCCATTGGTAGTCACAGCCCATAAATAGCCAGTTTGAGGGTTTATTATACTCTTCCGGCAATTTGCTTGTGATAAGATAATATGCACTTTCCACATAAAAATTCATTTCTTCATGTTCAAGGCACTCATCATAATTTTCAAGCTCCTGAGTAGCGTAAAACAGCAGGTAATCCAAATAGTTTTCTGGTGTAGGGTTGTTTGGATTTACATAGTCATTGCCTAAAACTTCAATAATATCTTCAGGCGCATAGGTATAATGATAACCAGGAGGCGCTGGTGGCATGATGTAGCTTAAACTTACATTTATTTCAATCAGCTCAGAAGCATCTATAGTGTCACTGCCGGGCGTTTCATCACACCTTCCCCATTCATGGCCATACCACCAGTCGTCACCTTCTTCAAAAGGATAGGCTGTTCCGCCAAGTTCTCCTGTTACCGTGTAAATATCCAACTCAACTGTATTGCCTTCAACTTCTCCCTTTTCAATACTTGCAAGCAAAAGCCTTTTTTGTAGAAAACCTGAATTGTAATGAAGGGTTTGAATAGCTGATTTTAGTTCAAGATACTTTAAGTTGATATCATTCAGGCTTATCATCCCATCTGAATTTGTTGTGAGTATGATTATACATGTGTCATGCTTAAATTTTTTGTAGGACTTCTCTGGAAAACCATAGGTGTAGTTGAACAAAGCTTCCATCAGGTAAATCGCCGAATCCACGCTCATCAACTCCCCCGATTTGTAACCGGGATGTTCGCGCTTAAAATCCAGCTTGCTCTTAAAAGCTACAAGTTGGTTTTGAAATTTAATATCGGCCTGGGACATTTGCACAGCCTCAGTGCCGCTGGTTTGGATTTCTGTTTCCTGCTTGCTGCAGGCATTAAAGATTGCTGCGCTCGAAATTAACAAGGCAGCCAAAAATGTTGAAAAAAGTTTGAAATGTTTCATTAGAATCGATTTTTAAGTTTGTAATGGGTTTAACTATGTATTTAAATTGGTTTGTTTTCGTGGTGTTTTTTCCTTTCGGCCGCACATTCCAGGGAAATGGTTTTTAAAATCGAAGGCAAATATACAACATGAAAATCCAAAAGTCAAGTGCAGGAAATTAGATGTGTATGGTTTAGGGTAACTGGGGGGGGGTGATAACCAACGAGTTAGGGGGCTTATTTAGAATGGGGATAAATTTGGGGGGAAGCGAAGCGACTTTAGCGACTTGAGAGAACGAAGAGACTTGAGAGAACTTAGCGAACGAAGAGACTTGAGCGAAGTAGGAGACTTAAGCGATTAAGAGAACTTAGAGAACGAAGAGACTTGAGCGAAGTAGGAGACTTAAGCGATTAAGAGAACTTAGAGAACGAAGAGACTTGAGCGAAGTAGGAGACTTAAGCGATTAAGAGAACTTAGAGA
>CAZQIV010000082.1:17773-31162 GCA_964593705.1 uncultured Lentimicrobiaceae bacterium | reverse complement strand
CGAAGGCCGAAAATATTTATTTTAAATATTTTCGAGGGTTAACCCTCGAATTTCCGCAGGAAATTCGGCTCTGTCGGCTTTTTAGCCAACAGAGTGAAAAATTCATGAATTTTTCAGGTTAAATTACCAGAAGATAAATTTAAGCCGTTCAGATTTTTTTCCGAACGGCTTTTTTATTTCATTGATCAATCATAATTTTACTGCATTGGGAGCCATCCTTTCTTACTTAACTTCTATTTATCTTTGTCCATCAAAATAAAAAACATAGCAATTATGAATCCTCCCAACGAAATGAAAGCCATTGTGCTTAACAATTATAACCCCAATCTTATCAGGGCTTTAAGAAATATGAAAATAGTTGATATGCCAGTTCCAAAGCCGGTGGCCGGGCAAATGCTTGTAAAAGTTGAGGCATCGCCCATAAACCCTTCTGATATTGCTTTTTTGCGTGGTGGCTACAATATTGTTAAACCCTTGCCTGCTATTCCTGGTTTCGAAGGCCTTGGAAGAATTATCGAAGTTGGCAATGGAATGGATGAATCCATAATTGGAGAAAGGGTGATTTTTTTTATTCAGGATAATAATAGCGGTGCATGGGCTGAATATGCAATTGTTGCGGTCAATGATTTTATCCTTGTAAATAATGAAATGCCCCTCGATCAGGCTGCCTGTTTATTTGTGAATCCATTTACAGCTTATGCACTTTTCGAACATCTTAGCGAAAACCAGCACCAGGCAATTATTCACTCTGCCGCCAACGGACAGGTTGGGCAGTTTATCCGCTATTTTGCAAAAGAACATTAGGTAGAAGTAATCAATTTGGTAAGAAAACCTGAACACCTTAAAATGCTTATTAATGCTGAGTGCAAGTTTGTTTTGGATACAAATGATGGGAAATTTGAAGAGAACCTAACTAATCTTGCCTACCGTCTTAATGCAACAGCGGCAATAGATGCAGTAGGAGGGGAGCTTGCAGGAAAAATGCTGAATGCCATGCCTCCGGGTTCTGAAATTATAGTTTATGGCGGCCTTTCCGGAATGGCGGTTTCGGGTATCAATACACTCGATTTAATTTTCAAAAATAAAGTGTTGAGCGGATTTAACCTGAACGATTGGATAGCTGAAAAATCAGCGGAAGATTTTAGTAAAATCTCCGTCTATATTCAAATGCTGTTTATGGATAAAAAACTGGAAACCAAAATTCATAAAAGAGGTTTTAGCTCATTCATATAATCAAATTGCAAATCCTCATGCAGCCCATTTAATGTTGTTTTAATTTTTTGAATTTGCCTGCTATAAATATTTTGCATTGACAAACTTTGTGCAAACATATCCTCGTAGGTTTTAAGCTTAACGCAAAAATGAATTAGCAATTCCACTTCCGTAGGTTTTTTACCTGAGTATTTTATGAATTTATTGGTGATTTTTAAGATTTTACGGACACTCTTTTTTACGAAATAAATATTGCTTTTATTGATGTCTGTAAACATCTCATCCATTTCAAGTTTCACTGATTTGATATAGGCTTGTTCATCATCAGCTTCAAATAGCAAATAGGTGAGCAACTCCTTGTTTTCTTTTTTAAAACGTGCCAGTCGAAGGCACATTTCAAACAATTGATCTGGTGGCCGGTTTTTTAATTCTTGCCTGATAAAGCTTATGGTGGCTGGTTTCATTGCTTTTAAGTATTGTTGAAATATATTACTTTTAAGATGCGAAATTAGCAAAAGCCAGAATCTCAGGGTATCCACACTTGAAGCGAAAGTGCTATTGTTTCTATTTAAATATGTTAAAAGAAACCCTCACCCCCAATATAACCATGCGCCAGAATAGGAAATCTGATAACTTTTTTATAATTTTGGCTACTATTATTTGCCGTATTAAAATCATTACAGAAATAACAACCAAAACTCTATTAATTATGAAAAACTTTTTACTTATAATTTTGATGCAATGCTTTGCCACCTTTGCCATTGCCCAGGTGTCAGGTTTTCAGGAAACAATTCATAACACCACCCAACAGGAAAAGGGCGCTACTGGTGATGGGCAGTATCGCAATGATTACCCGCCAATATGGGATGAGCCTACCAGTGGAGGCTCAAGCATGGGAATAATTTGCAAGGGGCAGTCAAATCCTCGTGTAAATGATGTTCCTCTTGAGATAAACGATTTTATTGGAGGTTTTTACACCGATGATTTTGGCCAGCTAAGATGCGGAGGCGCCGAGCCGTGGCCCGGCACTTTAGGGGTAGTTATTGCATTAAAGGGCGACAATCCGGCAACACCTGAAAAGGATGGCTTTTCTTACCTGGAACAAATTTATTTTAAAGTTTTTTCGTGGGAAAGAATGAAAGATTATGATGTTGACATCATCACTTTCGACCCCAATTCGCCAACCACCGATAAGTGGATTTCGTTAGCAATATCGGAAGTAATAAACATACAGGCGCTCGTGGATTTTGATTTTTATATTTCAGTATCCGAAAATCCTATTTGCCTGGGAAGCAGCATCACCCTGAGCGCAAACGAGTTTGTAGGGTCAAACGGGAGCTATACCTATAACTGGACTTCTATTCCACCGGGTTTTAGTTCGGGTTTACCAAACCCCCCGGCTACCACCCCATTAGTAAATACGGCTTATCAGCTAACTGTTTCGGATGGCACAAATGTTTCTAACCACGAATATTCAATCACCGTAAACGAAGTTCCCCAGGTTACTGTTGGTGATGACGGCTATATATGTTACGATGCAAATTTCACTGTTAGCGGATCAGCCATCAACTATTCTAATTTCCAATGGACAACGAGTGGCGATGGTTATTTTGTGAACGACCACGTATTTGTAACCAACTATTACACCGGCCCCATTGATAAATCAACAGGAACTGTGTTTCTAACTCTCACTGCTTATCCGCTTGCGCCATGCACAGCAACAGCCTCAGATTTTATAACTTTAAATATCCAGCAGCCACCAAACATTAGTGCCGGCCCTGACTTTCAGGCTTGCAAAAATCCTGGAAATGGCGTTCCTATAGAGGCCATTGGCAACAACTATGATTATTTACTTTGGACTAGCGATGGCGATGGCACCTTTGCCGATGCAAATTCGGCAAGTACACTTTATTACCCCGGAACAGTGGATTATAATTATGGAGATGTTGACCTTGAGGTATGTGTGCAATCACTTTCGCCTTGTCTTGTTGAAAATTGCGATGAGGTAAATCTTTCGTTTACTGATAACCCTACATGCTTTGGACCAACTGTACTTAGCCGCTGCGAAAACATCCCGATACCATTGGCCGGGGCAGTAAACAATAGCAGTGGCTCCTTATGGACAACCCAGGGCGATGGAACCTTTGCAGACCCACAAGTAATTTTTACCAACTATACCGGTGGGGTAAACGACAGGCTTACCGGCACGACTATCGTTACCCTCAATGCCCTGCCCATATCGCCCTGCACTGTTGCAGCAACTAAAGATGTTCAACTTATTTTTAAACCGCTACCCCGCCTGGCAACATTTGGCACGAACACCAATTTTCTTTGCCCCGGCAATAGTTATCTGCAACTAAATGCCCAACTCAGCCACTATAATACGTTCTCGTGGTCAACGCTTGGCGATGGGTATTTTACCGGAGCAAGCAGCCTTAGCCCCAAATACTACCCGGGAATAATAGATTTACAAAATGGGTTTTTCGAGTTGCAACTTACAGCAACTCCTTTAACGCCTTGCACTTTAAGCAAAATCTTTACACTTGAAACCATAATAGCAAGCGATCCGGAGGCCAACATTTCCACGGCCAATGGAAGCGCCTGGTGCGGTGCAGTAAATTTGTCTGCAGCCATTACATCATCAGGTGATTTTTCCTGGTCCAGTTCGGGAGATGGCACTTTCAGCAACCTGGAAACCCTTTCACCGACCTACTTTCCAGGTGTAAACGACCTTGCCCTGCCAAATGCGGTAAACATTACCCTTACAGCTTTTCCATATTGCACCGGAATGAACAATGCACAAAGTACGGTGCAACTCTATTTCCAGGACGAGGTTGCAGTTTTTGCCGGCAACGATGATGATTTTTGCGCCATTGGCTCGTATTTTCTCGATCAGGCTACAGCCACAGATTTCCAATTCCTTATCTGGAGCACCTCAGGAGATGGTTTTTTTATAGATCCCACCATAGTAAATCCAAATTATTATCCCGGCAACAACGACATCTCAAATGGAACAGTTGAACTTACGCTTAGCGGTTTTTCAATCAACCCCTGCACATTAATGGATGTTGACCAACTAAGCCTATCGCTTACAGCTTCACCTGAAGCTAACGCAGGGCAAAATTCGACCATTTGCGAAACGGATAATCATCAAATACAAAATGCATCGGCGCAGCACTATTCATCAATTTTATGGGAAACTTCCGGCGACGGCACCTTTAGCAATCCCGAAATTCAAAACCCTGTTTACTACCCGGGGACAAACGATAAATTATCAGGAATGGTAACATTAACATTGAATGCCACAGGCAACAATCCTTGCAATTTTAATGTATCTGACCAAAAAACATTAAACATTCAAAATAGTCCGGTGGCTAACGCGGGAAATGATGGTTCAATTTGTCAAACCGAAAGCTATCCGCTTCAAAACACATCGGCACAAAACTATGTTTCCATTTTGTGGGAAACTTCTGGCGATGGTTCATTTAGCAATCCGGCAATCCAAAACCCGACTTATTATCCAGGAAATAATGACATTCAATTTGGAACTGTCGAATTAACAATCACAGCCAATGGCATCAATCCCTGCAACTTTTCTGATTCCGACAGCAAAACGCTTTATATTCAAAAAAATCCTACAGTGACTGTTGGCGAGGATCAGGTTATTTGCGATCAGGTATTTCTATTTGGTACTGCCACCGATTACAATTCGCTGGTTTGGATTACCTCCGGCGACGGAACTTTTTCAAACCCATCCAGCTTGCTTACTGCTTATTACCCGGGATTAAACGATTTTCAAAATTTAGAAGCAAACATCCAATTATTTGCTAACCCTATCGCCCCGTGCAGTGGTTTTTATTTTGATGAATTGACACTGATAATTAACATTCCAACTGTTATCAACGATCTTGTTACCGATCAGGAAGTTAACACTAATGAAATACTTACACTTTCGTTCTTTGTTGAAAATCCTGACCTGGGTGAATTTTCATGGTTTAAGGATGATGTTCTGATTGAAGGGGAAAGCGGTCAGGAACTTATCATCGACAATATTGCCCCGGAAGATGCAGGACATTATCAATGTATATTTACAAATACCTGCGGTGAGATAACAAGCAACCTGGCGTTTATACAAGTTTTACAAGCAAGGGTTCAGGTATTCCAACTTCAGGCAGGGTGGCAGGGTATTTCATCTTTTATCGAAACTAACGAAACATCCATTCCAGCCTTATTTCAGAATATTGAAAACCAAATGATCATTTTATCGGACAACAACGGCTTTTACTGGCCTGAGCAGGCAGTGAATACACTTGGCCCGTGGGATAATCTTTCAGCTTACAAATTAAAGATGTCAGAGGGTGCAACACTGATGATGGAAGGAGTAATTCGCTATCCCGGAGAACCAATTTCGATAGCTCCGGGGTGGTCGTATCTCCCTGTAAATACAGCTTGTCAGGTAAATGTTGAGGGATTATTTTCATCCTATCCTTCAATTGAAATCATAAAGGATATGGCAGGCACCAAACTTTACTGGCCTGCCTTTGGTATAAACACTTTGGGATTCTTACAACCCGGGCATTCGTATCAAATATTCAATAACCTTGGCTTCCCGATTTTCGTAGAATTCCCGGGATGTGAATAAATCAAAATTAGATATGGTAATTGAAAAAATCCCGTTAATTGATACGGGATTTTTTTGTAACTTTTTAGCTTTTTTATCAAACTTTGAGTAAAATGGTTATTACCATAGACCCCCTCTAACTCCTCCGCCAGTTGGCGGAGAGGATTCCTGCGCTCTGGCCGCTGCTGTGGCTAGTGCGGCTGGTCTCCCTTCCCTTTCAGGGGAAGGGCAGGGGATGGGGTCATGATGATTTGGGATTCAATAATGCCACCTAAATAATTACATTTTTTTTTGATTAAACCTTGATTCACAAACTGACCTTTTCAAGGTATTTTTGGGGCAGCAGACAAAACAATTGAACATTGCTTGCTAATATGTTTTTGAATTATGTTTATATTTATCCTCGATTTAATCAATAAAAAGTTATAGTTGTTTAATAAGTGATTTACAAATTATATTCATGAATACAAGAATTAACCAGTGGCTGCAATTAATTAAGATCGACATGAAATTATTTTTGTGGATTAGTCTTGGAATATTTTTATTCATTCTGTTCTTCCAGCCCTTTCCACTTGAAGAATTTGGTTTTAACAACAGGCTGCTTATTGTAGCCGGCTTGGGTGGGATCGTTTTGCTACTATCAGTCATCATGCGAACCTTTTTCCCATCGCTTGAAAAAGAGGATAGCAATCTTCAACAAACTCCCCAAATATCAAAAGTCCTTTGTAGTATAATACTCCTGGTGGCCATTTCTGTGGCCTTTGCATTTTACCTGCAACAATACTGACTTTTCGATGAACTTTATGCCCAGGATGAATAAAGAGATCCTTTTGGAAGGATATCAGAATATAATCAGTGGCATTTATTCAATTGGACCTTACTATAAGAGAATAAGGCAACTATTAAGAACCTATAAACGAAAACATATTTCTCAAAGCAAAATAAGCATATCATACATACTCGCTTTTTTTAAGTCGATAGCCATAATTGGGATATTTACAAAAGGGCAAAAAGAATTTTGGAAGTTTATGATCTGGACTATATTTCATCATCCAAGCTTGTTTATCGAGGGATTTACCTATGTAGTTTATGGTTATCATTTTAGAATGATTTATGGACTTACAGGAAAAAACACGGAATTAAATCCAAAAGTCACATATTAAAAAAGTAGAATTAATCTGAAAATTGAAAACAATTAAAAAACAAACTTGTTATTACAACTTATGAAACAGAAAACTATAAAGTTCCCCAATCAATCGAAGCCTGAATTTGTAAGCGAATTAAGGTTAGAAGTAAAAAATTACTTCGAGGAAAACAGCTTGTCAAAATATGGAAACCGAAGTCTGATTGTAAAATCAGTATTTATGATTTTGCTATATTTCGTGCCTTATCTGCTGATGCTGACAGGCATAATCACTACCTTCCCTTTAATTTTACTGGCCTGGAGCCTGATGGGTGTGGCAATGGCAGGCATCGGAATGGGCGTTATGCACGATGCAAACCACGGCAGTTTCTCGATAAACCCAAAAGTGAATAAATGGTTGAGCAAAAGTTTATACCTGCTGGGTGGCTTTCCGCCAAACTGGCGCTATCAGCACAACACCATGCACCACGGCTTTACCAATATCGATGGCCACGACGAAGATATTGCCCCGGCAGGTGTCCTGCGGTTTTCGCCTCACAAACCTCTGCTTAAAATCCATAAATTCCAACACTGGTATGCCTGGTTTTTTTATGGCCTGATGACCATCTCCTGGGTAATATCAAAAGATATTAAGCAACTTTCGGGGTATAAAAAAGAAAATGTAAAACTCAGCTCACCAAAAAACTACAAGCAGCTTTTTGTTGATTTATCTATTTCGAAAATACTGTACTTTTCCATTTTCCTCGTACTACCAATCATTTTGTTGCCTATTCCGTGGTATTTAACTTTGCTTAGTTTTTTCGTAATGCATTTTATTGCCGGTTTCATTCTGGGCATCATTTTTCAATCGGCCCACGTGGTTCCAACTTCGGATTATCCGCTACCTGATGAAAGTGGAAATTTGGAAAACAATTGGGCAATCCATCAACTATTGACCACCTCCGACTTTGCTCCAAAAAGTAAACTATTATGCTGGTATGCAGGTGGATTAAATTTCCAGGTAGAGCATCATTTATTCCCAAACATCAGCCATGTGCATTACAAAAACCTTTCGCCAATAGTTAAACGAATTGCCGCTAAACACAATTTGCCCTATTATGTAGAAACGAGCTTTTTTCAGGCTTTAAGAAGCCATGCCAAAATGCTGAGTTTTTTGGGGCGGATAAAACCTGGAAATTTTTTGGTTTTAAATGAAAATAATAATCAGGTGAGCCTGTCGGTTTAATCCAAAAAACCCCTAAATCCCCAAAAGGGGACTTTCCCGGACTACTGATTTTTAGGCCAAACGCATAGATTAAAACAAAACTACCGGGCTTTTTACCCGGTAGTTTTATTTTTCAGTTATTTGTTGAATTGACTTGTCAAAGCAAGAAATTCATTACAATCCACATTTTCTAATCGTCATCTTCCTCGCCTTCTTCATCCTCACTTTTCGCTTCATCTTTAACAATCTTACCCTTTACATCTATTGTAACTTCCTTTTCAGGAACGTTTTTATTGGGCTACCCACAAGCACAAAACCCAAAGACTGCCACTACTGTAATCATCAAAAATAATTTCTTCATAATATTAAATTTTAGTTTGTTAATGCTGCAATATTACAATCGGTTTCTAAAGGAAATCTAAAGATAGGACTTTATTGGTCAGGTAAAATTTTGAAAATCAATTTAAACCTGTCTTTTTAGTAATACTTCCCGCAGATTTTGCTGATTATTGCAGATTGTATCTGCGTAATTCTGCGTAATCTGCGGGAAACCTGTTAAAGCATCAGTTTCCCTTTGGAAAAAAATAAACTCTAATCAGGAAACACCAAAATCCATTATCTTTGCTTAATTCAAAAGGGGGGACTATGAAACAAATTACACTAATTTTATTACTTGGCATTGCCATATCAACACAAGCCCAAACCGACAGCCTGATCCACTTTGTGAATCCATTTGCAGGAACTCAGCGAATGGGTCATACTTTTCCGGGAGCTACAGTTCCGTTTGGAGCGGTGCAACTAAGCCCGGATACTGATAGTATTAGCTATGCTGAAAATGGGAAATACAATCCAAGGGTTTATGAATATTGCGCGGGTTATCAATACGATGACTCAACAATTGTAGGGTTTAGTCATACCCATTTCAGTGGAACCGGTCATTCCGATCTGGGCGATTTTCTGATTATGCCCACCACCGGGAAGTTGAGATTGAACCCGGGGACAGAAACCAATCCTGATGCCGGGTATCGCTCAAGGTTTTCGCATGATGACGAAACTGCCTCTCCAAACTATTACCAGGTACTACTCGATGACTATAACATAAATGCAGAATTGACAGCATCGGAGCGGGTAGGTTTTCATAAATATACTTTTTCTAAAAAGGAAAGGGCACATATTATTTTCGACCTCAGGCATGGCATATATAATTACGAAGGTAAAAATGTGTGGACATTTATCAGAATTGAAAACGATTCCACGCTTACAGGTTACCGCCAAACCAATGGCTGGGCACGCACCCGGGTTGTGTATTTTGCAATGCAATTCAGCAAGAAATTCAAAAACTACGGTCATAAAAAATATGACGATGGAATTTACCGCGGCTTTTACAGAAAATTTGATGAAGAACATAATTTTCCTGAAATGGCCGGTCATGATATTACTGCTTATTTTGATTTTGACATGAATAAGAATGAAGCGCTTCTTGTGAAATTTGCCATGTCGTCAGTAAGCACTGAAGGCGCTTTGAAAAATATGGAAGAAGAAATACCCGGATGGGATTTTGATGAGGTAAAACAGAAAGGCCGCGATCTGTGGGAAAAGGAACTATCGAAAATCCGGGTTGAAACCATGAATGAAAAAGATAAGCGCGTATTTTATACTGCCCTTTATCATACATTTCTCACTCCCATTATTTACGAAGATGTGGATGGCAAATACCGTGGCCTCGATCAAAACATCCACGAATCGGAAGATTTTACCAATTACACCATTTTTTCGCTTTGGGATACTTACAGGGCTTTGCACCCATTTTTTAATTTAGTGCAACCCGCCCGCAACCACGACATGATTAAATCCATGTTGGCACATTACGACCAAAGTGTCCATCCCATGTTACCTGTTTGGTCGCACTATGCCAACGAAAACTGGTGCATGATCGGTTACCACAGTGTGTCGGTAATTGCCGATGCCATTATGAAAGGTGTTTATACTGATAAGCTCGATGAAGCTTTGGATGCCTGCATCAATACAGCAAAATATAAGAAATATGACGGCCTGGAATACTATATGAAACTTAAGTATGTTCCTGAAGATAAAAATTCAAACTCGGTGAGCAAAACCCTGGAATATGCTTATGATGACTGGTGCATTGCACAAATTGCGGGTATTACCGAAGACTACCAGGCTTATGATGAATTTAATGAGCGGTCGAAAAACTATTTTAATGTTTTTGATCCTGAATCAGGATTTATGAGGCCAAAGCTTTTGAATGGGAAATTCAGGCCGGACTTTGACCCTCTCGACACTCACGGACAGGGATTCATCGAGGGCAATGCCTGGAATTACGGTTTGTATATTCCTCAGGATCCTGAAAGGCTGGTAGAGCTTATGGGTGGCGGGGATGGTTTTGCTGACAAGCTTGACACGCTCTTTACCCGCCAGCTCTCCGATGAACACATTGCGGCCAACGAAGATATTACCCGCGATGGCATTATTGGTTTATACGTGCATGGCAACGAGCCTGGCCACCACATTCCTTACCTTTACAACTGGACCGGAAAACCATGGAAAACACAAGAACGGGTTAGGATGATCTGTGAAACAATGTATGCTGATGCCCCGGATGGCCTTTGCGGAAATGACGATTGTGGCCAGATGAGCGCCTGGTATATTTTCAGTGTGCTGGGGTTTTATCCTGTGTGCCCGGGTTCTGATGATTACGCTATTGGCAGCCCACTGGTTACACACGCAGAAATTGATTTGGGAAGGCGTAAAAAGCTCGAAATCGTTGTTGAAAACCAAAGTCCTGAAAATGTTTATGTACAGGAAGTTAGCTTTAATGGAAGAACTATAGAAAACCATCATATCCGCCACAGCGAAATTGCAAGAGGTGGTAAACTGGTTTTTAAAATGGGGTCGGAAAAGATAACAAATCAAACAGAATAAGATAATTCTATCGGTTGTGAAATGAACTTTTCACTGCCTTTTTCTTTCAAAATTATTTTATTATCCGTAGCGGAATCTATCATTTCACACCCACATTCCGCTACGGTTATTTTTTTATCCGTAGCGGAAACAATAATTACACTTATACTTTCCGCTACGGATAAAATTTTATTTACAGCGGAAAATCAAAAATAGTTAGGGTTTTCGCTACGGATAAATTTTTATTTACAGCGGAAAGTATGTATATTTGCACACATTCCGCCACCAATAAAAATGTTGATTATGCAGGAACTCATTGGCAGACATGATGAAATAGAAATTCTTAAGGGATTATTAGAATCAGATACTTCTGAAATGCTGGCTGTTGTAGGACGCAGGAGAGTAGGCAAAACCTTCCTGATCCAAACGGTTTATAAAGATGAGATTTGCTTTGCGCTTACCGGATCGCAATACAGCCCATTAAAAGAGCAACTTCAAAATTTTGCATGGCAAATGGAAATATACTCAGGCTCGAAAGTCCCTGTAGCTCCACCCAAAAACTGGCAGGAAGCATTTAAGCAGTTGTCAAAATTTATCGACTCCAAAAAGTTCAGGCAAAAGAAGGTGATCTTTTTGGATGAGCTGCCCTGGCTGGCCGCACACAAATCAGGATTTCTTGCAGCTTTGGGGTATTTTTGGAATACCTGGGCATCGCAAAAAAATATCGTCATTGTTATTTGCGGGTCAGCTGCCTCCTGGATGATAAAAAATGTAATCCATCACAAGGGCGGAATGCACAATCGTGTTACCAGGTTCATCAACCTTCAGCCTTTCACGCTACACGAAACCATGCAATATCTCCAAAGCCGTAAGCTTACACTAAATCATTACCAGGTTATTCAGCTATACATGGCCATGGGAGGCATCCCCCAATACCTCAAACAAGTAAAACCAGGATTGAGCGCAGCACAAAATGTTGATGAGATTTGTTTTAGCAAAAATGGATTTTTGTGGGATGAATTCTCAAAGCTATATTCTGCACTTTTCGATAACGCTTCAAACCATATCGACATAATAAGGGCTTTGGCAGCAAAGTGGAAAGGGCTTACCAGAAAAGAAGTTTTGGCAGCCATTAAACTTCCTGACGGTGGCACAGTAACAAAATACCTTTCCGAGTTGGAACAGTCAGGATTCATCACCTCGTATTTACCTTTTGGGAAATCAAAAAAAGATAAGCTATTCCGCTTAACTGACGAATATTCGCTTTTTTTTCTGCGATTTATAGAGAAAAAAAGAAACCAGTCGTGGCAAAAAATAAGCCAGCAGCAAAGCTGGAAAAGCTGGACCGAATATGCTTTTGAAAGCCTGTGCCTCAAACATATCAATCAAATAAAAAATGAATTGGGAATATCAGGAATTCAAACTGAAGAATCGAGCTTTGTTAATAAAGATAAGGAAAATGGAAAAAGATTCCAAATTGACATGCTCATCGACC
Organism: uncultured Lentimicrobiaceae bacterium; assembly: GCA_964593705.1. Taxonomy (GTDB): domain Bacteria; phylum Bacteroidota; class Bacteroidia; order Bacteroidales; family 4484-276; genus SABY01. The sequence continues at coordinate 18,564 of CAZQIV010000082.1, read as the reverse complement.
GGCATGATAATTCGATAAATATGTGCGAAATGAAGTTTTACGAATCGGAATTTACCATCGATAAATCTTATGCCGATGAAATCAGGGAGCGGGTTGCACAATTCAAAACCCTTTCGAAAACCAGGAAACAGATTTTTCTCACATTTATTACCACTTATGGAATAAAGCAAAACCAGCATAGCCTGGGGCTTGTGCATTATAACATTAAAATGGAAGCACTTTTCGAAAAATAATTCCAACAAAATGATGAAAAGATTCCTCTCCGTCAGCCGATGGAAATTAATGACACCTTTTTACAAGAAACAGATTGTGAGGATAAATGAGATTTCTCAATCCCCGAAAAAACGGGGCAGGCTGCTTCGCTCAATCGAAATGACCAGTCTAAGACTGAATTGGGGTGGGAGAGGGAATGCGAACGCGAAGCGTTCGCATTCCCTCTCCCCAATCCTCCCCCAAGCAATTTGTCACCTCGAAGGAGCTTGTGACTGAGAGATCTGATCTACGATAAAAATTATTTTCTCAAAAAACTTGTCATTAATAACTGCCAACTGGCGGTGAGGAATCTGTTAAATTTACTCGGATAGTAGTGATTATTTTTATTTATGCATTAACTATTTAAAAAATGCCTTGTATTTCTAAAGGACATCTTTAGAAAATGCCTTGTATTTCTAAAGGGAGAAGGTTAAATTTGCCTTGTATTTCTAAATTCAATGAAACTATGGAAAGATTATTTCAGTACAAACTTTTGAATGAATGATTGATTGTCCGAAGGACTCATACAGAGAGACTAT
>CAZQIV010000082.1:0-17673 GCA_964593705.1 uncultured Lentimicrobiaceae bacterium | reverse complement strand
TGAATGACTGAAACAGAGGAATGATTGAATGATGGAATGACTGTCCGAAGGACTCATACAGAGAGACTATTGAATGACTGAAACAGAGGAATGATTGAATGATGGAATGACTGTCCGAAGGACTCCTACGGAGAAACAAAAGAATGACTGAGTGACTGAATGACAGAATGATTGAATGATTGAATGATTGAATGACAGAATGATTGAGTGACTGAATGATTGAATGACTGAATGATTGAAATCCCGCCCCTGTGGGAACAGAATGATTGAAACTTTTTTAATTTACCCGCTTCAAAATCATCCCATCCAAGGTCTGAATTTCTATATGGTTACCTGTAAATGATTTTTTGGTCATTAAATCCTGGTATTTTGCTTTTGCAGGAAGTTTGTACGCATAAGGCTTATCACCAAGATTGAACATCACAATAATCTCACCATTTTCATCAAATCGTTTGTAAGAAAAGTGCTTTCCATTGGCTGTTAAAAACCCTAATTCACCATGGCTTAAAACAGGGTTCTCTTTCCTTATTTTTATAATTTGCTTATAGAAATTAAACCACGATTGATTAAAACCGACTTCCTCGAATTGTTTTTCCCCGGGCTGAAAATTATTCACATATTCAGGTTCAAAATCATATTCGGGCCACCAAAGCGGTTTGCGGCAATCAGGATCATCGGCACCGGTCATGCCCATCTCATCGCCATTCCATATTTGCGGTGCCCCGATGTTGGTAAATTGATGCATCAGGTAAAGCTTCGCCCTTTTGTAGGTTTCCCCATCGGGAATACCGGTTTTGTAATTGGGATTGTCGCCGGGCTTGGCAGCACTCTTGTACATATTCGGATTATAAAAAGAGGTGAGCAGGCGAGGTGCATCGTGGGTTGCAGCGGTATTCATCATAGCATAGCGAAAGGGCTCGCCCAATCGATTCCACTCAAAATTTAAACTATCAACCAATTGTTCGGCATCGATTTCAAAATTGGTTTTAGCAAAAAAGTATCGTGCCGGCCTGTAAATCTGATAAAACATTACTGCATCAAAAATATCGCCTTGTGTGTATGGCGCAGGATTCATCAGTTTTCCAGGCCATTCTTCCCACCATATTTCGCCAATGAGGTAAGCCTCGGGATTGATAGATTTTACATAGCTATGCCATTCGCGCCAAAACTTCATCCCTATTTGATCGGCCACATCCAATCGGTAGCCATCAATGCCTTTCGACATATCGCCATCAGGTGACAGCCAGCGCTTTGTAACAGCAAAAATGTGTGCTTTTGGCCTGGGATGAATATTCCCTTCATAGGGGTGGCCGTGCTCTCTCACAGTGCTTACATCAACTTTCTTAATTTCGGGCAAACTATTCAAATTAGCCCAACCCTGGTATATAAATTCATTTTCGGTTGTGGCAGGATCATCAAATCCTTTAATTTCATACCAGTCTTTATATTTTGATTTATCCTGATATTTCAACACATCCTGCCATGCCCAAAACTCAACCCCTGTATGATTCCACGAATAATCCAGGATAATTCGCATCCCGCGTTTGTGAACTTCATCCACGAGTTTTAGAAACAGTTTATCGGCAGAAGTCCATTTCCAGGTAGTGGGGTCATCAGGAACTTCTGAGGCAATCATTTCCATATCTCCTTTTGGATCGGGGCCAAAGGTAACATCGACATGCCGCCAGTTTCGGGCATCGTATTTATGCAAAGAGGGGGCATCGTTGATGGGATTGAGATAAAGTGCCGTTACTCCTAAATCCTGCAAATAATCAAGTTTATCCAAAACCCCCTGCAGGTCGCCACCAAAGCGCCTGAGTTGGAGTCCGTTGTAAAACTTCACTCCCATATTTTTTGCCCATTCATCCTGTTGATACCAGTTTTGTGTCCAGGGAGTAAGAGCCCAATCTTTGGGAATCGGATTAAAATCGGAAGAAGCTAACATGGTTTCGGGACTTGGGTCGTTGGCCGGATCACCATTGTTGAAACGCTCCACAAAAATCTGGTACCAAACCATTTCTTTAGCCCATTCGGGGGGATTATCCATCGATGTATTTGTTTTGGTTTGGGTTTGGTCGCATGTTGTTGATAGCGAAATAATCAACAGTAAGGTCAGAAAATTAAATGAAGCCCTTTTCATAAAAATACATTTTTGCTTTTAATAAGTTAAACTTGAAATCAAGTAATTATTTAAAAGTAATGTTAATCTATCTTTTCCTGTCTAATTTAAATTTGGCAAACGTAGGCTAAACTTTTTTGATATTTAGTTTTCTTAAATCAAGGAAGCGTTTTTCAACCTTTGCCGAATATTTTTGGCGGACTGAAAATCTCAGTTTACAGGTCATTTGAAAATCCTGTGAAACAATCGCCAGGTCTTCATCTTTGATAATTCTCATTACATCATTCATATCCACGTAATCAAAAATAACATCAAACTCATCTTTTAGGATTTTTGTAATGATGTTGTTGTTTTGGATGGCATCAAGTGCCGCAAATTTGTAAGCATTTATCAAACCCCGAACGCCGAGTTTGGTGCCGCCAAAATACCTGATTACCACAATGAGGCTGTTGGTAAGATCGTGCGAAAGCAATTGGCCGTGAATCGGCTTTCCGGCTGTGCCCGAGGGTTCGCCATCGTCGTTGCTGCGAAAATCTTCTTTATCAAAACCCAGGATGTAGGCATAGCAATGATGGCGGGCATCGTAGTATTGTTTTTTCAATGCTTCCAGTTCGTCTTTTACCTGGTCTTCGGTGGTGCAGTTAATGGCATGGGCAATAAATTTGCTACCCTTATCCTTAAAAAGGCCTTCCGATCTTTTGCCCAGCGTTTTGTATGTGTCGATTAATTCCATAATTATGTCGGCAAAATTAGGGTTTAATGCTCATCCAGCAAATCAGGTCTCCGTTTTTTTGTTCTATCCACAGCCTGGTCCTGTAGCCATTCTGTAATTTTTTTCTCGTTTCCCGAGAGCAATATTTCCGGCACCTCCCAGCCCTTGTAATTGGCAGGGCGTGTGTAAACAGGCGGACTGAGTAATCCGTCCTGGAAAGAATCGGACAAAGCGGAAGTTTCATCATTAAGCACTCCCGGCATCAAGCGGACAATGCTGTCGGCGAGGACTGTGGCAGCAAGTTCACCGCCGGTTAGAACATAATCGCCGATGGAAATTTCCCGGGTAATGTAATGTTCGCGCAGGCGTTGATCGATGCCTTTGTAGTGGCCACATAAAAATATTAAGTTTTCGAATGTGGAAAGATGGTTGGCCATGGTTTGATTAAGAACTTCACCATCGGGGCTTAGAAATATTACTTCGTCATAATCACGCTCTGATTTTAGTTTATCGATAAGGTCGGCAATGGGCTGGATGGTCATTACCATGCCTGCCCCGTGGCCGTAGGCATAATCATCTACACTGCGGTGTTTGTCGGTGGTGTAGTCGCGGATGTTGTGGATGTGAATTTCTACCAATTTTTTAGCCTGGGCTCTTTTTATTATAGAATGATCGAAAGGGCCGGCAAACATTTCGGGGAAAATTGTGAGGATGTCGATGCGCATGTGATGGGGTTATTGGATGTTAGAAATTAGATGTTAGAAAATAGAAATTAGAAGATAGATATTAGATGTTGGGGTTTGGATGTGATTGTTTTTTTTTCTGTAGAGACAAGGCATGCCTTGTCTCCTTTCCCGAAAGGTTTCCGTCCCGATAATTTTGGGGCAGAACCCATCGCGGGAATCGCGGTTTAACATTATTAACGGGTATTGTTTCATATTGCTGTTTAGTAGTTTGAATTGTGGTTTTACTCTTTTATAAAACTGAAAAATTCGTTTAGCGATTTTTGTAGTACCTCTTTCGGAATAAGTTCCCGTTCGTATTTAGCAATCATTGTGGGGCTTAAACTTCGGTTTAACGCATACTTTACTATTTCTCTGTTTTCGCTGTGCTTTTGTGGTAGTCCCAAAAAATCGAGATAGGCTACATCTTTAAACAAATAGTTTGAGTTGGGATAAACCCTCTGCATCCCTTTTGACTGATTACTTTCTTTATTGATGATATGCGCAGAGGCGTTCGTTTTGATTGCCCTTTTTAGTTCTTTCCCGTCAAATTGCTCCTTATTGGCATATAATATATAAAATAATCTTTCCTCTGTAAGTTTACATGATGAGAGTATTTCAACATGATTTGTCCAATTGATCAAACTATGAATTTTTGGAAAATCCTTAGCTTTATATAATTGTGCAGTTTCAAACTGCACAATTTCTACTTTTTCTGCCATATTATTCCCGGCTTATTATTTCGTATTCAGTTTTAATTTCTTCTGCCAGGTCTCCAACCATCGGGATTCCCCAGGTGATATTTGTAACGATTTGGTGTTTATTTACATAAAGTCTTGTTACATGGACAAATTATTCCTAAAAAAGAATTCAAAACAAAATGATAAATTTCTCATAAATATGCTCCTGTAATTTCACCACTCATCTCTCATCTCTCCCCTCTGCCTTCCAACCTCTACCTTCCAACTTCTAACATCCAACCTCTCACCTCTCACTCCCGAAAAGTAGAAAATTTTCTCCGTAGGAGTCCTTCGGACAATTTTCGTAACTTTTCGAGGATGCACGGGCGAAGCCCGGCACTCTCCCCTCTCACTTCTACCTTCTCCCATCTATTCTCCCAAAGTAAAATCTTCAATTTTCTCCAAAGTATCAGGATTCAGGACTTCAACTTCAATTTTATCTCCTTCTACATGGAAAAAAATCAGGGCATATTGTGTGCTGAACATTTCAACGTGGTCAGTCCAGGGAAGAATTTCCTGCGCGTAGTAAGGTGCTCCGGCCGCACCATTTGTTAACTGCCAGAAAGTCCTTGAAATCTCAATCTTAGGATGTGGGTAATTATCGGGATAGATTTGCATAGCATTGGTAATCTTTGTCCGGCTATAGTTATGTTCATCGCCACAAAGCAAAGCCACAGTTTTTTTGCTTTGGTTTATCAGGATATCCAAAAACTCATCCCTTCGCTCGATAATGCCTTTTTCAACAGCTTGGCCTGCAATGTATGGCCGCACATCATTGTTGCCATCATACCACATATCATCTTTTGAATGTCCGCCATTGGGAAATGCCGGGGTGTGGATGGTAACAAAAATGTGATCGATTTTGCTATCTGCTTCAAGCTTCATGAGTGTTTCCTTTAGCCATGCCAACTGATTGTCCATGATGTATCCATGCGGGTTGCCCGAGGTGTATTTAATGGCGGCTTTAGTGTGAGCATACCAATAATTTGAATTTAACACAAGTACAGCCATATTTCCATAAGTATAGTAGAATACCGATTCAGAGTATGATGGGAAGTCTGTGCTTTTGGGATCAGGATCATACTTTGAACCATCTTCACTTTTCAAAGTGCCGACTGGATTACAAACCACTTCCGCGAATACCGATTCGGTGGATTCGGTTTCCCAGGGGAATTTATCGATGGATGCTGTTAACGTGTTGTTGCCAATAAAATTAAAATTTAGTGCTTCGTGATTGCCGATGCCAATGTTAAATGGTATGCGGTGAGCGAAGGGTTCAATCCCTCTTTTGTGGTTTTGGTATTGCAGTAGCATATAATCCCGATCGGTGGCGTAGCCGTTGATGAGATCTCCGGTGTATTGTATAAAATCCGCACCGTTGGCCAGGGTTAATGCAGCTATTTTTTTTATGATGTAAACATTTGCCCCGTAGAGGTTTCTTTCACCGCCACCTTTTCCGGCGCGGCTGTCGCTGGCGAATGCAAAGGTAAATGGCTTGCGCGATCCTTTTTCAGGCGCTGTTTTAAACCATAGTTTCCGCTGGTAGGAGTCAGCATTTACCGTGTAATCGTATTTTGTTGATGGGTCGAGGCCTTCGATTTTAATTTCATGGTATTTCGATTTCCCCCTGTTTTTAAAGGTTTCGCCGTTCACTTCTACATTAGAGCGGGTTTCGAAATTTGTTGTAAAGGAAATGATGGCAGAATTTGGTCCTACTTGATTAAGGTAGGGCCCGTCGATGATGGTTACCGCAGTTTCGAAGGGAAACATTCCTGTTAGCCGCACACGGCTATCGTAGATTAACGACCCATCAGAAAAAACTATGCGGTAGCCCAATAAGGTTTCTCCACTTTTTTCCCAATCAATAAAATCGTATTTCCCACGCAGAGCAGCCATAGGGATGCTTGCTTTGCCGCCTTTTATTTCTGCAGGTTTTTTGAAAAATACAGGCTGAGGAAAGTGTACATCTTTTTCGTTGATTAATCCATAATAAATCAGCCCGTTGAAACCAGGCGCATTAAAGTCGAACTCAACGCCGGCATCGGTTCCTGTGGGGTTTATCTGAAATTCGCTATAACGAAATTCTGCAATATCAGCGGCATAATACTTTTCTCCCGATTCGGGATGACTAAAAAAGATATTACCCGTATCATCCACAAAAATATTTGAATAGGATTTTGGTATTTCCCCATCAGGCATAACTCGTGGCAGACTGTCCTGCTGGATAGGAACAAGTTTTTTCTTGAGTAAAAATCCCGTAAAAAGCAGGAAAACAGTGAGTGCAGTTAGAAGTATTGTGCTTCTTTTCATGATGATTTATGGTGAAGTTTATGTTGAATTCTAATTCTCCGGGCAAAATGGTTCTACTATCATTTTTGCGGATACAAATATCAACAAAAAAATGGATTTCTCTCCACCAGTTGGCGGATGCCAATGACAAGTATTTGAATGGGGTTGTGGTACATTTTGAGAGAGAAATCTATTCCACCTTGTCATTCCGAGAGATCACCCAAAACTTTTGGGCATAATGAGGAGATGACATTATGAAATAGATTTCTTGCCGCACGTGCGGTATCGAAATGACCCCGTCTACGGCTTGATTTTGGGGGAGGGGAATCGGGCGCGAAGCGCCCGATTCCCCTCCCCCCACGTCCATACCAGGAGCTTTGTTACCTCGAAAGAGCGAAGCGATTGAGAGGTCTGTTTAATAGTAAGGTTTTCAGCCTTTTACACAAACATGTCATTGGTACCAAAGAGCGAAATCTGTTAATTTTATTTGGACAGTAGTGATAATTATCCTATTTCCCTACCCAAATGGTTTTGATATTTACAAACTCCTTAATCCCGTAATGTGAAAGCTCCCGCCCATATCCTGATCGTTTTATACCACCAAACGGCAGGCGTGGGTCTGATTTGGTCATTCCATTAATATACACAGCCCCCGACTGAATTTGCCTGGCGAGGCGTGTTCCTTTTTCGATGTCCTTAGTCCAGAGGCTTCCCCCCAAACCATAAAAGCTGTCGTTGGCTAAGCGGATGGCATCAGCCTCATCCCTGGCTTTGGTAATCGCCAAAACCGGCCCAAAAGTTTCTTCTTTGAAAAGTGTCATTTCGGAAGTAAGCCCCGACACCAAAGTAGGTTCGTAATAAGATCCTTTACCCGGGATTTTTTTTCCTCCAATTTCAATTTTTGCCCCGGCGGCCACTGAATTTTTAACTTGTTCATCTAATTCTTCAAGTAAATCGGGGCGAGCCAAAGGGCCAATATTTGTATCAGCAAGTTCAGGGTTTCCGGCTTTTAGTTTTTTGATAATGGTGGAAATCTTTTCCAAAAATAAATCGTGAACTTCTTCAACAACAATAAAACGCTTTGCGGCAATGCAACTTTGTCCGGCGTTAATCATACGAGCCGTTACAGCAGTTTTTGCACATTTTTCCATGTCAGCATCTGCCAGAACGATGTATGGGTCGGAACCGCCCAATTCCAAAACAGTTTTCTTTAGGTATTTCCCACAGGTTTCGGCAACTTTACTCCCGGCATATTCGCTGCCTGTAAGGGTTGCGGCCATAATCCTGTTGTTTTTAATAATATGCTCCACTTTTTTATTTCCAATTAATAGCGTGCGAAAAATATTTTCAGGGAAACCGGCTTCTTTAAAAATGTCTTCGATGGCCAAAGCGCAACCCGGAACATTGGAAGCATGTTTCAACACTCCGGCATTTCCAGCCATAAGCGCCGGAGCAGCAAACCTGAATACCTGCCAAAAAGGGAAGTTCCAGGGCATAATAGCCAGAACCGGGCCAAGGGGTTCAAAAGTTACGAAGCTTGTATGTGCGTCACTTTCTATTATTTCATCTTTTAAAATGGTGGCAGCATTTTCGGCATAGTAACGGCAAACCCAGGCCGATTTTTCAACTTCAGCCACTGCTTCGCCAATAATTTTACCCATCTCACGTGTAATAAGTAATCCAAATTCGTGCTTTCTTTCCTCAAGAATTTCTGCTGCTTTAAACATTAATTTTGAACGCTGTTCGAAAGTAGTATTTTTCCATTCGATCCACGTATCATAAACACTTTCAATAATCTGGTCGCACTGCTGAGGTGTGTGTTCCTTGTAATTTTTGATTTCTTTGCTGTTGGCCGGATTAATACTTTTCATTGTGGATATCATTTATATTTTTGCGAATGTACAAATATTCAAATTTCTAAACTTCGCTTATGACCAAACACTTTTTGATGAAAAATATAAAAGCGCTTATTTGGGATTGGAACGGAACATTGCTTAATGATCTTGAGCAAAGTATTTTGTCGATGAATCAAATGCTGGAAAAACGAAGTTACCCCCTGTTGGAAACCAAAAAATACAAAGAGATATTTACCTTCCCCGTAAAGGATTATTATGTGAAAGCCGGGGTAAATTTTGAAGACCATGAGTGGGATGAGGTGGCCATGGAGTTTATTAATAATTATCGAAACAATATTTTTAATGCTTCCTTGCATGAAGGGGTAGGAGAGGTACTCCGGTTTTTAAATACAAGTAATATCAGGCAATTTATCCTGTCGGCGATGCAACAGGATTTTTTAGCAGAAACTATCAGCCAAAGGCTGGATGCTGAATTGTTTGAGGAAATTGTGGGTTTGAACAATCATTATGCGCACACTAAACTTGAAAATGCAATTTTGTTGATTGAAAAAATTGGATTGCCCAAAAATGAAATCGTGATGGTGGGCGATACCTTGCATGATTTTGAAGTGGCCAAAGCTGCCGGAGTCGAGTGTATTTTATTTTCCGGCGGGCACTATTCACGTAAACGCCTGGAACAATCAGGAATCCATGTCATTGACGGTTTGGCAGAAATCAAGGAAATGTTTGGGTGAAATAAAGAATAAAATCACTATTGTCCGATAAAAATTAAAGTCTAACAATAGATTTCTCCCTGCGGTCGAAAAGACAGGGCTTCGCACAGGGTTGTATGGGGAGAGGAACATCGGGCGCTCCGCGCCCGATGTTCCTCTCCCCCTAACTAAATTACAGCCCTGTCTTTTCGAAGGAGCGAAGCGACTGAGAAATCTATTTTATCATTTGCCCGCCTTGCCGCGAGGCAGGTAATCAACTTGTTACAAAAACTTGTCATTGGTAGGAGTGCAGCGAGTGAGAGGCCTGTTTAATAGTTAAGTTTTCAGCACCTTACACAAACCTGTCATTGAGAGCTCCGAAATTTCGTGAAAGAATCTGTTTTTATTAGCCTTACTGTAGTGGATTATAATGGCCAGATCCATCCCGGCTATTTTTTCTCCTTATGGATTTCGATAAGGGTTTCCTGGCCGGTTTTTCTTCCTTTGTCGTAATACTCGGTTCTTTCCAGCAGGCCTTCTTCGTTAAAATGGGTCCATTTTCCATCCATCAATCCTTTAAAATATTTTCCGGCCGATTGCACCGCCCCGTTTTTAAAATGATAGGTGATGGTATCGTTCAAAGTATCGTTTACAAAAAAGCCATTGGTTTTTAAAACGCCGTTCTTATAATATTGCTTCCAGCTCCCTTCTTTTAATCCATTATTGTAAAAAAGAATTTCGGTGGTGTCGCCGGATTGATAAAATGTTACAAATTTCCCCTCCAGAATTCCACCACTATAAGTTTCGTTGGTGAGCTTTTGCCCATACACATCATAAAAATGCCAGACACTGTCCTTCTTTTGATTTTTGTAAAAGCCTTCCGACATAACCCGGCCGTTTTTATGATAGGTGATAGTAAAAGCGTTCTGGCCGGAATTGGAGATTTCAGATTTTGCTCTTAATCTTCCATCATCATAATAATAATTGAATTCTCCAAGCGGAATATTATCGGTAAAATGCCCGGTATAAATCAGGCTGCCTGCTTTATCTTTTTTCTTCCAGTAGCCTTGCTTCAAGCCATTTTCATCGGTTTTATTTATGGTATCCGCATTTTGTGCAAATAAAATATTTGTGATAAATAAAATTAATAGCAGCGAAGAAAAACCTGAAAATTTCATTTGTTGTTATTTTTGAAATAAGTTTGACAAATATCAGACCTCCTGATCCATTTTTTAGAAATCAAATAGTTACACCAATACTATCGTAAATCTATATGTCGCAAAATTCATTTTAGAGAACTTAGTGTTTCTTGGTGTCTTTGAGTCTTTGTGGCTACTTATCATCAATTTGCCACTAAGGCTCGAAGGCTCAAAGTTTCACAAAGCGTATTCTATGCGTCATAACTTTTGCGTTAAGACAAGAGTTCTAATTATACTAGGCCTGTCCATAAAGGTCAGACAAACTGTTTTGGTGTTTAACGCATTTCGGAGTTTATAATTATTGTACCTGCGAAAACCATTACTTTTGCAAAAATCATAAAAACTATCGAATCTTGAATAATTATTCATCTAAATTGTTGGAACTTGCAGTTGATGAGCTTTCGCGCTTGCCCGGGATTGGAAGGCGCACAGCATTGAGGCTTGCCCTGCACTTGTTGAGAGAAGACAAAAGCACAGTTGAAGGTTTGGGGCAGGCATTGGTTAAGATGCGCAACGAGATTGGTTATTGCAGGGTTTGTTACAATATTTCTGACCAGGAGGTTTGCAGTATTTGCAGCGATCATAAGCGCGACAGATCGATTATTTGTGTTGTCGAAGATATTCGCGATGTAATGGCCATCGAAAAAACTACGCAATACCGAGGCTTGTATCATGTGCTTGGCGGGATTATTTCGCCCATGGATGGGGTAGGCCCAAAAGATCTCACCATAGAGAATCTTGTTGATCGCGTTAAAACCGGTGAGGTAAGCGAAGTTGTATTTGCCCTGGCAGCTACCATCGAAGGCGATACTACCAATTACTATATTTTTAAAAAGCTCAAAGATTTTGATTTGATTGTTACCACCATTTCCAGGGGCGTTTCGGTAGGCGATGAGTTGGAATATGCTGATGAGATTACACTTGGCAGATCAATTATAACTCGTGTTCCTTACCAAACTGCTATGCAGGGCAGGTAATTAGTGTCCGTCCATAAAGTCGATGTTTTCACTAATTGCCTCCACAACCCCTTAGTCCCCGCCAGCTGGCGGGGAAAACCCTCGCTACCAGTGCGTTGGCCAGTCCTTCCGCCAACTGGCGGAGAGTTAGAGGGGTGTGTGGCAAGTTTATGGACAGGCTCTAATTACCCCTCTTTTTTTTCAGCAATTTTATTAAGTAATTCAGTGGCAAGTTCGGCCTCCACAAAAAGATCGAGTTGATTTTCGATGGTTATTGGTTGGGGTGGAAGCACATCATCCGGCAATGAAATAAAAATTTCGATGGCTTTTTTTATAAGCTTCAGCGGTGTTGTGTTTTTGGCTTTGCTGTAGTTGTCGAGCGATTTTTTCTGTCGTACTGAAAGCTTAAAAGTAACGGTTTTAAACTTTCTCCTGACTTGCTTTTTTTTTCGTTTTGCTGCCATAAATTATTGAAATTCAATAGGGGCATAAAAATAGAATTATTTTGCGCCGGCAAGCTAATCCCCAGGTGAAAGTTTTCCACATATTTAAATATTTGTTAACAAAAGCAAAATTTCAAAGCAAGTGAAACCACGATACATCAAATATGTTTGGGAAATGCCAAATGTTAGAGCAACCAGGAGCTCCGGCTGCGGGAGGAAATTGGGGCTCGATTTTTTTTAACTGCCTGCAAACTCCCTGATTTCGTCCATAATTTTCAAGGCCAGCTTATTGGCCGAGTCTTCCGATTTGCTTTCGGAATAAACCCGGATAATTGGCTCGGTGTTGGATTTTCGCAGATGCACCCACTCCTGTTCAAAGTTAATTTTCACTCCATCGATGGTGCTCACATCATGCCCACTGTATTTTGCAGCCATTTTCTCTAATATGCTATCCACATCCATTTTGGGCTGGAGTTGTATTTTATTTTTTGAAATAAAATAATTGGGGAACTGGTTTCTGATCGCAGAACAAGATTTCCCGGTTTTTGCCATGTAGGTGAGGAAAAGTGCAACGCCAACAAGCGCATCGCGGCCATAGTGAGCAGCAGGATAAATTACACCACCGTTACCTTCACCGCCAATAATAGCATTTGATGTTTTCATGAGCTCCACAACATTTACTTCACCAACGGCCGATGCAAAGTATTTAGCACCGGCTTTTTCGGTAACATCACGCAATGCCCGTGTTGAAGACAGATTGCTCACAGTATTTCCTTTTTGATGTTGTAAAATGTAATCGGCAACGGCAACGAGTGTGTATTCCTCGCCAAACATAAGCCCGTCTTCGCGGATTATAGCCAGCCTGTCAACATCAGGGTCAACCACGAATCCAATATCACATCCTTTATCCACAACCAACTTGGAAATATCAGCCAAATTTTCGGGTAAGGGCTCGGGATTGTGGGGGAAGTGGCCATTGGGCTCACAATACAATTTTTCAATTTGTTGTACTCCAAGCGCTTCGAGTAAGGCGGGTATGGCAATGCCTCCCGTTGAATTTACAGCATCGATGGCAACTTTAAAGCCTGCTTTTTTAACCGCGTCAGCATCCACCAACTCCAGCGATAAAACATTGTTGATATGTTTTTGGATGTACGAGTCATCCACTTCAACCTTACCGAGGCTATCTACTTCTGAGTACGAAAAACTTTCGGCTTCGGCAATCTTCAGGATTTCTTCACCTTCAGTGCCTGACAGGAATTCCCCTTTTTCGTTCAATAGTTTTAGTGCATTCCATTGCTTGGGGTTGTGGCTTGCCGTTAAAATTATTCCTCCATCAGCTAAGGCATCAGTAACTGCAATCTCAACTGTCGGGGTTGTTGATAAGCCGATATCCACAACATCAACGCCCATTCCCATCAGGGTGCCAATTACAAGATTGTTTACCATTTCGCCCGAGATGCGGGCATCGCGGCCAAGCACTATTTTCAGCCGTTTGCCCGCATTATTGGCGCTGATAAAGGTAGCATAAGCGGATGTGAATTTTACAATATCAAGGGGTGAAAGTCCTTCGCCCGGTTTGCCGCCAATTGTTCCGCGGATTCCTGAAATAGATTTTATTAATGACATGCTTTGTAGTTTTGGGCAAAAGTATATTCTTTTTTATTTCTTTTTTAGAATAACAGACCGAAAAAAATATTGATTAATTTTGCCGCGTTTTTAACAGATAATATATGATAGAAAATTTTGATCCTTTCAGCCAGGAAGAAAATGAACTCGTGGGCAGGTTTGATGAAATGATCAGACATGATAAAATGTATTTCTTCGATGTGGAAGAATTTGAGGAGATTATCGATTTTTACCTCGAAAGTAATATTCCCAAAAAAGCCAGAACGGCAATAGATTACGCGATGCGCCAACACCCGGCTTCCAATGCTTTTATTTTAAGGAAAGCACAGTATTTTGCAGGTGTGAACAATACGGTAAAAGCGCTTGATCTCTTAAACAAGCTCGAAATTCTCGAACCACGGAATCCTGACCTTCATATTACAAAGGGTGTGGTTTTTAGTAAGCTGAAAAAGTACAATGATGCCATACATGCTTACGAGATTGCAGCAGAGTATTCTGATGAAAAAGACGATATCTACACACGAATTGCATTTGAATATGAAGAGATGAAAGATTTTGACAAGGCCATCGAAAACCTAATTAAAGCCATTAATTTCAACCCCGAAAATCAAGCGGTAATTTATGAACTTGCCTTTTGCTACGAGATGGCCGGCCGCGAAGAAGACAGCATTTCGTTTTTTAATAAGTTTCTTGATGAAAATCCATATTCTGATATCGGATGGTTCAACCTGGGTATCGCGTTTTCAAACCTGCAGCTTTACGAAAAAGCGATTGACACCTACGAATTTGCAATAGCTATTACCCCGGGGTTTTCATCAGCCTATTTTAACAAAGCCAACGCTTTGGCTAATATCGGGAAATATGATGAAGCCATAGTGTTTTATAAGGAGACCCTTGAGCTGGAGGAGGTTGATCCTTTAACTTTATATTATATTGGTGAATGTTACGAAAAAATTGAGGATTTTGAGAATGCATTCCTAAGTTACAAAGAAGCAATAAAAATTAATCCTGACATGGCTGAAGCATGGATGGGACTTGGCATTGTTAGCGACAGGACAGGGAACAACAAAGCGGCCCTTAAACACATGAAAAAAGCGCTCGACCTGGATAATAATATTGTGGATAACTGGCTTTTTTATGCTGATGCGCTTTTTAGAAATGATAAGCTTAACGATGCAGTTAAAGCTTATGAGAAAGCCTCCGGCATCGATCCCCACCATCCTGATGTGTGGCTTGATTATTCTTCGGTATTTGCCGAAACGGAAGATTATGGTAAAGCCATTAATATCATTGTGAAGGGTATTGAAATTCAACCACAGAATCACGAATTGTTATACCGTTTTGCAGGGTATCTCGCTAAAAAGGGCCGGCATAAAGATGCGTATGCTAATCTTGAACTTGCACTTCAAATCAATCCGGAAGATTACAATTTGCTGTTTGAGTTTTTTCCTGAACTGGCCGGTGATATTCATTTCATTAATTTAATCGATGCCTATAAACCAAAGGTATAGTGGAGCTTAGTTTTGAGTTAGTGACATGCTTTATTCAAGTAGCAAATTTGGACAAATTCGATTGCACTAGTGTATAATAAATGAAAAATTAAGATTATGATAGAAACTATTCAACAGCTTGCTGATTGGTATATGAACAATATCAACTATTTCACCATTACCTTATTGATGGCGATAGAGAGTTCCTTTATTCCTTTTCCATCCGAAATAATTATTCCACCCGCCGCCTGGAAAGCCGCACAGGGTGATTTAAATATTTACCTTGTTGTTTTTTTTGGAACCCTGGGAGCTTTAATCGGAGCTTTGTTCAATTATTATATCGCCTTCTACCTTGGACGAAAATTGGTGTACACATTTGCTAACACACGATTTGCCAATATGATGCTGATTGATGCCCATGGCGTTGAAAAATCTGAAAAGTTTTTTATTAAACATGGAAAAGTTTCCACCTTTATCGGGCGACTTGTTCCGGCCATCCGGCAATTAATTTCGATACCTGCCGGCCTCTCAAAAATGAAACTTACCGACTTTATTCTTTATACCGTATTGGGGTCGATGGTCTGGAATATAATTTTGGCAGTATTGGGATATTTTCTTTACAGCCAAAAGGAGCTTCTTGATTTATATTACAAAGAATTGT
This sequence comes from uncultured Lentimicrobiaceae bacterium, assembly GCA_964593705.1. Classification (GTDB taxonomy): domain Bacteria; phylum Bacteroidota; class Bacteroidia; order Bacteroidales; family 4484-276; genus SABY01. Next base: position 2,165 of record CAZQIV010000082.1, on the reverse strand, counting down.
CGTGGGTATTTTTAGTTTTGGGAGTTCTTTTCATTGTTTACCTCGTTTACAAAGGGTTTAAGAAAAAACAAATTGATAATTAACTGAGGTGAGAAAATTTTTTCTCATAGGAAAACCCCTGAACCATTCCTTCTCCCCTGCATTTTTTCAGGAGAAATTCTTTTGTGAAAATATTTTGGATTCTAGCTATCATCTCTTTCCTTTAAATAATCTTGGTGATTTGCTTACACTTATCGATGAGCACTCGGATGTTGACGGGCTTAATGTTACAATTCCCTATAAGCGCAGCATTATTGAATTTTTAGATGAACTCGATCCTATTGCCAAAAAGATTGGAGCGGTGAACACGATAAAAGTCATTCGGTCGTCCAAGGGAATCTATCTAAAAGGTTATAATACTGATGCTGTTGGTTTTCAATGTTCGTGTTTAGGTTTACGAAGAAATATTAAAGCCATAGTCATGGGAACCGGAGGGTCAGCCAAAGCAATTACTTTTGTTTTGGATCAGATGAAAATACCCTACATTTCTGTTTCGAGAGCACCGAAGGAGAGTAATGAAATTGGATATAAGGAATTGAATGAGACCTTGATTAAACGTCACCTATTAATTATAAACACTACACCGGTAGGAATGGTGCCGGATATTGAAAATTATCCAAAATTTCCTTTTCAATATTTAAGCCCTGATCATTTTTTATTCGACCTGATTTATAATCCAGCCGAAACACAATTCCTCAAAAAAGGCAGGCAAATGGGCGCATCAATTCAAAATGGTCAACTTATGCTTGAGCTGCAGGCCGAGCGTTCGTGGGAAATTTGGAATTCCTGAATTGGAAATGGTTTTTAATAATTCAGATAAAAAAAATAATTTAATTCAAAATAGATCATAGTTATCAGCGGGGATATTGACTGGGATATCGCGGTATAGAAAGGAGTGTTAGGATGATTTCGATTTCTCCCGAAAAAATAATGGCGTAATCCCGGTATTGCTTTTAAATTTTTTGTGGAGGAGCGAATTGGATTTAAAACCTGCCATCTGACCAATTCCTTCGATGGTAATGTTTTCATTTTCGGGATCAGTAAGCAGGTCTTTGGCAGTCCTAATCCTGAAATCACAAATCACATCATTAAAAGCCAGGTTAAAATATTCGTTGATTGCTTTCGAAAGATAGGTTCGGTTGGTGTTGAGTTTTTTACAGATTTCATCCATCGAGAGGTCTTCCCATAAGTAGGGTTTTTCTTCAACCAAAAACTTTTCGAAACGGTGGCCCAATGTTTGGAATTGGTCAATTGATTTATCATCTTTATCTTCCAAAATAAAAGGTGGCTCAAGCTCCCTGATTTTCGATTCCCTTTCTTTTTCAAGTTTCAGGGTTTTCAGGTTTTGCCTAACAAGCGATGCGTAGGCAAAGTTCTTTTTTCGAAGCAAGTTGAGGATTATTATAACCAGCGCCACAAGAATACTTATGATAACAAAAGTTGTGACAAGTGTCTGATTTTTCCGGGAAATAAGCAATTCTTTAATTTCATTGTCCTTGCGCAGGTTAAGATTTTATTTCTTCTGATATGGCCAATGCTTTCCAATGCCGTTTGAAAATTCCCCCATATTCAGATAGATCCTTGCAATATTCCTGTTTACAAGGGAGAGCCCGTATTTATCGCCAATATCTGTGATGATATTTTTAGCAGCGTGAAAATAAACCAAAGCGCTGTCGTAAATTCCACGATGCACATAAATATTTGCTATGTTGTTTAGGATCGCGCTCTGATAATGTTTGTGGTTTATTTTTTCGGCAAAATTAAGGGCATCGAAATACATTTCAAATGCTTTGTCGTAATCATTTTGATTTTTATACATCATCCCAATATTTGAATAGAAAGCTATAATCCTAACTTGGACAAGCCAAAACCAAACAAGGTGATCATGTAAAACTTATGGTGTATTCCTGTTTTGGTTTGTCCAAGTTAGTCGGCAAAATTTATAAATGCTTATTTTGCAATTAAGAGCTTTATTATTTCTCTCCCTTTCATATTAACGACAATGCATTTTAAATTTTGCTTGGGTATCTTATCTCTAATATTCTGCCAAAAAATGGCAGAATATTAGAGATAAGAGCCTAAATTAATTTGAAAATTAAAGCCGCTTTGCGGGAGTCACCCTCCAG
>CAZQIV010000081.1:0-31476 GCA_964593705.1 uncultured Lentimicrobiaceae bacterium | reverse complement strand
TTCACCCACCCCATTCACAGCCGGGGGTTCTGTCATTTCGAGTTCCAAGCCGCTGAAAAAAGGAGCCTCAAAGTGAAATGACAATTGAATAGATTTCTCCCGGCAAAACTCCGCTTTGCTGCGTTTTTTGGTCGAAATGACCCTGACCATGCGTTAATTTGGGAGGAAGGGAATCGGGCGCGTAGCGCCCGATTCCCTTCCTCCCACAACCACAACGGTAACGGAGTCACCTCGAAGGAGCTTGCAGCCTGCCCCGACACTTCGGGGACTGAGAGGTCTGTTTTTTAACACCTTACAAATAGTTGTCATTTGTATGCCGTGCGTTCGGCAGGAGAAATCCTTCGATGCCGCACGTGCGGCAGGAGAAATCTATTCCCTAATGTCATTTCCTCATTATGCCAAAAATTTTTGGGTAAACTCTCGGAATGACAGGGCAATGCGGGTCGTTTGGTTGGGGAAGGGTATTGAAAGCGGCAACGCCGCTTTCAATACCCTTCCCCAACCAAACCTCTGATACAGGTACTGTCATGTCAATCCGCCAGCCGGCGGAGAGACATCTGTTGCAATGAGTCACGTTATTTCATGACAATTGCGTAGTATTATTGTTTATGGCCACAGTAGGGGCAAAACTTGTAATCTTTATCAAGCATCAGCTTGCATTTTTTGCATTGTTTTATTTCTTCAATCACAGTTTTAAAAGGAATGCTGGTTCTTCGGGTAAAGTTATCGGGGATTTCCTGTAAGAAGCTCGATTCGTTGCCCTTTTCAGTGATAAGGTAAAGATCCTCACGCACCCGGGTGATGGCAACATAAAACAAACGCCGCTCCTCTTCCAGCAAAAGATCGTGCTTCGAGGGCTTGATAACCTGGTAAATCCTGTCCTCCATCCAAATATCAGGAAAACCTCCATAGCCTTCGGTGAGCCCGATAATAAAAACTGCTTTGGCCTCCAGGCCTTTTGCCCCGTGAATGGTTTTGCCCGAAACAAAAATACCTTCAGCCTTGAAGCGCTCAAAATAGGGGTGGTACATTTTACTGCGACGATAAAGGAAAAGTATGTCATCGCGGGTATAATTTCTTTGCTGTTGCAACATCTTTACCTGTTCAACCACGAAGTTCAGGTTGTCGTCCTCGTCCTTGCCACTGTAGATGTGAATTTTACTATCCGATTTTTTAAAAGATCGTAGTTCTTTTTCAACCTTAAACTTGTTGTACTTGATTACTTCGTTGCTGGCACCAACAATATTTTCGGTACTTCGGTAATTCATGTTCAGTTTGATGATTTCAGCATTCCTAAAATATTTTTTGAAATTAATTATGAAATCAACATTCGATCCCCTAAAACCATAAATACTCTGCCAATCATCGCCAACGCAAAACAACTGGTTTTTTGGTGTGAGCAAAAGTTTAATCAATTCCACCTGCAAATTATTCACATCCTGAAACTCATCCACCAAAATATACTGGTATTTCTTTTTAAATTTTTCGGCAATTTCTTTGTGATTTTGGAACAGAGAGATCGTCCGCGAAATCATATCATTAAAGTCGAGGTAGGATTTGTTTGTACAATAATTTTTGTACTCATCAATTATCGGGATTGCCAGTTTGTAAAAATCTCTGATCCGCTCATGCTGGTCTTTTTGAGATTTATTCAGCACTTTGGCCGTGTCTTCGTTTTCTGTTTTTATCATATCGGTAACGCGAATGATTTGCCGCAGAAAATCTTTAATTTCTTTGTGGTAGAGCTTAAACTCCTCTTCAAATGATATCGCGGCACTATAATCATAATTTGCCGGTAGCCTGTTTTTGATGATCCTTTCCAGCACCAGGTTGAATATGGCGCTGTCTTTTGTCTGGGTCTCGTAGGTTTTTACCAGGAGTTTGCCTGAAATTTTAAATTGTTTTTCTTTGTTTAGCATGGGGTAACTTTTGTTACTCACATGTTCAAGATAAATGTTGGCTTCGGGTATGTAAAAATCGGGTTTAAAATTAAAATCCTGAAAGTTTACCTGCGGCTCGTATTGGAACTTGATATTATGCCTAAAAAGCCAGTCAGCAATGTATTGCTCCGATTTTGATCTTACGAAGGTCCTGTTGAGGGAGGTGTAATATTTCCCCTGATAAGCATTTATTTCCGTATTTTTCCGGATATGAATCTGGTCGATAAAATAATCGAGAATATATCTTTTTAAATTGAGGATGAAGGCACGTGATTCACATTTTTGGATCAGTATTTTATGAAATATCTCAAAAACGGTTTCGCTTGCGACATGCTGCGAGTAGTCATTTGACTTGCTTTTCGAATCGCCAATTACCCTGAATTGATTGTCGAATTCACTTACGCCAAAATTCCTCATTATCCCGTAGCAAAGCCCGTGAAAAGTTTTGAGAGTTATCTTGCCGATCCATTTAAAGTTGCGGGCATAGATATACCTCTCGTAATTTAGGTCTTTTGAACTTTTATTATTATCTGCCAACAAATCAGCGTAGCTGTTATCCCCTTCCGCCGACAGAATCAACCTGTCGATCATTTCGTTCACTGCGTTCTTTGTAAAAGTTATGGCGAGGATGTTGGCAGGGTTTACATGTTTTTCTTCAACGAGGTAAATCAATTTTTGAAGCAGGGTCTTGGTTTTCCCCGAACCTGCACCGGCAAGTACAAGCAGGCGTTTGCTCTCGCTTATAACCGCTGCTTTTTGTCGTTCGTTCAGGTTTCCTAAATCTGTAAATGTTTCTTTCATACATCAATTACCATTCTGGTTTCAAAAGTACTGATTCTGCGCAAAGCAAATAAATAATGATTTTGCCTTACCACAGGCTTTAGCCTGTGGCCAAGAAAAAAAAGAACTCTCCGGGCTTTAGCCCCATAACTTTCGTCACTGTTTTATAATTAGGGCTCTCCAAAGGAATGCCCACTTCGCGAGGCGAGCCTTCGGCTAAAGCCCGGAAGAGAGGGTAACCCTTTTTAAACCCCGGACTGAAGTCCGGGGTAATTCAATTCTCCAAAACCAAGAATTACTGCAAGACTTTTATTTGAAAATTAAAGCCCTGTCTCGCAGCAAGACGGGCGCGAAGCGCCCACTTTCACCCACCCCCAAATCCCCCAAATCCATGTCACCTTGAAGGAACTTGCAGCCTGCCCCGACACTTCGGGGACTGAGAGGTCTATTTTATTACTCATGCTTAATATTTTACTTTCCACTAAATTCACAGTAGTACCGCTTTTTCAAAGAATTTTTCCTGATTTTCCTTTTATCCCAAAACAAATACCGATTTTTGCCGGCAATTGAATTTTAAATTATACAGATGAAAAAGATACTGATACTTTTTAGTTTGCTTACAATTACATCCATGGTGTTTTCGCAAAGCACCTCTGGTAAATATTTTGTTTTCCTCAACACGAACCCTGATCGTCCAAAGATTTCCGAAGAGGAAGTTAATAACATTCAGGCTGCCCACAGGGTCAATATGGACAGCCTCGCCAAGGCAATGCGCTTATTGGCGGCAGGGCCTTTTCATGGAGGCGGGGGAATTCAGATTGTGGTAGCCACCAGCCTTGAAGATGCCCAAAAACTTGTGGATTCCGATCCAGCTGTAAAAGCCCTTAGGTTTAAAACCGAGATTTTTCCGCTCGAAATGGGCGTTGGAGGAATTTGTCCGGTTAAAGAACCCTACAATATGGTCGAGTATCAGTTTATACGGTATGTCCCTGTCGCGAAAAATGTTGCGTTGGAATCAGGAAAAAAGCTTGAGAAGATGATTAAAAAACATTTGAATTATTTAAAAGCAAATTATTTTAAAAGAGGATTAATTGTAAATGGTGATTTTGGGACTGGAAAGGGTGGTTTTATCATTGCTTTTAAAACTGACGATGAGGAATTTGATACTTTTCTAAAATACGATCCTATGGTGAGATCAGAGCTATACGAAGTTGACCAGATGATTTTGTGGATTGCCCAGGGGTCTTTCTGTGAGCGAAGGAAAGTAGATTAAATAATAATTCAAAACAGTGTCAATTAATTTTACGTGGTATGTTTAGGTTAATAATTATCAAAGCTTTTCTTCTATCTTTTACATTGCTCCTGATAAGTGCTCAAATTACAGCACAGGCTGATATTGCACAAAAGAAGGTAAAAGTAGGTTTAAGGGCTTCGCCACCATTTATAATAGCGAATGGTACTGAATATTCAGGTGTAAGTGTTGATTTATGGGAAAAAATTGCGTCCTCACTTAAGGTTGATTTTGAATATGTTCGATACAACGACCTTGGCAAAATGCTCAGGGCCATCGAATTGGAGGAAATTCAAATTTGCATAAATCCCCTTACGGTTACCTCCGAACGACTGACAAGTTTTAGTTTTACACAACCCTATTACATTTCAGGAATGGCCATTGCACTTAAAATAAAAAAAGATCATGGCATAGTGGTATTTCTTCGAAACCTGTTTTCGCCCCAGTTTTTGCAGGCAATTTTTCTTCTTTTTGGTGTGATCTTTATTTTTGGCTTAATTATATGGTTTATCGAACGGCGAAAAAACCCGGATCAGTTTAGAAAAGGATTGAAGGGTCTTGGCGATGGTATTTGGTGGTCGGCGGTAACTATGACAACTGTTGGCTATGGCGATAAATCTCCCCTTTCGGGATGGGGAAGGGTTGTTGGCATCATCTGGATGTTTACAGCCGTAATTATCATATCAAGTTTTACTGCCGGTATTTCAGCCGCGCTTACCTACAATAAATTTAAAACCGACATCAGGGGCCTGCAGGATTTGAGAAACGTTAAAGTGGGTACGGTAAGAAATTCCAGCACGGCCTCCTATTTATCCGAGTCGCAAATGAAATACACCGGCTACCAAACTTTGGGTGATGCCATTGGCGAATTGGAAACAGGGAAAATTGATGCTGTAGTTTACGATGAGCCTTTGCTTTCGTATATTCTTCATGCCGAAAATCTTACTGAAACAATCGAACTAATCCCCAGTGGAGCCAATTCGGTATATTTTGGTTTTGCATCACGCGATCTCCAATTTCTCCAGGATATTAATCCTTTCCTGCTCGAAATTATGGAATCACGACAATGGAGAAAAATGTTGGAAGCCTATAATTTAAGGCTTGAATAGTGGCAAAAAAAATGCCACTAAATCACCCCGTCCCGATAACTATCGGGGCACAAAAATCCACAAAAAAGGAAGCGCCATATTTAATTTTCAAAATATCAATACATTTTAAATAATATTTAATTGAAAATAAAACCTGTTTACACCTACATTCTTGTTACACTCTCGATGGTTTTCTGGGGAATGAGTTTCGTGTGGTCAAAAATTGTACTTGATTATTACGAACCCATAACCACCGTGTTTATCAGGTTAATACTATCTTCCATCCTCCTGTTTTCAGGGCTTTTTTTGTTTGGTAAATTAAAGAAGATATCCAGGGGTGATTTCAAACTATTTCTAATATCAGCATTATTTAATCCATTTATTTATTTCCTTGGTGAAAACTACGGACTTAAATATTCATCGCCAACGGTAACTGCAGTTATCATTGCCACAATTCCCGTATTTACACCGGTGGTAGCATTTTTTATTTTTCGCGAAAAACTTTCGGTTCTCAATATATTTGGACTGATGATTTCATTTTTCGGCGTATTGTTCATGCTGGTTGGCAACGATTACACACTCATTGTTCCCGGGGCAGGTGTTGCCTGGCTTATGCTTGCAGTTGTATCGGCAGTTTTTTATTCGGTATTCCTAAAAAAATTGGCTCAGAAATACGATGCCTTTCTTATCATCGCCTATCAAAACCTGTTGGGGGCATTATATTTCCTGCCGCTATTTTTTATTTTCGATTTTCAGCATTTTATTACGGTAAAGCCCAATGCCGAATTAATTGGCTCATTGCTGCTACTGGCCTTCTTTGCTTCCTCCCTTGCTTTTGTCTTTTTTACTATTTCTTCACGCGAAATCGGCATTAGTAAAACTAATCTTTTTGTAAATTTAATTCCCGTGTTTACGGCAATCTTCTCTTTTTTTATTTTGGGCGAACTTTTCGAAATGAGGAAAGTGTTGGGAATGTTTGTTGTTATCGCGGGTGTGCTTATGTCGCAGCTTGACAACCCGGGAAAGATATTAAGCTTTTACCGTTTTATCCTTTTTAATAAAAGGAGTGGAAAGTAGCTTCCCAAATTCTCAGCATTAAATCCGCCATTTTTTTTACTCATTGTTTTCTGCTATGCTTTTGGTGTTCGACTGGCTTAATTTTGTTGCATCATAGTTTAATTAATAAATATTAGGAGGTTATTATGAAAGCATTAAAATTTGGTTTAGTAGTATTAATTTTTTCGATGGTTGCCACGAGTTATGCCGACAACGATCCAAACCGGCTTCAGCAGTCACACTACACTAAAATTTCGCTGGCTGATGCGTGCAGTAGTCGTAGTTTTGTAAAATCCATTTATCAGCAAACCGATCAAAGTATCCTCAGGGGAGGCGATCAGCATCGCTTAATATGGGTAAAAGTAAGATACCGCAGAGGTATTTACCTTGTGTTTGGCAAGTACAAAGAATGGGAGGATTTCTTTCTTCGCGAAGGTGGAATGTTAGGCCCGCCCGACTGGAGAGTCAATTCTAAATAGAGCTTGTCTTTTAGTAATATTTCCCGTTGATTTAGCTGATTAGCGCAGATAAAATCTGCGCTAATCAGCTAAATCAACGGGAGTTTTTTTTTAATTATTGAAAAAAGATGCCTTTTTAGACGGATACTAAATTATTCGTTGAGCATTAATTGAAACCTGTCGGCTTTTGGCAGGTTTTTTTTATGGAATAATCAGACCTTAAATCCAGACCTCCTGATCCATTAGTTAAAAATCAACTATTTATAACAATGTTATCGTAAATCTATATGTCGCAAATTTCACACCGAAGAACTTAGTGTTTCTTAGTGCCTTTGTGTCTTAGTGGCCACATATTAGTAATTTGCCACAAAGGCTCGAAGGCTCGAAGTATCACAAAGCATATTATATGCGACAAAACAATTACACTGAGTCAGGAGGACTGAAATTTTCCATTCTTAGATGAAGTGAAAGGCATTGGAAATTATTAATTCTTTGAAATTGCCGCCCATTTTGATTAATTGCTATTTTTGCACTCATTTTTTAAACGGGTAATCTAAATATCAGGTTTTTAATTATAAAACCGGAACACTATAAAATTAAATTTATAAAGTCAAATTTAAAGTAATGGACAACAAAGATCAACTCAATCAAATTCCTGGCGGAAAAATTAATGAAAACCAGGATGAGAAGACTTCAAAAACTGAAAATGAAAAAGTTGAAGCCCCTCAACAGAATGATGAAAATCAGGAAGTAAGCGAAGTAAAATCGGAAAATGAAACCACTACCGGTGAAATAACACAGGAAACAGCAGCAATTGAAAAAGTAGAAGAAGTTGCTGAACCGTTTGCCGAAGAAATTGACTCGGACATCGAAAATGTTGAAGCAACCCAGGCAAGTGATAAATTTCCTGAGCTTAAAACAGAAGCAACAGTTAAGGAATCCACCGAGGAACAAGCTATTGAAGGAGAGAAAGTTGAACAGGTGTCGATACCTGAAGATTTGCCTGCAGCTAAAGTTGAGCCCGAAGTGGTAGCAGAACTCCCCGAAATTGAGGTCGTCCCGCAAACTGGGGAGGCTGAAACAACAGTTGAAAATTCTGAAAAAGAAGTGTTACTTGTTGAAGAGCCCAAAGCTGAAATTCAAAAAGAAGAAGTAAAACAGGATGAACCTTCCGATAAAACAGAAACCGGCGTAGAAGAAAAACAAGAAACCCCTGTTGTTGAAGAAGTTGCTGCGAAAGATGATAGCGTAGAAGAAAAACAAGAAACCCCTGCTGCTGAAGAAGTTGTTGCGAAAGATGATAGCGTAGAAGAAAAACAAGAAACCCCTGCTGCTGAAGAAGTTGTTGCGAAAGACGACACCACCGATGAAAAACAAGAACAGGAACATGATGGTGAGGATGATAATGAGGATGATGAGGATGAGGAAGAGCATGAAGTTGAGAAGGATGAAGTGATAGATTATGAAACACTTTCGCGCGAGGAACTTGTTGGAAAATTAGAGGGTCTGGTAGCTGAGGATGATGTAAATAAAATTAAATCGAAGATAGCCCTGATCAAGGTAAACTATCTTAAAAAAACAAAGGCTGAAAAAGAAGCTTTGATTGATAAAACTTTATCTAAGGAAAAAGATGATGATCAAGCGGAGGTTGAGGAAGTAGCAGAAGTTGAAGATGCGGTTGAAGCTAAGTTTAACGAGCTTTTTAATATATACAAACAAAAAAGATCAATATTTCTCGAAAACCTTGAAAAGGAAAAGGTTGAAAACCTTCAGAAGAAAAAAGATATTCTTGAAGCCTTGAAAAATTTGATTTCCTCGGAAGAAACACTCAAGAAAACTTATGATGACTTTAGGGAATTGCAAGGCCAGTGGAAAGAAATTGGCATGGTGCCAAAAGCCGAAGTCAACAACTTATGGCAGAACTACCATTTCCTGGTTGAGAAATTTTTTGATAAAGTAAAAATAAATAAAGAGCTTAAAGATCTTGACCTGAAAAAGAATCTTGAGCAAAAAATTGAATTGTGCGAACAAGCCGAAGAACTTTTAATCGAAAATTCAATCATCCGCTCATTTAAGGAGCTGCAGCGCCTCCATGATCAATGGAAAGATATAGGCCCTGTGCCAACGGATAAAAACGAAGATCTGTGGGAACGCTTTAAATCGACAACCGATAAAATAAATCAGCGCAGACGCGATCATTATAATCAGCTTCAGGATCAGCATGATACAAATTATGAGGCCAAGGTTGGCCTTTGCGAAAAAGCTGAACAGTTGCTTGCCGCCGAAGTAAATTCCATTAGGGAGTGGCAAAATAAAACCAAACAATTTAACGAACTCTTCAAGGTTTGGAAATCAATTGGGCCGGCAGCAAAAAGGCAAAATGATGAGATTTGGGAAAAATTCAAAAGTATTCTCGATGGTTTTTTCAACGAAAAGAAAGAATACTTTGGGAAGTTGAAAGACCAACAAGTCAATAATTATAACCTCAAACTCGATTTGTGTGTTCGCGCCGAAGCTGTTAAAGATAGTACCGACTGGCGTCAAACCAGTCGTGAACTTATAAACATGCAAAAAGATTGGAAAGAGATTGGCCCGGTTCCCCGCAAACATTCTGATAAAATCTGGAAACGATTCAGGGAAGCTTGCGATGAATTTTTCAATAATAAATCTAACCACTTCGCGCATCAGCGTGAAGATGAAACCGAAAACCTCAATAAGAAAGAAGAACTGATAAAACAGGTTGAAGAATCGGCTTTCGATGGTGACCGGAGCGAGAACCTGAATAAACTGAAAGAGTTTCAGCGACAATGGACCGATATCGGATTTGTTCCTTTTAAAGATAAAGACAGGTTGCAAAATGCTTTTAGAAGCGCCGTTAATAAACAGCTTGATAAGTTGAATATCAGCAGCACCGAAATTACGATGGATAATTATAAATCCAAAATGGAAGTGCTCAAAGGCTCACCCGATGGAAACAAATCACTGGGGCGTGAACGTAATTTCATTGTGGGAAAAATTACCTCGTTAAGAGATGATATCAATGTTTGGGAAAACAATATCGGATTCCTCGCTGATACCAAAAAAGCAAGTTTATTTAAAGACGAATTTGAGAAAAAAATCGAGAAAGCCAAAAAAGAGCTTGAAGTTCTTGAATCGAAACTGAAGTTTTTAAGCAATTAAAATTTATAAATAAATAATTCAAAAAATTCCGGGTGCTAATCAGTTCCCGGTTTTTTTTAGCCTGAAAGAAAAATTATTGTCGGTTTCGGTGAGGCTTTCAACATGAATAATCAGGAGTGAGTCGCTTAAAAACGTGTAGGTGATTATGTTTGGGAAATCGTGATTGGGATTTGCAAAAACCAGGCTTGAATCGGTGTATGACTTTAGTGGGAATTTAATGGTGCGGCCTTCGTTCTGACTTTCTACCGTTGCAGCGTAAATCAAATCTTCATCATTAAAAATTATGGCAATTTTTTCGGTTTGGGAGTACGAGTTGCCCGAATGCATAAACCCCGCACCTTTTAAACCTGAAATGTTTCTTTCCCATATTTCCCGGTATCCGATGCCCGGCGATTCTTCCCATTCACCTTCAAGAATTTGCAACACCTGCGTGTATGGCTCAGGATAGCTCCTAAAGCATGAAGTAAGCGAGAACAGTATGCTTAGTATTATTATTGTTGATAATTGTTTCATAATTCCCGGAATCAAAATTAACCTTTTATAACATCATAACTCCCGTATTTTTCTGTTAATTTGAAATGATTAGTGAATGTAGTCTAAAAACCCAAAACTACTGATTTTTATTCCTTTTTACCCCGATCCCTCCCCGAAGGGATGCCAATGGCAAAAGGGTGAAGCACTAAATATCAGTAGTTTGGGGAAGTCCCCTTCAGGGGATTTAGGGGTTTTAAGGCTTTTTAGACTGGTCTCATTAGTATAAAATGAAATTATTTTTACTACTTAAAAGTTAAGAAATAATATGGCATCAAATAGTTTTGGTGAATTATTAAGATTTACAAGTTTTGGAGAATCGCATGGCACTGCAATGGGTGGAGTAATTGATGGCTTTTCTCCGGGCATTTCTATCGATTTTGATTTTATTCAGCAAGAGCTCAATCGCCGTAAACCGGGGCAAAGTGCCATTGTTACCCCAAGAAAAGAAAGTGATTCAATAGAAATTTTATCAGGTGTTTTCGAAGGAAAATCTACAGGAACACCCATTGCTTTTATTGTTAAAAATAAAGACCAACGATCAAAAGATTATGGAAACATTGCCAATGTTTACAGGCCGTCTCATGCCGATTTTACCTATCATAAAAAATATGGAATTGCCGATTATAGGGGAGGAGGACGCTCTTCGGCACGCGAAACGCTGGTAAGAGTTGCCTGCGGCGCTTTTGCGAAATTGTTGTTAAATAATGCAGGAATTCATGTTTTGGCTTTTACAAAAAGTGTGGGTGAAATTGTAATGCCCGATGCAGATATAAAATTATCAATCGACCTGATTGAATCGAACCCCGTGAGGTGTCCCGATAAAAACACTGCGCAACAAATTGAGAAAATGCTCGAAAAACTTGTTGCTGAAGGTGATTCAATTGGTGGAGTTGTTGAGTGCGTGATCTCAGGTGTTCCGGTGGGACTTGGCGAACCTGTGTATGGGAAACTATCTGCTGCTCTCGCCGGTGCGATGATGGGAATAAATGCTTCAAAGGGTTTTGAAATTGGTTCCGGGTTTCAAGGTGTGAAAATGCATGGTTCGGAGCAAAACGATAGATTTATTGTTGAAAATGGTGAGGTAAAAACCACGACCAATAATTCGGGCGGGATACAGGGTGGTATCTCTAATGGGGCCGACATTGTTTTCAGGGTGGCCTTTAAAGGGCCTGCTTCCATTTCAAAAACCCAAAAAAGTGTTGATAAAACCGGGAAAGAGGTTGATCTTTCCGTAAGCGGACGCCACGATCCTTGTGTTGTCCCTCGGGCTGTTCCGGTGGTTGAAGCCATGGCAGCCTTTGTTATTGCCGATCATTATTTGCGTAATGAAGTATATTCTAATTTCAAATAAAAAAACAAGAAAATGAAACTCTTATTTAAAATTTTAGGTGTCCTGCTTCTGATTATAATTATTGCAATGGTAGCAATACCGTATTTTTTTCGTGATCAGATTGTGGAGGTAGTAAAAGAAGAAATCAATAAAAACGTAAATGCCAAAGTGGATTTTGAAGATTTCGATCTTTCTCTTTTCCGGAGCTTTCCAAATTTCGATTTTCAATTGCGGCGGCTTTCTGTAATTAACAAAGCTCCTTTCCAGGGAGATACTCTTGCTTTTGTTCCGGCATTAGGTCTAACGCTCGATGTGATGAGTGTATTCAGGGGTGAAGCCTATGAGCTAAAAAAAGTTACCATCGATCAACCGGTAATCAATGCTTTGGTTTCTGAAGATGGCACAGCAAATTGGGATATTACCATCGAATCTCCGGAAGGAGAGGAAACAGAACAAGTTGAATCGGGTGATTCAGAATCGCCATTATTAATCAAGCTTCGTAGTGTTGTAATCACCAATGCAAAAATTGTTTATGATGACAAAAGCCTTGTAACTTATGCTTTGCTGGAGGGTGTTGATCATAGGCTTAGCGGTGATTTCACGCTTGATTTTACAACTTTGAAAACGCATACTATAGTAAAAGCTTTAACTGTTGTTTACGATGGTGTAAAATATTTTGATAAAATAGATGCAGAGCTTGATGCAGATATTGAAGCCGACCTGGTGAATTATATTTACACACTCAAAAATAATGAATTGAGACTTAATAATTTATTCATTGGTTTTGATGGTTCGGTTGGGATGCAGGAAAATGGAGATATCAACACCATGATATCCTACTCCTCAGTTCAATCAGATTTTAAAAATTTTCTGTCGTTAGTTCCGGCAATTTATGCAAAAGATTTCGACGGGCTGAAAACTTCAGGAACACTGGCATTAACAGGTAATGTAAAGGGGATTTACAATGATGTTTCCTATCCTGCTTTCGCGCTTAATTTATTGATACAGGATGGTTATTTCCAATATCCTGATTTGCCTAAAGCTGTTGAAAATGTGAATGTGGATGCAAGAATTGCCTATCCCGGTGGTGATTTTGATAAGCTTACGGTTGATGTTCCTAAATTCAGTTTAACCATGGCCGGAAACAATGTGGCTGCTTCGCTTGCCGTGCGAAAGCCAATGACCGATCTGGCGCTTAAAGGACAGATTAACGGGGTACTTGATCTTGCTAAAGTGAAAGACTTTTATCCCTTGGAGGAAGCTGACGACCTTTCAGGAAAGATTACTTCCAATGTTTCTTTCGAGGGTGAGATGTCGGCATTAGAAAAAGAACAATACGATGATTTTAAATTTCTGGGATCGATTTTGATGGAGAATTTTAAATATACTTCATCCTTCATCCCTCAACAGTTGGATATTAAAAAAGCACAGCTTAATTTTTCGCCTGAATATCTCGACCTGGTAAACTTTAGTATGAATTTTGGCCAAAATGATCTTTCGGCTAAAGGCCGGATCGGGAACTTTTTGCCATATATGCTGGCTGATGGAATACTTGTAGGAAATCTTGAAACTACTTCTTCATATCTTAACATTGGCGATTTTATGCCCGAAGAGGAAGAAACTGCCGACACCTTAACTCAGGACGTTCCCCAAAATGAACTTGCTGATACCACTTCGGGCGAAGCCATCGAAATACCGGGAAATATAGATTTTACCTTTACTGCCGATTACAAAAAAGTACTGTACGATGAGATAGAGCTCAATGATGTTACCGGAAAACTTACAGTGAAAAATAGCGTGGTAAGCCTCGAAAAATTAAAAATGGATGTCATTGATGGCAGTCTTACCCTGGCAGGAAAATTTGATGCCAAAAACCCCGCAAAGCCTTATGCTGATATGGATTTTGTCCTTCAGAATATTAATTTCAAAACTGCTTACAGCACCTTTGGCGCGTTTGAGAAATTTGCCCCGATTGCAGAAAAAACTGATGGCAAGTTTTCGACACAATTTAGCTTAAATACAATTCTGGATAATGATTTGATGCCTGTTTACAGTTCGATGAATGGCGGAGGAAAACTTCAAACTACGAGCATAAGCATCGAAAATGTAAACTCATTAAATAAAATTGCTGATTTGCTCAAAATGCCCGACCTTAAACGATTGTCACTTTCCCCTGTAAATGTGTCCTTCGAGTTTATCAATGGAAAACTGCACGTAAAACCATTTGATATTAAATACCAGGATATGAAAGCAAATATCGGCGGATGGACTTCATTCGATCAAACCATTGGCTACGACATGGTAATGACCATTCCAAGAAGTAAGTTTGGCGGGCAGGCAAATGCCATTTTGGATAATTTGGTGAATGAAGCCAATAAATCAGGAACAAATTTCAGCCTGGGTGAAACCGTAAATGTAAAAGCAAGTATTGTTGGTACGGTTTCCGATCCGCAGGTAAAAGTTCTACCCGGCGAAGGTTCTGGTAAAAATATGATGGACGACCTGAAAAAGAAAGCCCGGGAAGAGTTGGACAAGCAAAAGAAGAAACTTGAAGAAGATGCCAAGAAAGAACTGGAAAAGAAAAAAGCTGAGGCCAAAAAGGAAGCTGATAAAATACTATCGGATGCTGATGCAAAGGCAAATAAAATAATTTCTGATGCTCAAAAACAGGTGGATGCCATTAATAAAACATCACAAGAATCGGCTGATAAGGCCAAAAAAGAAGCCCAAAAGCAAGCAGATAACCTGATGGAAGAAGCAAAAAAGAATGGCCCAATTGCAGAGATGACTGCAAAAGCCACCACAGATAAAATGCTTGAAAAAGCCAATCAGCAGGCTGATCAAATACTTAAAAAAGCACAGTCAACAACTGACGGGATAATAAATACTGCCCGAACTAATGCAGCCAAAGTAAAATCGGATGCACAAAAAAAAGCGGATAATTTAGTAAAATAGATAAGCAAATATATTTTGAGCCCGCTTGCTTTATTTATTGTAAGTTTATTTCATGTAAGGAAAAGTTCACTAAATATTGGTTTATATTTGTTCTGATTATCTAAAATTAAAGTAGTATTGCGAAGTTTTTAAACGAAAGATGGATTTTAAAGATAAGGTAGTTATTATAACAGGCGCATCCTCAGGAATTGGGAGAGCACTTCTTTACGAATTCGCCCGTCTTGGTGGAAAAGTTGTAGCAGGTGCCCGGTCTTTCGATAAACTTAAGGAAATACAAAGCGATTTGGCAAAATCAGGTTTTGATATCCTTCCCGTCCAGGTTGATGTTACCAGCGAAACACAATGCAAAAACCTAATAGATGCTGCCGTTGATAAACATGGTAAAATTGATATTTTGATCAATAATGCCGGTATTTCGATGCGGGCGCTATTCAAAGATGTTCAGATCAAGGTAATTAAGGAGCTAATGGACACCAATTTCTGGGGTACTGTTTATTGCTCAAAGTATGCATTTCCTTATTTGCTTGCATCCCGTGGTTCATTGGTAGGTGTTTCTTCAATTGCCGGTTACAAAGGGCTGCCTGGACGAACAGCCTATACTTCATCAAAATTTGCCATACATGGTATTCTTGATGTTATCAGAACCGAAAATCTAAAAACCGGCCTGCACGTACTCATTGCCTGTCCGGGATTTACCTCATCCAATATTCGCAATACTGCACGCGCTGCCGATGGATCTCAACAAGGCGAATCACCGCGTGATGAGAAGAAAATGATGTCGCCCGAGCTGGTTGCCCGTAAAATTGCCTTTGCTGTGTATAAGCGTAAACGCCGGCTTACTTTAACACTCCAGGGAAAACTCCTCGTTTTTTTAAACAAACTATTCCCACATTATGTGGATAAAATGGTTTATAACGTTTTTGCCAAAGAACCCGATTCACCATTAAATTAAACAAGTATATTTAAAATGAAAGCTTTAACATTAGAAGTTAAGCCACTAAAGGGATTTGGTGAGCTTGCATTTGGAATGACAGTGGAACAAGTAAAGGAATATCTCGGTGAGCCCGATGAAACGGAAACCCTTGATGACCTTGATGATGAGGAAACACTGATTTATCATTACGATAATTATGATATTTCGGCCTTCTTCGAAGGAGAAGGAAAAGAAAAGTTCCTGGTAAATGTCGAAACCGGAAATCCTGAAACCACGCTTTATGGTAAAAATGTTTTTGCCATGAGCGAGCAGGAAATCATCAAATTGATGAAAGAGAATAAATTCGTTGATATGGATGATGAAAATCTTGAAGATGAAGAATTCCAAAACGAAAGAAGAGTTTCGTTTGACGAGGCGATGATGGATTTCTTTTTTGAAGATGAAGTTTTGACTGCCCTAAGCTGGGGTAACTTTTTCTACGACGAAAAAGAATAGACACTGTTAAGCCTTTAATAAACAGGAGATCGCTTATGCTCAAAGGAAACTTGGGCTTTTTGTGTTATCTCCTGTTTTTTTTTGTATTAAAAATGGTTCTACTACCATTTTTGTGGATACAAAATCAATGTACATGAAAGAACAGATTTCTTCCCGCACGTGCGGGAAGAGGTCTGTTTAATAGCTAAATTTTCAGTGTCTTAAGCGAACATGTCATTGGTAACCGCCAACCGGCGGTGAGAAATCTATTAACAATATTTCATCAGAAAAAGAATAAATCATTTAACAATACCTTCCCATGAAATTCGCAGTAGTACCATAAAATTAGGACCACTTAGATTTTCCCAACCCAAACTACCCAAACTGCATCATTTGCTGATTTCAATTTCTTCAACGTTTTTGTTTTTTTCTCTGAAGATTAGGTTGATGCCAAACCTTACAAGGAAAACATTGCTGTTGTTTAGCATAAATGGAGCAATGATGTTTTCGTTTACAAGATAAAGTTGAACCGGACCAATACTCGCGGCAAAACCTATCCCGGGATTTAAATAGCTTTGGCTAAAAAATGAGTTTGAAAGCATTAGATTTATGCCCCGGCCAAGCGTTCTTGTGTATCCCACCGAAACGGTTGTCCAGTTATAGGTTTCCAGGAATTGGTTTCTCAATAAAATGCTAAATTGATCCTTATCAGTTAAATTGTAGTGCCCTCCAATATTTAGCATGGGTGCGAGTTTGGTTTTATAAGGTATGGAGGTTTCATTTATTCCAATTTCATCAACTATCGAATCGAGCACATTATCAATCCTGTCGTTGTCAAATTTATTATCCTCAAAATACTCCTGGATGTCAAATCCATCATAAGTAAAAGTCGAACCGGGGTTTTCTGTTTTGAAGTTTTTAAGGTTTTCAGTCCATTTTATCGATCCAATATTCAGCATACTGGCAAAAACCTGAAATTGATTATTTATGATATACTGGCCGCCAATGTCGAAAGCAAAGCCCTTGTTTTTGGCATTGGGCAGAAATTCGCTTGCTGTAAGATCAGAATTATCAATTCCCGGCAATGAAATGTTGATATCGATATCTGTTTGAATTGCCAGCGTAAAATCATCGGGGTTGGTGTAGAGGCTTATTCCCGTTTTGTTGGTAGCCAGGTTGGCTATGCCCTGGAGGTATTTCAGGTTAATTCCGGCGCTAAATTTATCATTTATTTGTCGTGAATATCCAAGAGCATATTCGCGGTAATAGGTGGCATTCATCAGGTTGTCGTCAATTTTCACATCTGTTCCTAAATATTCATCACTCCCATTACCATATAAAAGAAACTTAATCATATCCTTATCAATAGCTATATTAGTTTCTATTAAATCGCCCACCCTGAAATGGAAATAGTTTTTATTTACCTTAAATCCAAAGGTGAAATATTCTTCCATTAAGTTAATATTTACGCGGGTTACGTCATCGATGTTGCTTAAAATATGATCCCGGTCCAATAACAGCGAATCTCCTTTTTTCAGAAAAATATCTTCATAATTTATTGAGTTCTCAAACCCTGTTTTTACCGACGAAAGAAAAGGCACCCCGATATAAAACTTATGATTGGGAATAAATGCCGGGTTAACATTTCGGCCTTGTGGCACAACAGGTAAAAATGTGAGTGATCTGTCGAATTGCGCCGTAGCCGTATTTATAATCGAAAATACTGAAAGTGCCAATGTAAGTGCTAAGGCAAAAATGTATTTGTTTGTTTTTTTCATCTACCTGCCCTCCTAATTATTATTTTCTATGTTTAATCCGGCAACAGTGCCAAGCTTGATGGCCACATTATAATCATCATATATTTTAATCAGCTCTTGTTGTGTAGTCGAAAGTTTTGTCTGGAATAGAAGATACTTCGCTTTTACAATATTATCGATTCGTTTGTTGTCGATTAAAATATCGGTTATTTTATTTATTGGTTCTGTAACACGGTATTCCGGCGCCCCATTGGTAGGCGCTCCCAACAACAGTCTATTGTCATCAAGATCAATTAATGAATCAAGAATTTGAAAATTTTGGTCGGCGAAGTAGGCCTGCACCGCAGCACGAATCGGGAATCCATTTGTCAAATTCATTCTGAACAGCAGGTAATCAACCTCATTTGGATTTTCATTAAAGTCCAGTTCCACTGTATCCTGAATGGTCAGATCGGCGAGCGATCCAAAAAGTTCAAATTCAAGGTCAACATCCAGAATTATTCTGCTTTCGTTGAGCAGAAAATTCTGCTCGGTAGAGTCATGACCAAAATTTGTTACGCCTTTCAAATCGTAATGCAGCCGGTTGGGCGAGATGTTAAAGGCCTCAGCAAAGTTTGCTTCGGTAAAATCAAGATTTGTGTGGGCATATTCGCCCATCTCGGTAACAGGTGGCGAATTGATGTCAAAAATATTGGGCTGCCCCGGCCCGAAAAGTTCAATGTCCACTTGATAGGGTGGGGTGTATTCTGAAGTTGCTGCAAGTGTTTCTGCCATAAATGTTACCGGTGTGCCAATTGAATTGTGCATATTGAAGATGAGATTAACCGAACCTTCGCCAATGGCCACTCCACCGCTTATGGCATCATTAAACAGTCCTATTTCCAACGAGTCGGCAAAATCCAGTGTGTATTGGCCAAAATATCCAAAGGCACTTTCAAATTCCAGTGCCGTGATATTTCCGCTTAAAGAAAAATCATAAGGAGACAGATCAGGGTTTTCATCACCCTCAATGATGATATTAAAATCGAAAGAAATAAGATTATTGGCAGTATCGGTAGCTTGGCCAAATATTATTTTATACTCATCAAGCTGGTAAGCTGTATCAAAATAAATTAAGGGGTTCTGTCCTTCCGGGTTATCAAGTGTTGATATTATTAAAAGCGGGTCTCCATTTTGGATGTGTATAATATCAGGAAATGTGAGCATTAGCTTCGCATTGTCGCGGTTAAGGTTTGTTTGCCCGCTGATATACAATAAGCCATCACGCACAAAAATACTGTCAACACGCTGATTGTTCGTGTCTGTAATAAACTGGTATTGTTTATAAAATTTAATTGTATCAAATATGCCGGGTAGTAGTGGCGGCACTACAATCATTTCAGTAAAATCAAAATCCTGATCGGGTAAATCCATAAAGGTTCCGGCAGTTGCCGAAAAAATACTATCGCCCGAATAGATAAAACTGAGGCTTTGATCAGGATTTGTTACGATATTCAGATTGCTCGAATCTTCAATGAAATCGGAAATAAACAGCGTGGAATTTACTAATGGTACTGCGAATTCAGGATTCCATGATGGTTTTACAAGCTTGTTGAAATCAAAATCATCTTTAAATTTATTGCAGGAACTGTAAATAAATGCAATGAACAGCAACAGTAAAATTGGCGGGAAAGTAAGTTGTATCTTTTTTTTTGTGGTCGTAAAAATTCGTCTCATACCTTATTATTTTGAGAACGAAAATAGTCATCATTCTTAAAAGTAGTAAGGATATCCGAAATTTTTGGGATTTTTTAGCATTATCTTATCACTACAACCGTCAAGATCAGCATCCTGAAAATCGCCGGTAATGGTTTCGGTGAGGCCAGAAATAATCGTATTTATCACAACCTTACCTTGCTTTACAATCTTATGGCAGGCAAAGGTAATATCCCAGATGCCATCGGTTTCTGATATGATTTCAGCAAGTGGAATTTCTGTGTTGTAGGCATTCACATATCTACTTGTGGCATTGCCCGACAGGCTGAACTTTTGTTCATCACTATCAGCAGGAGTAACATAACCCTCAGTCCACAATATCTCCTTTTCGCCATGGTGGGTAATTAGTGCCTGATTTTCGCCACTGAACACAATCGTGCTTTCAAGATTGTATTTGCGGTTACCATTGTATGTATAATAAACGGTACCCCGGAGTGTTCTTCCATTGATCGTAAATTCGTAAATAAGCACTTCAAATGTTGCACCTTCTTCGGTGAAATCTTTATCCAGAAAAGCCTGGAAGGTGCCTGATTTCACTTGAAAATTCGGAGATACTGTGCCTTCCGGGTAATTAAATGTATAGACAGTCTGTCCGGTTATTGTATCAATTACTTTGCTTACCAGTGCGCTATCGATGATGCTGGTATCCGAGTTAATAAGAGCTGTGTCGTAGGCAGCCTTGTGCAGTATGGAGAAAAAATAATTTGCATCCAGATCGGCATTTATGTGCTGTGAGGCTACTTCGGCAATGTTAACAAAATCAGATGTGCTTTCTCTTTCGCAAGCCGTAAATTGAAATGAGCTTGCAATAAGCAACAAGACTGGAAAAAAAGGAAGTAAATGTTTTTTATGTGCTTTTAAATTGTTCATCTGCGCGGAAAAATCAAATATGACATGGTTAACGAAAGTAAAACCAAATGATTTTAAGGCAGCGAAAAAAACATTTATCTATCCAAATTAAAACATAAGTTTGTAGCTCCAAATTAAATGATATGAAGAAGCATGATGTTGTATTTATCTTTTGTGTATTGCTGTTCTTTTTGCCGTTTTTTATCTCCGGCAGCGTGTATGATTTCTACAAAACTTTTAACCACGATCATCCTTTCCTAATTAGTTTTATCAAATTCGCCCTTCTTTCCACACTGGGTGAAGTGATTGGCTTGCGCGTAAGGAAGGGGAAATACAATGAGCCGGGTTTCGGGATTCTGCCACGCGCCATCGTTTGGGGTGTTCTTGGCGTTAGTATTAAAATTGCCTTCATCATTTTTGCCAGCGGGGCGCCAAATGTACTGGCAGTTTTGGGAATTGAGTTCCCAACTTCCCAACCTTCCGACATCTTAAATCAAAACTTTTTCACCACATTTTCATGGCTTCAACTTCTAACAGCATTTACGGTAAGTGTAACGATGAACACATTTTTTGCGCCTGTATTCATGACCATCCACAAAATAACCGATATTCACATTATCGAAAACGGGGGGAGTTTGTCAGGGTTTTTTCGGCCAATTCAATTTAAAAAAATCATACCAACCATGAACTGGAAAGTGCAATGGGATTTTGTATTTAAAAAAACCATTCCACTATTTTGGTATCCCGCCCACACCATAACTTTCCTGTTACCTTCGGAATACAGGATTTTATTTGCCGCTTTATTGGGCATAGTTTTAGGCATTTTTCTTTCCATTGCAAGTTTAAAATCCAGATTGTAGTCTATATTGCTTTTTGATTTTATTTACTTAAGTAATTGAAAGAACGGCACTTGGTGGCAACCTTTCTATAATGGTAAACATACGGCGTAGCGCTTGTGTTTAATTTTTTACTTTTACACATTGATTTCCAAACGATAAAATTAAAATAGGCTAATTATGAGAAACTTTACTATTTCAATCTGCTTTTTACTGCTTTCAATTCCTGTATTTTTATCAGCACAGGTAACAACAGATCCTGGTGTTCCTACTGCCGACCAACCCGTAACCCTTTATCTTGATGCTACCGGAACAGGTCTCGAAGGATACCCCGGTGATGTGTATGCACATACCGGCCTTACAAGTAATGGAACCCAGTGGTCGAATGTAATTGGAGATTGGGGCGATAATAGTACCCAGCCACTTTTAACAAGAACCGGAACAGACCAATATCGACTTGACATTACACCAACAATCAGGAATTTTTATATTGCCGCAACGGGCGATAACATCACAGAAATTTGTATTGTTTTCAGAAGCGGTGAAGAACCATGGAAAAAAACAGATCCTGATATTTTTATAGAAATTTTTGAGCTTGGCCTCAATGTAATACTCACCAGCCCCGACATTTCTCCCTATTTTGTTGATCCGGGGCAAACCATAAACATCACTGCCGAATCTACACTCTCCGATATGTTTTATCTTTATGTTGATGATGTACTGATTACCAGTACCACCGGAAATCTTATCGATGAAAATATTTCAGCATCATCCGATCCTGATTCAAAACACTGGATAAAAGTGGTGGCCGAAGATGGCCAGGATATGGTGGCCGATTCGATTTATTTTTATGTGCGCGGTCAGGGCCTTGTCGAAGACCTGCCTTCAGGTGTTGTTGATGGCATTAATTACATTGATGAAGAAACCGTTACCCTGGTTTTGCATGCCCCATATAAAACCAGCGTTTATGCCATTGGCGATTTTAACGATTGGCAGGTGGGCACTGAATACAGGCTTAAAAGAAATATGGCCGATAACAATGATTTTGAAACCCGGTATTGGCTTACCCTTCAAAATTTAAACCCCGGCGAAGAATATGCTTTTCAATATTTAATTGATGAGGAGCTTAGGGTTGCCGATGCTTATACCGATAAAATTCTTGATAAATGGAACGATCATTATATTCCTGAATCAACCTATCCCAATTTAAAGCCTTATCCCGAAAATAAAACCGATCATATTGTTTCGGTTTTGCAAACCAACCAGGATGAATATTCCTGGCAGGCAGCCGGTTTTAATGCCCCCGAACCTACCGATTTGGTAGTTTATGAGTTGCTGTTGCGTGATTTTATCGATGCTCAAAATTTTAAAGTATTGAAAGATACTTTATCTTATTTCAAAAAACTTGGGGTAAATGCTATCGAAGTGATGCCTTTCAGTGAGTTTGAAGGCAACCTGAGCTGGGGTTA
The DNA here is from genome assembly GCA_964593705.1 of uncultured Lentimicrobiaceae bacterium. Taxonomy (GTDB): domain Bacteria; phylum Bacteroidota; class Bacteroidia; order Bacteroidales; family 4484-276; genus SABY01. The sequence continues at coordinate 8,790 of CAZQIV010000081.1, read as the reverse complement.
CAATCCATCATTTTATTTTGCTCCCGACAAATATTATGGAACCAAAGACGATGTTAAAGCATTTGTTGATGCCTGTCATGTCGAAGGAATTGCAGTAATTATCGACATGGTTTTAAACCATGCCTACGGCCAAAATGTTTTTGCACGTATGTATTGGGATGAGGCCAATAGTCGTCCTGCCGCCAACAATCCCTGGTTCAATGCAATATGTCCGCACGAACCCTACTGCTGGGGTAACGATTTTAATTACCAAAGCTCGGCCACTGCAGCGTTTGTTGACAGGGTTTCGCAATACTGGCTCGATGAATATAATCTTGACGGTATCCGTTTCGATTATACCGCCGGTTTTACCAACAGTAGTTCCGGTGGGAGTTACAATGCTGCCCGCATAGAAACAATAAAGCGGATAGCCGATGCTATGTGGGAAGTAAATCAGGATGCCTATGTAATTCTCGAACATTGGTGCGACAATAGCGAGGAAAAAGTTTTGGCTGAGTACGGTTGTATGCCCTGGTCGAATATGGGAGGTAAATACAACGAAGGAACGATGGGGTATAACGAAAACGAAAAATCGGATTTTTCATGGATTTCTTATCAAAAGATGGGCTGGAGTGTGCCTCACTCGATGGGTTTTATGGAAAGCCACGATGAAGAACGCATGATGTACAAAAATGTTACCTGGGGCAACAGCTCCGGCAATTACGACATTACCGATACCATCACTGCCCTTGAACGCCAGGCACTGGCAGCCGCATTTTTTTATACTATTCCCGGCCCAAAAATGATTTGGCAGTTCCAGGAACGTGGTTTTGATTATTCCATCAACTGGCCTTCGGGTGAAGAAAATGACCGGCTTACACCTAAGCCTCCAAGATGGGATTATATGAATGACCTGAACCGCAAATATCTTTACCATGTTAATGCTGCCCTGATCGGACTTAAAACATCTTATGATGTTTTTAAAACCACCGACTATAGCATTGATTTGCTTAATGCTACCAAATCTATTACACTAAGGGGCGCAGATATGAACGTGGTGCTTGTCGGAAATTTTGATGTAGTTTCCCAGGATCATGCCCCCGACTGGCCAAATGTTGGAACATGGTACGAATTCTTTACTCAAACACAACTTGATGTAACAAGTACCACGCAGCTTGTTAATCTGCAGCATGGTGAGTATCGCCTGTATTCAACCCAACACATCGAAAAACCGGAGTGGTTGAATAATACATCGGTGGATGAATTATTTGCCGGCAACAAATCAATGATTGGTGCTTACCCCAACCCGACCAATGGCGAAATGAACTTTATCATTTTCATGGATAATCCGGGAAATGTCGTTGTTGAGGTTTTTGATGCCATGGGAAAAAACGTGGCAAATATTGAAGGAAATAATTTAAATGCAGGCCTCAATGAACTTAATTGGAATGCCGCTGTTGATCTGAATCCCGGTATTTATTTTGCTATTGTAAAATCAGGGAAATACAGGGAAAGTATTAAATTTGTTGTTGAATAATAACTGATAAAACTCCATTAAATGAAAAAGTATTTAAACCACCTGCTGATATTTGGGATAATTGTGATAAGCCTCGCATCATGCAGCAAATCAAGTTTCGATTACCTCGGTAAATCTTACCCGGCCACTACAAATCCTGAAATTTTTATGCGCGATCAGGATGTACCCCGCGATTACGAGGTGATGGGTAAAGTAACCGCTGAAGTGCCTTATAATAAGAAACTGAAGTATATTCAAAATAAGGTTATGAACCTTGCCAGCCAAAATGGCGCTGATGCAGTTTTGTTTTCGGATGTGTCAATCCGCTCCACCGGGTATTCAAAGGCATCGGGAGGTGCTTCTACCGGTGGGAAAAAAGGTGTATTTGGTGGCAGCGTAAGCAAAGTAAACGACAGCGAAGTAAAATCGGTAGAAGCAGTCTTGTTGAAATATAAAGACAAATAGAAAATCACTACTGTCCGGGTAAACTTAACAGATTCTTCACCGCCACCACTCAAATAGTTAAAGACTTGTTATTCCGAGTTCCAAGCCCCTGAAAAAGAGGTCTCAAATTGTGATGACAAAAGAGTAGATTTCTTGCCGCACGTGCGGCATCGAAATGACCCCGTCCATGGGTTGATATGGGAGGAGGGGAATCGGGTGCGAAGCGCCCGATTCCCCTCCTCCCACCAACATACCGGGAGTTTTGTCACCTCGAAGGAGCTTGCGACTGAGAGGTCTGTCTCACAAAGTGTACCCCAACTCCATTCAAATACCTGGCATTGGTAACGAAACTGCCTGCCCCGAAACTTCGGGGAAGTGAAGTGAGGAATCTTTTTTATCTTTCTATAATTTGTCGGATACTAATGATAAAATATTTAGTTCGCAAAAAAAAAGGACATTCATTAGAATGTCCTTTTTTTTTGATAAATTTGCTAATCTAATCCAAACAAAAAAATGATAATTATGAAAACTCCTACTTTGCTTTTGGTATTCTTCCTCATTTCAATTCAAATTTCTGTAAACGCCCAGGTAAGCACCGACCCTGCCATCCCAACTGCAGATGAAGCCGTAACGATATATTTTGATGCCACCGGAACCGGTCTTGAAGGCTACACCGGAGACGTTTATGCCCACACCGGAATTACCATCAATGGAAACCAATGGCAAAATGTAATTGGCGATTGGGGAAATAACAATAATCAGCCCTTGCTCACCAACATCGGAACCGACCTTTACACCTTAGATGTCTTACCAACAATTAGAGCATTTTATTCTGCCAACCCTAACGATGATATTACCGAGATGTGTTTTGTTTTTAGAAGCGCAGAAGAACCCTGGCAACAAACTTCACCAGACATTTTTATAGAGGTTTTCCCGGAAACCCTGAGTGTGCTAATTGCATCCCCAACAGCTTCTCCTCTTTTTGTCGATCCCGGCCAATCCATTCAGGTCGTAGTAGAATCATCACTTTCTAGCATGTTATATCTTTATATTGATGACGAGCTTATTTCGAGCACCTCAGGTTTTACAATTCAGGAAACCATTTTAGCGTCAAGCAATCCAAATTCAAAGCATTGGATAATAGCAAAAGCTGAAGATGGCACAAATACGGTGTACGACTCCGTTTATTTTTATGTAAGAGGCAGCAGTATTGTTGCAGACCTTCCTGATAATGTTGATGATGGGATAAATTATATTGACGAATCAACGCTTATACTCGTGCTTCACGCCCCATACAAGAGCAGCGTTTTTGCCATAGGCGATTTTAATGATTGGGAAATCGATCCACAATTTCGTTTCAATTGCAACAAAGCCGATTATAATGATATCGAAACAAGATATTGGCTAAGCATCGAAAATTTAATTCCCGGGCAGGAATACATCTTCCAGTATTTCGTGGATGAATCGATTAGAATTGGAGAACCTTACGCCGAAAAAGTGAGCGACCCATGGAACGATCAATATATCGACGAAGCCACCTATCCTGGAATGTTAAGTTACCCTACAGGAAAAACTGAGGGAATTGCTACTGTTTTACAAACCGATCAGGAAGAATATGTTTGGCAGATTCCTGTTTTTGATTCACCGGATGTTGACGACCTGGTGGTATATGAATTATTGATTCGGGATTTTACAGACATGCATACCTTCCAAAGTTTGATTGACACAATGGGCTATTTTAACAGATTAGGAATTAATGCCATCGAACTCATGCCTGTAAACGAATTTGAAGGAAATATTTCGTGGGGCTATAACCCGAATTATTATTTTGCTGTTGACAAATATTATGGCCCGAAAAACACGCTTAAAGCTTTTGTTGATGCCTGTCACGCTAATGGAATTGCCGTAATTATCGATATGGTTTTGAACCATTCGTTCGGAACTTCTCCAATGGTAAAACTTTATTGGGATGATTCTCAAAATATTCCGGCTGCCAACAATTTGTGGTTTAATCAGTATCCCACCCACGATTTTAATGTTGGTTTTGATTTTAATCACGAAAGTCCTTACACCAAAGATTTTGTAAAAAGAGTAAATAATTTTTGGCTCAATGAATTTAATGTTGATGGATTCAGGTTTGATCTTTCCAAGGGCTTTACACAATTTAATTCAGTGGGTAATGTTGGGCTATGGGGGCAATACGACCAAAGCAGAGTTGATATTTGGAATGACTATTCAGCAGCTATGCGCGAAACCAAGCCCAACACATATATCATCCTCGAGCACTTTGCCGAGAACTCCGAAGAACAAGTTTTATCGAACAACGGCATGATGCTATGGGGAAACTCTAACCATAATTACAACGAAGGAACAATGGGATGGAATGCAAATGGTGGATCCGACTTTTCATGGATATCGTACCAGCAAAGAGGTTGGAGCAACCCACACGTAATGGGATACATGGAAAGTCATGATGAAGAGCGTTTGATGTTTAAGAATGTTAGTTATGGGAACAATTCCGGGGGTTACAATATCCAGGATACCACTACCGCGTTGAAACGTCAGGAGCTTGCCGCTGCATTTTTCTACACCATTCCCGGGCCTAAAATGATTTGGCAATTTGGCGAAATGGGATATGATTATTCTATTGAATTTAACGGAAGAACCGGCCCAAAGCCAATCAGATGGGACTACATGAGCCAGGAACCCAGGAAACAACTTTTTGATGTAAACGCCCAATTGATTTTCCTGAAAAAGGAATATGATGTTTTTAAAACGACAAATTTCAGTCTTGATTTATGGAACGCTACAAAATCAATTTCGCTGCAAGGTCAGGAAATGAATGTGGTTGTAATTGGTAATTTTGATGTAGTTGATCAATCCCACAACCCCAACTGGCCAGGCACTGGCAATTGGACTGAATATTTTTCGGGAGATGAGCTTGAGGTAACGAGCACAAACCAAACGGTTCAGTTAGCTCCGGGCGAGTACAGATTGTATTCAACCGAAGATTTGGGATATGTTCAAATAAAGGAAAATAAAAGCGAAAGCGATGATGTTAAAATCTTTGTCTATCCAAATCCGGCTAAAGATGTGCTTACTTTTCGGATTCAAGAATTAGGAAGCCAGGATGTTGCCATAAGAATTATAGATGTTTACGGGAGACTTATTGATGAGATTTATCACAAGAATTCATCCCCCGGTCAAGCAGAAATCAGGTGGAATCCTACGAATAATTTGGAAGCAGGAATATATTTCGCGATTTTATGCGGGCAGGGATTTAACCAACAAGTGAAATTTGTGTTAGAGTAAAGTTTAGAATTTCCGGGGGACAAAACCGGTTTCATTCACTACCGTAATATTTTCTCCGCTTTGGGTAAGCACTAAAAAACCGAACTTTTGGGCAAGTTCAATGCTGTCATCGGGAACACTCAAGCCAGCAACTGCTCCAATAACCGCTTTGTCGGAATACTCCGGATATAACGGGCGAAAGTTGGGGAGTTTGCGATGGTAGAAATCTTCAACATCAATTGGGTGCAGTTTGTATTTTACTTCAATGATAACCATCGCATCACCATTGTACAAAACAATATCGTACTGCCCCTGGAGTTTTTTGGTTTTCTTTTGAAGGGTTCCCACCTGGTTATATTCAATGCCAAATAAACTTGAATGTTTTTCCAGGCCACGCTTAAAAAACTCTTCGGCAAAAGCGCCATTGTTTTCGGCTACACCACCGTACATTTTTGCCAACTTATCCAGCTTTCTTTCAGTTTCCTGAGATCGACGTGCATTTTCGTCCATCAGTTGCCTGGTTTTCTGAAACTCTTTATCCGTTTCCTGAAACATGAGCCACACTTTTTCAAAGCTCAACTCCTGTGAACCATAGTTTGGGAGAGGCTCATTAGCAGTATTTTCTTTTTCGTCCATTGCAAATATTTATTTAGCCCCAAAGATAATTTCTTTTGCTCAAAAAGACAAGCACAAAACAGTGCGACAATTCCTTCGATTATCAAAAACAAATATCTTTTCTATCGGTACCGGGTGTTGCATTTATTTTCGTGGTAGCGAAAGCTGTCGGGGATGGACAAATAACAGTTATCGAATGCCGAAAAAACATTCCGAAGGTTCGGGATGTGATTTCATATTTTTTCGAGCCCAGGATTCAAGAATCCCGGATTTGCAATACCCCTGAAAAATCACGAAAATCAAAAATTTTCTACTTTTCGGGATAACAATTAACCATTTACCAATAACAATTAACTATTAACCAATAATGCCGGGCTTTGCCCGAGCACCCTCGAAAAATCACGAAAATTAAAATTTTCTATTTTTCGGGGCAAATAACAATTAACCTTATAACCATTAACTTATTCCCTTGGCCCTTCTTCTCTTTTCCTAATTCTTTTTCTTTCATTTTCGTCCAGCACAATTTTCCTCAGGCGGATCGACTTTGGCGTTACCTCAACATATTCATCCGCCTTGATGTATTCCATTGCTTCTTCGAGCGAGAATTTTACCGCCGGCGAAAGGGTAGCCTTGTCATCCGTGCCCGAAGCACGAACGTTGGTAAGTTTCTTGGTTTTGATAATGTTTACCGACAGGTCTGTTTGTCGGGTATATTCGCCGATAACCTGTCCGGCGTAAATGTTATCACCGGGTTCAATAAAAAATTTACCGCGATCCTGCAATTTATCTATCGAATAGGTAATGGCTGTTCCGGTTTCCATGGCAATGAGCGAGCCGTTTCTACGGTTTTCAATTTCGCCCTTCCAGGGTTCGTAGGCCAAAAACCTGTGTGCAACAACGGCTTCACCTTCGGTGGCTGTTAATATGGCGTTGGTTATTCCAATAAGGCCTCTCGAAGGGATGGTAAATTCAAGGGCGGTTCTGTCGTTGCGCGATTCAATATTCGTGATTTCGCCTTTACGTTTGGTAACAATTTCTATTACCCTGCCCGAAAAACCATCTGGTACATGCACAGTTAACAGTTCGATAGGTTCAAATTTTTGGCCGTCAATTTCCTTGGTAAGTACTTGTGGTTGCCCGATCTGAAACTCATAGCCTTCACGGCGCATGGTTTCAACCAGAATAGATAAGTGTAAAATTCCCCGCCCAAACACCAATAATTTCTCAGGTGTATTGGTTTCTTGAACGCGTAGTGCAAGATTTTTTTCGGTTTCTTTAAATAGTCTGTCTCTTATGTGGCGTGAAGTTACATAAATACCTTCTTTGCCAAAAAATGGTGAGTTGTTAATGGTGAAGAGCATGCTCATGGTTGGCTCATCGATGGCAATGGGGGTCAAGCCTTCCGGTGCTTCAAAATCGGCTATTGTATCTCCAATATCAAAATTTTCAGGCCCGAGCACTGCACAAATTTCTCCGGCATCAAGCTCATGTTTTACTTTTTCTTTGCCAAGACCTTCAAACCTGTAGAGCTCTTTAACAACAGATTTTGCAATGGTACCATCGCGCTTTACCACCGAAACATGCTGTCCCATTTTAATTTTGCCACGTGTAATACGTCCCACGGCAATCCTTCCGAGGTACGATGAATAATCCAACGAGCTGATTTGCATTTGCAGGTTGCCTTCCTTAAAAACAGGCTTCTTAATATGCTCCAATATTATATCCAACAAGTAGCTGATGTCGCTGGTAGGGTTTTGCCACTCTTCGCCCATCCAGCCCTGCTTGGACGAACCATAAACCTCAGGGAAATTTAGCTGGTCTTCGGTGGCATCAAGACTAAACATCAAATCAAAAACAGCCTCGTGAACTTCCTCGGGTGCACAGTTGGGTTTGTCAACTTTATTGATAACTACAATTGGTTTAAGCCCAAGTTGTAGGGCTTTTTGAAGCACAAAGCGTGTTTGTGGCATTGGCCCCTCAAAAGCATCAACTACCAATAACACACCATCAGCCATATTAAGCACACGTTCTACCTCTCCGCCAAAGTCAGCATGGCCCGGGGTGTCGATAATATTAATCTTTACATCCTTATACCTGACCGAAACATTTTTTGATAAAATGGTAATACCACGTTCACGTTCAAGGTCATTCGAATCAAGGATAAGTTCACCCATTTCCTGATTATCCCTGAAAAGTTTAACCTGATGCAGAATCCTGTCAACGAGGGTGGTTTTGCCATGATCGACGTGTGCAATAATGGCAATATTTCTAATGTCGTACATAATTTACAATTGTTAGTATTGCTTAAATGCAGATAATTAGACTTTTACCAATAACTGCAAAAAGTCGGCAAAGATAGTCTTATCCCTTGTAGGTTCAGATTATTTCTAAGTTAAGTTTTTCTTAACCCTGCACTCAATGTCTTACAGGGAAAGTAACAGGTGAAGGATGGTGTTTCTCAGTCCACAGTTTCCAGTCGATGGCTAACTGACATTGTTTGATTATTCAGCGAAATCTGAGGGAAAAATTACTAAAAAAACGAACAATAATTTAGCTTCGACAAAAATGGGAGGAGCGATATTATTTTCTTTTAAGCGGTTCTAATAAATACTCCAACCCGTTCAATTTAATTTCGTACATGGTATTGAGCATCATGCCAAGCTTACCTTTTGGGAAACCATTGCGATGAAACCATACAAGATAATATTCAGGGAGCATGCAGATGGGTGTACCTTTGTATTTCCCATAGGGCATTTTTTCGCTAACAAGCGATTGAAGGATGGTGTTGTCAGGGGATAGTTCCATTTTTGGAGGTTAGATATTAGAAGTTAGATGTTAGATATTAGATGTTAGAAGTTAGATGTTAGAAGTTAGATGTTAGAAGTTAGATGTTAGATGTTAGAAGTTAGATGTTAGAAGTTAGATGTTAGAAGTTAGATGTTAGA
>CAZQIV010000080.1:0-32099 GCA_964593705.1 uncultured Lentimicrobiaceae bacterium | reverse complement strand
CCCTCTAATTTCTACCTTCTCCCTTCTCCCTTCTCCCTTCTCCCTTCTCCCTTCTACCCTCTAACATCTAAGCTTTTCCTAAAACAACCCGTGTAGCTCGGCATTGATCTTGTCGATGATTACACCCAAATCTTCGGGCTTGTCGGCAAAGTCCAGGTTGTCAACATTTACAATCAGTTTTTTGCCATCGTTGTAGTCGGTCATCCACGATTCGTAGCGCTCGTTGAGACTTTTGAGATAGTCGAGGCGGATGGACTCTTCGTAATCCCTCCCTCGTTTTTGGATTTGATTAACCAGGGTAGGAACTGTTGCCCTGAGGTAAATCAGCAGGTCGGGGGGCTGGATAAAACTTACCATCAGCTCGAACAATGACCTGTAATTGTCAAAATCGCGGCTGGTCATCAGGTTCATTTCATGTAGGTTGGGTGCAAAAATGAAGGCATCTTCATAAATGGTTCGGTCCTGTATTACATTTTTTCCTGATTCTCTGATGGAAACAATCTGGCGAAACCGGCTATTCAAGAAATAAATTTGCAGGTTAAACGACCAGCGGCGCATGTCTTCGTAGAAGCTGTGAAGATATGGATTGTCATCAACCGATTCGTAATTCGGCTCCCACTTGAAGTGTTTGGCAAGGAACGATGTAAGGGTGGTTTTACCCGAGCCGATATTTCCAGCTATTGCAATATGCATTTTGGTGTAATTTTGAGTTTTGTCTATGCGAAATAACTCCGCTAAATTAGGAAAGAAATCAAAAATAACAGGATGAAACCTTACTACTTATCAACATTTCCTGTAGCAAACACATTAAAATTGCTATCGTTGGCAACATACACTGTTATGTTATCGCCTTGCAAATCAAAGCTTGCCACCGTGTAATTATTTGTTGGCATGTCGTATTTTTTTTCTGCTCCCGATTTCAGATTATAAGTCTCTGCCTTGCCATCACGGATAAAATACAAGAGGCCGGATTCAATCCTGAAATGATTTACGTTTAAAACAGGCAGGGTTTCCTGGTATTCGCCAATTTGATTGAAAACAAAAATGCCCATCCTGGGATCAGTAAGGTAAAGCAATCCTTTGTATTCTTTCATGAATACCGGAGAAAAGTCTGAAGTGATTTTATCAGAAAATGTTCCACTTTGTGTAATAAAACCGCCTTGATCGGTAAGCTTGATGAGTTGCCTTGCCGATTGGTCGAATACCCAGATGCTTCCATCGGATGATGTACAGGCCATGGAAATGTTTTCGTAGCCTTTTTCGTTGAGGAAGAATGGCTTGGGAATCGACTTGAAATATTGATTGATCAATGTGATTTTTTGGTCTTCTTTATAAAACAATAAAATCTTCTCAGGGTTTGAAATGTCGATGCTGTGCAAACTTTTTGTGTACATGTTTCTGTACCAGTATTCAAGTTTTCCTTCGGGGCTGTACATCGAGGCTTTAGCATCTTCGATCAGGTAAATGTTTCCTGAAGCATCCAGTTCAATTTGTGATACTTTAGCTTTGAGGCTCAAAGTTTTTGTAAATTCAACAACAGGCTGACACATAAAAAGAAAACCAAAAACAAATAAAATATTCTTCATGCTTAGAAATTTCAACAGTTATTAATTTATTAATTCTAAAATTTCATCCACAAATTTCCGGTCATTCGAAAGGCGGGGTACTTTGTTTTGGCCGCCAAGTTTATCGCGTTTTTTTAGCCAATTGTAAAATGTTCGTTCGGGCAGCGATTTAATCACCGGTAATTCAAGCACCATATTTTTATAGCGCTTTGCTTCATAATCGGAGTTTAGCGATTTTAAGGCATTGTCGAAGGCGTCCGTAAACACACCCAGGTTTTCGGGCTGGCGCGAAAATTCGATCAACCATTCATGCGCGGCATTTTGTTGGTTATTGAAATAAATTGGTGCGGCGGTATAATCCGAAATTTCAGCGTTGCATTTACTACAGGCAATGGCGAGCGCTTTTTCGGCATTTTCGATGATAATTTCTTCACCAAAAGCATTGATAAAGTTTTTAGTACGCCCGGTGATTTTTATTCTATATGGAGAAGTGGATGTAAAACGTATGGTATCCCCTATCAAGTAGCGCCACAGCCCGCCATTTGTGCTGATGAGCATCGCGTAGTTTTTACCGGTTTCTACTTCGTCAAGCATGAGGGTTTTGGGGTTTTCGGTTTCAAACTCATCAAAGGGAATAAATTCATAATAAATCCCATAATCGAGCATGAGCAACATGTCGTTATGATCGGAGCGATCCTGGATGCCAAAAAATCCTTCGGAAGCATTGTATGTTTCCATATAGGTCATCTTTTCCGACTGCATAAGTTCGTTAAACTGCCCACGATAGGGGTCGAAATTTACGCCACCATGAAAGAACACTTCGAGATTTGGCCATACGTCAGCAAGGTTGTTTTTCCCTGACAATTCAAGAATTCTTCGTATCAAAACCAAAGTCCACGAAGGTACTCCCGAAATGCTGGTTACATCATGTTCCATGGTTACATGCGCCATTTTCTCGATTTTACTTTCCCACTCATCCATCAAAGCAATGGATCGGTTGGGGGTTTTTTTTAGCTGTACCCAAAGTGGCAGGTTTTGCATCAGGATGGCCGAAAGGTCGCCCGTGTAATACGATTCGTTGTTAACTTCGGTAATGCTGCTGCTTCCGCCCATGGCAAGCCCTTTACCATCGAAAATACGAGAATCGGGGTGATTGTGAAAAAAAATGGACAGCATGTCTTTCCCGCCTTTATAATGACATTCTTCCAATGCTTCGTTGCTTACAGGGATGTATTTACTTTTGTCGCTGGTGGTTCCCGACGATTTGGCAAACCATTTAATGTCGGTGTTCCACAGCAGGTTTTGTTCGCCTTTTCGCTGCCGTTCGATGTAGGGTTTTAATTTGTTGTAATCGTTTATGGGAACGCGCTCGCGGAATTGTTGCGGGGTACTGATTGATGAGTAATCGTACTTTTTGCCCCATACCGTTTCGCTGCCCGAGGACATCAATTTTTTAAACAGCTCTATTTGTACGTCAATAGGGTATTTGATAAACAATTCGATTTGATGAATTCTTTTTTTCATCAACCAGGATAAAAGCGAATTGAAAATGGGCATCGGTGTTCTGTTTTTTAATGAATGATTTTAACCTGATTAATTCACAAATTCGTTGAATTTGTGAATTAATCACCGAAGGCCGAAAATATTTATTTTAAATATTTTCGAGGGTTAACCCTCGAATTTCCTGCGGAAATTCGGCTCTGTCGGCTTTTTAGCCGACAGAGTGAAAAATTCATGAATTTTTCAGGTTAAAAAAGTAGCCAAAAATACAAATATTCCTGAGCTATTTATGAGACCAGGTTAAAAAGGCTAAAAAGCCTCAAAACCCCTAAATCCCCTGAAGGGGACTATCCCAAACTTCTGATTATTAGTACTTCACCCTTTAGGGTCAGGGGTAAAAAGGATAAAAAATCAGTAGTTTGGGGTTTTAGACTTATCTCATTCATCATTCACCTAAAGTGAACAATCATCACTATTTTTGTGAAAACTTTAACAAAATGATATTTTTTCCAAACGCGAAAATAAATCTTGGATTATTTGTTACCGGGAAAAGAGTTGATGGATTTCATAATATCGAAACAATTTTTTATCCTATACCTCTTCGCGATGCTTTAGAAATGATTCATTCACCTGACGGTAAATTTCGTTTTTCAACCTCGGGAATACCAGTTCCGGGGAAGCCCGAAGAAAACCTTTTGGTAAAAGCATGGCTTATGTTGCAGAATGAATTTGGCCTGCCTGAAGTGCATATTCATTTGCATAAAATTATACCCATGGGGGCAGGTCTTGGAGGTGGTTCATCTGATGCCGCTTACGCCATCAGGTTGATAAACCAACTTTTTAATTTGGGATTAAGTAATGAAAAAATGATGGATCATGCCTCGCAGTTGGGAATGGATTGCCCTTTTTTCATAAAAAATACGCCGGCTTATGCCCGGGAGCGGGGCGATAAAATGGAGGAAGTAAAGTTAAATTTATCTGGAAAAATTTTGGTCATCGTAAAGCCTGCTTTTCACATCAGTACTGCCGAAGCTTATGTGGGGATAGTGCCTGCAAAGCCAGATTTTATATTAAAAGATGTAATCGCTAAGCCAGTGGGTCAGTGGTCTGATTTTTTAAAAAACGACTTTGAAAAGATAGTATTTGGCAAGTATCCCGAAGCAGAAACCATAAAAGGGGATTTGTATAAAAAGGGCGCAGAATATGCTTCGATGAGTGGCAGCGGCTCGGCTGTTTTTGGAGTTTTTGAAAGTGAAGTTGATCTCAAAGACCTTTTTCCCGGAGATTTTTATTGGGGTGGATGGCTAACATAATTCCTAAAATAATAAACTAAGCTCTATTTTTTTCAAAATAGTATTACGATAGCAAACGACAAAGGGTTTTTTTGAAATTGATAAACGGCTGGTGAATTGATATGGTGAATATCAAATACCAATCGATTTCATTTAACCCACAAGATTATCTCTCATAAATTAGGAGAATTATTAAGTTGACATATTGTCAACAAAGTATTATCTTTGCCTGATAATTATTGAAAATGCACGTAGTAAAATGTAGTACCTTAAAAGACTTTTGGGAAAAACATCCTGATTGTAGCGAAGCACTCAAAACATGGTGTAAGTTATTAATGAAACTAAATTTTCGTAACTTTTATGAATTGAAAGAATATTTTGGTACAGCAGATAATATTGGAAATAACAGGGTTGTATTCAATATCAAAGGAAACCATTACCGTTTGATTGCAAGAATAAACTACGAAAAAGGGAGGGTTTTTATCCGCTTTATTGGAACGCATCAGGAATATGATAAACTTAACGCATCAACAATTTAATAGAATTGTTTTTATAAAAGGAGAATTAAGATGAAATACAATTGGACAGTATTAAAAAATGAAAATGATTACGAAAAAGCTTTAGAAAGGTTGGATGAAATATTTGATGTTGAATCAGGTACTGATGAGGATAAAGAGGCTGATCTTTTGGTTTTACTTATCGAAAAATATGAAGAAGAAAAATATCCTATTCCTGACCCCGATCCTGTTGAAGCCATAAAGTTCATTATGGAACAAAAAAGCCTAAAGCAAAAGGATTTGATTGGAATTTTAGGAGACAAAGCAACTGTTTCGAAGGTCTTAAAAAGAAAAAGAAAACTTACTATTGAGATGATAAGAAGACTAAATGATAATTTGAAAATACCTTTCGATGCATTAATAACAGATTATCAACTTGTATTAAAATAACTTGTCGTACCAGGAAGTAATAATTTTTGGCTCTTTTCTATTTTAGGAGTGATTTTTTATATTATAATCAAAAGACCTTATTTCTTAAAAGCAAACCTTAGTAGTATATGATAAACGACTAACAAAGACCTTATTACCTTATTTTGTATAAATCATTCGACTATTAGTAGTGATTAAATATCTAGTATAGTGAGAAGTATTCTTAATATAGTCAATAACGAAAAATTAAAACCCCTTCATTCCAACTATTTTCGCCATTCTTGTGTCATTAATAATAAAAGGAGCAAAGTGGGAAAGCAGAACCCTGACATCCATACAAAGTTGATCGAGCAATGCCGGCAGGGAGAATCAAGGTCGCAATACAGGCTTTACAAAATGTATTCTAAGGCTATGTACAATCTTGCCATGCGGATGCTGGGCAATAAAATGGATGCCGAAGATGTGATTCAGGATGCTTTTGTAACAGCATTCCGGAAAATTGGCGACTATCGTGGAGAGGCTTCTTTTGGGGCGTGGCTCAGGCGCATTGTGGTTAACCATTGTATTAATTTTTTGCAGCGTAATAAATCGTTTTTTGAAAGTTTGGAATCGCAAACCGAACCAATTCAGAGTGAAGATAATAATGATGAGGTTTATGGTTTTTCTCCTGAAATAATTCACGGGGCGGTAAAAATGTTGCCCAAAGGATCGAGGGTAGTTTTAAACCTTTTTCTTTTCGAAGGTTACAAGCATCGTGAAATAGCTACAATGCTCAACATTTCCGAATCTACTTCAAAATCGCAGTACCAACGTGCAAAAACTTTGCTTAAAGAAAAGTTGATGAATCATGAAAAGTAATTTTGAAAAATATCTCGAATCTCAACACCAGCATCTTGATGTAGAAGAACCTGATGATAATTTGATTTGGGAAGGGATTAGTAATGATCTGAATAAAAAGAGGAATACAAAAACAGGGCTTTTTTGGAAAGCTGCAGCAATCATTATTTTTCTGGTTTCATCTACCTACATTTTATACAACGAATTTTACCTTTCCGAACCAGACATTTATCATATCACGCTTAGCGAAATTGAACCCGCTTATGCCGGCAAGGTGGCAAACTACAGGGTTGATTTTGAAAATAAGTTGAAACTGGTGGATGCAATGAAACCTTTTGATACAAAGTCGCTCGAAGCATTTTTTACTGAATTAAGCACCCTTGATGATATGTACAAGGAATATCAGGAAGATTATTCAAATTACGGTTACAATGAGCAGCTTTTAAGGGCAATGCTCGACTATTATGAAAAAAGAGTAAGAATTTTAGACAGAATGTTAATGGAAATTCAAAAACAGAAAGATTATGAAAAACGCAAAGAAGAACATACAGCAATTTAATTATTTGATTTTTATTGTGCTGATCCTTTTTTCGACAGGGTTTTCAGCCTTGGCTCAGGCCGAATTTAATGAAGTGTTGACTTTTGAATCAGATGTTGACCCGCAAGGAATTATCGAATTTAAAAACCGATCGTTTGATGCGGAGATTAAAACCTGGAAGAATAATACCGTTGAACTGCAAATGGATGTAAAGCTAAAAGCAAAAAATAAGGAGGATATTGATATTACAGTGGATGCCATAAAATCGATAGATTTTGAAGGTCAGGATTCCCGCTTCTCCATCAATACTTTGTTTTGGGAATCGATATCAAGTAATATTAATCACAAGCTTAAACTGATTACCGGTAAAAAAGCTGTACTTAAAAATTTTGAAATCAGGATTACATTGTTTGTTCCCAAAACCACCTCCATAGAAATTGACAATAAATACGCGGACATTAAAATGGAGGAAATAGCGGGCAAAGCCGAAATAAAAATTTATAGCGGGAAACTGTATGGTGATTCTTTTGGTGGAAAGGTGCAGCTCGATTTGCGTTATTCCAAAGCATTTTTAGAAAACATTCCGGAGGCTGAAATTGAATTGTATGATTCCGACCTGAAAATGGCCACCTGTGGCAACATGGAGTTAAAAAGTAAGTATTCTAAAATTGAGATTCAACATTTGGGGGATTTCAATTTTGAATCTTTTGATGATAATATTACTATTGAGGCGCTTGGAAAGTTTAATGGGGCGGCCAAATACAGCGAATTTGAGTTTGGTTCTGCAGGAAGTTTAGTCTTCGATTTTTATGATTGTACGCTTAATGGAGGCCAATCGGTCAATCTATCAGGGCAAAGCAAATATTCCGAATTCCGGATTGATGGAGCAGGAGCTGTTAAACTCTCGGGTTCTTATGACGATAGTTTTGTATTTGGCAACATAGTTTCGCTTGAGTGCGGAGAAAGCAAGTATTCCGATTTTGAAATAAAAGAATTAAATGAATCCTTCAAATTGCAGTCGTATGATGATAATGTTACCATTGATAAAATAGCAGCTGATTTTTCGCAGGTTACCATTGATGGTAAATATGGGGATTATCGGCTTAACATTCCTGAAAATGCTGCTTACCGTTTATTAATCGATATGAAATATGGGAAAATTTACTATCCTGAAGAATTGTTTGTAAGAAAGACCTACATAAGCGAAAACAGCAATGTATTTTTAGATGCTACAACGAAAAACAGTCCTGAGGACAATTCAAGAATTGTTGATATTAAAGGACACGATAACCGGATATTTATCAATAATTAAATTTCCAAATTATCCCTAATCAATCTATCATAAAATCAGCTCACAGAAATCTTAAGCACAAAACATGGGCAGTATTAATTTTCAAAATATGTATTGGAAAAAAGATGCAGATTAGAGCGAACCCAAACTTTATTCAGCCATTCGGTTAATAATTTCGGTGAGTGCTTTAAAGCGGAAGGGTTTTGTCATATAATCATCCATACCCACTTCACGGCACTTGTTTTTATCTTCGGTGGTAGCGTTGGCGGTAAGTGCAACAATGTTTGTTCTTTTTCTTTCAGGATGTTCTTGTTCATAGATCCTGATCAAATTGGTTGACTCATACCCATCCATCACCGGCATTTGAATATCCATAATGATTAAATTGAAGTTTCCACTAACAAATTTGTTATAAGCAATTTCACCATTTTGAGCTACTTCAAAAGTAAAGCCATTTCGCTGAAGAGTAGTGCCAACAACCCTTTGGTTCAGCAGGTTATCTTCAACAACAAGAATGTGAATTTTCTTATCCCCGGGCGGCTTTTGTTCAGGCGCTTTTATTTCGAAAGGAAGTGTAAACCAAAAGTTGGTTCCTTCGCCAATTTTACTGTTAACGTTAATCCTCCCGCCCATTTTTTCGCATAGCGAATTTGAAATGGCTAAACCGAGTCCGCTACCACCAAACTCACGGGTTATTTCGGGATCGCCCTGCTCATAAACTTTAAAAATATTTTCCAGATCTTTTTCTGATACTCCTATTCCGGTATCCGAAACAGTAAACTTGATTTTCACCTTGTTTTTATCCTCGGCCTCTTTATTTATTTTTAGTTTAACCGCACCATCATGGGTGAATTTTAAGGCATTGTTTAAAAGGTTTATCAACACCTGCCCCAGCCTGAAATGATCTCCTTTTATTTCTTTTGGGATTTGGTCGTCTATCTCAAGTTTAAGGGTGTTGTTGTTTTCTTTTGCTTTAATTTCGAGTAGCTTTATGGTTTTATCTAATTGTTCATTTAATTTAAACCAGTCAGAAATAAACTTTATTTGATTAGCATCAATTTTAGATAGATCAATAATATCATTTAAAAGGTTAAGCAAATTATTCGCTGAATGCCTTATTACTTCAAGTGTTTCCTGTTGTTCACTATCAAGTTCAGATTCAAAAATTACATTCAGCAATCCAATAATTGAATTCATAGGTGTTCTGATTTCATGGCTCATATTAGCCACAAATTGCGATCTTGATTTTGCCGCCAGATCAGCTTTATTCTGCGCTTCAACAAGGTGTTCTTTCGATTTCACTTCAGCCGTTATATCGCGCATTACAATTTGATATCCTACCAACTCGAAATCACTGTCGAACAAAGCCCTTATAATGGAAGATACATTGATATGGCGTGATTTTGAAGCATTGATTTGATGATTTATCTTTACCAGGGCATTGGTAGGAGTAAGTACATTTATGGCGCTATTAATCCTTTGAAGGTCATTTTTATCAACCCAATTGAGCATGCTTTTGTCTTTGAGGCTTTCAAAAGTTTTGGCAAAAGCTATAAGAAAAGCCCTGTTGGCAAATGAAATATTCAAGTCTTTATCCGTTCGGCATATCAAGTCGGTTTGATCCTGAATAATACTCCGGAATTGTTGCTTGGATTCGCTTAATTCACCTTTTATCCTGTCGATATCCAAAAATACCCTGACCTTGCTTAATAGGATTTCCCGGTTGAAAGGTTTGGAAATATAATCGACAGCCCCTGAGCGGTATCCCTGGTAAATACTGTTTTGATCGTGAAACACTGCTGTAAGAAAAATGATAGGAGTATGCCTGTTGCGACGTCCCTGTCTAATTCTCTCTGCAGTTTGAAATCCATTCATTTCAGGCATTTGGATATCAACAATCATCACTGCAAAATCATGTTGTTTTACCTGGATCAGCGCCTCTTTTCCACTTTGAGCCGAAATAATTTCAACATTCAAAACCCTCATGTTCATTTCAAGGGTGATGAGATTTTCTTTGATGTCGTCGATGATAAGTATTTTGGGGACGTAATCCCTCATAGATTTTACGGTTTTTTAAAGTGAGGTGATGTTTAAGCAAAAATAGTGCATTTCCTAATGAATCATCACAATTTCTTAAGATTAAAGGTTTAATTGTTCATTTTTATACAAAAAAGTGAAAAAACAGAATATAAAGTTTGTTGTTAAAGAAGAAATTGAGATTTTTGCACTCGAATTCTCTGAGTCAGAATCTCAATATTGTAGTATTATTTCCAAATTCTGGAAAATTGTTGATGATTCAAATTGATTTGGCCCCATAGTTCAAGGGATAGAACGGAAGTTTCCTAAACTTTAAATTCAGGTTCGAGTCCTGGTGGGGCTACAAAAAAATTCACAAAGCCTTAAAGGTTAAAACCTCCGGGGCTTTTGTTTTTTCAGGGGAAGGGAGGGGAGAATATGGAGAAAATACTTTTATTTGCCATCAAAGTAACTTTCCAAACCTCTCTTCACTCGTTTCAATTCCTTGATGGTTCGATTAAAAGTAGAAATAGGTGAGTGTTTTTTAACTGCTAATATATCATTTAAAGCAAAATTATTAATGGTTATTGAACCCTTATTACATACTAATGTCAGCCTTTTTGAATTCGAATTACTAATCTAAAAAACCAAATTATTCTTTTGATCATAGTATTTTCTTTTTGCATTACACACAACGTTCCGCAAAGATGGCTCGCAGCCGTTTACTTGCGGGAGGGTTTTTAGTGATTCATAAGTTTCTATTTCTCCCGATAGCTCCCGTCCCGATAGCTCCCGATGGTTATCAGTGATTTTTTCACACTATATTCGTTTAGTAATTTAATTGTAAAACACTAATCTGTAAAATTTGTAGAACCTAAAATTTTAAATACCCAATTGCTAATATTATTAATGGCAGTGAATAATGATGATGATGTTTTTTTGTGAACCTTTGTGGCTCTGTGCCTCTGTGGATTGCATTTTGACCACGAAGTCATCCCGATAGCTATCGGGAACACAAAGTATAATAATGCCCCAATAATTTATTTAATAGATTAAAATGATATGTTTAAGTAAAACAGCATATTACAATTTTAAATGCAAAAATCAAAGTTCCTTAGAAAATCGCTGATGGCTATCGGGACGGAATCATTTTTCCAGATGAATGCTAAGCGACTGTGGGCCATGATTTGCTGTTTTAGTACGTAATTTCTAAACATCAATGGATATATTTACCTTTCCACCTAATCCCTTTTCAACAATATCAAATAAGGTTTTTAGTGTCACATTACTACCATTATTCTCAATTCTTGAAATGAAAGTTCGCTTTTTGTTTAATAAATTTCCAAGTTCTTGTTGAGTCAGTTTTTTTTCTTCTCTGGCTTTCTTGAGCAGTAGCCCGATTTTAAATGACTCAAATTCCCTATCAAGTTCATCTCTTCTCCCGGTTCCTTTTACTCCATAAACCGAGTCTTTTATTTCTGTCCAGGTTTTAGTTTTCATATTTCTTTCTCTCTTTTTCTTTATAATAATCATTCATGAGCCTTAATGCTTTTTCTATTTCACTTTTAGGAGTCTTTTGCGTTTTTTTGACAAAGCCATTAAGTAAAATTACAAGCATACCTTTGTCAAAGAAGCAAAACACTCTCCAAATATTTGAGGCTAATGAAATTCTTGCTTCATAGAGTCCATTAGTTCCCTTTATGAATTGTAAGTAACTTTTTGGAATTCTCTCTAAAGTTTCAATGGCTTCAATAACCTTGAATATTTTATTCTGAACTTTTGTTGGTTGTTTTCTTAAGAAGCTTTCAAAATAATTCTTATAAGCAATTACTTCTCTAATTCTGTTCATTTCACAAAGGTAACTTTAAAGTTACCAATATCAAAATCTTGTCAATACTTTGTTTTGTAGCAAGAGTTCTTGATTATGTGCTACAACGTTCCGCAGCTATGGCACGTGGCCGTTCACTACTCAAATTTATGTTGATTTCCTGACTTTTCAAATTTACTTATCATTTGTCTTAATTCCCCTAACGCGGCCATATGTGCTATGAGGTGCTGTTATTGGCTGGGCATTTATTCTGTTTTTAGTATGACCAATTTCATCTTTTTCAAATAAACGACATTTGTTTAACTGTGTTTTTTGATCTTTTTTCATAAGATCGAAAAGAAAAAGTATTGGGTTTTTCTTCAATTTCATTATCACTCAATTTTTTGCCATCAAATGTAATGAAATATTTTGTTTGATTAGATATTTATACGTGAAGAATTTGTTCTCTGTGTCAGGGTTGTGCCATGGGGTCGCCACGCGAAGCGGGCATTCCTATCTTTGGGGCAATCTTCGCCTTTGTCGCCCCGTTGGGTCCATAGCCGTCAAGCTAAGGATGATATACGCCACTGCTTAGTTAAAAATTTCTGAAAAGGAACCCGGTACGGGTTCCGATATTGTAGATATGAGTGCTAAGTAAAGTGTTACAACCCGGTACAGCCTGCCCCGATTTTTCGGGGGGTTGAGCTACCGAAATCATTTTTATTAGCACAACCTATACTGGGTTGCTATCCACAATTCCATGCATAAGCTACAATACCTGAACTCATACTGAGTTCATTAAAATAAACACCATTTTCGCAAATTTCATTATGGCTATAAGTCCAAAATTTAACACACATAAAGCCTTTTAGGTTATTTGATTTGGCTATAACTATGTTTATTATTGCATTTACAGCCAAATTGAAATAGCATGAAAAACATAATAGGCAGAGATAGAGAGCTTTCCATTTTGGGTGCAATGTACGCCTCAGAAAAATCAGAATTTGTGGCCATGTATGGAAGACGGAGGGTTGGTAAAACTTTTTTGATCCGATCAGCATTTATCGGCAAATTCACTTTTCAGATAACGGGGTTGGCAAATGCTACCCTGAGCCAGCAACTTTCAAACTTTCATTTGGCCCTAAGCGGCCACGATTCAAAAAATGACTATTTGCCGGCAAAGGACTGGTTAACTGCGTTTTCGCAATTATCAGAATACCTTGCCACAGTTAAAGAGAGAAAGGTAATTTTTATTGATGAGCTGCCCTGGTTCGATACCCGCAATTCAAAATTTATACAGGGACTTGAACATTTCTGGAATAGCTGGGCATCGGTGCGAAGCGATATTCTTTTGATTGTGTGTGGGTCGGCAACATCATGGATGATCAATAAACTCATCAACAATAAAGGCGGGCTTCACAACCGGGTTACAAAAAAAATTAACCCCCCCCTTTACTTTGTTTGAGTGTGAAAAGTATTTGCAATCCCGAAAAATCAAGCTCGATCGCTATCAAATTATCCAGCTATACATGGCTTTTGGAGGCATTCCATTTTACTGGGATGAGCTTGAACCCGGCAAGAGCGCCATGCAAAACATCGAGAATATTTGTTTTTCGGAAACCGGATTGCTGCGTACAGAATTCACAAATTTATATCGTTCACTTTTTAGTAATCACGAACGTCATCTCAGCCTTATCAGGGCACTGGCAAAAAAATCAAAAGGCTTAACCCGTGACGAACTAATTTCCCTTTCGGGCTTGCCCAATGCAGGAAGCACAACGAAGCTAATAAACGAACTTGAAGAAAGCGGCTTTATCAGGAAGTACATTCCCTTTGGAAAAAAAACAAGAAACAGCTTGTACCAGTTGGTGGATTTTTATACGCATTTTTATTTGAAGTTTATCGAAGGCACGCAGCCCGTGGATAGCGACACCTGGCTTAGTGCCATCGACACACCAAAACACCGGGCATGGAGCGGCTATGCTTATGAGCAAATTTGTATGTATCATCTTTCTCAAATAAAACAGGCACTCGGAATTGGCGGCGTTTTCACCAGTATTTCCTCATGGCGAAGCAGCACATCCGACCCGGGAAGCCAAATTGATTTGATCATCGATAGGCGGGATCAGGTGATTAATTTATGCGAAATAAAATTCTCCATCAACCCCTACACCATCACAAAAAAATATGCCGCCGAATTGAGAAATCAAATCGGGACCTTTAAACAGGAAACCGGAACACGCAAATCGGTTTTCCTGTGCATGATTTCAACTTTTGGCCTACAGCAAAATATGTATTCTACTGGCCTGGTTCAAAATGATCTGACCATGGATGATTTGTTTATTGCGGGTTTTATTATGCTTTCATGACGTGCCGAACTTTTAATAAGCCGATCTCTCCATTACTGATAATATGCGATTAGCGGTAGCCGGTATTACGGCTAACTTTCTTTCATCTTCCCTTGGTGAAATGTCGGGATTGGAACATAGAAAAACAATAAGTAGGTTTGCAGGAAAGGTGTTGTTTTATTGATGATCCAGGATTTCTGTAACAATAAAATCCTTGCCATCAAAAACACCAATAGCACGGTATTTTTGATTTATGCGGAAATAATATTCCCCTAAGGGCTTGGGTTGTCGCTTTTTAAATTTTATGGATAATAAATAATTGTGCTTTAATAATAATTTGGCTTTTTGATACTGCGGCACCAGGTTTCTTTTGCTAAGATAATCAAAATTGATTCGTCTAATTCATAAATCTCCATTGTGTTAAATGTTTAACATTTTGGATTTAGGTGTGCTTAATGCTTTTTCGAAACGCTTTTTTCTTTCAGTATTTACATCTTTCTTATCAAGAGGAAGAAGTGTCCCAAACCCCATTTTGTCCATAAAATACACGAGAAGCTCATCAATATTTTCAAAATCTGTCCGGGAAATATTTTCACCGTTTTTAATAGTTATTGTTGTCATTATTTAGACTTTATGTTGAAAACAAAGATAGAGATTTTTTATATAAGGTCAAATATTGTAAAATTAAAATTTGGTGTCTTCACATATTTTCAAGCTAAGGGTTAGGCTATTCCTAATTCTTAATCACTTTAGGGTTCAAATGTAATGAAATATTTTTTTTAATTAGATGTATCAATGCGAAATCAAATTCTCCATAAACCCCTACACCATCACAAAAAAATATGCCGCCGAATTGAGAAATCAAATCGGGACCTTTAAGCAGGAAACCGGAACACGCAAATCAGTTTTCTTTTGCATGATTACAACTTTACCGGCGAGAGGATTTTTATAATATACTTTTCCCTGTCTCATTCATTCAATTTTTTACTATTCACAGGAGCTAATTCATGGCCAAACATGCTTAGAATCAAGTTCACTTTCTCCATATTCAGATTGGTTTTACCTTGTTCAATTTTACGCAACACTGTTAGGGCAACACCTGCACGTTCTGCGAACATAGCTCGCAGCCGTTCATTTCAGGGAAGGTTTTTAGTATTTCGTATGTTTCCTTTTCTCCCGATAGCTCCCGATGGCTATCGGGACGGGAGTCATCGGGACGGGATCATTTTCCCAGATAACCGCTAACCGGCTGAGTGCCATGATTTGCTGTTGTGTGTAGTGCTTACTTCTTCCTTGCGTTGGCAGGGCAAGCTCTTTTGCAAATTTTGGTTGGTGCGTTGGCTTGTGCGATTTGCAAATGTGCTTGACCTTCGGGACAGAATTATTTATTTCCCTGCCCGACAATTTTTTTTGAAACAAAACCCTTATTGGATTTAAACATCATTATTACAAGTACTAGTCCGTAAATTATTTGTCTCATATTTGCAGCAATATTGCTTGGCATTCCGATAAATCTTAAGGCTTCCGGTAATATTACTAATACTGCTGTAGCAATTGCTGCTCCCCATAAGTTTCTCATTCCACCTATAATTACAATTGATAAAATGAAAATGGATTCATTAATTGTAAAACTTGATGGGTCGATGTAACTAATGTAATGAGCATACAGAACACCCGGTATTGCAGCAAACATTGCACCTATGGTAAAGCTGACAACCTTTGCTTGATAAACATTTTTACCA
Organism: uncultured Lentimicrobiaceae bacterium; assembly: GCA_964593705.1. Taxonomy (GTDB): domain Bacteria; phylum Bacteroidota; class Bacteroidia; order Bacteroidales; family 4484-276; genus SABY01. Next base: position 16,237 of record CAZQIV010000080.1, on the reverse strand, counting down.
AGGCTTTGGGTAAAAATTTCATCTTCACTCAATGCAATCAGAATCCGACCGAATGGAGATTTGGTAATGTTTTTTAAGATGTAGAAAACTAATGCAGCTAAGATTAGGGTTAGGATGAGGAAAGATATTTTGCTGCTAAACTCAAAACCAAAAATTGAAATTGAAGGAATGCCAGGAATACCAAGAGGTCCATTCGTTAAATCCATCCAATTATTCATAATAGAAAAGGCTACTACTTGAATTCCAAGAGTAATAATGATAAAGTAGTCATCTACTGTACGTAAGGCAATAACCGAAACAAAAACTGCAATTATTCCACTTAGTAGCATTGCCATAGGTAGAGTTGCCAGAAACGAAAAGCCATAATTAACAGATAGAATTGCTGATGTGTAAGCCCCAATACCATAAAATCCGGCATGTGCCAATGAAATTAAACCGGAATAACCTGCAGTTAATGTAAGGCTTTGTGAAAGCATTACATAGAGCATAATCATAATTATTATGTGCAGGATGTATTCCATTATATCTCAATCTTTTTAAGTTGTTTACCACTGAAACCGAGTGGTTTCCATATCAAAAACAATATTAAAATAATATATGCAATGGCATCTAGCCATTTGCTGTCAAAATAATATGCGCCAAGGTTTTGAGCAGTTGCAAGCAGGAATGCGCCTCCTACAAGCCCCCAAAAACTCCCAACTCCTCCAATTATCATGGCTACTATTCCGTAGAGTAAAAGGTTGAAGCCCATTGTGGGAGTCATGTCTGTATCAAAGGCGACCAAAATACCGGCAACAGCAGCTAATGCTGAACCTAAACCAAATGACCATAAAATGACTTTATTTGAATTAATTCCAAATATAATTGACAAATCGTTATTGGATGAAACTGCTCTCATTTGTTTGCCAAGATTTGATTTATTTAAGAATAGAATTGTTCCCAGAAAAAGAATCAAAATCACTATTATTGTAATAATCTGAACGTTTGTGATATACGCTCCAAATATTTCATTTCCAATTTTTATTTCACCTGGACGGATGCTTTTTGTAGCATCACCCCAAATTAGTGAAATAATATTTTGAAACACTAAATATAATCCTAAAGATGCAATCATTATTAAAAAAGGATCAGCATTTCTAATTCTCAAAGGCTTGAATAAAAATGCATTACTTAAAATACCAATAAGAGAGGAAAGTAAAATAGAAAGTACAATACTGACGTATAAATTCAAGTTAAGTTGAATTGAAAATAGAAAAACAAAATAGGCACTAATAGTAATTATTGTAGCATGAAACAAATTAAAGAATTTTGTTGAATAATAAATAAATGTAAAAGAAACAGAAACATTTATTAATATAAATGTTGTATTGATAATATTTATGATTAATTGTGCCATTATTATTTAGATTTAATTCTGGATAACAGAGAGTCAATATTATGAGATGAATTTTTGTATAGGGATTCCCATTTTTTATATAAGTCCTCTATTTGTTCATTATTGAATATATATATTCCTCCCTTATATCTATACGGAAAGCCATCTTCATCTTCTAACCATATAAAACACTCCTTTCTGTTTAAGATATTAAATTCTAACAAATTCAAATCATTCAAAATTTCCTTCGCTTGCTTAAGTAATATTACTGGAGTTTCGATGTTTGATGTATTATCGTAAATCCTATTATGATTATCAAGCATATGTTTTGCTCTTTCAACGTTATTTAATAACCATTTTTCCTCGAAAACGAAAATTCTCTTTAAAGACCCACCTTCATTAAGATTTTTGTTTTGAATTTTCAAAAAGGATGAAACATTGGAATAATTTCGGGTATATTCATCTATGAAAATATTTGCATCATCGTCATTGTCTATTATATGAGTTGCCAAATATTCGAGGCCAGATGAAGATAATTCTAACATTCTAAGTTCAGCATGCTCACGTAATTCATTATAAGTTAAATAAATTCGCCCTTTATTTATACTGGAAATATCCTTTTCAATGGCAGAAATCCGTTTACTTATTATTGAATAATCTCTATCATCCTTATTTATAAGTTTACTTATTATTTCTCTCTTGTGAAGATTGTATTTATCCAAAAAAGAATTATTGTACTCATTGATTGAAAGAAAAAATAAAGCAAACATGAGAGCAATGTATATTGCTGTAATCTCTCTAAAGTACTTCTTTAGTTTAGGAATCAAACATAGCACAGCATAAACAGCAGAAAGTATGGGTATTATCCAATTAATTATTGTCATAACATAAGTTTACTTTAACAACAAGGTGATGATATATATTTATGCTTGGGTTGAGCGAAATCCGAATTTAATTCAAACATGCTTGTAATGTCATTTGTCGCTTTTTCAAGGTCTGAATAGTTCAGACATGTGAAGTGTTTTATCCATTCAGCTCTTAGACCCTCTAAATTAAATAGATCAGTGGAATATTTGATGGCTACTTCAGGAATTTTCATTAGGTTTTTAAATGCCCTACTCCCAGGAATTGGCATCATAACGCTAGTAGATGTCTCAATGACATTTTTATATTTTGCTAATTCTTCAGAAAAAGAAATAGTTTTTGACAATGATTTCTTTGTCTCACCGGGTAAACCAATTACGAAAGATACAGTAACACGAATATCATATTTGGCTAATGCTCTTATTGCCCTCAATACTAATTCTTTTGAAACTGGTTTGTTGATGTTTTTTAAGATTTCATCATCTCCTGATTCAGCACCAATAAAAACCTCAAAAACACCAATATCTTTAAGTAGTTTAGCTTTCCTATCATTGATCCTATTTGCTCTGCCATAAATTTCAAAACGGGGATTCAAGTGGGAGGGTTTTGCGTCTTTAAACTTTTCTAACCACTCATTATTATCAACAAATGAATCGCTCACATCCCAAAAATAATCTACGCCATATTTTAAATTAAAATGCTCAATTTCCTTCCACATACGTTCCGGGTTGCAGTATTGAACACCTTTGTTTGGAATCATGCAAAAGATGCATCCATCACCTGATGAATCTCTCCATTCACAACCCTTTATTGAAGAAATAGCTAAAGAACCATTAAAAGGCTTATGATTACCGTATCTTGATTTATAGTTAGAGAAGTACTCCTGCATATTTAAGGAACTATAATCAGGTAAGGGTAATGAAGACAGATTAGTTATTGTTCTACGTGTTTTTATGATTTGTCCATTTCTTCTAAATACCAAATTTGGTATTTCTTTAAACCCTTTGCCATTTACAATATCAAGCATTGCCTTTTCACCATCGCCAACAACTACAGCATCGATAAAAGATTGATTCTTCACGATTTTTTCAGGCATTGAAGTTGCAAAGGGTCCACCAAAAATAACCAAACTACCTTTTTGTTTGGCAACCTTTGCAATCTCAAGTGCTGTTTTATATGTCATCAGATTGCAACTGATACCAACAATTGGTGCATTTATCTTTATAAGTAAAATTTCCCAACTCTCCATTTCGCCATCTAAAATCTCGACTTCTAATGATGAATTATTATGCTTTATATATCCTGCTAGTGTTGCTAAATTCAGAGGTGCATAAATTCCTGTTCTTAATGAAAGGGAATAATCCTTATTTAATGGTGGATTGATTAGTTGTATTTTCATATTAAGCTGTTTTATATTCTGTAATTAATAATTTTATTTTTTCTGGAGTGTTGATTGATTTGAAATACTCATGTTTTGTATCGTTTTTCGCAAAATGAAAGAACTCCTTATATTCCTCAACATCACCGAAAATAATTGAACCCCCAAGATGATTATCTTTTTTTAAAACAAATACACCATCAATTAAGGCGAAATCGTCTTCAATAGCATTTCGGTGCTTCTTCATATTTCTTTTAAAGTATCCTTCGACTTGTTTCTTATCAACATATAAGAGAGTGCATTTTTTATTTAATTCTAAGAATGATTCAATTTCAGTGGGTGTCATTTCTTCAAAGTATTCAATGAATTTTTCCTTTTGATAAATTAAGATTCTTGTTTTGTCTTTTACAGTATCAGCTTCATTTACTACCTCTAAAATATTCTGTTTTTCGGATACTTTCATCCCATTATCTGCTTCATCTTCAAAAAACCACTTTGGCTTATAAGTTAAGGTTGATTCATATGATGATTTCGCTTCATCAAGGCTCTCTATTAACCATTCTATATAAGATTCCTCAGAAAAACTGATAAATGCTATTCCTCCTAAATGTTTAACATCAGATACTTTTTTTGCGATGAAAGATGCATAGGGTTCTTTTATTTTATCATGCTTTCCGATAATTAATTTATATTCTTTTAAAGCTCTTTTTAAAACATATAATGAGTCTCCATGCTTATTTACATCAATAATAATTTGGGCAATAATTGAAGTAATTAAAAAATAAAAAATTGCCATGATAAATTCAATCCCGTAAATTTCAAACTTACTAGATTTTAATTCAATGCTTCGACAAATATTTTTATGTTTTTCTCTTAAAACTGCAATTTCCATATTGCTTAATGTGTTTTGACTTAATAGGCTATCAACATATTGCGTGTCAGATTTAAGATGTTTATTAGAATCTATTTTTGGAGTTATAGTTGAAACAACAATTATTAAAGAAATAATTAATCCGATTAAAGAAGAAAGCCAAAAATTTTTAAAGAATTTTTTCATAGCAAAGTTTATTTATCCATTGTAATAATTTCAAGTTTTTTAGCAACATCGCCATTACTGTCAAATGAAATAGAACCAGAAGCTCCGTGGTAATCTTTAGTTGTATATAAATATTCTTTGATTTCTTTACTTTCCTTTAATGCGGCATAAATAAGATTTATTGCATCATAAGCTTCTGCGCTAAAAAGTTCAGGTTCTGTGTTGAATTTTGCTTTGTAAAGATTTTTAAATTTGTCAATCTCAGGGCTTTTTTCTTTTGCAAATGTTATATAAGTGCTTCCAATAATAGCATCCCCAGCTAGTTCAGCAACTTTGGGGTCTTCCAATGCTTCTGTCTGAAAATAAAATGGTAGATTAACATTCAACTCTTTGGCATTTTTTAAAACAGTTACTGCATCTTGAATTTGGGAAATAGCCAAAATAAATTCTGCTTTTGATTCCTTTATTTTAATCATTTGGGTCTTTACTTCTTTGGCTGTAGTTGCATAGGCTTGAGATGTTAAAATCTCTCCTCCTAACTTTGTGAAATATTTAATAAAAGTCTGTTCATTTCCTTTACCACCATCGTTATTTATGTAAATAATTGCTGCTTTTCTTAAACCTAAATTGTAAATGTGTTCGGCAAATACTTGTCCTCTTAGCTCATCAGAAGGAATTACTCTAAAAATATAATCACCGGCATCAGTTATTTTTGGGTTAGTAGATGCAGGGCTAATAAGTACTATTTTATTTTTTTCTGCAATTGGAGCTATAGCCAAAGTAACAGAAGAGCAAACTGCACCAACAACTGCAACGGGTTTATCTATTGAAATAATTTTATTCATTGCGGCAACTCCTTTTGCAGGATCACAGACATCATCTTCAATAATTAATTCAATTAATTTACCATTTATTCCACCATTTTTGTTTATTTCATCAACGGCTAATTGAGCACCATTCCTAGGCGGTATACCCCAGTCTGCGGCATCACCAGTTAACGGTAAAATAAGTCCAATTTTAATGGTTTCCTTTTTTTGCTGATTACAACCAACTATCAAAACAAAAGCAAGTAAAATAAATACGATTTTTTTCATGATGTTATATTTTGGGTTTTACCTAATTCCATAATAACTTTTCGCGTAAATAACTGTCTTGCATCGTCTTTATGTTCAACAATTATTACACCATTGTCTGGTTTGATGATTGTTTCTTTGAATAGTCTTAAAAGGGTTGTGGTGTTTTTAGCATCTACACCTGCAAACGGCTCATCAAATAAAAGTAATTTAGGTTTGTGGATTAATCCCATACCAAAAGCTAATATTTTACGTTCCCCTCCGCTTAAATTAAAAGGTTTGCGTTTTCTGAATTTGGTTAGTCCGGTTAAGTCATATACTTCAGCTATCCTTTCTTTCAGCACCCCTTTAGGAAGAGTATAGCCAGAAATTTGCAGGTTTTCCTTTACAGTAAGATTTTCGAAATAAAAATCCTTTTGTGGAATATAGACTATTCCCTTTTTAATTAAATCAGAAGATTTTAACCCATTAATCTTTTCTCCTTTAAAAAATATCTCACCAGTCCAGCAGGGAAGTGAATTATAAATGCATTTTAATAAAGTAGATTTTCCGGATCCATTACCACCTGTTAATAAAACCACCTCACCATTGTTTACTTGCAATGAAACATCGTAAAGCACTTGCTTTTTACCATAGCCGGATGATATGTGTTTTATTTCGAGCATTAATTAAGATAAGTTTCTTTTACGACTGGATTGTTAATAAAAGCTTTGTAATTTTCGAAAGGGTAAGCTAATCCCCCATTTAAAAACCAAATACCATCACTCAGACTTTCAACAAAGTTGTGATTATGTTCTATTTGTAATATTGTCCTTCCTTCGTTTTTTAATTCCAAAACCAAATCATAAATTCGAATGTAATTATCTTTATCAATTCCGGCAACGGGTTCATCAAGAAGCAATAATTGAGCATCGTTTGCCAAGCAACAACCAATAGTTAATAGTTTTTGTTGCCCATAAGATATTTCACTTGCTAAATTATTTTGAATTTCTTTTAAATGTACTTTTTCAAGAATTTGTTCAGTTTTTTCTGTAAACTCATCATATTGTTTTTGAAAGATGTTTGAAGGTAATAATGAATTAAGTATTCTTTCACCAGGATTTTTTTTAAACGATAGAAGTATATTTTCTTTTACAGCCAGTTGATTGATAATTCTCAAGTCTTGAAATGTGCGTGTAACTCCTTTTGAATTAATTGCTATTGGGGATAGTTTGTCAAGTCGTTTATTGTTAAGCCAAATCTCACCATTATCAGGTTGAATGAATCCAGTGATTAAATTGAATAGGGTAGTTTTTCCAGTTCCGTTTCCACCAATAATTGTGTAAATTTTTCCCTGCTCAATTGACATATTCAAACCCCGAAGAACTTTTTGTTCCCCAAACGATTTGTGTATGTTCTTAATTTCAAGCATTAATATTTAGTTTTGAGCAAATGTATTTCTTTTTATGTGTTTGGCAAAATTTTAACTCTTTGGTTTTTTGGTTGGTTTTGTGTGTCGGCAAAAAACCAAATTGCAAAATGTGTGTTGGCATTCACAATAAACTTTAACTTATTTTTAAAAACCCCTCTTATCGTTTAACTATGGGAAATTTGCTACAGTAAAACGACATTTTGTCGAACTGCATTTTTCCAAACCTGTGAACCTTTTTTGTTGGACGTGTACAAAAGGTATATTCAAAAAAAAGTAAATTATGAACATCGGCCTTCAAAAAAGAATTTTTGGAATATCAACTTTTGCAATATCCTTAATAGTCTATTTACTAACCATCGAACCTTCCAACAGTTTTTGGGATTGCAGCGAGTTTATCGCCTGCGCCTACAAACTTGAGGTGGGTCATGCACCGGGAGCTCCGGTTTACATGCTGTTGGGGCGGCTGTTTGGTTTGTTGGCTGGCGGCAACACCCAATATGCTGCCCTGGCCATTAACACTTTGTCGGCAGTGGCAAGTGCGCTTACGGTGATGCTGCTGTTCCATATTATTTATTGGTTTTCGATAAAGATGTTTCAAAAAATAAATACGGCAAGGACAAGCCAAAACCGGCATTTTATGGCCGTGGTGGGTGCTTTAACAGGTTCTTTAGCTTATGCTTTTACCGACAGTTTTTGGTTTTCGGCGGTCGAAGCCGAGGTTTACGCTACTTCATCACTGTTTTCGGCGCTTGTGTTTTGGTGTATTATTAAATACGAACAGGAATCCAAAGGATGGAGCGAGAACCGATGGCTGGTACTGATTTTCTTTTTGCTGGGATTATCAGTAGGAATTCATCTCTTGAACTTACTGGCCCTGCCTGCAATGACCCTGGTAATTTATTTTAAGCATTATAAGCACACACCCAAAAAAATGCTTGTTGCTTTTGGTTTGTCCATAATATTGATTGTGGTTTTTATTTATGGAATCATTCCGGGAGTTGTAAAAACTGCGGCCTGGTTCGATCTGGCCTTCGTTAATTGGTTTATGATGCCGGTTTATTCGGGGGCTTTGGCCTTTGTTTTTTTGCTGATTTCAGGAATTGTTTTATTGATGCGCTTTGCAACTAAAACTAAAAAACATGTTTTACGCTTTGGGCTTGTGCTGTTTTCGTTTTGGCTAATCGGCTATTCCTCCTTTGCGATTTTAGTCATTCGTTCGGCTGATAATCCCTTTGTTGACATCAATAATGTGGAAAATGTGTTTGGCCTGGTGGATTATTTAAACCGGGAGCAATACCCGCAAAGGCCATTAATTTATGGCAACAATTATAATTCACCAATTACAAATTCATCAAAGCGATTTACGCACAAGTTGTATAATGAAAAGTATTTCAAGGATGAACTTAATCCTGCTTATGATTACGATGAAAAATCCCTGAGTTTGTTTCCGCGCATGGCCAGTTTGGAAGCCCGCCATGCGGAGGCTTACCGGCGATGGGTGGATATAAAAGGCCGGAGGGTGAATGTTGCCGGGGCTGATGGAAACACGAAAACCCTTGTTGTTCCAACCTTTGGCGACAATTTCAAATTTTTCATCAAGTACCAGGTGGGATATATGTACCTGCGCTATTTTATGTGGAATTTCGCCGGAAGGCAAAACAACACACAGGGTTATGGGGATAAATTTTCCGGAAACTGGATTTCGGGCATTCCCATCCTCGACAACTGGCGTTTGGGAAATCAAGACCAGATTCCCGGTTATTTCAAAAATCAGAAAACCCGAAACAGGTATTATCTTATTCCCCTGCTTTTGGGGATTATCGGTTTGCTATTTCATTTAAAGCACGACAAGCCAAATTTCTGGATCGCCTTTGCTTTGTTTTTCTTCACAGGCCCGGCCATTGTAATTTACCTCAACGAAGTGCCCATTACGCCCCGCGAGCGCGATTATGTGCATGTGGGCTCGTTTATGGTTTTTGCAATATGGATTGGCCTGGGTGCGGCTGCGATAATGCTGGTTTGGTTGAAACATGTTAAAAATAAGTTTCTGCGTTGGATTCCGCCCGCCCTGCTGCTTGTCTTTGTTCCCGGATTGTTGTTAAGCGAAAACTGGGACGATCACGACAGGTCGGGCAGGTATGCCGCACGAGATTTTGGGAAAAACATGTTAAACTCCTGCGCCCAAAATGCCATCCTCTTTACCACCGCCGACAACGACACCTACCCGATTTGGTATTTGCAGCAAGTCGAAAATTTCAGGCCCGATGTGCGCCAGGTGCTTGCTACCTTTTTGCCCATGGGCTGGTACAGCAATCAATTACATTATAATTATCCGGGTTGTGGAAGTGTGCCGATTTCGTTCGCGGATGAGGAATTGCTGATGAAAATAAATCAATATTTCCCGGTAATGCCCCGCATCGACAGCTCGATAGATGTAAAAGACCTGGTGCAGTTTGTTAAAAATCCCGACAAACGTACCCAGGTGCAGGCCAATGGTGGGGAAGTACTGAATTTTATCCCCGGCAAAAATTTGTCGCTAACTGTTGATGCCAAAAATTTTATCAATCAAAGCAAGTATTTGGAAATGGATATTAATGATGTGCCCCGGAAAATTAATTTTTCCATTAGCAAAAACTACCTGACTCGTGATGAACTTTTAATTTTAGATCTGTTGGCACACAACAACTGGAAACGCCCGGTTTACACCATTTACCCTTCACTGTTTAACAAAATTGGCCTTGCCGATTATTTGCACCGCGAGGGCATGTTATACCGTTTGCTGCCTTATAAAAATGACAAGGTTTTGCACGACAGGCAGGCCTTTGCCCTTCGTCAGTTTGAGCTTATTACCCGGGAGTTTGCCTGGGGAAATATAAACAACCCGGATGTGTTTATCGACCACACCACCAGGCAAATGGTCGGGGCGTTCCGTTTTAGGCAAATGTTTGCCGAAGTGGCCGATGATCTGATTACTTTGGGTGGGTTGGACAAAGCGGAGGTTTTGATTGATTTGGCACAAAGCATTTTCCCCAACATCAAAATCCCTTACGATTATTTTTCGGCAGATTTTGCCCGGGCATATTATCGAACCGGGGCAACAAAAAAAGCGGATGCACTGGTGGAGGATATTTATCAATCGGCGAGTCTAAACCTGGATTATTACCTGCAAGGCAAAACCCTAAACCACGGCAATATGAACAATGAAGCGCAATTGCAGGCATTTTTGATGCAGGAGATGATTCGCATCAGCGCGAAATATAACAAGGACCTGGAGGAGAAGTTCCGGGGGGATTTTGAACCCGTGGTGTCCTACTAAAAAGATGGACTCTGGTTAATTGTTGACGGGTTTAAATCCCAACAAAAATTTCTTTTTATTCAAATACTTTAAAAAATCAATGGCCGAATCCGCCACTTTTTTATCTAATTCTCCAAATACTGATTTTGCAGTAAGCAGTGTTTGTTCGAGGGAATTTTCATATACGGCCATTTGTTCAATCATCCATACATTGAAGACCGACAAATCGAAAAAGTGAATTCGGCCATCATCCAAATCGCGGAAAGCCAATGCAAAATAGGAGGCCGGTTTTTCGATGGCCACACCGGGTTGCGTTAAATGAACAGGATAGGTAAACTGCAAGAGCTTAAACTCAGGGTTAAACACGGGAACATCATAAAGATAATCGCCGGAAGATTTATAATCACCGGTTTCTATATCTTTCATATTGTACATTTCTGTCTCTGTCCATTCGAACTTAAGCAAATCGTGCAACACAGGAATGTTATATTTTTCAGCCCAATTATTTTCAACAACATATTCGTAAAATTCACCTGCAATATTCCAAACCTGGAAACTCTGGCATTTATGATTTTTGAAAAAAGTAAAAACCATTTCATCCCAAATCTCCGGTTGAATGTATTCGATGGCAATGGGGAACGAATTTTCGATGGCATCTTTTACCACCCCAAAAACCAATTTTCGGTATTGCTTTACACCTTCGGGCTTCGTGCCGGGGATTTCGATGGCTTCACCTGTGCGGCAATAGGTCGAAAAATCGCTTTGTGCCTTATGGGTTTTAACTTGCATGCTCATATTGCTTTATTGAATTTTGATGAATTACACGTAGCCTGTTCAACTCCGTTTGCATTTCCTGCATCTCCGGAATATTGTAGTCACGCTCAAGCAGCACCGGGACAGGTTCAACTTTGGACATGGTAAACTCGAAAAGATCATAAACCGGATCGATAATGGGCTCCCCGTGTGTATCAATAATTAAATCGGGCGAAACCTGCTTGTGTCCGGCTATATGAATATATTTAACCTTGTTTAAGGGCAGGCCAGAAATAAACTGCTTGGCATCGTATTTATGATTGAATGCATTTACATACACGTTGTTTACATCAAGCAAAAGCCCGCAACCAGACTCCTGAACAATGCTTTTAATAAAGGTGAGTTCATCCATTTCGGCGGCAACTGGTGTATAATACGAAACGATTTCAAGCGCCAGTTCACGTTGCAGGAAATCCTGGACTATACCAACCCTTTCGCTGATGTGTTTTACGGCATCTTTGCGAAAAGGCACCGGGAGCAAATCATACAAGTGTGCATTGTCGCATTTTGAAAAACTAAGGTGCTCCGAATAAATTTTCACATCATAATGATCTAAAAATGCTTTTACCTTTTTCAGGAAATCCATATCCAGGGGGTCAGGGCTGCCAATAGATAGTGAAAGCCCGTGACTGAAAATGGGATATTGTTCAGCTACTTTGTCAAATTGTTTTTTCCAGTAGCCACCTATTTCCATCCAGTTTTCGGGAGCCAGTTCAATAAAATCCGGTTGAATGTTTTCCCGTGTTAAAAACTCTTCTGCAAAATCGCGCCTGTATCCTAGTCCGATCATTGGTGTTTAATTATTGAGTTAAAAGTTAAAAGTTATGAGTTATTCGATATCCAGTATTAATTCATCACTTCCTGATACATCTTGATAAATGAAGGCTGATAACTGTTGAAAAAAAACAAACTCCCGGCGTTATGGTAGCTTTGAGCAGAGTACTTACAAGTTATATTGATCTGAGCGTAAGTTGAGTTTATGAGTTGCCGGGAGTCTGTTGAATGAGGATTACAACTTATTGTTATTCAACGCCGCATTTGCCTTCACCACATTTAGCTTCTTTTGCTTTACTGTCTTTTGCTTTCTTCTCCGACTTTATTTTAGCATCGCCTTTTTTTGTTTTGCCTTCGCCGGCAGCACTTTTTGCATCCTTTTTATCGGCTTTTACTTCAGTAGTCTTGTTTTTGGCTTTACCATCCTCGGCACCGCATTTGCCTTCGCCACATTTACCTTCTGCTGCTTTTCCGTCTTTTGCTTTTTTGGCCTCCAGTTTCTTTCCATTTTTATCGCCTTCTTTTTCTTTGGCGGCACATTTCATTTCGAAAATGCTTATGGGCATGTCGCTTTGTTCGCTGTAAAGAATATGGGTTCTGAGTTCTGCTCCGGTTCCAAGGTCAGCATATCCGGAATTGTTTGAAGTGATATCTGCTGCCGATACTGTAATGGCTGCGCCGGCAAGCAATGCGCTGGTAAAAATTACTTTCTTTGAATTTTTCATCTTTGTAAGTTTTAAATTGTTTCGGGGTAATAGTCGAAGCTTATTTAAAATCCTTACAAATTGGGGTTATTCTTTTTTCAAATTTTTTTCTAATTCCTTCTGTATCCTTTCTCTGGCCTGACTTTCAAGGATGGATTTTTTTTTGGTTTTATTTTCCGGCACTTCATTTAAATGTTGCGAAATAGCCGAGTTAAGCAGCAAACTTTGTTTTGCATATTGCTTGCAGGCACTACACATAGCAGTATGCATCGAAAGCCTGATGTTGTCTGTAAATGTTAAACCATCCATCGATTTTCTCTCGATTAGTTCGGTGGCTTTTGTGCAGGATAACATTAAGGTATGCATAATGGCTTTCATGATAAACTTTAGTTTTTTTATAATGTAATAGATTTAATCTAAAAAATTTTCTTCGATACATGCCCTGAGTTGCAATTTGGCACGGTGCATTATTACCCATAAATTTGACGGGGTTATCCCCAATTCCTTACAAACTTCCGGGGTTTTTCGTTCTTCCATAAATTTCAAATTGATCAATGCAAACCAATTTTCAGGCAAACTGTTGAGGCATAGTTTAAGAATTTGCCTGAATTCTTCATCATCCAGCAGATTATCTTCCTCATCGTGCCAGTTTGAGGGGCGCTGACTTTTGTTCCAGCTACCGTGCTTATCAAAAAAATGATTTAAGAACGAGGTCTCCTTATGATCAGGCTGCATCCGGCTTTCGTTCATTTCGTATTTTACAAAGGCCTTCCTGTAATAATCGATGATTTTATTTTTAAGGATGGAGAACAACCAGGTTTTTTCATTGCTGTCGCCCCTGAACTTCTCCATAGATCCCAAAGCCGAAAGAAAGGTTTCCTGCACCAAATCTTCGGCAACAACTTTTTTCCCGGTACGATGGAATGCCCAGGCATAAAGGTCGTCGCCATATTTTTGAACCCAAAGTTCAGGATTGAAAATTTTGTTTGCTTCTGCCGACATGAAAATTTTATTGATTGAATCAATACAAAAGTAAAGTTTTTACCATGTTGTTGAAGGAAATTGGTGGATGTTAACAGTAATTAAGGTTAGGGGATTTCCAATATAAGGTTACGGAATTGCTTGCCTGTTAAATGTGTAAACAATGTTATGCTACGAAAATAGTTGTTAGCCCGCCTGAAATCACTTTAAACGGATTACTTCATTTCCCTATCTTTGCGCAAATTTTTTAATAAGGGTAAATTGATTATGGAAAGCACTTCAGCAAAGCAATATAAAAGACATACAGTAACCTCAGCATTGCCCTACGCCAACGGGCCGCTTCATATTGGCCACCTGGCCGGGGTTTATGTTCCTGCCGATATTTATGTTAGATACCTGCGCTCGAATGGCGAAGAGGTGCTTTTTATCGGGGGTTCGGATGAACACGGTGTGCCCATTACCATCAAAGCACGCCAACTAGGGGTAACTCCGCAGGATATCGTGGATAAGTACCACACCATCATCAAAGATTCGTTTGCTGAGTTTGGTATTTCCTTCGATGTGTATTCACGCACGTCAAACCCGATACATCACGAAACCGCCGCCGATTTTTTTAAAAAGCTCTACGAGGATGGTAAGTTTATCGAGAAAACTTCCGAACAATATTTTGATGTTGAGAACATGCAGTTTTTGGCCGATCGTTATATTACCGGCACCTGTCCACATTGCGCTTACGAAAAAGCTTATGGCGACCAATGCGAAAGTTGTGGAACATCACTCAGCCCCACCGAACTGATAAATCCAAAATCAGCGCTAAGCGGTAACGTGCCTGTGCTCAAGGAAACAAAGCACTGGTATTTACCGCTGGATCAATATGAGCCCTGGCTGCGCGAATGGATTTTGGAAGGCCACAAAAACGACTGGAAGCCCAATGTTTATGGCCAGGTAAAGTCGTGGGTTGACACCGGCCTGCAGCCCCGCGCTGTAACCCGCGACCTGGACTGGGGCGTAAAAGTTCCCCTGCCCAACACCGATGGTAAAGTACTTTATGTATGGTTTGATGCCCCCATTGGTTACATTTCGGCCACCCGCGAATGGGCGCAGGAAAAAGGTGAAGATTGGGAAAAGTGGTGGAAAGACCCGGAATCCAGAATGATTCATTTTATCGGAAAAGACAATATTGTTTTTCATTGCATTATTTTTCCGGCCATGCTCAAAGCAGAAGGCTCGTACATCCTTCCCGAAAATGTGCCCGCTTTTGAGTTTTTAAATCTTGAAAACGACAAAATCTCTACTTCCCGCAACTGGGCGGTCTGGCTTCATGAATATCTGGTGGATTTCCCGGACAAACAGGACGTGCTGCGCTTTGTTTTAACTTCCAATGCGCCCGAAACCAAAGACAATGATTTTACCTGGAAAGATTTCCAAACCAAGAATAACAGCGAACTGGTAGCTATTTTTGGAAATTTTGTGAACCGCTCGCTGGTACTTGCCCAAAAATACTTTGATGGCAAAGTGCCAGAGGTTACCACCCTCACCCCGGAGGACAAGCAAGCAATGGAAGCAATTGCCCAATTCCCCGCAAAAATCGGTGGAAAACTGGAGAATTTCAAGTTTCGTGAATCCCTCGCCGAAATGATGAACCTTGCCCGCCTCGGCAATAAGTACCTTGCCGACAGCGAGCCCTGGAAGATTTTTAAAACCGACATCGACCGGGTGAAAACCATCATAAATATTTCGCTGCAAATATGCGCCAACTTATCCGTGGTGGCTGAACCCTTCCTGCCATTTACTTCAAAGAAACTTGCCGACATGCTGAACCTTTCTGGTTTGCGCTGGGCTGATGCGGGAAATACAGAATTGTTGAAAGCCGGACAGCAACTCAACAAACCCGAACTGCTGTTTGATAAAATTGAAGATGATGCCATTGAAGCACAAGTGCAAAAGTTGCTCAACACCAAAAAGCAAAATGAGATCAACGAAGCAACATCAAAACCTGCCAAAGAGGATATTGGATTTGATGATTTTACAAAACTCGATATTCGTGTAGGTACGATACTCGAAGCGGAGAAAGTTGCTAAAACCAAAAAACTGTTGAAACTTAAAGTGGATACCGGCATCGACAAAAGAACTGTGGTTTCGGGGATTGCAGAGTTTTATCAGCCCGGGGATATCATTGGCAAAAAGGTAAGCATCCTCGTAAATCTGGCATCAAAAAAACTCAAAGGTATCGAATCGCAGGGCATGATTCTTATGGCTGAAAATGCTGATGGAACACTTGGTTTTATTTCTCCACCCGATGGTTTCCAAAACGGAAGTGAAGTGAAATAGGGGTTTTTGGTGTTGAGCATATTCGTGTTACGTTTATTTGGTTTATCCTGAATAGATTCTGACTAAGGGATTCTAAAATGAGTGAAAAACAACCGATAGGATTTTTTGAACAGATGACCAAATCTCACAGAAGCCTAATCCCGATAGCTATCAGCGATTTTATTAGGGGTATTAATTTGTGTTTTTCGATTTTTAATTAACT
>CAZQIV010000079.1:0-32264 GCA_964593705.1 uncultured Lentimicrobiaceae bacterium | reverse complement strand
TATTGGTTTTCTGTGAATTAAATTACTCTTTCTTAACTTAATGGCATTACCCACAATCCTGACGGAAGCATTGTCACCTCGAAGGAGCTTGCGACTGAGACCTGCCTCGCCTGCACCATTGCATACACCAGCGGCAAGGCGGGGGTCTGTTTAATAGTTAGGTTTTCAGTACCTTAAAAAAATATGATTTCTACCCTGTATAATTCATAAAAGAAATAAGATCAATATTTATGAATAATTCAGGCTACAACACGAAAAAAAACTTCTTGTAAATGATTCTATTCCAACAAAAAAAAGGCTACCGGGCGGCAGCCATATTTGGGGGCAAATTTAAGAGGAAGGAAGGGTTGTTTTTAATCTTTAGGAGAGGTATTGTTTATTACAATACAAATATTTTTAACTATTCAACGAAGTCATTTTCAACAGCCCACCTTACGAGGCCGGCAGTATTTTTGATGCCACCTTTTTGCATCAGCTTTGCACGATGGCTTTCTACAGTATGAAAACTAATGAACAACTTATCCGCGATTTCATTTGAGCAATATTCTTTACAAATAAGATTTAATACTTCGAGTTCGCGCTGTGAAAGTTTTGGGAATAATGCATTCGTTTTTTCAAGTTTTAATTCCTGGCTAACCATGCTGGCTGAAAGGCGGCTGCTAAAATAATTTTCGCCCTTGTAAACCGCTTTTATTGCTTCAAGTAAATCATCCCTACTCGAATCTTTGAGTAAGTATCCCCTGGCTCCATTTTTCATCATTCGCTTTACAAACCTTTTTTCGTCGTATTGCGAAAGGGCAATTACGCTAACCCCGGGATGCTGTTGGCTTACTTTCCTGGTACAATCAAGCCCGTCCAATTTGGGCATGTTTATATCCATTAAGATTACATCAACAGGCACTCCCGAATCTAAATGTTTCAACACTTCGTATCCGTTTGAAGCTTCGGCAATAATTTCAACTTCCTGTGAGTCGGACAGCGTATTTTTTATGCCGTCTATCATAAGTGGATGGTCATCTGCAATCATTACTTTAATCATAATAGTTAGTTTTAATGCATGTTAACAAATGGAGATTATAAGCTGGTATTTAGTCCCTTTCCCGGGAGCTGTGTCAACAATTAAATTTCCGCCAAGGTAATTGGATCTGGAATTGAGGCTGGTAAGCCCGATAGATTTTTGCTTAATCTTTTCTACGGAGTCAAAACCAATACCGTTGTCGTTATACTTAAGTTTTAATTTATTTTCAAAAAGCTCAACATTAATACTAATTTTTGTGGCCTGTGCATGTTTAATTGTATTGTTTATCATTTCCTGAACAATGCGATAGAGCATAAACTCTTTATTTTCTGAAAACCGTTTATCTTCCCCATCAATGCTAAGCCGGGCTTCAATGGTTCCGGCATCATTAATTTGATCTACCAATTCGTCCACAGCTTCAAAAAAGCCATATTTCGAAAGCAGGCCCGGCATCATGTTGTGTGTAATTTTTCTCACCTCCGATGCGGCCATCTCCAGCAGTTTGGTTGCATTATTTATTTTTGGACGACTACTGGGTGATACTCCATCGATGGAAGTAAATTGCATTTTAGCTGTCGAAAGCAATACACCTATGCCATCGTGCAACTCCTTGGCAATGCGTTTTCTTTCTTCTTCCTGACCTTCCATCAAAAACTGAACTGAGATCAGCTTTTTGTCTTTTTCCAATTGCCTTATCTTTTGCAAGGCGAAATAATTGTCGTTTTTTGTTTTTACCCTGAGAAAAATAATGATGAAAATGGTGATAAGGATGATGCCGGCACCGGTAAAAAGGAAGATGTTTCTTTGATTAGTTCGCTTATTTAATTCTAAATCTTTTTCCAGGTTTTCGTTGGTAAGCGAAAGAATGTGTGCCTGGTCTTTTTCTTTTTCATATTTGAGATTAAGGTTGGCAATGTATTTTTGTTTTTGGTGTGAAAAAATATCCTCCTTAAGTTTAAAATATTTTGTTTGATAATCAATAGCTTTTTCGAACTGTTTTGCATTTTTATAATTTTCGGAATAGGCCTCGTAAATGGTCATTTGCAGGTTCAGATCGTCAAATGTTTTGGCAATGGCCAGGCTCGAGTCCAATAATGAGGTAGCTTGTTTAAACATCCCAAGTTTTGATATTATCTCTGCCTTGCTAAGCAGCGCGGTACTATGGCCTTTCGGGTAATCAATTATTGCAAATGTATCAATGGCGAGGTTGCATTTTTCGAGGGCTTTGCTGTATTCTTTCCTGGTTTTGTAAATGTAACTTTGGTTGATATAGATGTTGTTGATGTCGATAACGCTTCCAATTTTGTTTTGAATCTCAAGCGCTTTTTCAAAATACATCATGGATGAATCATAACTTTTTTCCTCTGTAAAGATTATGCCGAGATTCATATAGGCAAGGGCAACTTTTTGAGGTTTATTAATTTCTGTATTTACAGGAATGCTTTTCATATAATAAAGTCTTGCTGCCAAATAATCCTGGGTTTCAAATTTAACAATCCCCAGGTTGATCAATGCGCTTCCAATACCTTGCGAATATTCAATTTCTTCAGAAAGCCTCAATACATTCAGGTAATAAAAAGTTGCCGAATCATATTCTGAATTATTCTTGAATATTGACCCTAATGAATTCAATACCGCTATCACCCCTTGCTTGTTGTTGAGCGCGGCAAATACATTTTTTGCTTTTATAAAATAAAATTGAGCATCATCTATTTCGCCTTTTCGCCTTAGAATATTGCCCATTTGCAGGTATCCTCTTGCCAGGGTGGCGCTGTCGTTTGTAGCTTCCCCGAGCGTCAGGTATCTCTGTGCGAATTTTATAGAAGAATCAAATTGACTTTTCAATTTGTAGATAATTGAATAATAATAAAGCGCTGTTTTTTGGCCTTCGGTGTAATTATGCTTCATTGAAATATCCAATGCCTGGTTACAATAATTTAATGCCTGGTCGGGATCAGTTGACATTACCTTTGTAATGAAACTGTTTAGCGTATCCACTTTAGCAAGAGGATCTATTATGCCCGAGATTACCTTATCCATACGGCTTATCGTTTCGTCCGATTGCGCAATTAAACTTTTGCTTATCAGCAGGATTGTAAAAACAATGATGTATAAATTACCTTTCATTTATTTTTATTTGAGGGTTAAAAAAGGATATTCCATTCCTAATCCAGAATATCTAATATCAAACTTCAGTATTTATTTCTTCCTGATTTTAATCCTACTCAATTTCTAAATCAATGTCGGCATCATCTGAAATGTGAGTTACTGTTTTTCTGTTAGAATCCCCGGTAATTTCGAGTGCTACAGAATACTGCGACAAAATTGGGTTAGGATTTTCGCGTGTAGCCGTAGCATAATCACCAAGCGTACTTAATTCGTTGCTTGTTAGTCCCTTTGACAAGCTTCCTAACTGAACATTATACTTGTTTTGGATTTGTGATGAAGTAACAATTTCAGCATCCTCTTTTTCAGTGTATTGAAATAAAATGTTTGACTTATCATTTTCAACGAAGGTGTGTGAATCCGGGACAATCAACTTTTTACCCTTATACTGAGGCACATTAATATCGATAAAAAGATTAATGACATTACCCTTAATCAACAAATTTAATTTAACGGAGGTCTCGAAAGTCTTCATTTTCTTAATTTTTAATGTTAGTAAAATATGAATTATTGTTTCATAAAAAAAATACACTAATTATTTCATAAAATATCAATATCTGAATCATCGGAAATGTGTGTTACATGTTTATCTTGTATGGTACCATCGGGATTTTTAAAAACTACTGTTACCTCAAATTTTGAAGCAACACCATCGGGCCTAAGATACTTAGTAATTTCAGCCTTGAGATTTTCAGTGTTGCAAACATTAGGAATTGCAATTTTTGTTTTAATCTCTGTTTCATCCGGAAATTTTTCCACAGGAATACCGGCCGAACTATCCGGGATATACTCAATTTTAAACTTCAGGCTGTCTTCGCTTACCGGCAATTTATTGTATGTAACCTGGGTTTCTGGGGGATTATCCACTGTTGATTTAATAAAGATTGCTTTTTCAGTAACCTTAAAAACATAGGATAGCTTGTGTGAAATTTGATTTTTCATTTGATTTTAGTTTTATATGTGAAAAAAATAATCTTTAAAAGTACATCATTTTTGCTCTCAATAAAAATCGTGTGTTTTTATTTTATTTGCCACCACAATATTACGTATCAATTACTTTAGAATCATAGCAGAATTCTGCTATAAAAAAAAATAGCAGAATTCTGCTATAAAATTTTACCATTAATTTTTGGATTAGTTTTGCACAAAATAGCTTCAGATGTTGTCTAAAAGTAAAATCCAACATATAAAATCACTGCACCTCAAAAAGTTTCGTGAGAATTCAGGAGAGTTTATCGTTGAAGGGCCAAAATTGCTTGCCGAACTATTGAAAAGTGATTTTGTAGTAAAGTCAATTTTTGCTACAAATGGCTGGATAAAACAAAACATTGATATTGCCAATAGGCAAATTGAAATTGTTGAAGTTTCGCATGGCGAGCTTGATAGGATAAGTGGTTTTAAAACCCCCAACCAGGTAATTGCACTTGCCGAAGCTAAGAAAAACAATTTAAACCCTGACCAGATTCAGGATAGCTTTTCGTTGGCGCTTGATGGTATAAGCGATCCCGGTAATTTGGGTACAATAATCAGAACCGCCGATTGGTATGGCATTCGCAACATTATTGTTTCGGAAGATACTGTTGAATGTTTAAACCCAAAAGTTGTTCAGGCTTCCATGGGGTCGCTATTTCGTGTTCAGGTTAATTATACAAATGTTGCTGCGTTGATCGAAAGCCTAAACCCCGATTTTCCTGTTTATGGAACATTTATGGATGGTAAAAATATTTACAACGAAAACTTTACTAAGGTAGGGATGCTTATTTTAGGTAGCGAATCTCACGGGATAAGTGAAAATATTGAGATCTTAGTTAAAACCCGCTTACATATTCCATCGCTTTGCTCTAAGGCTGAATCGCTTAATGTTTCGGTAGCCGCGGCAATTTGTTGTTCCGAAATAAAACGAACTGTATTGAAGAATAATTAACAATCTTTTTACTGTACATAATAAAAAAGGTCATTGCAAGGTTGTTGTAAGTTAAAATTGAAATAATATGTTAAAAGTTCTCTTGATAACAATAGTTATTCTGGCTTTAGCCATTGGTGGTATAGCAATAAAAATGTTTGTTAAAAAAGGCGGCGAATTTCAGAAATCATGCGGTAGTGTTGATCCTGATACCGGAAAAAGGACAAGCTGTTCATGTGGAAAATCCGGTGATGAACAGTGCCGAAATAAGCACAGTTTACAGGATGTTGAATTCGAGGAAATTAAAGGATAGTGTTTGCTGGATTCATAAATGAGTTTATTCTAAAAATCCCAATACTACTGATTTTTAGTCCTTTTAACCCCAATCCGTCAGCTGACGGAAGGAGTACTAAAAATCAGTAGTTTGGGAAAGTCCCCTTTAGGAGATTTAGGGGTAAGGTGGCTATTTACTGGTTTCATCAATGAGGCCAGTCTAAAAAGGTACGGGGCGGAATATTTGTGCAATTTACATTACGGATTATCAGTATGTTAAATAATATCATCCATGCATCAGTGGCTTTTTAAACCGGATTACCAGCATGTTAAATAATATCATCCGTGCATCAGTGGCTTTTTAAACCGGATTCATCTATCATTTTTAAAAATCTCCCTGTTCCCCAGGTTTTGTATTCATTCCCTTGATCTGAATAAATAAGGTAAGCATCCAACTGGGGTTGATCTTTCAAAAATTCAACAGACTTTTCAAGTCCCATTACCATCAATGCCGTAGCGTAGCCATCGGCTATTGCAGCGCTATCGCACATCACGGTGGCCGACAATAAAGTATTTTTTGCCGGGTAGCCCGTTTTAGGGTCAATTGTATGCGAGTACCTGATCCCGTTTTCTTCAAAAAACTTCCTGTAATTTCCCGAGGTGGCAATGGCCTTGTCTTCTATTTCGATGGTAGCATCAAGCTTCCGCTCAGAGTTGGCTTCCTCCGAAGGTTTTTCAATCCCCACAACCCATTTTTTGCCTTCTGGTTTTTTTCCTTTTGCAAGCACTTCGCCGCCAATATCGATCAGGAAATTTGATATCCCCTTGGATTGAAGAAATCCTCCTATTAGATCAACAGAATATCCCTGGGCTATGGCATTGTAATCGATTTGAATATTAGGGTTTTCTTTAATTATTTCGTTGTTTAATAAATAAATCCCGTCAAAATTCACAAGCTCCATCAGGCTATCAACCGATTTGGAAGGTAGTTCCGATTTGTTTTTAAAACCAAAGCCCCAGGCATTTACCAGCGGACTTACCGTTATATCAAAAGCGCCACCGGTGGATCGTGATATTTTTTTTGACAGCTTGAAAATTTCGATGAAATTATTATCAAGAACCACGTTCAAATCGTTATTGTTAATTTTTGAAATAATCGACTCCTTAACCCAAATTGATGCGGATAAATCAAAAGCTGTTAATACCGAGTCAATTTGAATTTGAGTAATAAGGGTATCGGTGGCATAATAGGTAATTGCATAATATGTGCCCTGGGCTTCACCAACAAATTGGATTCTGTTTTGAGTTTTATTTGCTTCGTAGCCGCATGAACCAAAGGTAATTGCAATCAGGAGTATAGCTATAAAACCATAAATTTGTTTCATTATTTACTTGCTTTACGTTGATTTTTTGATTCCTAAATTGCGCCAAAAGTAGTAGAAAATTTAGATTTTTTTTTCTCATAGCCCAATAGAAAACAAGGCACATTTTGTTGAGAAATATAAATTCAAAACCAAACAAGGTGATCATGTGAAATTTATGGTGTATTCCTGTTTTGGTTTGTCCAAGTTAGTCGGCAAAATTTATAAATGCATATTTTGCAATTAAGAGCTTTATTATTTATCTTCCTTTCATATTAACTACAATGCATTTTAAATTTTGCTTGGATACCTTATCTCTAATATTCTACCATTTTTTGACAGAATATTAGAGATTAGGTACTAAAAATACCCTTGATGATGCACGCATTAGCCGCTTGTTGAAAACTTTGTTAATAAATATTTAGACAAAAACCATTTAATGGGCAGTTTTATATTTTGGATAATTAAAATGAATTACTTTTGCAAAAAATGAATTATTATTGCACTATAAATTGTCATTAAGTACATGAGACAAAACAAGTTAATGTTTGTTAAGAATTTATATTTTTCATTAAACAAATTTGGGCGGATTTAATTAATTACGAATAGCTTATAGTAATAAAGAAATGAGTTGCAAATAAAAATTAGCTTAAACGTTTTGATATTCCACTATTATTATCTATTATTGCACTTGTTTTGATGTATTAGAGGCTTATCATAACTAATAATTATTAAGTAGATAACAAACTGAAATATTAATTTAAACTGAAATCATTATGAAAACGATTACCAAAATGCTTCTTTTTGCGATGGTGGTGTTCATCTCTGTGTCCCTGGTTGCACAGAATTCATTTCTGAACAATACAGGAAATACCCCTCCTGACAAGCAAGAACTTATTCAACAAATGCATGGTCCAACTTTTAAAGTACCCTCTGCCCCCGAAGGCGGAAAAGCAGTTGGCGATGATTGTACCAACCCATTTATTATTAACTATACCGGCGACACTACACTTTCCGGTTTGACCACTGTTGGGACCTTTAACAATTATGACAGCACTTGTTTGAATGATTTTGACGGTGGAAACGATGTTATTTTTGAATTGACTCTGAGCGAAGACCTTACCTTAACTTTTAATCTTGATCCCAAGGCTACTGAATATACAGGATTTGCCCTCAACGAACAGTGTTTCGATGATCCAACAGCTACCTGTCTTGCCGTAAGTACCGACACCTATGGAACAGGCGAGGCCCATGGTTTTGCCATTGCCCTTGAGGCAGGTACCTATTATATTATGGTGGATTCGTGGCCAAAAACTAAAACCGATGAAATTCCGGATTTTGATCTTACAATCAACATAACCACCCCGGTGCCCAATGATGATTGCGCGAATGCCACGGAAATTGGCGAGGTTAACAATCTGTATTTTAACACAGAAGAAGCAACTGAAAGTTTATGGCCGGGTGGATACATAGATATTTTTTACAATTATACTGCAACCTTCACTGGTGATGTGGTAATCAGTCTTTGTGATACTTATTTTGATACCCAATTGTGGATTTATGATGATTGTAATGGTAGTTTTATTGATGATAACGATGATGCAAATTGTGGATTATATGGCTATGGTTCTTTACTAACATTAAGTGTTACGCAGGGTGAGAGTTATATTCTTATGGTTACTGGTTGGGACGGTGAGGATACAGGATATGGCTTCCTTAATATTTATGAAGATAACAGTGGTTGCGACTTGGATTGTCCTACCGGTGGAACTCCCGAAGGAGAAGCTTGTGGTGAAGATATTAATGGTGGATGTAATATGGACATCCCGATGTTTACCACAGCCTTTGATGGTGATACTATTTGTGGAAACCTATGGGCTGATGATGATGCACGTGATACTGACTGGTTTAAAATTACCATTGCAAGTGTTAGTAACATAAAACTTGCAGTAATTGGCGAAGAACCTCTTGTTTTTGGTATGGTCGATCAATACGAAATGGGAGTTGTAGGTTGCGATAACCTTGACGATCATTTTGTTGGTTTTAAACAAATCCCCGGATGTGTTGAAGATTCGATAGAATTTGGATATCTGCCTGCCGGAACATATTATTTCATGGTAGCTCCATCTGATTTTGATGATGAATTTGAATGCCCCGGATTTGATTACCAGGCAGCCTTTACTGTACAAGCCGATGCTTATGGTACAATTTCAGGTATTGTTGATGATGGAGCCAAAGCAGCTATCCAAAGTGTAGTGGTTACAGCTGATGTTTATAGCACTACAACTGCTGCCGATGGTAGCTATTCAATGGATGTTCCTCCCGGAGTTTACGATGTAAACTTTAATGGTATGGACGTTGGCTTTGGTTCGTTAAATGTTGTTGATACACTTGTTGAAGTGAGTACTACAACTATTGTTGATGCTACATTGAGCGATGTTGCCCCTGTTCTCACAGCTGCCGCTAATGAAGATTTTTCATGGGCCAAATTATCATGGACTATTACTAAAAATGCAAAAGGAACTGATGCAATAGCCGGTGATATTGTTAGTAATAATAATTATACCCCGGGTTCAATAATGGATTTGGATTTTACCTTAACCTTTGTTTCACCTGATTGGGAATATTTAGATTACATTGGAATTGAATTGCCGGGTGAATTTTCGATCAATTCTGCCAGTGATATTTATAGTACAAGTCCATCATTCTTCGGTCAGGATGTTGAATGGTCAGCTAGTTCCATTGCAGAACCTGAGGCCGGTGAATTTCTTATTGTTGACTTTAGTATAAACGTAACTGTTTCCGGCGGTGCTTCAGGACCAATGATTGCAGAATATTTTGTAGAGGGGGATTTTTTTGGAGGAGTACCTCATTATTTCGCTGGCTTCGTAACAATTTTTGAAGAGGGCGGTACTTATGTTCCTACATATAATGTTTACCGTAAATTAGATGATGGTACGGGTAATGTATTTATCCCGCTTGTAAAAGATATTCTTGATACAGAACTTTTTGATGTTCTCAACTATAATGGATCCATCGTTGGTGGTGACTGGTGTTATTTTGTAACTGCCAATATGCAAGACGGAACAGAATCAGCACCATCAAATATTGTTTGTGTTGAGGTTTTTGATCCATGCGATGATGCCATCGATTATGGTGCTCCCGGTGATGCAGCCCAGAATGCAACCTTAGATTATTTTGATCAAATTATTTGGTTTACATTTACTACGCCAGGTGGTGATATCCAGATTTCTACTTGTGGCTCTGATTTTGACACACAATTTGCACTTTACAGCAGTTGTGATGATATGCCAAATATGCCTTTTATGATTCCTGACGGCGCAGTTGAAACTGCAACTGATGGTTGTAACGATATTGGCCAGGCATCTTTAACACTTTGCAGCCTTGGAGGCGGTACTTATTATCTCGCGGTGTATGGCGAAAATGGCGAAACCGGTGAAATTGAGCTTGAGATAACAAAAGACTTCCAGTGTTTAACAATTTATGAGGGATGGGGAGGATTTTCAACATTTATTGAACCCTTACCAAACGATTCAATTGCTGTTGTTTTAGCCGAGATGGAAGAAGAAATGATCATCGCTATCAGGCAAAAACCCTATGGTATTTGGTGGGCTCCCGAAAATATTAATACCATCGGAAAAATAACTCCTGTTCTTGGTTATAAAGCAAAAATGAGTGCAGACGAATCTACAATTGTTACAGGTACTCAAATTGTTAACAAGACTGTAGATTTACCAAAAGGAGCAAGTTATTTACCGGTAAGGGTTCCTTATCCAACTGATATTTTGGAACTTGAAACCCAGCTTGGAGCTGAATTACTACTTGTTTATAATATTTACAATCCTGCTGAGCTATTGTGGCCTGACGGTGGTTTACAAACACTTGATACACTTATTCCCGACTATGCTTATCAGATTAATGTGCATAATGCCATAAACTTTACCTATCCATCTTCAAAATCAGTAAACCAAATTTCTACCCCCGAGCATACAGCCTTTAAGGGTGCGAATGTTGCCTGGAACGAAGTTGTAAATACAGGAAATACGCATTTCATCTCGATAAGCCCGGATGCTATGAGCGAAATTATGGTTGGTGATATGATTGGTGTATTCAATTCACAAGGAACTTGTGTAGGTTTTGTTGAATTAGAAAATACTTCAGATAATAATCTTGTTATCGCATTTGGTGATGATACTTATACAGTAGATATTATGGATGGATTGGAAGAAGAAGAAATGATGAATTTCAAACTTTACCGTCCGTCAACTGAAAAAGAATATGCCTTAGAAGTTACCTGGAATACTTCAATGCCAAATTATGACGGAGTTTATGCCATAGATGGTATGTCGATGATCTCAAACCTTAAAGTTGGATCAACTGATATTTCTGAGAGTGATTTTGCCAATGTTAGCATTTATCCTAACCCCACCTCGGGAGTATTAAGCATTAATGGTCTTAACGGTAATGCAAATGTTTCAGTAACAAATGTACATGGACAGTTAATATTTAATGCAGCACTTGTTAACAACCAACTTGATATGTCAAATCAACCTAAAGGTGTTTATTTCATCAGAATTTATAACGATGATGAAATGATGATTCAGAAGGTGATTCTTAAATAAATTATGATTTCAGTGTTTTGAAAACCTGCTCCACCTTTGGAGCAGGTTTTTTTATTTGATCAAGTTCATGAACTGGTTTTTTAAAAATGATATTTCTAACGGCGTTTTTGATGCAGACCCTGAAGAGTCGAAGCATATTGCAAGAGTACTCAGGATGAGTGTCGGAGATAAATCTGTTTTCATAAATGGAAAGGGCGGATTATACACCTGTGTATTGCAGGAAGCAAATCCTAAGAAATGCCGTTTTACTGTGCTTGAAAAAGAGTTTATTCCAAAAACAAAGAAGTATAATCTGCATTTGCTTGTTGCTCCTACAAAAAATATTTCAAGGTTTGAATGGTTTATCGAAAAGGCAGTCGAAATTGGTATCGATGAAATTACACCGGTTCAATGCGAACATTCCGAAAGGATACGCATAAAAAAAGATAGGCTGGAAAAAATTATTATTTCCGCTATGAAACAATCCCGGCAAGTTTGGATGCCCAGGCTTAATGAACTTGTCGAATTAAATACCTTTTTAGATAATGATAGCTATCAGCAATGTCAAAAATTCATTGCCTATGTTAGTAAAGATCACGAAAATCTGCTTAAGCAAAGGTATGTTAAAGGAAATAACACTATTATCCTAATAGGGCCTGAAGGGGATTTTAGTACTTCTGAAATTAAAAGGGCAACACAACAAAATTATGAACCAATAAGTTTGGGCGAAAATCGTTTAAGGACAGAAACCGCAGCATTGGTAGCTTGTAACACCATTGTATTATTAAATCAGTAGATATTTATGAAGAGGAGTTTGTTTGCCATATTATTATTTTTCTTTTTAACATCTGCCACACCTGATGGCGGAGTTCAGATTGCATTACTCAAATACCATGGTGGAGGAGATTGGTATGCAAATCCTACTTCCCTGCCCAATTTGATAAGTTTTTGTAATAGGAAACTCAATACCTCCATAAATCCTGACCCTGCAACCGTTGATGTTGGAAGCCCCGAAATATTTAACTATCCGTTTTTGCACATGACCGGGCATGGCAACGTTGTATTTTCAACAATGGAAGCCAAAAATCTACGGGAGTATTTAATTGCAGGAGGCTTTTTACATGTGGATGACAATTATGGTATGGATAAGTTTATTCGCCCGCAGCTAAAAAAAGTATTTCCTGAACTGGAGCTTATCGAGCTGCCATTCGATCATCCTGTTTACCATCAGAAATTTGATTTTAATTCAGGGCCACCCAAAATTCATGAGCACGACAACAAAGCACCACAGGGTTTTGGATTGATTTACGAAGGCCGCTTAGTGGTTTATTATACCTACGAAACAGACCTTGGTGATGGTTGGGAAGATTTTGAAGTACACCGCGATTCGGATGAAACCCGCACAAAAGCGTTGCAGATGGGGGCAAACCTTATCGAGTATGTATTTACACAATAATTTGTGTCGATCTCTAAAGTTGTTTTTTTTCACAAATCTATTAAGAATTTCCCGCAGATTTCGCCTGCGCGACCCCTTAGTCCCCTAAAGGGGAAACCCCCCGCTGCCAGTGCGTTGGCTGGTTCTTCCGCCAACTGGCGGAGAGTTAGAGGGGTGTGGGGCGGAATATGAGTTTATAGACAGACCCTAATTAGTTTGCACTTCAATTAAACCAAATGTAAAAACTTTCCGGGGATTGAAGTTTCAAATCTTAATTTTTCATGGCTCACGGGGTGCTCGAAAGCCAGTACCCACGCGTGCAAGCCTAATCGCCCAATCGGGTTTGTTTTTGCACCATATTTCTTATCTCCTGCAATCGGGTATCCAAGATCCTTTAAATGTACCCTGATCTGGTTTTTTCGGCCGGTATCCAGATTTACTTTTAACAATGAGTAATTATTCCCCGAATTCATGGTCTGGTAATGGGTTACAGCCTTTTGACCGCTTTCCGGATTTTGACTTGAGTAAACAATCATTGCTTTACTTTCGTGAAGAAATGAGCTAATCGTTCCTTCAGGCTTTACAGGAATGCCTTCAACAACAGCAATATAAGTTCTTTCAGCAATTGATTCTTCCCAGGTTGACTGTAGTTGCCTTTTAATTGTTTCATTTTTTGCAAACATCATCAGCCCTGAAGTATCCCTGTCGAGCCGGTGAATGACAAATATCTTATTTTCGGGAGACTGGCTTTTTACGTGTGAGCTTAACATGCTGTAGGCCGTTTTGGTTTTCTCCCGATCAGTTGCAATGGAAAGCATACCAGCTTCTTTTTCGATTATTATAATATCATCATCTTCATGGATGATTTTTATACCCGGGTATTTCCTTTCTTCGGGGATGCGGTTCCAGCGTATTTCAATTTTTTGCCCGGGAACAAGCAGGTGGTTAAATTGTTTCACCCACTTTCCTTCCACGATAACTTGTTTGTTTGCCAGTAGCGACTTGATATTATTCCTGCTTTTTTTCGGAAGGCTCTCAAGCAAAAACTTCATCAGTTCCGTATTTTCTGAAACGAGTAGAACGGTGTTTTCTTTCTGCTTAGAGCCTGGAGTAGTTGTTGACCTTTTCATTTTATTCATCTAAATCAATGATTTCTTTCACCCTTCCAACCTGACCATCTTCGAGCCTGACTTTGATGCCATAGCGATGATTGCTAACTTTTGTCAGGATGTGTTTTACAGTCCCCTCGGTTAATTCACCAGAAACCTGATGTTTTTTAAGCATGACTTTTACCTCGATACCCGGCTTAATATTGATAATTTTTGTTCCTTCCATCATGGTGCAAAAGTAAACAATTGGGATTTATGGTTTTGATAATTTAAAGCTTCATTTTTAAAGAAGCTTTAGTATTCACTATTGTTTTTTGTACTTATTAAGTGTTTCTATGTCCGTTTCAGCAAGATTTAGTCAGGGTTTCACTTAAAGTGAAGCCCTGACTTTCTAACGTCCTTGGATTTAGAAATGTCAATACTATCTAATTATTATTGTTCCTCAAAATTTTCATGATTTAAGCGATCACTTCATACACGCTTCAAAAGTTATTTCAATATCACCGGAGACCAAAACATAATAAGCCTCCCCCGGATTGAGGATTCCAAGGGAATTTATTCCCATTGCCGGCCAGTAAATCTCCCAACCAGCCACCGCTTTCACTATAATCAGGTCGCTTATCACAGGAGCAAACAAATCCACCACATCCACCGTGCAGGTCGAAACAACCGGGATCAGGTTCCAGCCCTCGTAGAGTGGCAGGATAAGGTTTTCTTCTATATCACCGCTAATGTGTAGGCTCACTGCTGCATTTGTTTTTATTTTGTAGGCCGAATGTTCCGCCCAGTTGCCGATGGTATTGATGTTATACCCCGGATAGAAGATTTCATCTTCAGCAATTACAATAACAAGTTCATCGGGGATGTCGTCAAAGATATCTTCAATATCGGTATCACCTGGTATCAGGTAACTTGAAAGACCGGACCATCCCACCGGTAAGTTGATGGTATGAACCAGGTAGCTTTCCTGGGTAATGGTAACTACCACTTCGGGTAAACCACCAGCTGCTGTAACTGTAATTTCTCCTATCCTTTCAATACCTGATATATTTTGATCATAAGTTACTATGATTACATCATTTTCGAAACCGTTCATCGGATCAATGCTGAACCAGCCCACACTTTCGCTGATTGTCCAGGAGGTATCGGAGGCTACAGCAAAACCAATGGTGCCTGCGGATGCTGAGACTTCCTGGTTGGAAGGGTCAACTGACAATTCGGGAAGGGCCTCTCCACGGGCAATGATGAATTGGCTGAAACCTGTGATACCATTAAATGTAGCTGTATTATTTGCTGCGTTTACTGCACTTGCCGAAGTAAGCAATGCCCAGCTTGTATCTGCGGTAGTTCCTCGTGTATAAAGTTTAATTTGGGACGGGATGTTCTCATCTTCCGTAGTCAAATCTTCTGCGATGGACGAGGTTAAATCTGCCTCGAATACACCGTCACCGAAACGATTTACTACCCAATATTGAAAATCGAAGATGCTTTCCGGTCCTGCAGGAATGGTATTGGGTACTGTATCGATTCGTGTAACGGTAATCCCGGCTTCATTCTGAGCGTTGAAAAATATTGATGTGCCGGTTTCGGTGAAATCAACTGTGCCGGCAGTTTCTGTCTGTGAATTAGAAATTCCCGGCCCAAAAGGAATGGTAGATTCAATCCAATCCGAATCATCCATATTCATTAAGATTCCATTATTATCGGAAATAATATCTGATAAAGTTGTGCCGCTTCCATCATTGAACTGCCAGTATGCAACCAGCCCTGATTCTTGACCTGATATGGGGAGGTTCATGTTTTCACGGATTTGAACGGAGTCGTGGGCTACATTCCAAAACCTTATCTCATCCAACTTTCCTTCATAATGCATTGTGTTGGGTTGATGGGTGCCACCTCTTTTGCCGATATTAACATTGTCCGTGATACTGTACACCACATCTCCACTTCCTGCCTGGGATTTTCCAACACCATTTACAAATATTCTCAAAACACTGTTGTCGTAAACTGCAGCAATATGGTTCCAGCAATTCTCCACAAGCGGTTCATCGAATATAATTGTCTGGTTGCTGCCGTTATGTACACCGAAGTGGGCATGTCCGTTAAGAATAAAAAGAGCATAACCATCATTTCCACCACCATTCTCATCATGCATCATAATAGCCTGGCCGTTGATTATGTTGTTAGGTTTTATCCATGCTTCTATTGTGAAGTTGTTGGCAGGCCTGAGTTCAGGAGTTGAATTAACAACAACATGGTCATCAATGCCATCAAATTCCAAAACCGTCCCCGGGAAGTTATCCACCAGTCCAACCTTTGCTAAAATAAACTGGCTAAAACCTGTAATCCCTGAAAAAGTAGCTGTATTACTTGCAGCATCAACAGTAGTTGCTGATGTTAAAAATGCCCAGTTTGTGTCGGCATTGCTGGGGCGGGTATAAAGTTTTATCTGAGATGGAATATGCTCATCACCTGTCGTCAGGTTTTCACTTATGGTAAATGTGATTTCGGTATTGAATATTCCGCTTCCGAAACGGTTCGCTACCCAGTATTGAGAATCGAACACGGTATCAGATACTAAAGGATTAATATTGGGAATCGTATCAATCCTTGTTACAGCTATTTCAGCCCCATTCTGTACATTAAAGAACATAGAAAGGCCGGTTTCTGTGAAATCAACCATACCGGCAGTTTCTGTTTGCGAATTAGCAACTCCCGTCCCAATTGGGATGGTAGATTCGATCCAGGCCGAATCATCCATGTTCATTAATGTTCCATCATTACTGAAAATAATATCTGATAAAATAGTTCCGTTTCCATCATTAAACTGCCAGTAAGAAATCAATCCGTTTTCATTTCTTGTAAGGGGCAGATACATACTTTCCCTGATCTGAGTTTCTGTACGGACAATATTCCAAAGGCGTACCTCTTCTATTTCTCCTTCAAAATAACCGTCAGAAAACCCTAAATCAAGTGAGCTGTCCCAATCAAAATCAGAATGGTCTTTTGTTCCTGAAGCTACCTGTTCTCCATCCACATAAATGCATTGTCCTACACCTGACTCCACCACCACAGCCACATGATGCCAGGTGTTATCAGCATAGTTTTTGCCGCTTGAAGCAATTGTTTCGTTATCCCATAACCTATGGGAGATATTTCCATTATCAAGGTAAAGGTTCCGGTCATTTGCAGTAGCTAAGGAAGGATGGTGGACAGATGAAAATTTTGCGTTTGGGTCTGTTGTTTTAAAAAATAACTCATAAGTATAATCTGTTTGCGGGGAATTGATGTTGATTTGCACATAGTCATCAATGCCATCAAACTCCAGGGTTGTTCCCGGGAAGTTGTCTGTTCCACTAACTAATCCTCTCAGCGGGATTAGCTCTTCTGCTGCATAGCTTGTGTGAACTATATTTCCGGTGTACAGACCAATTGTATCCGGTTCAAATCTCACAAATATGGAATCAGAAATGCTACCATTAACAGGGGTGATTGCAAGATTGTGTGAAAATCCTGTTTCTTCAGAAAGCGAAATTTTGAACCCTTCAGGAGACTCAATATTCAAATCATCCAGTAGATTTTTTGCTACGATCAAATAACTTTTAGCATCAGATATTTCTCCAGTATTTGATGTAATAAACTTAAAATCAAATGATTTTAATGCTGTTATTACCGGTCTTTTTCTCCTTACGATAATGAATTGCCCAACATCAGTAATTCCGTTAAAAACGGCTACATTATTTGCAGAATCCACAGTGCTTGCATTGGCCGTATGGACCCAATCCGTGTCAGTATTTCCAGTTCTTGTGTAAAGGGATATAAGGTCAGGATAGGTTTCATCCAGGGCAGTTAGGTCCTCATTTATTGTAAAACTTACATTTGCACTAAATGTTCCGGTTCCAAAACGCTTAACTACCCAATATTGATTTTTAAAAACAGTTTCAATCCCAATGGGGTCTGTATTTGGAATCGTATCGATACAGGTAACAGTGATATCCGCACCGTTTTGCGAATTGAAAGACATGCTAAGGTCTGTTCCTGCAAAAACAACTGTTCCTGTCGTTTCTGTTTGCGAATCAGCAGCGCCCGGTCCAAAAGGAATGGTTGATTCAATCCAATCTGAATCATCCATGTTCATTAAGGCTCCATCATGACCATTGAACATAATATCAGTTAACACTGTTCCGCTACCGTCATTAAATTGCCAGTAGTCAACCAGCCCGGTTTCAAATTTTGTAAGGTTGAGATACATGTTTTCACGAATCTGGGTTACTGTCCTTACAACATCCCAAAGGCGGACTTCTTCTATTTTCCCATTAAAATATGCACCAGAATAGCCCAGGTCGAGGGAAGTATCCCAATCAAAATCAGATTGATCTTTTATTCCCGAAGCTACCTGGTTACCATCTACATAAAGGCGTTGCCCCACACCCGACTCTACCACAACAGCAACATGATGCCAAATGTCATCTGCATAATTTTGTCCGGATGACCCAATGGTTTCATCTTCCCAGAGCCTATGAAAAATATTTCCGTTTTCAAGGTACAGGTTCCTATCCTTTGCAGTCCCTAATGAAGGATTCCTTACAGAAGATATTTTTGCATTTGAATCTGTGGTTTTAAAAAATAATTCGTAGGTGTAATCTGTTTGTGGAGAATTGATGCTTATTTGCACATAATCGTTAATGCCATCATACTCAAGGGCTGTCCCGGCAAACTTATCAGGAGAGGGAAAGGTTTGAACCTCCCCGTAAAAAACCCCAAGTGCACTACTTGCGAAAGCCCTGACATAAAAGATTGAATCGGTTGACAGCCCGGATATAGTGCCCGAAAACGCCCCTGCTCCGCTGCCCATATTCTCTTTATTGTCAGCAAAGGTTGGAGTTGCATTTATTGTGCTATAACATACGCCTCTTCTTAAAATAAAGTGTGAATTGTCATCCGTAATATTCCCACCACAGGTAGCTGAAGTCTCACTAACTATGCCCGGAACATCCGTATTTATACAGCTTAAATTAATGGTTTCAACTACTGATTTAAAGTGGTTGATATTTCCGCCATATTCACCGATAAGCAAATCATGCATGCCGTCTCCATCCAGGTTAGTAAACATTGGCTTGGATTCATGCCCGACACCAATTGAATTGAAACTGTTTGTTCTAAATGTAAATGAACTGGAGTTTATATCTTCCTGTTCGTAATGGTGTATTTTTCCGTTATATTCACCGATGAGCAGGTCTATCTTTCCATCACCTTCCAGGTCGGTAAATGTTGGGACAGCATGTGCGTCCACAGTAATTCCATTAAAAAATGGATTTGCTAAAATAAACTGCATAGAATTGGACATCAGTTGGATGTAACGAACTATCTTTCCATTATAGGTTCCAATCATTAAATCCAGGATGCCATTCCCGTCCAGATCAGTGAAGGATGGTGCCGACCAATCTCCAATATCTATGTTGTTAAAAGTGGTGGTAAGCAAAGTAAAAGTATATGAATCGAAAGCATCCTGCTCGTAGTGATTGATGTTTCCACCTTCTTCTCCCACCAACAAGTCGAGCAAACCATCACCATCTATGTCGGATATTGTTGGGGTAGCGTAATTGCCAACATTAATTTCATTGAAATGATCAGAAATCAATGTAACTGATGTCGAGTTCAAGGTATCTTGCTCATAATGATTGATGTTTCCTGATGTTTCGCCAATCAGTAAATCCAGCAGCCCGTCACAATCAATATCGGCTATTGCCGGGGCTGAATTACCGCCAATATCAAATGAATTAAAATTTGAGGTGATTTCATCAGCAAATTGAGTATTAAAAGTCTTAAGCGGCCCGTAAAAAATACCAAGAGAACTTATAGCAAAGGCCCGGTAATAATAAGTTGTTAATCCTGATAAACTATCCACAGTTGCAGAAAAGGAAGTGCCTGGACCTGGCATGAAAGCCGTGGAATCGGCTATTGTCGGGACTACATTGGTATTGCTGTAACATACGCCACGGTGTACGATCAGGTGACCATTGTTGTCGCTTACATTTCCCCCAAGTATGGCGGATGTGGCTGTAAGGGATTCGGCATTTGCCGTGGTAACACAGCTTTGGTTAATTGATGTGAATGTAACCTCCCAGTGATCAACATTTGCCCCATTATCCCCAATGAGCATATCCAGTTTCCTGTCGCCATCCAGGTCAGCAAAAGCAGGGTAAGAAACAGGATAAAGCCCTAAATCAAACTCTGCCACATATTGAAATTCAGATGTATTGGCATACAACTGTTCAAAACGTTTTATCTTATCAGTTCCAAAGGCAACAAACATATCTAATAAGCCATCTCCATCAAGGTCGGTAAATGTTGGAGTAAGCGTGTAGCCTTCAGTACCAACAAATTGCGCATCGACCAGTATAAAGGTATTTGAGTTTACAGATTGCTGTACAAAATATTGCGCGTAACCATACGCTCCAACAACCAGATCCAATAAGCCATCTCCATTGAAATCGGTAAGTGTTGGTGCTGAGTAGTATCCAACATCTATTGAGCAAAAGTTGGATGTGCGCAGGTCAAAATTGAGTGATCTGGGGCTGCTCTGTTCATAATGTGTGATGAGTCCGTCTTGTTCTCCAATAAGTAAATCAATCAAACCATCTCCATCGAGGTCGGCAAATGCCGGGGCAGCATTTGTCCCCACAGAAATATAAGTAATATCGCAATATATGTGGAAGGAATTTGAGTGGTAGCCATCCTGAGACCAGCATTCAAGATATCCGGATTTGCCGCCGACAAATACGTCCAGCAAACCATCACCATTAAGGTCAGTGATGGCTGGTGCAGCACCATAATTCCAAAGCATGGTTATAACATCTTCCGCCTGAAGGGTGAAAGTTTGTGAATGCACAGGTGCAAAATACCAATGCAGTAAAAAGGGCTAAAAGTGCAGTTAGATTTTTTTTCATAGTTACTGTTTTATATTGATCCGTAAATGTTTATTGGGTTTATTATTAAATTATAGGTTGAGAAAAGATTTATTCTATCATTCTATCATTCATGCATTCATGCATTCAATCATTTCTTTACCATCCACCACATTAAAAGAAGCGTCATCTGTTATTGGGATGATCTCAACCTGGAGGTTTTCAACCAACGAATCTTTGTTCCCCAGGCGGCAAAACCGGATAAATTCATCCATGTCCAACTTTTCACCCATGGCTATTACACCCACAGAATTATCGTCCTGATAAAAAACCTGACCTGAAATTTTCAATTGAGAGGCTTTCTCTTTAATAAAATACCGCAGCCCGGTTTTGTAAACTTTGCCATAGATATTTATTTTCATACAGACCATGACAGCAAACATAAGCATGGAGTGAGGCAAAATCACTATACCTGCAACAAAACCACTGTATGTGCGTCAAAAGTTGAGTAAGTATGTCAATATGTTTTGATAATGGCTACTTTATAGTTTGTTTGGGGTGGGATTTTGAGCTGCTCAGAAAAAGTTCTTTTTTGTCAAATTTTTGAAAGAATATTTGAAACTGCGTATAGAGGATAAACATTAATATTATCATATTGTGAAAAGTTTTCATTCGAAACCCTAATGCCCAGATTCCTTTGTTTTTCCTTAAGGAAGAGGAACATACTTTGCATTGCACCTTTGGTTCCTGCTTTAACTTCCATAGGGATAATTGTTGTTCCTTTTGTTACTAAATAATCTATTTCAGCATTGCTGTTTTTGGCTTCCCTGTGCCAGTAATATAAACTTCCCGGTTGATAGCAAGAGCTTGATTTCAACAGTTCCAAACCGGCAAATTGCTCTGCCAGGTTTCCTTTGTTGATTATATTGAAGCTGTGTGAGATTAACAAATCACCAAGATTTAAATCAGATATTCTCATAAAGATACCTGTATCAAACATGAGTATCTTTTGTCTTGTTGAATTTGCTTCTGCCCCAAGTGGAATGCCATTTCCGGCTGTGTGAACTACAGGAATAGCCAGACCTGCCATGATAAGTAAATCCAAGGCCTCTTTGGCTAGCTTATGTTTAGGTTCTCCTATTATTTTTGAAAACATGAATTTACTCCCTGATTGATTCACTACCGCCTTAAATACATCCCTTAACCTCGAAACCGGTAGGCGTTTTTTATATTTTGCAAAATCATCATTTAATGAAAATATTAAGTCATCCTGGATTTGTAGGCAGGTGTTGATTTCTTTAGTTTGTACATAAGTTGATATCACTTCGGGCATCCCTCCCAAAATCAAAAACCTGTTAAGGTAAACCAGTAGTTTTTCATGAAGTGATTGATGCAAAGGGGTTGAAGGAGAAGCCATTTTCTTTTTCTTAAGCAGGATATCTTCTCCACAACTCATCAAGTACTCATCAAATGACAATGGATACATAAACATCGATCTGATCCTGCCAACACCAAACGAAGGGATTTCTGCTAAAGCAAACTCCAGCAAAGAACCGGCAGCTACAACATGAAGCTCTGGCATTTTTTCATAGAAAAATCGCAAAGATTGAATAGCAGGGATGCAGGCTTGTATTTCATCAAAAAACAATAATGTTTTTCCAGGTTGAATCGATACATTAAAAATTGCTGAAAGAGTTTCAGATATCTGCATCGGTGATAGATCGCCTGTAAATACAGCATGCGTTTTTTGATTTTCCTCGAAATTAATTTCAAGATAGTTATCAAACTGTTTTGCTAAATTACGAACTGATTCTGTTTTACCAACCTGCCGGGCTCCCCGTAATAATATTGGTTTTCTGTTTGGAGACTTGCTCCAAGCTAATAATTCACTGTCAATCTGCCTTCTAAGGTACATGAATAAAAATGTTTTATTTTTTACCGGGCTAAAGTACTGTAAAATTTACTAAAATACAAGGCAATATTGAAGTATTATTTACCAAAATACAAGGCAATATTGAAGTAATATTTGCCAAAATACAAGGCAATGGTTCATTTTATCAATTTACCGGATAACAGTAGATCACCCTGAAGGTTTAGCGTAATGGTCTTTTATTATGACTTATTAAGTTGTGTAAACTAAGAGACTGACGGGCTAATTTTGGGGACTGAGGCCAGTGCTTTATCGCGGAATTGTTTGGGTGTTAAACTAACCGAGCTTTTAAATTTCCGGTGGAAGGTTGCATTGTTGTTAAATCCGGCCATCTCACCAATACCTTCTACACTAAGATGTTTATTTGTTGGATCGGCCAGCAGGTCGCGGGCGGCACGAAGCCTGTGTTCGCATAATAAATCCTGAAAGTTTTGATTGTATTGATCGTTGATAAGCTTTGAAAGGTAGGTGCGGTTTGTACCCAGTTTCTGGCAAAACTCTTCCATGTTTACTTCTGCCCATAGATATGGTTTTTCTTCAATGATAAATTTCCTGAGGCGGATGGCCAACTCCTTAAATTTGTGATTCTCTCCAGAAGTCTCAGAAGATATTTTGTCCGGAATTTCTTCAATACTCTTATCAAGTTTCTTTTCAATATC
This sequence comes from uncultured Lentimicrobiaceae bacterium, assembly GCA_964593705.1. GTDB lineage: Bacteria > Bacteroidota > Bacteroidia > Bacteroidales > 4484-276 > SABY01. The sequence goes on along the minus strand of CAZQIV010000079.1, from coordinate 8,880 downwards.
CAGCGATTTCAGGTTTTGCCGAACCAGGGCGGTATAGGATCTGGACTTCTGTTTGAAAAGAATAAATATGATAAGTAGCAAAATAATTACAATCGAAATTACAATTATAAAAACAGTGATCTGGGTATTCTTTTGTTTAATCGCTATTTCTTTTATCTCAACTTCTTGTTGCAGCATCAGGTTTTCCTTTTCCTTTTTCTCGGTTTGAAATTTCACTTCCAGTTCTGCAATCTTTTCGCGGTTTTCTTCGGTTATGATGCTATCGTTGTATGTTTTATAAAGTTTATACTCTTCCAATGCCTTTCTCAGTTTGCCTTTAGCCCGGTTTAATTCCGACAGGTTTTCGTAGCAGGTGGCAATAGCCCAATAATCACCAGTTTCCAAAGCGATACCCAGGGCATCCTTTAAATGTACCCGCGCATTTTCGGGCTGGTTGATTTCTTTATAGATTACACCCATTCCCAAAAGGTCGCGTGCTATTTCAGCCTGGAGATCCAATTCACGGTGTACTTCCAATGCCTGCTGAATAGATTCCAGGGCTTTATCATTTTTCCCTTTCTGCTATACATCATTCCAAGATTGGAGAGGTACATGGCGTATCCGGGGCCGTCATTGACTTCTTTGAAAAATTCAATACATTCAAGTACTAATTTTATGGCATTTTCATAATCATCTAAGTTTGCATAAATACTTGCCAGGTTGGCCTTGGCCATCACAGCACCTCTCAGGTTTCCTGTTCTTTCAAATGCCTCAACGGACTTCAGATAATACAATCGGGCATTTTCATAATCGGACAATTCGCCGTAGGTGATCGCAATATTATTATAGGAGTATGCCAGGATGTTGTTGTTTCCAATTTCTGTTGCCAGTTCTACTGATTTCCTGAAATAGCTTAAAGCCTTCGGGTGATCGTAAAGGTTTTCGTAAACTATGCCTGTGAGACGATTGAGTGTTGCTGTATTTTCTAAAATTCCGAGTTCCTCGAATAATAGGAGTGCTTTTGAATAGTTCTCGAGGGCAAGCGTATATTCCCTGCGCATCGAATGAATATTCCCGATGTTGGTTAATACGGCTGCGATTCCTTTTGAATCATTACTGGTTTCGTGTTTTTGAAGAGATAAGTTTAAGTAGTGATAAGCAGAATCGAAATTACTTAAATACATGTACCCCGTTCCCAAATTTTTTGTTGCTGCTGCTTCGCCCGCCAAATAGTGAAGCTCCTTAGCTATTTGATGGGCATCTTCACTGTATGCTAAGGTTTTGTCTGGCGAAATTTTGAGGTATTCTTTTGCAAGCTCATTGAGTACATCTACTTTTTCATGGTTTTCAGTTTTATCGATTCGTGTAATTAAGCTGTCGATGTTCCGGTTTGGGTTTTGAGCAATCAGTTTGCCTACAGATAGAATCATAATTGTAAAGTATAACAAAAATGGTATAGTTCTATAAAACTGGTGTTTCATCATACTGACGTTTTTTTAGAACCCTAAAATACACAAAATAGTTGATTTGCTTGTGTTGAGTCGATTGGCTGTGGATCGCTTTTTTTTCATTGTTATTCATCTTCCTTAATAGCTTGGTGTTAAGCTCTGAATTAGAAGGACTTCAAGTCATCCGGTGAATTTCTTCTGACAGCTCACATGTTTTTAATGAGATTAGGATTCTGGTTTACACAGATTTACCGGGTGATTGTTAATTTCTTTTTTTAACGTTTCCATGTCCGCTTTCAGCGTGATAAATCCGTTTTTTAAGATTTAGTCAGGGTTTCACTTTAAGTGAAGCCCTGACTTTCCCACGTCCGCCAACTGGCGGATAGAAACGTCAATATTATCTAACTAAAACCTTTTTCACTTTTAATGTTTTATCAGTTTGTACCACTACAAGATAGAAACCTGATTTGGCGGTTTGAAACTCTGACAGGGTTTTGCCATCGGCATCCCTTCGGGAAATCCCGGCAGTGCGGCTACGGATTTAGTCACCCCGTGAATTACCCCCGGCAGTAGTGCAATGCATGAAATCATGCTTTATGCCTGGAGAGGATTCACGGGGTGACTTGTGCTTAGTCAGGGTTTCACTTCGGGAGTAGTCAGGGTTTCACTTTAAGTGAAGCCCTGACTTGGAGCTACCTAACAAAAACCTTCTTCACTTTCATTGCTTCACCAGTTTGTACCACCACAAGGTAGAATCCTGTCCTTAACTCTGACAGGGTTTTAAACCCTGTCAGAGTTTGATGCAAAACATTTTGCCCCAACAAATTATAAACCTCAACCTGCGCTTCCCCTTCTCCATTTGTTTTAATGAAGATTTGATTTCCATAAGCATAAATCTCAATACCATCACCCGGGGTATTTTCTTCGATGCCGGTGGCTCCGTTGATAAGCAGGAGAAAGCGATCGGGGGAGATATTAGGTGAATGGTTAATGGTTAATGAGTTAATTGTTAATAGATCATAGGCAATTCCTGTTTCCAGATCTTTAAGCGAAACATCCACAGTTTGCCAGAAAGTATTTTCACTTACGGAGATTTTGTACTGTGTTTCTTTCCAACTTTCAAAGCCAGCGGAATTATAATCTCATCGCTGGTGTTTGGCAGGACGTTAATGCTGAGTTTTGAATCTCCGGTTTTGGTGTAAAGCTGGGGCGCTTCATAAATTCCTGTTAGTTTGTAAGCATCGAATTCACTATCAAAATCAATTGTTGCACTGCCATTGAAATGGATGTAAGTTTTGTCTGAAAAACTGTTTCCATCCACTTTTAGAACAAGCAAATCTTCAACATATTCTTTTTCTTTATAGAAATTATGTGCTGTATGCACCCGAGTGGAATTGGGAATGGTGAGGCTTGCTCCTGATGATGCTTTGATGAAGAAACCATTCATGGGCGGGATAATGCCATCGGTTAAAGCCCCTTCACTTCCATTCCAACTCTTGTATTGGCCAGCGGCACCATCGTAAGTGTAAACCACAGCATCAATTTGATTACGGATGCATTGATTCCAATCAAGGGCTGAAGGATAAGGATTGCCCATCAGGTTCCAACCTTCGCCTTTTCCTGCCGTGTAGCTTATTGCCGGGCTTGATAAATCATTGAAAGTAAAATCTCCCACATTCAGTTCACCGGCAAATGCTTTGTTTTCATTATCAGCGTAAGCCACATTGTATCCACAGCCTACCACAAAATCATCTTCAAAGTTTGAATTCCAATTGCCAAAGTCATCTTTTGTATTTATCCACAAATTCTGAATTTCATCAAATTTATAGAAATCGTTGCTTCCGGGAATTGGATTTTCGTTGGGAACAAAACCCGGTTGGATTGGTTGGGTTGCAACAGGGGAAGAAAGGTTATGCCAGCCAGCGCCGCCAACATATTTGGGAATATAACGCTCAACGATGGCATCCACTTCAGCACTTTTGTGGATGAGTGAAGCTGTGGCTGTTTCGATAGATTTGAGGACTAGTCCTGATGTGCCCGCTTCATTTAGAATGCTATCCGAAACCGTTAATGCTTTTCCGGCACCCAGGGTAAGTGTTGCGCCACTTTCAATCTTAAGATCCTTACAAACAGCAGGACTGCCTGGCTCGTTGGTAATTACAGGCTGTGTGCCTGCCGATGATATCAACACCATATCGTTTGTGGTTGGTGCGCTAAAAGTTGTACTCCAGTTTTCGGTATTGCTCCAGGTCTCATTTTTTGCAGCCGCTTCCCAGCGTTTCCAGATGGCTCCGGAGCTAAGCCAATTGGAGTTATCCATATTTTGCAGGGTTCCGTGATTTTTCATTTTAGTATCACGTGTAATATCTCCTGAGCTTTCGTTAAACTGCCAGTAGCCTATTAACCCACTTTCGTTACCGCTTAATGTTCTGTGCATATTTTCGCGTATCTGATTTTCTGAACGGGCAGCATCCCATATCCGGATTTCATCCAATGTACCATTAATAAATTCACTGTGTCCATTGAGGCTTCCAAGGAAAACATTTCCATCTATGTTGGGTAAGGGAGTGTCGGAGCTTGTTCTCTCCTCTACTAACTCTCCATCCAGATAACTTTTGAAACCATTGGTGGTGTTTTGTTGCCAGGTCATTGCAATGTGGTGCCAGTTGCCGTCTTCTGCTCCATTGCCAACAGAAATACCGGCAGTACGTCCGTCATTCGACAGGATATGAAGATCCTGCCAGCCAGCCACAATATAACCAATGCTACCGTCCTGCTGTCTGACAGATGAATGGGTGCTGGTACCTTTAAACCAGTATTCGATGGTGATAGCAGAACCACCCAGATTATTTAAGGTAGTTTCCACATAATCATCTACACCATCAAACTCCAGGGCATTTCCTGCATATGCCTCAGGTTTCGAACTACAGATAATAAACTGACCGAAACTGCTTATTCCTTCAAAAGTAGCTTTATCATTTGCCGGGTCGATATTTACTGCATAAGAGATGAAACTCCAATTTCCATCTGAATTACTTTCCCTGCCGAACAGGGCAATACTTTCCGGATTAGACTGGTCATCGATTGTAAGGTCTTCATCAATGGTAAAGTTTAGGTCCACATCAAAAGTTCCGCTTCCGTAGCGATTTACAACCCAGTATTGAGCATCGAAAGTTGTGGTAATGAATAAAGGATTAATATTTGGATATGTATCGATTCTGCTTACAGTTATAGAAGCTCCAGCCTGGGAATTAAAAAACGCTGCAAAACCGGTTCCCGGAAAATTTACTGTTCCGGCTAATTCTGTTTGTGTGTTTGAAATCCCCCCTCCGGAAGGAATTGAAGAATCTATCCAATCATCTTCCGTCATATTCGTCAGCGTTCCGTTGTTAATTTTCCGAATATCCATTAGCGTACTTCCTGCCCCATCATTAAATTGAAAGTAACTGACAAGACTGGTTTCTACGCTACTGAGCGGATGATGCATGTTTTCACGGATTTCGGTTTCCGATCGGGCAACATTCCAAAATCTAAGCTCATCCATTTTTCCCTGGAAGTAGTCCGGATAATCTCCAAAATTCCTTCCAATATTCGCCGATCCATCAGGATTATTGCCATTTCCGTCTGCCTCTTCGTTTGCTTTTAATACTCCATTAAGGTAAAATTTGATTGTGCTGTTTTCTTCAATTCTTGCATCATAAATAAAAGCAAAATGATTCCACTGATCATACAACATATCAGAATCGATTAAAAAATATAAACTACCACAGATAGGGCTAAAAAACACAACATCACAATCCGAATCTGCAAAATATATGCTTACAAACCAGTTATCTTCTTTCGATATAATGCAATATTCATTGTAATCATCAACTGAATCAGGATACACCCAAAACTCAAGGGTGAACTGGTTGGTGAATTCAAAGCCATTTTGGTTGGCAAGGTCAACATAATCATCTGTCCCATCAAATTGCAGGGCAGTTCCTGCATAAGCCTCAGGTTTCGAGCTACAAATTATAAACTGACCGAAACTGCTTATTCCTTCAAAAGTAGCTTTATCATTTGCCGGGTCGATATTTACTGCATAAGAGATGAAATTCCAATCTCCATCTGAATTGCACTCTCTGCCGTATAGGGCAATACTTTCCGGATCAGATTGGTCATCGATTGTAAGGTCTTCATCAATGGTAAAGGTCAAGTCCACATCAAAAGTTCCGCTTCCGTAGCGATTTACAAGCCAATATTGAGCATCGAAAGTAGTTCCAATATGCCCTGGATTATTATTTGGTGTAGTATCAATCCTGCAAACAGTTATAGGAGCACCGGCCTGGGAATTGAAAAACGCTGCAAGACCGGTTCCCGGAAAATCTACTGTTCCGGCTATTTCTGTTTGAGAATTAAAAAATCCATCCCCGAAAGGAATGGTAGAAGCCACCCAATCGTCATCATCCATATTTGAAAGGGTACCTGTTTTGCCCGATACATTATCAAAAGTTTCCAAACCCGATCCTTCGTTAAATTGCCAGTACGCAACAAGTCCAGATTCGAATCCGGATAATGGAAGGTGCATGTTTTTACGGATCTGTACTGAATCGCAGGCTACATTCCAAAGACGGACTTCTTCGATCAATCCATTGAAGGTTCTGTTAGGGTAATTAGGACTCATACCAAACATCAATTCATTATTGTTGGACAAGATATTTCCATTGGTGATACGCTCTTTTATCAGTTCTCCGTTAACATATATTTTCTGGGTAAAACCATCATAAGTTGCAGCCACATGATACCAGGTGTTTAGCAATAAAGCATCCTCACTGTCAGTTATTAAGTCGTCCCAAATCCCGGTGCCAATAGCAAAACTTAGTCTTCCATTATCGCCGCAACGAAGAAGATATCCACTTTGACCTACACCGTCTTTGCAAATAATACTTCCTTCCCAATAGTTAGTTTGCCATGATTCCGCTTTTATCCAGGTTTCAATGGTGATATTTGTTTCTATATCCAACGACGGATTATCAGGTATTATCACATGTTCATTATACCCATCAAATGCAAGAGCAGTTCCCGGGAAATGGTCAATTTCAACACCAATACCGGTGACTGTGATATTTTTCGTTTCTGCACCTGATGATAAATGGATAATATCCCCGCTGTAGGTTTTTAATGAATCTGGTTCAAACCTGACAAAAAGAGTATCGGAAACCTCACCACTTACTGGTATTATACTTAATTGCTGTTCATAACCGCTTTCCTCAGTCAAGGAAACTGTAAATCCTTCAGGGCATTCTACTATGAGCTTAGCTGAAAGTTCTGTTGCCTCAACTAAGTAGTTCTTTGGTAAAGTAGTCTTTCCGGCAAGTAAGCTTCCAAAATCCAAGGAATCAATTCTCTCACGTTTATAATAGCTTATGGTTCCGTATTCCTCACCAATCATCAGGTCTAATAAATTATCACCATCAATATCAGTGAAAGTTGGAGTAGGATGAAAGCCAACATCAATGGAATTAAAGTTATCAGAAACAAATGAAAATGAAGTAGAATTAATGGTTTCCTGTTTATAATGATTTAAGGTACATAACAATTCACCGATAATTAAATCCAATAACCCGTCACCATCAATATCAGTGAAAGTTGGAGCGGAAAATTGGCCAATATCAATGGAATTAAAATTATTGGTTACGTATGAAAATAGGGTAGAATTAATTGCATACTGTTTGTAATGGTATATTACGTGGGAATCAACACCGATAATTAAATCCAATAATCCGTCATCATCAATATCAGTGAAAGTTGGTTTAGAAGCATAGCCAACATCTATGGAATTGATACTGGAGGGGACATAAGAAAAAGAAGTTGAATTTACAGCATCCTGTTCGTAATGATTTAAATTGCCAGCCCTCTCTCCAATAATCAAATCCAAAAGCCCATCTCCGTCAAGATCGGTGAAGGATGGTGCTGATTTATAACCAACATCTATGGAATTGAAACTGGAGGTGACAAAAGAAAAAGAAGGTGAGTTTACAGCATCCTGTTCGTAATGATTTAAATTGCCATCTAATTCACCGATAATCAAATCAAGTAATCCATCTCCGTCAAGATCGGTGAAGGATGGATTTGAAAGTTCACCAACATTAATATAATTAAAATTGTTTGTAACCAGGGTATAATCATCAGTATTTGAAAGTTTAATTTCAGGATTTACACGATTGCCACTGGGATTTATTTTTACCAGCTGCTCATCCGGATCATTGGAAACAATCCTTAAAGTATCCGAAACTAGTCCCTGTAATGTTGGCGAAAAGGGACTAGTCGTCCTGCAACTGTCACCTTGTGGGATCATACAGGCAGGTATGTCAGCTGCTGCAGTGATGCTTGTGTAATCTTGCCCGCTTCCTACGGTGTAGGTGCCACTTAGTTGGGCTACCCCTACTTTTGTAAGAATGAGTACCAGGCCAATAATTAGTTGTAATTTTTTCATCATTTTATTTATTTAAGTTTCATTTTTAATATTTGTTTCTTTTTTAATATTTCAAATGTTTCCATGTCTGCCGGCAGGCGAACGATGGAAAATTTTCCTGCCTGACTTCCCATCCCGCACGTGCGGGGCTGACAGGCTTCGTGACAGAATAGTTTACCCAATTAGATTATAAACCTTAAGCTGCACCTCACCCGGCTCATCAGATTTTATGAAAATCCTGTATCCATAACTGTAGATTTTAATAGAATAAATGACCGAAAAGGTTTTGGTGCAGTTTGTTTAAGGATGAATTCCTCGATGTGAGAAGAGAAATTGCCAATTCTGATAAAGCGAAGGAATTCATCCATTTCAGCAGGAGGGCCACTTGCTTCGATGTAAATAGATTTATCGGCCAAATACCTGATTGTACCTTTGATTTGAAACAGGTAGGACATTTGTTTTACATGGTACCTGTAGCCGGTTTTAAATACTTTACCTTTAACGTGGATGGATAGGTTTTTCATAAGCACAGTAAAAGTAGGCCAAAGCCAATGCCGATGTCAAGTTTAACATGTCCGCCTACATAAAAGGATGTCTTTTTGCGTAAAAATTGAGCTTTAGCTTGCCATTATCTTTACGTATATACATCCTTGCAATACCCTTTTAAATAGATTACTATGTTGGCAGGTTCAGGTTTCTTGAGCTTCTGCTAAAGCTTTAGCGACACGTGGTGCGTCTGTGCAATGCTAATAATACCGATGGTTATTTAATCCCGATGGTTATCGGGAGAATCATTAATTCACTATGCATTTTAATGCCGCTTTAAAAATGCACCTGCCTGCCGGAATGGTTATTCAGGCTGGTCGGCATTTACCATTTATGCATCAAAATTTCGCTTTGGCTCATTTTGATGTCAAATTGGTATAACACGAAAAATGCGGACTAAATAGTGTCCGTCTATTAACTTTATATTGTTGATAACTAATACGATATGCC
>CAZQIV010000078.1:0-32315 GCA_964593705.1 uncultured Lentimicrobiaceae bacterium | reverse complement strand
TCACTATTAAAACAACTACATTACTAATGCAAACAAGCAGTAAAAAATCGCTGAACTATCGGGGAAGTTTTGAAAGGAGACCTGCCTCGCCGGCAAGGCTGGAATCTGTTTACAGTGGTAGCCACTATTTACATCTACAAAAAGGGTATTAGAACCTAAAACCCTATTTTTGTTGATTAAAGATAAAACGCATGACCATTAAATTACAGCATATTTCAAAATCCTACGGTATTCCCGGAACAAATAACCAGCGCGTGATTCTCGATAATCTAAACCTTGATATTAATGATGGACAAATGATTGGGATTGTTGGACCTTCAGGCTCGGGGAAAAGTACCTTGCTCAATATTGCAGGCACGCTGGATAATGCCGATGCAGGAAAAGTAATTTTTGGTGGTGAAGATATTTCATTGTTGAATGATAAAAAGTTATCGGCAATCAGAAACCGAAAAATAGGTTTTGTTTTCCAGCTACACCATTTGCTGCCACAGCTCAGCCTTATCGAAAATGTGCTGCTCCCATTGATTCCGGCCACAGATAAATATTTGAAGGAAACCGCAAATGAAAGGGCGATGGATCTGTTGAGATTTGTCGGGTTACACGATAAAAATACACAAAAACCTGGACAAATGTCGGTGGGCGAATGTCAGCGTGCGGCATTGGTCAGGGCTTTGATTAATGAACCTAATGTATTATTGGCCGATGAGCCAACCGGTTCACTGGATCAAAAATCTGCCGATCAGTTGGGTGAACTGCTTTTACAAATCAATACACAAAAGGGTATTTCGATGTTAATAGTTACCCATGCCGAGCGGCTGGCCGAAAAAATGCAGTTGGTCTATACGCTTTCCGATGGTAAATTAACCCTCCGAAAATAGCGTTCTATGACACTTTTCAGGCTAATAATAAAAAGCATTATTCATTTTCGGCGGCAGCACCTCGCGCTTTTTGCAGGAACCTTGCTCAGCACTGCCATCCTTACTGGTGCGCTTATCACCGGCGATTCAGTAAAATACAGCCTGAAAAAGATGGTTGACCTGCGCTTGGGGAACACCGGATTTGCTATGGAAACCGGCGACAGGTTTGTTAGAAGCGAATTGACCAACGATATTTCCGCGCATCTAAAGGTTAAAACTACAGCAGTTTTGCGCAATCAGGGAATGGCAAACAATCCGGCCACGGATAAAAGAGTAAATGGGATTGAGGTTTTGGGGATTGATAATGATTTTTGGAAATTGTCGGATTTAAGTGAGCCAAAAATTAATGCAGGAGAAGCAATCGTTAGCGAAAATTTGGCAGAAAAGCTGCAAATACAGGTTGATGATGAGCTGGTGCTTCGCATGGAGCAGGCCAGTTTAATCCCGGTAAATGCTCCCTTTGCCGAAGACAATACCACCACCGCAGCTATCCGGCTAAAAGTTGGTGCAATAGCTGATAATGATCATTTGGGTCGCTTTAGTTTGAAAAGTAATCAAATCGCTCCCTACAATATTTTTGTGGATAGAAATTTTTTAGCCGCAAGGTTGAATCTTGAGGGATTGGCAAACATCATTCTTGTCGAAGATAAAGCAGGACTGGATGTTGAAAAAGTCAATCAGGCTTTTGCCGAAAACTGGAATTTGAAAGATGCAGGATTAAAATTGACGAATCTAACAGGGGAGGGGCATTTCGAGCTAACTTCAAATCGTATTTTTATAGATCCTGTAATTTCGGATGCCATCGAAAGTCTTCAAATGGAAGGTCAACCTGTTTTGACCTATCTGGTGAATTCGATTCATCTGGGGGATAAATCAACACCCTATTCTTTTGTTACCGCATCAACACCTCCAATTTTATCAAATAAATTAGGTAAACAGGAAATCATTATCAACTCCTGGCTGGCCGATGATTTGGGGGCAAAAATCAACGACACACTCTTGCTCGATTATTTTGTAATTGGTCCGATGAGAAAATTAGCCAATCAAACCAAATCATTTGTAATCAGGGATGTAATTCCATTAAAAGACTTGCCCGATGCAAGGGCGCTGATGCCTGATTTTCTGGGCATGGCCAATGCCGGAAGCTGCACCGACTGGAACACCGGTGTTCCCATCGATCTCGAGAAAATCAGGGATAAAGATGAAAAGTATTGGGATGATTATCGCGGAACACCCAAAGCGTTTATCTCCATCGAGGCAGGCGAAGAAATGTGGGCCAATCAATTCGGTAAATACACGGCTTTCAGATTTTCGGGAAGCAAAATTTCAAAATCTGAAACCGAAGAGAAAATTCTGTCGATGCTCACATCCCGTGATTTAGGCTTGCAGTTCAGGCCGGTGCGCAACGAAGGACTTGACGGGGTTAAAAATGCGGTGGATTTTGGGGAATTATTCCTGAGCCTGAGTTTTTTTGTAATCGCGGCAGGTGTTCTGCTCACTGCATTGCTTTTTTCCTTGCATATTGCTTCTCGTAACCGGGAGGGTGGCGTACTTGCAGCCATCGGTTTTTCGCGGAAGCAAATTGTAAAATTCAGAATGCTCGAAGCTTTGCTCGTAATTATCACCGGATCTATTGCCGGCACCTTTGCAGGCATATTATACAATATGGGGATAATGCACGGCCTGAATTCTGTTTGGCGGGATGTGGTGAGAACTACCAGCCTATGGATTTACATTGACCCTGCTACGCTTTTTACAGGTGCTATTTCGGGTATTTTCATTGCCTTTGCTACCATCTTTATTATCACCCGTAGCAAATTGAAAAAACCCATCAATGCATTGATTACAAAGTCAGAACCTCAAAGGCTTAGTTCGTCAAAATCCAAATATTTCCTAAATTCAACATTGATAGTTTTGGGTTTGGGAAGTGCTTTTGCATTGGTAATATTTTCTTTACTCAATAATGTGTCCCAAAATTCGGGTTTGTTTTTGCCTGCCGGCGGATTATTCCTCGTTGGATTACTTGCGCTTGTTTATAGATTATTGGCTGTTGCCGGAAATAAATTCCATGATGCTCCAATGTCGCTGTGGCAACTGGTTTTAAAAAATGCCGGACGAAACAAAACTGCCAGCCTTTCAACAATTACATTGCTGGCATTGGGCACTTTCACAATTATTATTACAGGGGCAAATCAGCAAACATTTTATGGGGCTTCAAATAATCCGTCATCCGGAACTGGTGGATTTCAATTTTGGGCAGAAACTTCAGTTCCGTTAATCTATGATTTGAATACACCTGTCGGTAAAGAAAAATACGGTTTAGAAGATGAACCGGTTTTGAAGGATGCAAACTTTATCCAGTTTCATAATTTGCAGGGTGACGATGCAAGCTGCCTGAACCTGAATCAGGTAAGCCAGCCACAGATTCTTGGAGTTGATCCTAAAATATTTGATCAAAGAGGATCATTTTCATTTACAAACCTTATGGATAATGTGGATGAAAACCACCCCTGGCTGTCGCTGAATCAAGAAATTGAAAAAGGTTTAATCCCAGCTTTTGCCGATCAAACTGTGATTACCTGGGGATTGATGTTAAAAGTCGGAGATACCCTTACCTACATCAATGAGCAGGGAAATGAGATTAAGCTGCTTTTGGCGGGCGGATTAAAAAACTCCATTTTTCAGGGGAATATTCTGATTGCCGATAGTATTTTTCTATCCAACTACCCATCAACAAGTGGCTCGGAAATTACGTTGATTGATACTCCTGCCCCTTCCGAAAAGGAAATCGCTGATCTGCTTGAGTATCGCCTGATGGATTATGGAATTGAACTTATGCCAACTACCACACGGCTTGCAACCTTTAATTCGGTTACCAATACTTACCTTTCCGTGTTTATGATTTTGGGGGGTTTGGGTGTTTTGATCGGGACCATTGGCCTGGGCATTGTTTTGTTGCGCAATATCCAGGAACGTAAAAGCGAACTGACGCTGCTCTCAGCCCTGGGTTTTCAAAAATCGAGAATCCTGTGCCTGGTCTTTTTTGAAAACTTTGTTTTATTGCTGGCAGGCATTATCGCCGGGATTCTTTCTGCACTTGTTGGTATTTTGCCCACCTTGCTTAGCCCTTCATTCGAAATGAATACTTTGTTTGTAAGCCTCCTCGTTGCTGCAGTTTTCGCCAGTGGATTGCTGTGGATTTATTTCCCTGCACGGCAAAGCCTGAAAAAGTTTTCGATAAGGGAATTGCAGGAGGAGTAGTTTTTTTATTTAAATTTTTTCATCGATGAGTTTTCAATCAACACTTTCATTTGTGAGATTGCCATTTTATTTAGCTTTTCCAGTCTATCTGTTGGTTCAATACCAGATTTAATCAACTCCGCATTCATACTTTCCATATTCGACAAAACGACCAATTGCTCCAACGTTGCATAATCCCGGATATTTCCTTTTTTGTCGGATGCTGAGCATGTCGAATTACCCTCTCTCCATTGCCTGGCAGTTTTTCCGAACAAAGCTACATTCAATAAATCCGCCTCATTTGCATAAACAAAAGAACTTCGTTCAACATTCTGGGGAATAAGGTTTTCCTTTATTGCATCCGTATGAATATGATAATTTACCTTTGCCAAGGTTCTTGTCAAGTTCCATTCAAGTTGTTTGGATTCAAACTCTTCTTGTTTCAGGCGTTTGAATTCTTTTAGCAGATAGATTTTGAATTCAGCACTTATCCAGGATGCAAATTCAAGGGCAATGTCTTGATGAGCATAAGTTCCGCCATTCTTCCCTCTTTTTGATATAATTCCCCTGGCATTTGTCAGTTCAGCCCATTTTGTTGGGGAAAGAGTAAATGAGTTACTTCCAGCCTCATATAATAAGGGGTCGAATTCGACCCCTTTAAAATCAGAATTATTCAACTGCTCCCAAATCCCCAAAAATTCGATTGTTGTTCTTGAGCGCATCCAGTTTTTCACAACATCTTTCGGTTCTTTAGGGTTTTTATTCCTCGCCATATCAGTCAGAGAAATGAACAGTTCTTTATTAACTTCTGTTGTTGACACACTTGAATCCTTTATGACAATACTACTATTTTTCTTCATTCTATCTTATCTTTTGAAACAAAGATATTCATTTCAAAATCGTAATGAATAAGAAACCCTTCATTTTTTATTTTATTGGCTACAACGGCTTGGCTATGAAGCGTGGCGGTTTTTGGAGTAAGTATCTTTCAAATTGTGATAAAGATAATTCGAAGTGTACCCGCCATGCTTTATTGGTCTTTGTTACCACCCTGTACTTTTTCTTTTTTCAATATTAATTCCAAAGCTTTCCTGTTTTTAGGTAAATTATTTTTAGCAATTTCCCAAATCATTTCATAATCAATTCCAAAATACTCTTATGCAATTAAGTTTCGCAGGCCATACATTTTTCTCCAGGGAAGTTCTGGATATTTTTCTTGTATATCCTTCGGAATATTCTTTGATGCTTCTCCAATTATTTCAAAATTTCTTATGATGGCATCTACGACCATGTAATTCATTTTAAACTGTTTGAAGTCAAAGCCACCATAATATTCCTCAATTCTTCTCATAGATTGGAGCATGTCTTCAAGGTACAATATGAATTCTCTATTAATCGGGCTCATACGTATTTTACATTGTTTAAAATGATTTGCCTTAATTGTGTCTTTAGTGCTTTGTCTGAAACCAGGTCAACTCTTAGTTGTAATTCCTTTTCAAGCAATTCCTGTAAGTCAAAAAATTCCCAGCCAAGTGGTTTTTTAAAAGAAACTAAAATGTCGATGTCTGAATCTTTTTTTTGTTCATTCCGGGAATAGGAACCAAAATATCCAATTTTGTCAACAAAATAATTCTGAAACAAGATTGGTTTCAGTTCTTTCAGTTTATTTTCTATTTCAATGTTAGTTTTCATGGTTCAAATTTACACAGTTTTTTGTTTCATCGCATCTATGTCTTTGTATTTTTCACTTAGATAGTCTCCATAAGCTTTTTTGTAGTCTAAATCGGCAGGCAATTTGACTCCTGTTTGCATACTTTTTACAAAAGGAGAAATCTCAATATCGTTTTGTGATTGTATATTGTCCGTATCAATTAGCGATTTTAGGTATGACTCAATTAAACGAGAAAGACTTCTTTTTTGAGACGAAGTATAATTCTTTGCTTTGTCAATCACATATTTGTCAAGCTTTAATGTCAGTTTTGCATCCATAATTATTTTATTTTAATACGTGCAAATATAATTATTAGTCCGTATTTGGCAAGTTTTTGTGCGGATTCGTTAATTTACGCCAAGGTTCCAAAAATATGGCTCGCAATCGTCCACTCGATTAGCTGTTCGTCCTTTTTTGTTAACGTTTAATGAGTGCTTAATTTTTCTACCCATTGGTTAAATCTTGGGGATTTCGCTCTTATTTGCTCAATTCCTATTGCTTCCGCAAAGTAGTGTCCATATAATGGCTTGTTATAGCCTTTAATAATTCGTTTTAGTCTATGGCTTGGGGATGTTTCCCGATTATTGTTTATCATCTCAGGATTGTCATACTCAGCAAAAGTTCTTTTTAATTCTGCTATTCCAACAAGCTCGGCTTTAGGAACTTGGTCATAGAAAATTTGAATATCATTAAAGAGTAAGCCTTCAAATTCGTGCAGTTGTAAATATGGAATAAATCTGTGTCTGATAGCATCAGAAATATCTACTTTCATTGCATTCTCTAAAAAATCCATTCTGATATTTTTATCTGCAATTCTTTCACCTTCTGTCCATTTAGGGAAATTATATTTTTGATACAAACCGTAATAATCAAAAAAAGTTGATACAATAACATTGGGTTCTAACAAGTGCATTTCTATTTCTTTTTTTAATACAGACCATCGTACTGTTCCTCCCATTGACCTTTTGATTAATGGTGCCTGGATAAAGATGTTATGGTGTATAAGGTGAGGAGCTAAAACATATTTACAAAACTCTCGTTCTGTCTCACCCTCACAAATAATTTTCACTCTTTTCATAGGCTATAGTTCGGCTGACCTCCTGTAATAATGTTTCGTTTCCACAAATCGTCAATGGTATAATCATCAAGCCATTGATGCAAGTTATCACTTCTCAGCCTATTGAATACTGTCTGGCCGTCAATTTGATCAACCGTGATAATATCTTCGGGTAAAAAATGGCTTATTAAATCAGTTGATTGAGTGGCAACAATTACTTGACACCCTCTATCAGAAACCGATTTTATCATTCCAGCTAATTTTGCTATTGCAGAAGGATGTAAACCCAGTTCGGGTTCGTCAATTATAATAGTGTCAGGTAAATCCGGTTGTAGAAATAAAACCGATAACGCTATAAAACGCAGTGTTCCGTCTGAAAGGTCATTGGCCCCAAAAATCACATCACTGTATTTGTCTGTCCATAGCAACCTAACATTCTTTTCGTTGTTTGGAGCGAAATAGAAATCTGAAAAGTATGGAGCTATTGACTGAATAATTTTGATAATTCTATTGTAAACAATTTTGTTAGTTTCCTGAATATGATACGCAATTGCAGCTACATTCATACCATCTTCATAGAAGTAATAAATATCGTTTTCAATGTTACTGTATTGTGTGAAAGGAGACTTTGAGCTTGTATCGTGAAAATGATATTTTCTTAATCCGCTTAAATATTTCTTTACGTACGGAGATCTGAAATTATCAGTTATCTTGATTTGTGCTTCTATACCAGACCGATTAATATTTGTTGGGTCTCCTTTAAAAATTAAATTTTCTCTTATAAATACAAACCCGTCTGTGCCAGACTGCAATTTTGCTGAATATCCATTTTGCCCATTACCAAACTCCATTTTGAATGAAATAATGTCTGTGTTTTTCTTCCCTTTGTGTAAAATTTTATTATCGCCACCAATAAGGGCTATGTATTCATTTAGCTTACGATTGTACAATCTGTTGAGAAAGTCGAAAAATGAAATGAAATTACTTTTTCCACTACCGTTTGCACCAATCAGAATATTGATAGGAGCAAGGTCAATTCTTGCTTTATTTATTGACTTGTAGCCGTTTATTTCGATATAATCCATATTGTATTATGCTTAACTTATTTTAGAACTAAATTGACCATCCATTATCTATTCTTTGACTTGTCGATTTATGGCAAAAGTAATAATATTTTTTTGGTGTTTTCGATTCGTTTGGTAGGTTATTAGTAGTTTGCTTATGGATGGTAGTTGGTTTTTAGGGTTACAGCCAACCTTCCACAAATATGGCTCGCAATCGTTCATTTGCAGTAGTGCTTTTAAATATTCGTAGTTTCCATTTGTAATCACTTTTCCAGATGAACGCAACCGGCTGTAAGCCATGATTTGCTGCTGGCCGGTATCATCACCGGGATGTTTTCTGCGCTTGTTGGTATTTTGCCTACCTTGCTTAGCCCGTCATTCGAAATGAATACTTTGTTTGTAAGCCTGCTCGTTGCCGCAATTTTCATTAGTGGTTTGCTGTGGATCTATTTCCCTGCACGGCAAAGCCTGAAAAAGTTTTCGATAAGGGATTTGCAGGAGGAGTAGTGCTTTTGATGTTTTCTTAATTTGGTTTAACTAGTGCCTGTCCATAAAGTCAACTATTTCTATCCGAGGCTAAAGAATCTCCCGCAGATTTCGCTGATTTGCGCTGATTTTTTTCTGCGCAAATCAGCGAAATCTGCGGGAAACCTGACTAAAAAGACGAACTCTAACTAGTGTTAGTAATAATTACTTTCCCTTAAATTATTGACTTGCTCCAATACCATCACCTTAGCCCGGCTTAAACCCTTCCATTATATAAATCCGAAATTGGGAAAATTAAATCATAATCATTCCAATTTAGATTTCCGTCAGTCAATGAAAAATTCGAGAATGTATTTTCATCAAGATATTTTTTAACCGAAGGATGAAGTGACTCTATTACAAAAATACAAAATTTTAATTTGAACGAAAAACCGTTGTTTGCATAGCTCTCGCAAAATGAACTTTCAACGGTCGAGTGTATGTGCCGTAAGGGATTGTGGAACTTTATCCTATAAAAATACTACAAGATTGGCGTGGGAAATGAAACACGCAAACCTCCAAAACCTTTATTGGCTATACCGCGGGTTGGGGGGTATGTGCTTTATTTGTCTTTCAATCTATTTATTAAATTGTTTATTTGGGTAAAGTTAAATAATGGGTTGTCACTACTTTCTTTTTCTTCTACCAGTCTTGTGGCATATCCATCTGCACTTTCAAAACTCCCATTTTTAATCAAATACTCATAAAGACGGAAAGGCTTTAAAAATTTTGCAGTTTTTTCATAGTCAGGGATATAACGCTTTAGTGGTCTGCTCACCTGTTTATAATCAAGGTAAATCCTTGAGGAATAGTTATCTAAAAAGTGAAGTATGAACCATAGTTCGATGCATGGCATTGTTTCAATAAACTCAATGTCTTTATTAGACTTTGTTTTTGATTTTTCTATTAGATATCCTTTCCGTTCTGTATCATTTGTAATTATTCTATCCAGGTCAAGGACGCAAAAAACTAAATCATAACCCTCATCTCTTTTTTTTCGAGCAGTTCTAATAATAGCTTTGTAATCAGAATGTTTAGGTAACTCTGGTTCAACTTTAAAGTTAAACCTCTCGTACTGCCTCATATTGTTGAAATAAAACCATTCAGTTTCACCTTCTCCAACTATGGCAACCTGAAATTTTGGTGGTCTGCTTTTAGTTTTTCTTGCCATGCTCCGAAATTATTATATCACCTAATCTTGGTTTTGCGCCTAGTTTCCCTATTTTATATGCATTATAAGCAGATAAGTTTTTGTGTAACTTAAAATCTAACAAAGAATACAATTCAGATGCTCCAAATTCATTTTTATCTGCAAACCAAACTGTATCTCTTCTTAAAAAATCTTCATTTAACAGGTTGATATCATGCGTAGTGAACAATAACTGGGAATTGCTTGAATTCATTAAGAATGTCTTAACAAAATGTGCGACTAAGTCATAGTGTAATGAATTTTCAATTTCATCAATACAAAGAAATGTGTTAGATGATAGTAATTTATTTAAAACTCCACCCAGCCCATAGAAGCGGATAGTTCCATTAGATTCAAGCTTTCCAGGCAAGTTCCTTTCCATTAATTTGGTTGTATGCTGAAATGATATGTCTTTTGCTTTTAACATCTTTTTTTGAAGCACCTCTTCTTTTAAATGCTCAGGCATATCCAAACCTGAGATTTTGGATTCAAGTTCTTCGTCAATAGGTATTTCTGCTTCGGCTATATCTATTGCCGAAATATTAAAATCAGCTTTCTGAAGCACTTCCAAAACAAAATCTTTGCATAAACTATCTTTTTCCAGTCTTGAACTTGTCCATCCAAATAAATCTGTCTTAGGATGAATCATTTGCATAAAGTCTTCGCTGAACCAATTGAAAACATCATCGAAAACTGATTTCTCAACATTAGCTTTTGAGAAAGCAGAAAAAACGGAACTATTTGAAATTGTCAAACCTTCAATTAGTTTTTTATCTGATAATTTCAAATCAATTGTTCTACCAAATTTTATTAATGATTTTTCTTTTGCTTCATCAAACCATCTCTCAAAAAATACAGCAGGTTGGATTCCCGGATAGTAAATTAAATTTTCTTCAATTACCCTTTTTTCATTAAGAACTACCGAATAAACATATTTAATCTGGTTTAGATAGAATGTTAATTCAAATCTACTCGGTCTGGTTGAATATGAATCATCAAATTTAAATGGAATACTACCGGTAGGTTCAGTCTTATCTTTTTTCTGTTTTAGAATAAATCTTCTTAAAAACCCGAGAGATTTCAATAAATTCGTTTTTCCTGATGCATTGGCACCATAAATAAGTCCAAGTTTTAGAACTTTTACTCCGTCTTTAACTTGAACACAATATTGAGATTCATATTCTTTATCGGCAGAGGGTTCAAAACTAAGAATTTGTTCTTCTCTAAACGACAAATAATTTTCAACTTTAAATTCTAAAATCATCTCTATTTCTATTTTTGGTAAAAATACTTCAAATATCCATTATAGAAACAATTTTTTGCGAATTTTGTTGCCCTACCCCCAACGGTAAATTGTATTATTAGTGGCATATTGCATGGCACTTTCCTATCAAACCGAGATGAAGTTTGAGCGGGCTACAAACCTTGATATTTTGCACTTTCGCTGCCATTACTTATACAAAATGTTGTGCGTTCGTTATTTCTTTTTTATTTGATTTATATTAGTCTTTTCTGTCATTCTAATTTCGTTACTTATGATAACTTCAAGTTCCATGATGTATATAAATTATTATTTTACATTTGTCGATTATGACTTTTGTAATTTTTTTACATATACGATTGATCTATAATTTCATTTAAATCTATTTGTGAATATCCTTTTTTAGAATATTCTTTTTGAAGCTGAATTAAAGAATCTATTGATGAATCTAAGCTATAGTCCGAATCAAATCTAAAATCATCAGATATTTTTTTCCCTTCAATTCATAATTTGCATTTATAAATTGGGTCGATAAGAGTGCCAGTAAAATTTTTGGGGAAATGGGTGCTTTGAATAAAATTGTATTCAGATAATCCAGACTCAGTTTTTGGTTGACCTAAACTAAAAGTCCCCATATATGAGTAAAACAGAAAGAATTCGGAATACACTGAAGTAACTGATTTCCATTCTCCAATTTTCATATTATCAACATATATTAGCCCTTTAACATGCATTTGTTTTTTATGAAAATAGATTTGTAATACAGAAGCCCATAAGTATTCTTTTGTAAGGTTATTTAATAACACATCAACCCAAATCCCTTCAATAAACTCATTTCCAAAAATGATTTTTCTTAATTTGAAACTATTTTCAATAAAATTTTCAATTATTATTACAGATATTTTGTAAAAAGCAATTACTATGAAAAGCGAAATAACATAAAGAGTAATACTGTTTACAATATAATCTTCGAGTAATAACTTAGTTGAATAGTATAATGGACCGATACAAGCAACTATTATTGCTGTTGACCAGTCTAAAAATTTATGATATTTATTCATATTGTATTATTTACATAATTAGATTCTGTCAATTTGGGTATATTAAGTGGCACATTCTGCGGCACGATTTCTTGTCCACCGAGGTAAAGGAAAGCCCAAAAACCCTAAGTTTTTTTATCTGTCTAAGTGCTATTAACTATGGGCCAATGTTATGCCCAATTAATTATTCAACACATCAAATTCTCTTTTACTGAAGTCGATTAAAAGATTTTAATGATTTTATTTTTTTCTGAGCGATATGTTGTACTTCCATTCGTGCAACAGCAACAATTTCCAATAAAAAATATGGTTTCGGATTTATTGTAAATTCTTCCAACAGGGACTTTGAGTAAGCATAAGACAATTCTGTCCAAAAATTAGCTTTTGAAATTCCATAACCTATGCTTTTTACTAAATCTTTTTTGGGGATGAATGAACCACCGTGCAAAACCAGAGGAATATTAGTAAATTCCTGAATTTTTCCGAGGCTCTTATAATCAAGTGTTGGGGTTTCGATATATTCGCCATGTGCATTTCCAAAAGAAATCGCTAACATATCAATCCCTGTACTTATTACGTACTCTTCAATATCTTCAATATTAAAAAAATCAGTATTCAATATAGAAGAAGTTGTACCAATATGGCCAAGAGTACCCTCGACTAAAATATTTTTAGCTTTGGCTTTATTCACCATTTTTCTTGTAAAATCAATATTATTTGGAAGATCATATTTTCCTACATCAACTTGGATAGCTGCAAAATCTAATTTTATTGCTTCTTCAAATTCACTTATTTCATTACCATGGTCAAGTTGGACAAAACATGGAATCCCACATATTTCAGATTGATAATCAATTATATTTTTTAATCCAGCCCATTGCTCAATTGGTATTAAACCTTTGTGAAATAAAAAAATAATAGGTGATTTCTCGACTTTTGCAGCATTACATATGCCAACTATCATGTCTTCGTTTACTACATCAAATGCAGGTATTGCCCAACCTTCTTGCTTTGCTTTTCATCTTATTGAATTGTTCAAAATGAATTAAATTACTGATATCAATACGTGGTCTCATTTTAGGGTTCTCATCCGGAAACCCAATGGCTAACAAACCTGCATGATAATATCCACTTGGAACATTTAAAATTTTTAAAACTTCCGTATCTTCAATTAATTTTACCCAACAACATCCAAGTCCCAGTTGATGAGCTTGATACATCAAAGTTGTCGCCGCTATTGATGCGTTCAGAGCCGGGTCAACTTCCTTGTCAGATTGATTCAAATTGTCAAATGCATGATCAGCTTCATTTTTAATTTCATTATTAAATGTCCCAACATTTACGAGTTCTTCAGTCCGTTTCGATACAATAATTTCAGTATTAATCAAACTGAAGACACCTATAATCAAAGGTGCTTCCGCAACAACTTTTTGGTTTTTTGCTGCAACTGATAATAGTTTTCTTGTGTACTGATTTTTTATAATAACAAAGTGCCAAGGTTGCGTATTTGCTCTGGATGGTGCAAGATGTGCAGCCTCTATTAGTGTTTTAATATATGTATCTGGCACATCCTTAGACTTGAACTTTCTTATGCTTCTTCTCGAAATTAACAGATCTAAAAAATCATTGTTTACACTTTCAATTCCTTCAAATGACATTGTAATTTTTTTTTATGAATAATTGTATTTATGTTTAATTCATCTCTTTTTAAATTGGGTATTTTGATTTGAGTAATGACGCACAACGTTGGTCTATGGTGAATGTTTCTTTTATTTCTGTATTATTCAGCGTAAAACTTCCGCTTACACAACCAAATTCAGGGTAAAAGCGGAACTTCTTGTATTTTGTATTAAATGATATCATCCAATGGGTTTTTGAATTTTTTAAATAAATCTTCAGCTACATGGGTGTTCACCCCGTTGGAAAACACAGTATTTATTGAACTTTTCCAACTATTGTAATAAATTCCTACGGGGTAAATTTCGGTAGTTTTAGATGTTATTTTCGAAGCATTCGCAAAAGCAAACCTTAGCCCATCATGCCGGCCTTCTTTCGGTTTAAGCGGGCTGTGGAGTGAAGAACGGCCTTTATCAATACCCAATCTTAACGCAGGTTTTCCTGTGAGCGTTTCAAAAGCCAAAATGATTTCCGGAATCCTCATCCTTTGAATTGTTTATTTTTTAGGCTGACAAATGTAGGGAAATATTTATTGAGATTGAATATAAATTTGTGGGTGGGGTTTTGGGGATGTATTTGGGGCATTAATTTTTCAGCTTACAATCTGTAATTGTGTTGTCAAAAATCTTAAGCAAAGTCCTGTTTGATGCTGATTACTCAAAACCACTTATGAAGGTTAAAACTACGTTTTGCAGAGTTAATATCAAAATAATTTTGTCGTTTAGAAACAGTTTTTTAATCACAGGTCATTTCGTTTTTTGGGCTGTAAGCCTTGCTTGTAGGGTATAGGTATTTAAAGCTATTTTATTATTTATCAATATATTTCATCTCATTTTGTAATAATTGTTTCAATTCTGCTTTTGAAGGCAACGCAATTTTATAAAATATTCTTTGCAAATTATCATCGCACTTTATTAATTCCACAAAATGAGAAAATGACAATCTGTTTACCAAAATTTCTGACGAAATATATTGTTCAGACTCTGTTTGAATTTTCTTGCCCTTAGCCTTTGATAACAAAAAATCTATTTGAGAAATTGTATTCTGCATAACCGGAAATGATTGCTTTTCCAATTCAGTATCAAATAATGCAGACGCTGTCTGCACTATTTGTGGATAAATGAGGTAAAACTTCCTAACTTGGACAAGCCCCCGAATAGTTGCACTACGGGACAGGCAAAACCAAACAAGGTGATCATGTAAAATTTATGGTGTATTCCTGTTTTGGTTTGTCCAAGTTAGTCGGCAAAATTTATAAATGCATATTTTGCAATTAAGAGCTTTATTATTTATCTTCCTTTCATATTAACAACAATGCATTTTAAATTTTGCATGGGTATCTTATCTCTAATATTCTGCCAAAAAATGGCAGAATATTAGAGATAAGATACTACATTAATTTGAAAATTAAAGCCGCTTCGCAGGAAACAAAAGACCAACAAAATATCGTTAACATGTTAGCATTAGTGGTTTTTTAAGAGCCTAAAAAGGTTCAAATTTCTAAAAGACAGTCCTTTTATTTTACTGTTTTTAAAATTTTTCGCAATTTCTTTAATTAAAGCATCACCATAACTTGCCCTATCCTTTCCATATTGCTCATACTCTACTATATACATTCCAAAGAACCAATTTCGAAGTGTCAAATTCATATTAACACCCTGAAATGCTCTGATTTGGAACATATCGTGCGTGTCTGATAGATATTTTATTTCCGAAACATTCACAAAAGCAAACTTTAGCCCATCATGTCGGCCTTTTTTCGGCTTAAGTGGACTGTGGAGTGAAGAACGGCCTTTATCAAAACCCAATCTTAACGCAGGTTTTCCTGTGAGCGTTTCAAAAGCCAAAATGATTTCCGGAATCTTCATCCTATGTAATGCTTATTAAATAATCATTCACGGTATTCTGGCGTAACCATGATCAAACCATTATATTAGCTGATGAAACCCCTGTTTGGGATGGTGAAAGCGGATTTGTGTTGGAAAGATATTTTAGATAAACTATTTTTGCGATGGTAAAATCAATAAAAAAAAAGATGAAACTAAGAACACTAATTGTAGAGGATGAGGTGATTTGGCAGAAGTTGCTGCTGTCGATTTTGAAAAATCATTGCAGCCATTGGGTGGATGTTGTTGATGTAACTGTTTCGGTGGAGGAATCCATTGCGTCCATCCAAAAAAATAAACCCCAACTGGTATTTTTGGATATTAAGCTCGGCGAAAACGAGGATGGCGCTTTTCATGTCCTGAAAAATCTGGAGCAGATTGATTTTAAAATCGTGTTTACCTCGGTTTACGAAACGCCAACAAAAATACTCACCGCGTTCAACAAATTCAGCGCCTTCAAATATCTTGTTAAGCCACTCAAGGCTGATGCCGTGATTGATGCCGTGAAATGTGTGCTCGAAGAACAACCTTCGCAGGCTCCCCGCGTTGACATCAACTCCATAAAATCGCTGCTGGATGAATACACCAAAAATGATATGCCTTCACGCTTGCAAATTCCACGCAGAAATGGGTTTCAGTACCTGCCTTTCGATACTATTGTAATGCTGCGATCGGATGGCAATTCAACCATTGTATTTCCTCTTGAGCAGGAAGCCATCACTTCAATTAAAAATTTAAAGTACTTCGAGTTGGTGTTGCCTGCCAATAAATTTGTCAGGGTTTCCAGGTCGTTCATCATCAACATCGATCACGTTGACCGCTACAGTATCGAGGACGGAGGCACTATATTTTTATCCGGCGATTGCTCTGCACCTCTTTCCGACAATAGCAAGGAGCGCTTTTTTGAGGCTTTGAGTGCTTAGCTGAGAGGCTTGTCAAACTACATGCATTATTAATGAAATATTTTATTTGCGATTGCCATGTACCTTCGTTGAGGTATTATTGAATTTAAGAATGCAGAATAATTGATTTATGATTTTAGATTTATCTTTCAAAGAGGAAATTGTTTGTACTGTGAAATCATTTTCTAAATCAAAGATAAACTATCTCCCACCATTTCCCAACCCAAGCATGTCGAAACGGCCTTATGCGATGACGAAAGAGCGGTTTGGGCTTGTGAAATGAGATTTGTATATGGAGTGAAAGCGAATCCTATCACTCCATATTAAACCCCTGATCCCTGTTATCGGATTACTGAAATGCCAGCTTTTTGTCATCGTTGTCGATAATGCTATTAACAAACTCTTTGAATTCAGGGTAATCTTCAGCACTGATGATCTCAGGGTAAAATTCAAGTTTACGATTAACAACAAGCGCTCCATCAGCAACATCGAAGGTAAGGCTATAAAATCCAAAATCATTTTTTATTTCTATATCCCCGGGTATTTCGGCCAGTTGCTTTCCTTCCGGTATTTCCAACTTAAGTTCTTCACTATATCCATCGCACCGTTTGAAACTTTGCCATATTTCAAGCGGATATTTCCTGGTTTCTGTGGAAAGAAAACTGACATAGCTATATTTGTCTGCAAATGGAAGACTGAAAATTTCCAAATCGCTAATCCTGGTAAATTGATTTTTAATCGTGTATGAATATTGATAATCAATGTCGGGTTCAGGATGTTGAAGGCTGTCATAAAAATTCAAGGCATGTAGTTCAACTGAATTATATTCAGAGGACAATGATGACAATAGATGTTTTTTTTGTTCCTTGGCATTGAGGTTTTTGTATCGTTCCCTCATTTTTGAAGCATAAGTTCCGGTTTTATTCGAGTTACACACTACGTTCATTTTGCCGTCATCAAAATCCACTGTGGTGTTTCGTGTTACTTTATTTTTTATTCGTGTAGGCGGATCAAGATAAATGGGCGTGCCTTCAATGGCAGGGTCATCATCGGCCACCAGGGCAAATGCAAATCTTGAATTAAAACCAAGTGCAGCGAAAGGCATTTGCTCCGAAGTTAATTCAACAAAGTATTCTTCGCCTTCGATAGTAACTTGTGCAATACAATGATCAAAGACAATGGAAGGTAATGGGGATTCGTTTTTACCGTTATCGCGGGTATTTACCATCACGTATTTCGCGTCAATGCCAACTTCCCGGCACAAGGCTACAAAAAGCGTTGATACATCTTTACAATCGCCTATTCGCGATGAGATTACATCAGAAGCTTTTTTGGGGATGTATCCACTTTGCCTGAAGGAAACCGAGCTATACCTTATTTTGCTGGTAGTGTATTCGTAAATAATACGTGCTTTTTCAAGATCGCTGAGGTTTTCTTTTCCTGCAAACAATTCCGCTGCTTTTTCCTGGAGAATGAAATCGGATTTTGTTTTATTCCCGGTTACATCGGCGTACCATTTTGAAATAAAATCCCAATCAGGAATTGTAGAGATATGTAGAACAGTTTCCACATCAACAAGGCGGGGCATATATTCTTCATAATCAATTTTGTCCAGGTTTTCTTTTTTCCATTCATACAATTTAAAATCATCAAGATCCGAAACTCTTGGCTCAAAAGCATTGTTTGTTACAAGATAGTCGAATTTAATTTCGGGTGGGATTAACAGGCTGTATTTTTTTGTGAGAGCCGGAATGAAAACGTCAAAGTAATAATTATCCACAAAATGTTTCATAAACCGCCCCGATTTGTAGGTATCCAATTTGTAGGTTAACGATATCGCGTCACCTTCTTCAAGCGAAGTAAACACCACGTATTCATAGCTTGTTTCGGCTGCAACCTTAGAGCCGTCTTTTTTAACTACCTCGGCTTTTTCGATGGTAAGCGATTGATAGCCGGACATTGGAATGTAGTATTCTTTCCAATAATCAATACCTTCGGTGGTAAATACTTTCACCATCATAAATCCCTTTTCCTGTGTGCCTCCTTCAGCGTAAGCAACCCTTTGGATTTCATCGTGAAGGATAAGGCTGTTACTTCCGGGGTAGGCTTCGGCATCGGGCGAATTTTTATATATCATTTCAAGATCGGGCTCTTCAAACAGACTAAAAACCGATTTTTTATTTTGCATTGTCCTAAGTTCGGTTCTTACGTCGTAAGAAGCAGGGTAGTATTTTATGGCATTTTGGTAGGCTTGTATTGCCTTATCCTTTTGATTTATCTCAGCATAGCATTGCCCGATCGAATAATGATAGGCATCGATGTATGGGGCAAATTCCAGGCATTTTTCAAAATATTTTAAAGCGTTTTTGTAATCTCGCATGGCAAAATACACCGATGCAATTTTATTATAATAGCCAATTGCATTGGGCTCGTATTCTAAGGGGCTAAACAACTTTTTGAATCCATCATCAATCTGTCCGTTTTTAAACAGCAGGCTTGCATAAGTATATATAATCTCGCTGCTGTATTTATTTTTCAGGAATGTTTTTATAATTTTTGTTGCCTTCCTGGTATCTTTCACAACCTGGAGTTCGAGGGAGAATTTTAAAGAAACAAAGTATTCATTCTGTGGATATTCTTTGTAGGCTTTTTCTATCAATGTATAAAACTCCTCGTAGTTTTCCCGTGAAGCTGCAAGCTGTATTTGGTTTTTGAGGGTGGTTTCATTTTCGCCTGTCCGGCTAATCAACTTTTCTAATAGTTCATGGGCTTCCTCAAAGTTTTCATTGTTTTTGGCTTCATTCATAAGCAACATAATCGACATGGGGTTGTTGGGATCAAGCTCTTTAATTTGTTCCAGAACCTTGCTAAGTTCAGTCCGGTTCTCATCTCTCAGGTAAGTTTCGATGAGTTGGGTCAACAAAAAACTACATTCGGGAGCAAGCTTTTGGGCTTCGTGGATGGTTTTTCTTGCAAGGTAGTTTTTGTCGTTTCCAAGATAAGTATTTGCCAAAAGCATATAGTTTAATAAATTATCAGGTTCAGCTTTGATTTTTTCAACGAAAAAAGTTTCGGCATAATAGTCAATGGAAGTTGATTGGAAATCAGTGGTATCGGTGGGGTAGTCGCTGTATGTTTTGTAAAAAGCAAGATTCGGAATATTTATACCCCCATTGTCGGTAATTCTCAGCATAAAATTGCAGGCGCTTATTTCGCTCGATCCTAATTGAAGTAATATCCTGTTGTTGCCTTTTTTTAAGCGTGAAGTAAAGGTGTAGGTATCCATCCCGTTGTTTCTTTCTTTGGGTTCGGAAAACAGCAATTTGTCGTTTACCCAGGTTTTGAGGGAGCCGGATGTTCCAATTTTAAACAGTACATCCTGATCGATTGCACTGTTGCAAAATGTTTGTGCATAAATAATCGAGTTTTCGGCATCGAAATGATAAATCAAATTATTCCATTTTCCGGGGTAGGTTTCAATCATTTCAAACCAACTTACTTCTGCCTGGTACTTGCTTGTAAATATGCTGTTGCTTTGTGGGTGTTGCAGTGGGCCATGATCCTTGTCGAAGCCGCTGCCCGATGAATTTTCGAAAACACCTGCAATTTGCCATTCGGTAACCGAACCAATTTTATCATAATATTCTTTGGATAGTTTGAGGTTATTGGTGGTTTTGTAATGATCGCCCAAAACTTCCAAAATATGGCAGGTTACGGTTTGGTTTAATTTGCCTGATTCTATCAATCCCTTTAAAAACCCCAACATTTTTTCCTCTCGCATACCTCCGGAAAAACTGATGACATCCCTGAAAAAGAATGAGGAAATATAGGGATTGATGTTGGGTTCAAGTTCGGCAAACCGAACAAAGTAATTCAATGCTTCCTCTTCTGACTGGTTGATAAAAGCAATGAGCGAAAGCATAAAGTTAGCCTCTGCTTCTGATCCCGGATCGTTGGCGGCAGCCATGAATTGCGATTTAGCCAATGTAATATCGTTTTGCTTAAACGATTCCCAGGCTTTTTCAAGGTTCGGGGGCTGTGCAAAGCTAATACCTGCGATAAGCAGCATGAGCAGGGTTGTAAATAATTTGGTTTTCATTTTTTAGATAATTTAAGTTTGTAACTAATTAAGAATTCCAAAGATAATTCACTTCTGTCTATTTTCAGGGGCAAGCATGTCGAAACCCCCAAATTCGATGACGAAATGGGGTTTTGGGGTGGGGAAAGTGGTTTTTTACCAATGATTAAAAATGAATTTGAAGCTGAAATTGCGATAAGTTTATGAAATAGTCAAGGTTGAACTGGTAAGAAATACCGGGAAAATATTGGAAAGATATTGAAAAGGAAACTTTGATTTTTATGTATTAAAACCTATGGGGTTCAAATGCACTGTCATTCACGATGGAAGCGCTGTTGCCGGTAGCACGAATGGCAAACAACCCTTTGTTGATGGCCATGGTGCGGCTGCCCCCTGTAACTTTAATATAGGCCATAGCGCCTATTACATTCTTATCTTTAAATTCGGGCATCCAGATTTTGGCATTTTTAAGTTTGTCGATAAACTTTTTCACTTCCTTTGGCCGGAGTGTGGTTTTTACCTCAACAATTACTATGGTTTCCCCATCTACGGCGATTATATCAAATTCGAAGTTTGTGCCCTGATAATTTCCGTCAACGTTGGTGTGGGTTCGTTGCACATTAATACCACGTTGGTTGAGCAGCCTGACCATATCCCCTTTAACCAACGATTCGACTAATTTACCCCAATGTGAAGAAAATAAGTAAGTAAGCTCTTTGATTTTTTTGTCGGTCTCCTTAAACTGCTTGTCTGTCTCCTTAAATTTTTCGGTGAGTATCCTATCCGATTCCTGAAATTTTTTATCGGTTTCCCGAAATAGCTTCCAGATTTCTTCGGCATTTAGCGGAGTTCCATAATTTGCCTGGGGTTCGTTAACTTGTGGTGTTTCTTCCGGCTTTTTCATAAAACTTAAATTTACACAAAGTAACATTTTTTCTTTGAGTTTTTAAGCATGTCGAAACCCCCTTATGCGATGACGAAATGGGGGTTTGGGCTTGTGAAAGTAAATATTTGGTTTGTAAATGTTTTCATTAATGACGACTATAATGCTCAAAAAATTGAAGCCACGCTTGCAAGAATTATTCGTGCAAGCGTGGCTTCATGAAAAAAGTGTTGTTAATATCGAAGTTTCAAGCGGCTTCTAATTAATCTTTACAAGTCGCTGTATAAGTTCACCACCGGCAGTGTTAATCCTACAGAAATAAATGCCATTCTCCAAAAATCTACCATCCAACGAAAAGGTGTTGATGCCCTCCGGCTGATATTCATTCAGGATGGTCGAAATTTTATTTCCTGCAATATTAAATATCGAAATTTGAACTTGCCCTTCTTCAGGATTTTGATAGTTTATTGTGGTAATTCCTGAAAATGGATTTGGCGATGCCTGTACCGTTTGGGCTAAATTAATTCCGGAAGGCGCATCCAATGAATGGGTATTTTCGTTGATGCCAATTTTATAAACGCCCAGCTTGTCGATCTCGGCAATAACCTGTTCGTGCTGCCTGTTGATAAGGCTTGGCATTTCAACCCAGGTTTCAGTATCGGCATCCCAACGATATATGGCCAGGTAAGCAGGTTTTGCTACCTGCTTCATGGCATCAGTCCACGATATCGAAAGTGTGGCTGGTACATCTGTTTGCATTGTTTCAGGCCCGATGTGATAGATGGTTTCACTATTCATGCTTTCTTTCCAGATGGTAACATAAGTGTTGTTGATGAAAGTGCCCGGGTCGAAGTTTACATTTACCTCAGCATTGGGGTAATTTGCTGCAACGGCTGTATTTTTCAGGGCAAGTGTGCTGCTCAATACGCGCTCGAAAGAGGAGGTGTTTCCAACGCTGTCGGTACCGCTTACTGTAAAAGTGATGTTTTGCGTGGAGCTAA
Organism: uncultured Lentimicrobiaceae bacterium; assembly: GCA_964593705.1. GTDB lineage: Bacteria > Bacteroidota > Bacteroidia > Bacteroidales > 4484-276 > SABY01. Next base: position 9,884 of record CAZQIV010000078.1, on the reverse strand, counting down.
GTTTATAGTTCGCGTTGTAAATATGGTTTAACGAATCGAGCATTTCTACCTCCACATTATCGCTTCCGGCGCTTAGGCCTGGTAACTCAGGCAGCGGTTCACGGGCAAAAATCAAAACTTTGAGGTTGCTGCTCAGGTAGTGATTTTGGAAGAAGGCAATATTAAAGTCAGGTCCAATGATATCTTTGGCCGAAAGAACCACAGGAATAGTGATGAGCGGCGAATCCGGGTCGTTGCTTTGGATATGGAGGTAGGAATTGTATATGCCGGGTAATAATCCATCGCTTGAAATGCTTACCAATATTTCCTGTTCCTGGTTTGCCGGCAGCAATCCTTCGGCGGGGTTCACTGAAATGTAATCATCGAAACCGCCCGGAAAAGCAAATGAGTAGGTGTTGCTGCCAACGGAAGCGGTACTTACAATTTGCGATGTCGTCAGGTTGAAGGTGGTGATATTGTTGTCGTATCTGCTCAGGCAATACAAAGTTTTGCCATCTTCCGAAACATGCAAATCAGTTGTGGTACTTGATTCAGTTTTGTTCAGGTTGTTGATCTGCTGCATGTTTTGGGTGTTGATTACTGTAATATTGGTATAGTAATAATAGCCCACGTACAGAATTTGGTCGTCAGGTGAAAGTGAAACAGCACTAACTTCATAAGAAGTATTTACATAACTTTCTTCGCCGCTGTTTAGGTTAAGTTTCATAATGGCACCATAATTCGGATTGTAGCAATAGGCAAAATTGCCATCATGGGAAATGATGAAATTATTAGCAGGGAAGTAATCCAGGTTAATGCTATTCAATAATTCTCCATTTGTGGCATCAAATACATAAAAATCATAATAATCCACCACACAAATCTTTGAGCCATCAGGGGTAAGCTCCACATCATCGGGCTGACCGGATATAGGAAGTGCATAAGAGTTAACAAGCGTAATAGAATTGGTGCTATATACCTGTACGCTGGTTTGGTTTGAATAAAAAACAAGATAAGCCTTATCCTGGTATTTTGGCATACAAACCCTGTAAAGATTATTTAGGCTTAATTCGCTTTTAATACTATGATCCTTTGCCGAAATAACCGCAATTTCATCATAGCTTGTGTTGCTGGCCCACACATCATCGCTATTACGGGCATAATCAACCTGCGAAGCCGGGAAGGTGAGATCGATGGTTTCCTGCATGTTTGTTTGCAGGTTAACTTCAACCAACTTATGATTATCGATCGGTACATAACACAGAAAATCGTTTATTGGCGGGGCTTCTACACTTATGGAATAACTCAGGGGGCTTGCATCGGTCATTGCATTGGAAATGCTGAAACCTTTGCTGGTTTCTTCCCCAATTACAACTTCAAATTCCATGCTCTCTACTGATACAGCAATTGTAGGATCAATTCCTGTGGTGAATGAGGTGATTACAGCGCCGGAGTAGTTTTGGCCTTCGTCCATCGACTTTATCCCCAGCCAATATTGGGTTTCACTAATTAAATCAGTAAGCGAAAATGTTTCGGTTGAACCAGGTGCTGAAGGAACAAGGTTTTGCTCATATTCAGGTGCTCCGAAATAGTTAGCTGATGTGATAGGAAAAGTGCTTAACCTTACATCATAAGCGCTAACCGGTTCGGTAGGGTCGTCATCTGATGGTGCTGTGAAACTCACAGATGCGCTGGAATTTAAAATTTCACTTAGCACTAAATTGCTAACCGGATTGGGTGGAATGCTGTCGGTGCGCAGCAAAGCTACAAAGGCATCCATGATTTCCTGGGTAGCGGCATTGTTGATGTAATATTCATTATTTCCGGCATACAGCAAGTAGTATAATCGTGTGACATTGCCCAGCGAATTGATAACATGGTTATCAGAATAATAGGAGCTGGAATATGTTTGGCTAACTGCCGGATCGTTTTCCACTATAATAAGATGGTTAACCGAGGGTGAATTGTTATTGTAAACCCGTTTTACGAATCCTTTATAATTGCCGCTTGTAAGCTCAGCTCCATCCACCGATCCTCCATAACCATTCAAATCGCCGGAAATAGAAAAAGTAGAGATGTTGTCAAGATTAGCAGCCAAAACAAACAATCCGGCATATTTGCGTGTAAAATACTTTCCTTCACCGCCAAAATTCCCATCTGTTGTAATTGTGTTATTCGAATAGTCAATATACCCACCGAGGCTGGTGGTGATGTAGTTTCCATACCAGTACATTCCGCTGCCACCCGAATAAATGTAATATCCGGTTTCCCCGTCAGTAAAATCGTAGCGGTTGGGGATGATGCTGTTCACCGAAGTGTAATTTTCGTTGAGATCCTCCAGCAAAGTTTCCAAATCGGGGTGAACCTGTGCCGTAGCTTTTTGGCTCTGGGTTAACAAAAGCCCCAGGGTACATGCTGCAATAAATGTAAAAATCCTGATTTTGTATTTTATATTTTTCATCGCTATTGTATTTTAATGTGAATAAGAGATTTGTTAAATGCTTGTTTTTAGTTGCTCTATCATCAAGGCCAACTCCTCGGGATTGCTGGTTTCTTCGAGTGTATCATCTATCAGTAGCAAAGCATACATGCACGCATCGTAGTTGCCGAGCATGAAAAACGATTCGGCCATCACCAACTTCAGATCCTCCTGGGTAATGCCAGGCTCGTGTCTGAAAATATAATCCAGGTATTCCTGAAAATAACCCGATTCATCAATCTTAATAATTACTTTTTCAACATCACTGATTGCCCTGTTGTATTGGTTTTGGGCAAGGTTTACAAACGAGCGGCCAGCACAGGCATCTTTATAAATCTGCATATTTTCTTCCGATACCATGCAGGTAGTAAAATTGTTGTTTGCCAACCCGAGTGAGTCGAGCCTGGCATACGCCCAGCCCAAACCGTTGTACGCATCCATAAAAAGGCTGTTGGCCTGCGTTGCCTGAGTGAACGATTCCGCAGCCTCCTGGTAATTCCCAGCCGCAAAATCTATCCATCCCTGCGAGGTAAGCTTTTGTTCAGGTGTTTGGATGGTGATTTCAGAAGGGTTGTAAATCTCTGTTGTATCCTTTTTGCACGATACAAAGGTTAGGCTGCTAAAAAATAGCATGAGCAAAATGATTGGAATTTGTTTTTTCATAATTTTTATTTTTAATGAATTTAAAATATTGGTTTAGAATTATGTTATTTTAAAATTAACCTTAAAGTTTTTTACCTGACGATTATTATTTTGCCGGTGAAAATTCCCGAACCATCTTTTATGGTAAAAATATACATCCCTCTGGAGAGCCCGGGCAAAGGCACCTTGAATTCTTTCTGAAAAATCGTAGCCGAATAAAGATTTTTACCATGCAGGTCGAATAATTGAAAATGTAAGTTGTCGGGTTGATTTTCGAAGTTTATTTTTAGTTGTTGCCCGGTTTCGTCTAAAGTATAACTGAATGGATTGTTTTCGATATCTTCGATACCCGCACCGGTACAGGCAATCATATCTTCCATAAACAGGGTGTCGGAGCAGCCGCTTAGTTTGCTGATAGCAACCAGCGTTACCGAATATAAGCCATTTTCGTTGTAGGTGTAGTTTGGTTGTGCAAGGAGTGATGAATCTCCGTTACCGAAGTACCAGGTGAAGTCGAAATTTTCCTGATCGGGGGTTAAATTGTCGAATTGTACGTTAAATGGCTGCGAAATAAATTGGAATGGGAAAGCTGTAAAATCCAGGTTGTAATCTTCACCTTCAACCATCACCATAACATTTTGAGTTGTGATGCAACCCGGATCATCGGTAAGTGTGAGTGTGATTTCCGTATTTGCAACAGGCGAAATTATGGGTGTGCCCGATGTGGGGTCATCAAAAATATTTGCCGGTTCCCAGGAATAGGAGTAGGGTGGGGTTCCACCTGAAATCTGAGGCTCTATCATTTTGCTTTCGCCATAACAAACCATTATGTCTTCATCAAAATTTATATTTATATTTTCAGTCTTTTTAATGGTTAAGATGTCCGAAAATTCACTTTCCCCGCAGGTGTTAAACGATTTAACCTTTAGCATTGCATCTCCCGAAAAAGTTTCATTCCAGATTATGTTGCAAGTGCTATCGTAAAAATTCATCGTTCCGGCTAACGATGGAGTTAAATCCCAAACCGCTGAGGCGGAATTTGTATAGTATTCCGAAGATGTTGCATTGAAACAGACTAATGTGTCGCCTATTGGTTTGGCTGGAATGGCCGGGCTTCCCATTACTTCAATGTAGCTTTGTTTGAAGATAAGTTCGGGATTGCCATTGGTATAAGCGCTTAAGCTTACATCGTAATTTCCTGCCATCGCATAAGTAACCTCTGGTTCAGGGTCTGAGGAAATGGAAGGGATACCTCCGGGGAATTCCCAGTACACGCTGTCGGCTAATATGGCAGTTTCGTTAAGTGCGAAACTTATTGTTTCATCCTCACATAGCGAGGTGTCGCTTGCCGAAAAATCAGGCCCTAAAGCTACCATACATTCATGTATGCCCAAATTATCCCAGATGTTTGCATAAGTCCATTGCCCCGTGCTGTCTAACTGGGCCGGAAGGGTATCCCATTGCATACTTACCGAAAATGGGGAGGGATTAGAAACAATACCCTGAATTACTTCAGGTCTTCTGATTAATGAGTGATTCATAGTCCATGCCATCCAAAAGGGGCCATAATCTGATCCATTTGTTGCATACTTTTGAACAATGTAGTTTATTACTTTTCCCTCCACTGGTTCGCCAGCAGGGTTGTTGTAGGTAAGGGTTGAATCCTGAATGTATGACCAGCCGGTTTCACCAGAAATTAGACTACCCAGCCCAATTTCTCCAATAAGGTCAACGGGTGTTATATTAGTTTGAGTGGGAGGCTCACCGTTTGGTGTTTTAACCAGGGCAATGGCATCGTTGCCATTCATGTACATGGGCGCAGGGTATTCGCCGTCTAACTGATCGGCCAGTGCCTGCATTTCGGGATCACATGCCGGTGATGTTGGGGTACTTTCTGTTTGCCCGTTTACCAGTACAAAGGTTTGATATGGTTCTATTGATCCTATTAAATGAGTTGCCCCGCCATTGGTGAAAACAACACTTCCATTGCCATACCTTACCACCCAATATTCGTTCAGGTCGATGGTTTCGTTGCTTGGATTATAAATCTCAACACCTTTGTTGTTCCCTGAACCTTCGCAATACTCTGAGAAAAACAAATCAGTTTGTGCATTTGCAAATAATGCTGAAATGAATAAGCTTAGAAAGAGGATTAGGTTTTTCATAATTTTTGATTTTGAGTTTTTTGTATTTGGATATTTAACGAGATATTTAACAAAAATAAATATTTATTTTAAAAGCATAACCTTACCTGTAATCTTCCCATCAATCACAAAAACATACATTCCATCAGAAAGTCCATTTAATGAGATTGACGTACTTTTTTGAAACAAGTTGCTTGATCTAAGCTCAAAACCAAGAATATCAAATAAGCTGAAATGTAAATTTTCAGGTTGTTGATCAAAAATCAGTTCAAGGGAATTTTTATTCCTGTCCACAAAATATTTAAATCCAGCCTCATCTTTGTCGCCGATTCCTGTTCCCGAGCAGAAAATGTAGTTTTCCAAAAGAAAAGTTCCGGTGCATCCTGTGGTTTTCCCGGTAGCTACAAGGCTCACGGTGTAGGTTCCTCCTTCGGAGTAAGTATATTCGGGCTGTACCATGAGTGATGAATCTCCGTTTCCAAAATACCACACGAAATCGTAAAGCTCGGAATTGGGAGTGAGGTTACTGAATTTTACCTCGTAGGGTTTTGAAATAAACTGGGTGGGTGTGGCCGAAAAATCAGGAACTATGGCATCCAATTTTTCTATGGTAAGCACTTCCGAGAATTCGCTTTCCCCACAAACATTGAATGATTTTGCTTTGAGTGTGGCTTCATCGGCAAAGTTTTCGTTCCAGATAATTATGCAAGTACTGTCGTAAAAATTCGTTGTGCCGGCGGAGGCAGGCCCCAATTCCCAGATTACGTTTTCGGAGTTGGTGGTATAGCTTGATGAATATTCATCGAAACAAAGAATATTTTCACCAGAGGGTGTTGCCGGGATTTCAGGATTAGGAGCTACATGAATAAAGGCTGACTTTTCAATAGTATTTGTCAGGTTATTCCAATAGGCGGTAAGAGTTACATCATAAATTCCTGCTGTGTTGTATTGTACCACAGGGAATATTTCGGTGGATGATGAAGGATTGCCCCCCGGGAACGACCACAGCACACTATCAATATATGCGTTGGCGGTATCGGGTGCAAAAGCAATGTTGCCGGCTTCACAAATATCGGTGGCATCGGCGGTAAAGTTGCTTGCTACCCCCAACATGGGAGTGGAGTCGTTGCTGAGCCTGATATTGTCGATATAAATTTCAACCAGCTCGTTTGAGCTTAAGGGTTCTTCGAAGTCTGGAAATAAATCGAAATACCCATATTCATTCTCAAAAGTGCGTAAATCAAAAACAATATCCACCCACGAATTTTCAGCATTTTGTTGGTTTAAATTTAGTGTTTCGTAGTATGAGCTATACCAATGTGTCCTGACTTTTAAGGGACTGATTTTTGGCTTCCAAACCATAACATGCAGAAAATCGTACTCATCAACATTAAGGGTGTGATTGGCAACAAAACCGGCTGCTGCTTCACCTAATTCATTTGTGCCGCGCCGTAAAAACTTCAAGACCGTACTACTGCTATTGATTCCTGAAGGATTCGGATTTATTACTGGCATAAATGTTTCGGATATGGGCAGGTTGTTCCAGTTTCCACAACCCATAACTTCGATGATATTAAGCAAATTGATATTTTCAAAATCAGCAATCATTTCTACCTCCGGGGGGACAATCACAGACCAAATATCATCAAGGGTCATATTGTCGGAAATATATACAAAGCGGTTTGGGTCGCCCATCCACTCCCCATATTCCCAGCTTGGTATATTATCATAAACTATAAAATATTTGTATTCAATTACCCCCGTGGGTATGCTGTCGAAGGTGAGGGTATAAATAAGCGAATTGGTTGCTATAGGTGAAAATGCCAAATCGGGGTTGCTGCCGGGTTCCTGCCAATCGGCAAAATTTCCTGCAATATACACTTCGTCAGTTTCCGGGTTAAAATTATTGGCCTCCGTCATGTCAACATTAAAGGTTACAGCAGAAAAGCCGAAGCCTTCTATCTCGGCACCTTCAATATCATCAAAATAAAAGGTGTAATTGTTGGTAGTATTAAAATCAAAAAAGATGACCACTTTGTCATAAATATCCACCGTTTGCCCCGAAAAATCAAAAGTGAGTTCTTCCCATTGATTGGGTGTTGTTATGTAGGATGAAACTTCAATAGCGATTTCTAAATTTGCACTATTTTCAAGTTTGAACAGGATTTCGCAGCTTATCGGCGACCAAACTTTCATGGTAAAAATCGGATTGTCTTCCACGAGGATTCTTCCCTCGGTATCGCAATAAACATGAGCGAATTCATAAAACCCCCTTTCTACACGGCCTACATACACGCTTGTATTTACCCCGGAAGGGTCAGGGTTTGATACAATTTCAGGTTCATTGGGCCAGCCAAAGAATTGGAAATTTTGTTGATCATCAAAATCTGAATACATAAATTGCCCAAAAGCAATGCTTGACAAAAACGATAGCATAATGATGAATGTGAGTGTTTTCATTTTATTTAATTTTTGTACTTATTATTGAAAAACAAAGATAAACCATCTCCCACTATTTTCAGGGGCAAGCATGTCGAAACGGCCATATTCGATGACGAAATGCCCTTATTCGATGACGAAACTTTTTTTGAACCAGTTAATTTTTGGCTCTTTTCATCTGGAAAGAAACTCTTTAATGAGATCAGTCTATAATGCCACCTTACCCCTGAAGGGGACTTTTTAGACTAAACTCATTTATTATTCAACAACATCTTTATCTTCGGCATTGACATATTTTACAAATTCATCGAGGTTTTCGGGTAAGTAATTATTAATAATCGATTCGATGAGTGTAATATACTCGGAGCCTTTTTCAGAATAACGCTTTAAACCCTGAGCCACCATAATGGCATTGGGATAATCGCCACTTTGCCTGAGTTCAAGTCTTCTCTCTCTAAAATGCTCATAAGCAAAGCCTGTATTGAGCAACCACATATATTCCTCGATACACGCCTCTTTGGACGGATATGCTTTAACCCAGAAATTGGGGGATTCTACACCGCCTGGCCGCACACCACATCCTGGCGTATAACACCTAATCCCGTAATAGTTGTTGATTTCCTGAGAAAATTTTGACTTCCCCCAACCCGATTCGATAATAGTTTGCGCCATTACAAGCTTTTCAGGGATATAATCTACCCTGAACAAAAGTGTATCGATAAGTTCTATGTATCCGTCCCTGGTAAGATTCCGCGTGAATGTGCTGTCACCAATTCTGTAAGAGCTTGCTATTTCATTCAGTTTATCCAACTTATATCCTTTTACTATCACATGTCGATAGTCGTTCTTAAGATCAATCAAAAGTGCCCTGTCTAATTTTATCTTTTTGTTGGCTTCGACAGCATCCGGATAAAATCCGACAATAAAGTCCTTATGCGAATCGGTGAGTTCTTTAACGGTTGCAATATCCTGCTCATCAAACTTTACAGGATTGCACGAAATAAAAAAAAGAACAGGAAAAATTAACAGAAATATTTTTGATATGTCAAATTTCTTCATATAAATTACTTTACAGTTAATAAAAATCATTTCTCATAATCCCGATCAAACTATTAATATATACCTTCCCATGAACAGCATAGTGCTTTAAACCTTGAACTACATCAAAAGGATCGGGCAATTCAGCATTTAATCGGTTTGCAACCCTGAGGTCGCGAAAATCCTCAAACGCTTCTCCCGAGTTCAACAACAGCATGTAATCCCTTACCCCATCAATTATTGAGGGATAAGATTTATAATAATATCCCGACCCGTGAACCTGTTTTATTGTCATGCCACAATTGCTTTGCAGGCATAAAATTCCAAAATAATTGTTGCCTTGTGCTGCAAAAGGTAATGCTCCCCATTGCGACTCTACAACAGCTTGTGCCAAAACCAATTTTGAGGGAATAATATCAATTTTTTTTAGCAATAATTTAAAATAATAATTTGAAAGAATAAACCGGGATGGATCAGAAGGGATATTGCAACGGTATAGCTTTAGAAAATCGTAAACCAACATCAGTTTTTCGGGCGGTAAATTCCGATTGGTTTTAAAATCAACATACATATTATAAATACCAGCACGCTGCTTCATAACCTCAGCATTGGCCCGATCGATCAAAGGCAGCAGTAAATCAACAAAATTTTGCCGATCATGGTTGAGATGTTGTTGCGCGTAACTCCCTGCCGAATTGGCAAGCACAATAAAAAAAAATATTAAGCTTTTCAACTTCACTGTTTTTAATCTGAAAAATTCATGAATTTTTCACTCTGCAGGCTTTTTAGCCTGCAGAGCCGAATTTCCAAAGGAAATTCGAGGATTAACCCTCGAAAATATTTATTTAAAATATTTTCGGCCTTCGGTGATTAATTCATAAATTCAACGAATTTATGAATTAATCAGGTTAAAGACTTTATTAGTAAACCCCGGCGTTATTTCATTTTAAACCTTGTATTCATTACTTTTGGGATTAGTTTTGAAAGCGGCAAACTTACAATTTTTTAATTTGCAACTTTTATTGTGTAAATTTGTTATGATTTTAACCTGAAAAATTCATGAATTTTTCACTCTCTCGGCTAAAAAGCCGACAGGGCCGAATTTCCGAAGGAAATTCGAGGGTTAACCCTCGAAAATATTTAAAATAAATATTTTCGGCCTT
>CAZQIV010000077.1:0-32339 GCA_964593705.1 uncultured Lentimicrobiaceae bacterium | reverse complement strand
TTAACCATTAACCATTTAACCATTAACCATTTAACCATTAACCATTTAACCATTAACAATTTAACCATTAACAATTAACTTATTTCTCCTAATCAATTAAAATTTCTTTTTTCCTATCAAAATAATGAGTATGCAAAAGATGATGCGATTTCTCGCTCAATGGCTTACCAAGAAAATCTTTGTATAATTTCTGCACATATTCATTTTCATGTGATTTACGAATCTTCTTACCTGCATCCTCCTGGTAAATGGCTTTTTGTCTCGCTTTCAAAATACTGCTATCACCGTGAATATATGGCTGACCACCACCACCAATGCATCCACCCGGACAAGCCATAATCTCGATGGCATGGTACTGACTCTTGCCTGCTTTGATATCATCGAGCAGTTTACGGGCATTACCCAAACCGTGGGCAATTCCAATATTAATTGGCAAACCGTCAAAATCGATTGTTGCTGAACGAATACCATCCATTCCGCGCAATTCATCAAAATCAACTTTTGGAAGTTCCTTGCCGGTGTGTACTTCGTAAGCTGTACGAACGGCAGCTTCGATTACCCCTCCGGTAGTTCCAAAAATTACACCTGCGCCGCTTGACTCACCAAGCGGATTGTCGAAATCTGAATCCTCCAATCCGAGGAAGTCGATGTTGGCTCGCTTAATTAAGCTTGCAAACTCGCGTGTAGAAACCGAATAATCCACATCAGGATTACCATCTACTTTAAACTCATCGCGTGAGCATTCATATTTTTTAGCCACGCAAGGCATGATAGAAACCACAATCATTTTTTTGCGATCAACCTTAATTTTATCGGCAAAATATGTTTTGGCTATTGAGCCAAACATCTGTTGTGGCGAACGTGCAGTAGAAGGGATTTCCTTCATCTCCGGGAAATGATGCTCGAAGAATTTTACCCAGGCCGGGCAACAGGAAGTAAGGATTGGCAATTTGACTTCCTTATCACCGCTCAGGTGTTTTGTCAATCGGTCCAATAGCTCAGTACCTTCTTCCATAATGGTAAGGTCGGCAGCAAAGTCGGTATCAAAAACGTAGTCGAAACCCAGCTCGCGTAAAGCGGATGCCATTTTTCCTGTTACCAATGTTCCGGGTTTCAAACCAAACTCTTCGCCCAGAGCAGCGCGAACAGCAGGAGCAGTCTGTACCACTACTATTTTGTTGGGATCAGCCAAATCGTTGATTAATTGGTTGGTGTGATCAACTTCGGTGAGCGCTCCGGTTGGGCAAACATTAACACATTGGCCACAATATGTACATTCGCTATGATCGAGGTTCATCTCAAAAGCAGGAGCAACCACAGCGTTAAATCCACGGTTGATGGCTGAAAGCACACCCACAGTTTGCACTTCGTTGCACATTACTTCGCAACGGCGGCACATAATGCATTTATCAACATCGCGGATTATTGCAGGTGAAGTATCCTCACGATAAGTGCTTTGCTCGCCCTGGTAAGGAATTTCACGAATTCCAAGCTTGTGTGCAAGATCCTGCAATTCGCAGTTTCCTGATTTAGCACAAATAAGGCAATCGAAGGGGTGGTCGGAAAGGATTAATTGAACCACCGTTTTACGGGCATTCAGCACCCTGATAGTGTGTGTATGAACAACCATACCTTCGGCACAATCGGTAGCGCAGGCAGGCGCCAGATTCCGACGGCCTTCCACCTCCACAACGCAAACGCGGCAACCACCGGGTTTGTTCTCAATATTCAAATCGCCCAGATTCATGTAACACAATGTGGGGATGTGGATTCCAATATTTTTGGCAGCCTGAAGAATTGTTGTTCCTTTTTCTACTTCAACAGGCTTCTTATCTATAATTAACTTGATCATATCCATAATTAATTCGTTGCTTGATTAAACAATTTCGATGGCGTTAAATTTACATTTTTCAAGACAAGTTCCACATTTTATACATGCAGCCTGATCGATTTCGTGAACCTGTTTACGTTCGCCCGAAATACAATTCACCGGGCAGTTCCTCGCACAGGCAGTACAGCCCACGCAGTTTTCGGGAATTACCACGTAACGCATCAGCGATTTACAAACTCCTGCCCTGCATTTTTTCTCTTCGACATGCTCTACATACTCATCCCAAAAATTATCCATGGTGGAAAGTACCGGGTTTGGTGAAGTTTGTCCTAAGCCACAGAGCGAGGTGTCTTTAATCACATGGCTCAGGGTTCTGAGTTTATCGAGCGTTTCCATAGTTCCCTTGCCCTTGGTGATGGTTTCGAGCATTTCGTACAAACGCTTGTTTCCAATACGACAAGGACTGCATTTTCCGCATGATTCCTCAACAGTAAAATCGAGATAAAATTTGGCTACGGAAACCATGCAATCATCTTCGTCCATAACAATCATACCGCCCGAACCCATCATCGAACCTGCTTCAATCAGTGTATCGTAAGTAATGGGAGTGTCAAGGTGTTTTTCGGTGAGGCATCCGCCTGAAGGGCCACCGGTTTGAACAGCCTTAAATTTCTTATCATCTTTAATGCCACCACCGATTTCAAAAATCACCTCTCGCAGGGTAGTTCCCATCGGTACTTCAATCAGTCCGACATTGTTTATTTTTCCTGCCAAAGCGAATACCTTGGTTCCTTTTGATTTTTCGGTTCCAATACTTGCAAACCATTTTGCACCTTTGTTAATAATAACCGGAATATTGGCAAAAGTCTCAACATTATTTACATTGGTGGGTTTGCCAAGATATCCTTCAACCGATGGAAACGGGGGCTTAAATGTTGGTTCACCACGGCTTCCTTCCATCGAATGAATTAAAGCGGTTTCTTCGCCACAAACAAAAGCGCCTGCACCATACCTGAGTTCAATCTTAAAATTAAAACCACTACCAAAAATATCATCACCGAGTAAGCCATAATCCATTGCTTGCTGAATGGCAATTTTAAGGCGTTTGATAGCTAGTGGATATTCGGCCCTGATATAAATAACCCCGGTATCAGCACCTATTGCATAACCACATATAGCCATTGCTTCAAGCACAGAATGCGGATCGCCTTCAAGAATAGAACGATCCATAAAAGCCCCCGGGTCGCCCTCATCGGCATTACAAACCACATATTTTTGGTCGGAAACGCTGTTGCGGGTAATTTCCCATTTCAATCCCGTTGGGAAACCACCACCACCGCGGCCACGAAGACCTGATAGTTTAATTTCATCAATAACTTCTTTCGGGGTTTTTTTGGCAAGGCAATTCCCCAACGCGAGGTAGGCATCCCTGGAAATGGATTCGTCCAGGTTTTCAGGATCTATAAATCCGCAGTTGCGCAGGGCGATACGAATTTGCTTTTGATAAAAACCCATGTGTTTCGAGTCTGCAACATGCTTTTTGGTTTCAGGATCAACATACAGCAAACGTTCAACTTTTCTTCCTTTTACCAAATGCTCGCTTATAATTTCAGTAGCATCCTCCGGAGTAACCCGTGTATAAAATGTGTTGTCGGGCAGAACTTTAACAATAGGTCCTTTTTCACAAAAACCAAAGCAGCCGGTGGTAACAACTTTTGCATCGCCGGCGAGATTGTTTTCCTCAATTTCTCTGTTAAGCGCAGTTACAATTCTATCGCTATCGGAAGATTTACAGCCTGTGCCGCCGCACACAAGCAGATGATATTTATAATTAGCCATATTCCCTTTATTTTTTAATCATCAATTGTACTGTAATTTGCCGGGATAATCCCTTCGATGAGTTCACCATTGCGAATATACTTTTCAATGATTTCATCAGCCTTTTCCACATCAACCCATCCAAATACCACGGGTTCGTGTCCGGGCAATGTTACCTCAATTGTAGGTTCGGCATAACTGTAACCCATATCGCCGGTTTGTGTTACTACAGCATCAACATTGCGCTTTTCAAGCTCTTCAACCAGGTAGTTAAACACCTCTTTAGCACCCGATGCAATACCGCTGGTAGCCATTCCAACTTTAATCTGCGCCATCGACTCCGGACTTTCAGCATTTTCTCTAAGCCTGATTTTCTCCTGAAGATCATCTTTGATTTTCCTGAGATCATTTAATGATGTGATTTTTGCCATTAATTATTGTTTTATTAATTTTCAAAATGGAACAATCTAAATCGGGCGCAAAAATATTTCTAAATTCAGTACCCACCAAACTATTTGTTAACAATTTCACACTGTTACTTTAATAACAATAAATTTATAAAGGTTTTAAATAGTGTGATTTAAAGCCTCAAATTTTATATATATTTTAAAAATAAACTTAGGACTTATTAGAAATATATAAATTGATTCGCTTACTTTTTTCACTCACTTCCCTCAGATTTAACAGCATCAAGATTGCTTTGAATGTAGTTTCTGAGAATGGTTCGCAGTTCAGGCCGGTTGAGTTTTACACCACCCAAAGCATTTTTAACTTCCAACGAATCAAGTATGAATGAATTACCATTAATGATATGCTTATAGATAAGATGGATTTCGGGATTACCTGTTAAAAAAAGAAGTAATGTCCCGGTAATATCGCCAAGGGGCTGACGATCGACATGATTGAGTCCGAATGTAGCCTTAACCCTTGTGCCTTTTCCTGGTTTGGATTCAATCTCAAAATTACCACCTGTAAGCTCAGCATGAAACTTAAGCAGGGATGTTCCCATCCCAACCTTTTTCTTACTTTTTGTTGTGAAAAACGGATCGCTGATATTTCTGAGTGTATCAGAATCAATACCTTTACCATTATCAGAAATGGATAATGAAAGCAAATCCCGATCAGTATTTTCCTCAATTTCAATTTCGACAACTGTAGCACCAGCCGAAATGGAGTTATTGACAATGTCTATTATATTTTCACAAATTTCTTTCATCTTGTTTAAAATTAGCCACTGCCTGCCCGCCTTTTTGGCGGGATGCACGGATAAAATGGAAAAATGTTTTGTGCGTGTCCCCCGAAGGATCGGGGCAGGCGTGGGTGTTAATCATTTTCATAAGCGTTTCATGTCTTTTAAATTATTGGCTTTACACTTCTACCTTCATGGCCTAAAATAGCTTTTCTGATTTCCTCAAAGTTCAGGCTTTGTATTTTAAATTCTGTGAAAGGAAACCCGATATCATTTAGGAAATGTGCATCGGAACCGGAAATAAATGCTTTGCCATCCAGGTAAGGAAACTTCTTTACTACGTCATTCATATTGCCATATTTTGATATTTCAAAAGCATCGGCTTTCAGTGCGGGCGGAACAAAACCCAATTGGCTGATCAAACTAAAAGCGGATCGATCGATATGTGCCGGAATAAAAATACCATCCAGTGTGTGAACTTTATTTTCAATCTCATCGATGGATAAATTGGTTGCATTTATCAGCAACCAGTCAATCTGACCTTGAATATTTTCGAACTCATCAACAATAAGCTGGTGGCCAAATTTCTCGGGATTATTAGGCACTTTCAGAATGTGTTTATCAATATATTTTTGAAATTGAGATAATGATTCTTCATTTTCAAAATAGGCCAGGCAATGAACTTCCTCCACTGTTGTAACTTCGATACCCATCATTACATAAATCCCAACTTTTTTTGCCAATGTCTTTGTTAAAATCCCATGGTGTGTTGCATTATGATCTGTTATACCAATAATCTGGAGATCTTTTTTCAGGGCTTCATTCACAATATTTACAGGGCTCATTTCGAGGCTTCCACAGGGACTTAACACAGTATGTATGTGGAGGTCGGCCTTGTATGTTTTTAATGAATCCTTTGATTGCATGGTGCTAATAATTGTGTGTTTTGAAAAGAAGTTCTCAGTGCCGGGCTTCGCTCGTGCATCCTCGAAAAGTTACGAAAATCGGAGATTTTCTACTTTTCGGGATTCTCAGTCTTCAATCCCAAAAACTTTCAACGATTTTCTATTTACCTTTGATTTTTGTGTTAAAAATTACAATATGCTGTTTTATTAAAACATAATATATCAAACTTTGTCACAAATATAGAACTCCTGATCCATTAGTATAAAATCAAATAGTTATTCTACTGTTGTCGTAATTCAATATGTCGCAATAGAATCTTTGACTTATTCATTTTTTCTTTGTGTTTCTTTGTGTCTTGGTGTCTTAGTGTCTTGGTGGCTATTTCTTATAAAATTGCCACCAAGACTCTAAGGCTCAAAGGTTCACTAAGTGTATCTGAGGCGACATAAAAACTACGCCAAGTCAGGAGTTCTGAAATTATGACCGAATTTTTAATCTTCGAGTCCGGGTGGCTTCGTAGTAGAAATTGAAAACCACTCAGACACTTAGGCACAAAGAAT
The DNA here is from genome assembly GCA_964593705.1 of uncultured Lentimicrobiaceae bacterium. Classification (GTDB taxonomy): domain Bacteria; phylum Bacteroidota; class Bacteroidia; order Bacteroidales; family 4484-276; genus SABY01. Next base: position 26,035 of record CAZQIV010000077.1, on the reverse strand, counting down.
CATAAATCAGCAAATACTTAAGAACTTAAAGCCTGGTACAGCCTTCCCCCAAATTCAAAGGCGCTCAACGAGGTAGTAATTACCGGAATTCCTTCTTCATTGGCAGCTTCAATCAATTCCTGCGATGGCTTATTGTTTCCGCTAATTACTACACAGGCCAAATCTTTGAGCGAGGCTATTGCAACCACGTTCTTGTGGGTTTGAATGGTAATCCAAGCCATGCCTTCGCTGGCATGCCCCATCACATCACTTAACAAATCAGAATTATAGCCGCCGGAAACAATTTTCTCACATGTATCATCACCGGCTACCAGCTTTGTGTTTTCCCAGGTTAAAATATCAGACACCTTCATTTTTAGCTCCTTTTTTTGTACAATCTTTATTGAGGGATTCTTCGCCCCATATTTTATGAATCATTTGTTTTGCATGTTCCTGATTAAGAATGTTGGTATGCTGCATAAAAACACAATTAGAAATATTAGCACGTTTTTGTGCAATATCCTCGGCCAGCGCCCTACAGTTTGGAGCACCACAGGCACCACAATCAAAGCCGGGCAGGAAGCACATCAACTCCCTGATGCGTTCCATTTTTTTTAAAGCTACAGCCAAATCCTCATCCAGTTTTATAGGCCTGGGTTCAATATGATCGAGCAACATTTTACTTTCCAGGAAAGCGCCTGCATCAGTCTTTTCTGCCCCGGTGAGTGAGGTTTGTGTATTAGCTTTTAAAGTTTTTTCGGCTCTTTGATGCATCCGTGCGGAAGTTATAAAACGATTGCCGACACACAAAATACCACCGGCGCAACTCTCATCGCAGGCACGCAACTCAAGAAAGTCAACATTTTTGATTTCGTCATTTTCAAGCTTTTCCAGAAATTCATCCACGTTGTTAATCCCATCGATGGCGAGGGAAAGTTTTTTCATCTGCTTCGCCTCCCCATCGGTTAGGGTCCAGGTAATGGCATCCGAACCCAAATGTGTTCGGTTGGCGGCAGGAAGTATCGCATCTTCATTTTTAATTAAATACATAATTTTATTAAACAACGAATCGATATTAATAACACCATTAATAATGCTTTCCTTTTCGCCCACCGGGCTTTTAATAGCAGCTATTTTTGCAGCACAAGGCGTAATATAGAAAATACCAATTTCATGATTTTCGAAACCCTGCTTCAGCAAATCATGTTTAACGAGTTCGGCGGTTAGATCGTGGGGTGGTTTTAAAAGAATGAAATTGTCGGTAAGCGCCGGAAAACGTACTTGAATCAACCTGACAATAGCCGGGCAAAACGTTGAAATCAAAGGCCGGTTATTATTGCCCTCTTGATAGCCAAGCATTTTTTCCTTGAGGAAGTTTACCGATTGCTCAACCTCAAAAACATGGGTAAACCCAAGTTGATGGATGGCCTGGTAAATTTGACCTGTGGAAATATCGTCAGGAAATTGTGCCATCATAACAGCAGGCACAAGCGCCACGCGTACATTGTATTGATGAATTTCGGAAAGATCATCTTCTTCAATCCTGAAAGCATGAACCGGGCATACGCGGTAGCATTCACCACAATCAATACAACGATCTGCCATCAATTCAGCCTTCCCATTTCTTATCCTGATGGCCTGTGTCGGGCATACTTTCATACAATGGGTACACCCAACACAAATGGTTTTGTCGATGCCAAAAGCATGATGAAAGGCTTTGACTGTCATAAATTCAGGTAATTAATTAATACTACGTCAGTTCCCACATTTACCTCACTTGATATCGTCATCGAATCCGTATTTTTCTTCATATTTGCCAAACCCATTCCTGCACCAAATCCCATTTCACGAACGGCAGGCGAAGCCGTAGAATATCCAAGTTCCATAGCTTTGTCTATATCGACAATCCCGGGGCCGGAATCTTTGAGTGAAATTGTAATTTTTTCTGTATCAATATTTACAAGAATTTCCCCATTAAAAGCATGTGCAACTATATTTACCTCGCCCTCATACAACGAAACAACGATCCTTTTTATAATCTTTGGATCGACATTGATCTGCTTTAGCACTTTTTTAACTTCGCTGCTCGCGTTGCCTGCCCTGTTAAAATTCCCTCCTTGTATTTTGTATTTTAACTCCACGCTGTGCCCGATTAAAATAATGGTTTGATGCCAAGTTTAAATAAAATTCCCGACACCCTGAACATTGAAAAACCACTTACAATAATTACCATATTATTCTCAAGAGCCAATTGGGAAATTTCATCGCTTATCTTCTTTCCCCGTGTAAAAATAATGTATCTGATGTCGGCCATTTCGGCTGTGCGTATAGCTTGCACATTGGTTAGTCCGGTAATCAGCAAAATATCTTCTTTTTCAACTGTTAAAACATCGCTCATCAAATCTGATGAAAACGCGAATTCCACCTCATTCTGCAATAAATCGCTACCGCTTATTACAGTTCCTTCAATTTCCTGTACAATGGTTTTTAAATCCATAATAATGTGATGATAAAAATTTCCGGCAAAGATAGCACGGCTTGAATCACAAATACTTTTTGTGTTATTTTGTTAACATTGTTATTTTTATAACAAATGAAATTAAAACGCTGAAATAATAATTGAATAGAGAAAAATGGAATTGGACATTTACACTTTACTCAACAAAAACAAAATCTAACATGAGAATAATGAAGGTGGAGATTTAATCAATTCACCCCGTGAATTCCTCCCGGCACGAGCCTGACACGATAAGTTGGTGCTCCTTGCTTAAAAACAATTCACGGGGTGAATGTTAGCCGAAATGAACAGTTTGTGATTAAATTGAAAAAACCGGGTTGGATGGAAGAATTGAATAGTGATGTGGCAATGTTTAAACCGCCAGCTTCTTCTCATTTTGGATAAGAATCTTTGGATCCGGATTTGGAGAAGGTACGGGCAAACCCTCTTCTTTTAATATCCTAAGATGTTCAATCATTCCCCATCTGGCTTTATACAAACAATCTTCCACAGAGTTTCCTACTCCGGTGAAACCAACAAGCTCGGGTGAGTAAAACCCAAAAAAATCAGGTTCATCTGTGGCCTCGATTGTTAACGAATATTTTAGATTGATCATAACTAATGTCTTTTTAATTTATTTAATTCCAGCAGCTTTCAATATGCTATGGCAAATTCCTGTGGGTACTTCTTTTGCTCCATGAAAATCAATCCGTATTAAATATGATCTACTCCCTGCTTTTTATAATACCTTATCGATCCCTTTTCCTTGACTATCCTGAACCCCTCCTTTTCTATTATGCGTACCAATTCGCTGAATTTCATATAAATTCGTTTATTTACAAAATTAATAAAAAATTAAACCTTACTGCGTTTTTAAACAACATGTAAAATAGCTTTATTAATTTACCCCGTGAATTCCTCCGGGCAGAAATCTAAATCCCCGAAAGTTTGCACACAGCTCAAAAGTTATTCACGGGGTGAATGTTACGACACTTCTAATTCTGGATAAGCGAACAAAACACGACCATAACAACTTATTTTCTTTTTTACTACTTTTGTTTGTTACTAATTTTCAAGTTTATGAAGAGCTACTTAAACAGAATCACTATCAATCCGGATATTTGCAATGGCAAACCTACAGTTAGGGGAATGCGAATAAGCGTTAAAACAATTCTTGAATATTTGGCAGCAGGCGAAAGCGTTGAAAATATTTTAAATGCCTACCCTGTTTTGGAAAAAGATGATATTTCGGCAGCATTACAATATGCTTCTGCTATCCTCGACAAAAACCTAAGCTCCTCTCCCCAATTAGCTTTATAAGCAAATCGTAACATGGACTACCGCTTTCTTATTGACGTAAACCTACCTAAGTATTTCCAGTTTTTTAATTCTGATAAATTTATCCATGTAGTTGATATTGACCCACAGATGACTGATTCAAAAATTTGGCAATATGCGTTAGATAATCATCTGGTTATTCTTACGAAAGACTCAGATTTCTATCACAAATGTATCTTGTCATTGAACAGCCCAAAAATCGTTTACTTTCAATTAGGAAACATGACCATTAAAGACTTACATGATTATTTTACTGCTAACTGGGAATCAATCATCTCGCATCTATCCACGGGTAATCTTATCCTTGCAAAACAAAGCTCAATAGAAATTATTTTATGAATTACCAAAACGGTACACATGCTTGCAGGCAATTAATGGATTAAATATTAGCCGACTCACCTTTTATTCACCCCGTGAATTCTTCTGGCAAAAATCTTAATTATCATCAGGTTGTACATAACTCATGAGCTATTCACGGGGTGAATGTTGGCCGAAACTCTGACAGTCCCGCACGTGCGGGATTAAACCCTGACAGAGTCAGCCATCCAAAAACCACCCACTATTTCAACTTCCTCGGCAATGCCTTTGGAATTAGTTTTTGATTGACAGCACATTGGTTCAAATAATGAAATGACTATTTTTGTAAAAATATGGATTACCCCAAGATTAAATTTGTTGAAGCACTTGAAGACTTTAGGCTTTTCGTGATATTCGATAATGGCACAATTAAAATCTATTCGATGAAAAATAAATTGAATAACAAAGCATTCGCCTCCCTTACCGACATAGATTTATTTCGGAAAGTACATGTGGATTCGGGTGGTTATGGCATTATCTGGAATGATGAAATCGACCTGAGTGAATATGAGCTTTGGAAAAATGGAATCCAGGTTTCTTCGCTGCAAAAACTCGCCGAAGATAATGTGTCATAGACTTCATCGTCCATAGCCTTACAACATGAATCCGAATACCAACATCTCCATTACCATCGACCACCGCGAAAAATTTTCGCATGTTCCTGATTTATTGCAGGAAGCAGGCATAGAACTTTGCTATAAAACGATGAAAGCAGGCGATTACCTGGTCAATGATCAAATACTGATCGAGCGTAAAACAGCCAATGATTTTGCCTTATCAATGCTGAGTGGGAGGCTTTTCAGGCAATGCAGCAAACTGCGTGCTACCGGCCTGGTTTGCCTTATTATCGTGGAAGGCAATCCCCTGGAAACCCTTCACAACATTAGCGCAGAAGCTTTGCAGGGGGCATTGTTATCGGTGATGGTGCGATGGCAGATTCCGGTGTATATGGTGAAGGATAAAAACGAAACCGTGAAAACAATGATCAGGGTAGCCGCACAGAACATGAAAGCAGAAAGCAATTTTGCCGCGTGGCAAAAAGGTGGGCGAAAAACCCGCAACAGCCAGGTATATTTCCTCCGATCCCTGCCCTCGATAGGCCCCAAACTTGCACTTCAACTGCTCAAAACGTTTGGTTCGGTAGTTCAAATTATCAATGCATCCCAAAAAGAACTGCAAGCCGTTGAAGGCATTGGCAAACAAAAAGCCGAAAAATTATATGAGTTTTTCAACACCGAAGTTTTTTCGCCTCCATCAAAGTGAAAACATTACCAGGGTAATTTCTCTTAAAAGTATTAACTTTGCTTTCGTTGTAGGAAAAAATTGAAATCTTTAAAGCAATATTAGTAATTATGAACACACGAACATTTTTATTTATGCTTTTGATGAATCATCTCAGTTTCACAAAAAATCAGTTGCCATTTTGGAAAATGAGGAAAATGAACTTTTTACAACAACAAAAAACATATCAGAATTTTTCAGTGTTTGCTCAAAACTCAATATCGAATTGATTAAAAATGGTAATTGTTTAGCTGTTTTATCAAACTCTGAGTAAAATGGTTACTACCAGCGACCCCCTCTAACTCCCCCTCAAGGGGGAGGATTCCTGCGCTCTGGCTGCTGCAGTGGCTAGTGCGGCTGGTCTCCCTTCCCTTTCAGGGGAAGGGCAGGGGATGGGGTCATGATGATTTGGAACTCAATAATGCCACCTAAATAATTACTAAAATTGTATAAATTTTTTACATTCCATCCAAATATTTCAGCAAACCCGAAAATGCCAAACCCATACAGTACGCTTATTTTACCCTCGATGATATTGAAGTGGGATTTGGCAACACCATTCCTTTGTGGCTGTTTGGTTTTTTGGGTTGATGAAAAACAATGTTGCATTTTGCAACACAACCGATTATTTTTGCAACTTAAATAAAAATGACAACGACATGGCCACTGCAATTAGAGTATCTGATAAACTTGTTAATGAGGCACGGCATATTAGTAAAATTGAAAACCGTTCGTTAACCGGACAAATAGAATTTTGGGCAAAAATTGGAAAACTCGCCGAAGAAAATCCTGATATGCCTTATCATTTGATCAAAGATATTCTAATTGGAGTTCAGGAATTAGATGCCGGTGAAACAACAGAATACCAGTTCGGATAGTAAACTATGAAAATAATTCAGTCAGGTATTTTCAGAAAGAAAGTCAAAAAACTTTCACCAAGCCAAAAAATTCAACTTGATGAAGCGGTCAGGAAAATAGCAGACAATCCAGCAATAGGTGAACAGAAAAAAGGAGATCTATTGCACGTTTTTGTGCATAATGAGGAAATGACATTTTGGAATAGATTTCTCTCTGCAAGTTGGCGGATTGAAAGATTTCTCCTGCCGCACGTGCAGCATCGAAATGACAAAGCTCCGGTCTGTGAATGGGGTGGGTGAAAGTGGGCGCAAAGCGCCCACTTTCACCCACCTCCCCCCAATCCCCAAAATCCATGTCACCTCGAAAGAGCGAAGCGACTGAGACCTGCCTCGCCTTTAGGTTAGGCCAACTGCGGGCGGCAAGGCGGGGGTCTATTTAATAGTTAGTTTTTCAGCGTCCTACACAAACTTGTCATTGGTATGCCGCACATGCGGCAAGAAATCTATTGTATTTCAACAACCTACAAAAACTTATCATTAGTAATAGTGTAATTCTAAAATTTAGGAATGCAGGAGGAAGAGTCTATTAATGATTTTTAGTTTTTTACGGACAACGGTGATCAAATTTTACCCAAACCAAAAACACAGAGCTAACTCATTAATATGCTTCCCGCTACGCCAAACAGTACAGATTAAATCAAGGTAGCGATTTGGAATAGTACAGAAAAAGTGGAGGTCGAAAATTTGCAAATAAGCACTTGCCCGGTGTAACATTGCCGAAACATTTTTCGCAATGCAAAAAAACACACAAACGAAGCCTCATCCAAAACCGAAACCTGCCGGCAAAAAGCTCACCGATGAAATCGAAAAAATCATTGGGTTGGCTAACAGGAATTCAAGGCTCACGTTTTTGCTATTTGGATTTCTTATAAATTAGAAAAATTTGCCCTCCTATTTCAATCTCATTGAGTATTTTTAGCCTCAGCATTGAGTAATGCAGATTTTTATCCTGAATAAGCAAAAGAGATGCAAAGACCGGCAAAGAGAAAAATACAGTTTCCTAAATCATTTTTATCATTTATCATCCATCCGCTGGTGTTGGCTTTGCCTTTTTCTTTATTGATTTTTTATCTGCTGCCGATTGAGTTCGAAAAATTTAAAGTTGAATTGATAAAGGGGGAATTTAATCGGTATCATGAATATTATTTTGATATGGATTTTGATGGTGACACTGAGTGGATTTCTTATCTATATAACAATTTTGAAAATAAAACCGGTTCATACATCACTGTGTTCAAAAAACCATTTAGCTTGCTGGTAATAGATCAGGTAAACTTCGATTTTGAATTTGTAGAAAATGCCCGGCCGCTATTTGCTGATTATAATCACAATGCGTTGGCAGAGATTTACATTTTCCTGAAAAACGATACAGCCCTTTTCATCGCAGGAGTAGAATACAATGATACAACTCAACATCTGGAAAACCCATCTGAAAAATTTGTTAATTATATTTATTACGATGAAGACGGCCTTGAAGATTACAGGATATTCAATGCCCCACCTGTTGATTTAAACGGTGATGGCTTTGATGAAATCATCTTTACCCTCCAGGGCCGTTATTGTGCAAAACCCCGCGAAATATGCGCTTACGATGTTTACAACGATAGCATTTTCAGAACCCCGCCATCGGCCATTGCTTATGTCACAGAACCAGTGCTGTTAAAACACCCCTCTGCAAAGAGCAACTGGCTAATTACCTCGAATACCGTGGTTCATAACAATTACAAAATCCCCGGTAAACTTTACGATGACTCTTGTGGCTGGGCTTTCGCTTTTGATAAAAACCTGGATTTTTGGTTTGAACCAATTCCAAATTCCATCGGGTATGGGAACACCGTACAGTCCTTACCTTTTGTCAATAATGAAAAAGCCGGTATTATTTCGCTTTTTAACAATCCAAAAGGCTCTGATGAGCAGGAAGTGCTCAGGACTTATGATCTTAAAGGAAATTTGATTAGCGAACGCTTTCTGGAAAAAAGAAAGCAGCATGTTTTATTTCAGCATGATAAAAACTTCGGAGAACTTTTTTGGCTGGCACAAGATGAACCACCAAGTATATCCCTGATAAATTTAGATTTCGAATTCCTGAAAACAACCACATTGGATTTTAACCTGCCTGCATCGTATTCGGGAAGGCAATTTCAGCGGATGGATTTGAATAATGATCAAAAAAGAGAGATCATCTTAACCCACCTTCCTAACGAAGTAATTATTTGCACACCTGATTTTACTAACCCTGTGCATATTCCTATTACTTATGGTAAAATGAGAGAAGTTCAGAGAATACAATCGGACAATGATGAAAACCCAATTTTGTTTATCAAAAATGGCGATCGACATTTGTATTATCACTACTTAAAAAACAGCTTTTATTATTTTAAATATCCACTATTTGCCGGACTGTATATACTGAGTGCATTGTTTTTTTATTTCCTGTTCAAGTTACAAAAGCAAATGCATAGTAAACACTACGAAGCCGAAAAACAACTCTACCACTATCAGATGCTTTCGATCAAAAATCAGGTGGATCCACATTTTATGCTCAACGCCATTAACAATATTTCATCCATGTATATTTCGGGGAGGAACGAAGAAGCCAATCGTTTTCTTACTAAATTTTCCCGCCTTATCCACCGCAGCCTGATGGATTCGGATAAAATTGAAACTACTATTGGTGAAGAGCTTGGGTTTGTTGCAGATTATTTGGATGTGCAAAAAATCAGGTTTAAGCATCTGTTTGACTTTAAAATTTTAGTTGCTGATGAAAACTTGAAAAATGCGAAAATTCCCCGACAACTGATCCACACTTTTGTCGAAAACTCTATAAAGCACGGTTTACGACCAAAAGAGACTCATGGATTCCTTAAAATTTCGGTAGATGAACAAGACGGCATAATCCTCATTATGATTGATGATAACGGTATCGGCCGGGAAGCAGCAGCAAAGACAGAAAACACCGGTAAAGGTTTTTCCATAGTGAACCAAATTATCAGCTTGTACGAAAAATTGAAGGGGGAAAAAGTTAGTTATAAAGTGATAGATAAAAAAGATGAAAGCGGGAAAGCTATGGGGACGAGGGTTGAAATATACATTCCTAAATACCCGATGAAAGCCAAAAGAACCTGATGATTAGTAATTATTAATGAGCAAACACAATTTATTAACTTTGCACAAAACATACATCATGGAAACAACATTCAGGTTTAAAGCATCCGATTTAAATGAGCAATTCATCATTGCCTTGAAAACGCTTTTTAAAGATCAAGAGATAGAAATATCTGTCAGGGAATTTACTGACGAAACAGAACAATTGCTAAATCAACCTGAGAATAAAGCCCTCCTTACAAAAGCAATTGAAGAACTAAATAGCAAAAAGAACCTGGTAAAAATCAATGGCAATGATTATGATTCCTTAATTAAAGAGTTAACAAATAAATGATAAGCACCGACTGGTTTACAGAATAACAAGTAAGGATGAGATTGAAATTGCAAGTTGCCGGAATCACTATTAAAGATTGTTCCGTCTTAAAAATTTAAAAAAATGGGATTGAATGATGATCACCAAAAAACAAAAGCCATCGTCATCGATGATGAAGCCGAAGCCCTTACCCGCATGGAATACATCCTGGATAAATTCCCGGAAATTGAAGTGTTGAAATATTTGGCCGATCCTACCAAAGCAGTTGCCATTGCAAAAAGAACCAAACCGGATTTGGTGTTTGTGGATGTGGAAATGCCCAACAAATCAGGCTTTGATGTGGTTGCAGATTTAAGGGATGCCGGGTATAACCCACATTTTATTTTTATCACAGCCTATAGCCATTACTCCCTAAAAGCCATTAAAGCAGAAGCTTTTGATTACCTGCTAAAGCCTGTGGATATTGATGAACTCCGGGAAACCCTGGAGCGTTACAAGGAAAAAACCGCCCCCAAAACCAACGAAAAATTAGCCCGCTTTGCCGAGGCACACAAGCTCACAGATCGTGAAGTCCAAGTCATTGAACTATTGCTCCAAAATAAAACCAGCCAGGAGATTGGATTAGCACTTGAGCTTTCCCGCCATACGGTTGATACCCACAGAAGGAGGATTTTGGGGAAGGTTGGGGTGAAGGATACTTCTGAATTGGTAAGGATGATCTGAATGTAAAAACAGACACAGACTAACACAAAAAACATCATTCCTAATTGAAAATGACTTTTTGTAAATAAGCCAATTTATTTTGGCTCTTTAAAATACCCCATTCCGTATCAATTAAATTTTTACTGGTATTTCATTAATCTATACTCAGACACTACTAATATTTGAGTAATGCAGTTTACAATGCCCTATTTATTATTGCAACAATGAAATTTGTATTAATTTAAACTATCGCTTTATGAAAAAAATCACATTAATTATTGTAGGTCTATTATTGTTCATTTTACCCTTCAAGACATTTGGGAACAATGGAAGCATTTTTTGGATAACTATTTACACAACTATTGATGGAGTTCCCGAACAATACGATATCGACCCGCAGGGAGGATTCCAGGAATTTAATATGGATGAAGGTGGCTATCTGGAGGTTTTAGTTTGGCAAGATGGTGGAAGCACTCCTTATACTTATGCCATTTGGGGATATACCACAGGGTATTATGATGAGATTTCAAAAAACGGCAATACCCAGTATTTCTATTTAAGTAATAATAATCAAAGAGGACAGCGTTACACAGTTTGGGTAGATGACGATGAATTTGATTTTAAAATGATTGAGCAAAGCACGAACGACATAATTGCAGATTTCGAAGCAAATCTGGTCTCAGGCTCAACCCCGCTCACAGTTCATTTTACAGATTTATCCGAAGGAAGCCCTACCTCCTGGCAATGGGATTTTGACAATGATGGCACTATTGATTCGGAAGAACCAAATCCTAACTGGACATATAATGAAGCAGGATTGTACACTGTTTGTCTAACAGTTTCAGATGGTATCAATTCCAACACTGAATGTAAGTCTGATTATATTGATGTACAGCCCTTTGTATCATACGTATGTAACAATTTGAGGCAGACAAACAGCAAATATCCTGAAACTGATGACTTATCGCAAAAAGTGACAGAAGAATTTGGAAATAATTATATAGTAGCTGATTGGCTGGATTTGCTAGAATTATCAGATATTGAAAGCTGGATATCTTGCATGAATCTGACTGATGGAGATAGATTTATGCTCACGAGAAATGGAGAATACATATATGGCACAAACAGGCAATACTTTGTTGCATATCTCCCAGATGGAACTGTACCTGGAGGTTGGTTGGTTCATGATCAATTAGCCGACAAACTATTTTTAGGCTCATGGTATGGTTTGAATAGCAGAATTTTGGCAAAGGGTGAATCAGCCTTGCAAGCAGATTTCGAAGCAAATCAAGTCTCAGGCTCAACCCCGCTCACAGTCCATTTTACAGATTTATCCGAAGGAAGCCCTACCTCCTGGCAATGGGATTTTGACAATGATGGCACTATTGATTCGGAAGAACCAAATCCTAACTGGACATATAATGAAGCAGGATTGTACACTGTTTGTCTAACAGTTTCAGATGGTATCAATTCCAACACTGAATGTAAGTCTGATTATATTGATGTACAGCCCTTTGTATCATACGTATGTAACAATTTGAGGCAGACAAACAGCAAATATCCTGAAACTGATGACTTATCGCAAAAAGTGACAGAAGAATTTGGAAATAATTATATAGTAGCTGATTGGCTGGATTTGCTAGAATTATCAGATATTGAAAGCTGGATATCTTGCATGAATCTGACTGATGGAGATAGATTTATGCTCACGAGAAATGGAGAATACATATATGGCACAAACAGGCAATACTTTGTTGCCTACATCCCGGATGGAAATGTTCCAGGAGGTTGGTTGGTTCATGGTCAGATAGCAAATAAATTATTTTTAGGTTCATATTATGGTTTGAATTACAGAATTTTAGCAAAAGGGGAGTCAACCTTACAAGCAGATTTCGAAGCAAATAAGACCTCAGGCACACCCCCACTCACAGTCCAATTTACAGACCAATCCACAGGCAACCCCACTTCCTGGCAGTGGGATTTTGATGGAGATGAAACGGTGTATGCGACCGAACAAAACCCAGTTTGGGTTTATGAATCACCAGGACTGTATGATGTAACGCTAATTGTTGCCTGGGATGGATTTTTGGATACGCTTACCAAATCTGAGTATATTACCGTTATAAATCCCGAACCTATTATCGTTGAAGTTTCAACTGATAAATTTTCCTACACTCAGGATGAAATAATTGAAATATCAATTACTGCCCAAAACAATACTGATAGTACGATAACTTTAGAATTTAGCAACTCTTGCCAATCTTCATATTTAATTGATGAAATAGAATATGATAGAGGTTATCCTAATGGTTACTACTTATGCACAATGGCATTTGAATATTTGGATATCCCTGCTAATTCAACCTTTACATGGGTTCACAATCATTCACTTGTTATTACACCTTTGGGTTTAGGTTCCCATCAGTTGGTTGGAAGTGTTGACACCTATCCAAATATTATTACATCTATTTCCATTTCCTTCGAAGTTTTACCACTAATAACCCTCCCAACAGTATCAACAACCCAGGTCTCAGAAATAACCAAAACCACAGCACTTTCCGGCGGCAACGTAACTGATGATGGTGGTGCTGATGTTACCGCTCGGGGAGTTTGCTGGAACACAACGGGAATCCCTACCACTAGTAATAGTAAAACTGAAGATGGAACAGGGACAGGTGCATTCAACAGTAATATAATCGGCCTTAGTTGCAACACAAACTATTATGTTCGGGCTTATGCCACGAACAGCGTAGGAACAGCCTATGGTGATGAAGTAGAATTTACAACCCTTCTTGATGAGTCCTACTTTGAGACTGTCTGGACGACACCATTCAGCCCCATGAATATTTATGTTACCAAAGCTACTGTTGATGAAATGAATATGGTAGCCGGAGATGAGATTGGAGTGTTTGATATTGATCCTGAAGCCGGAAATGAGATTTGTGTTGGCTCTGGTGTTCTGGTTGAGGAACTTGCTAACGGAGCTTACCTAACGCTAATTGCTTCGATGGATGACGGCATTGGATCAACCAATGGCTTTCAATCTGGAAATGAAATGATTTTTAAATTGTACAGCCAGACCATAGGTCTCGTTGAGCTTGTAAACACAACCTTTCCCTATCCTGGCTACGATGAAGTGTTCACGCCACTTGGCACTGCTACCGTTGAACTTGAAGGAGTGACTGTAATTACACAGACCCTTGAATTTGTTGAAGGCTGGAACCTGAGTTCCATGAGGACACTCCCGGAGGACATGAATATGTTATCAGTAGTAAATCCTCTAATTGAAGCAGAACAACTTGTTAAGGTAATTAATCAGGATGGCGCAAGTGTTGAACACTTACCCTTTCCTCCACCAGCAGGTCAATGGAGTAACACCATTGGAGATTGGGTTATTGAACAAGGGTATTATGTAAAAGTAAACGAAAATACCTCACTTAGCATAACGGCTCCACCTGTTGAAATTCCATTAGAAATTCCATTAAGAGCCGGGTGGAATATGACAGGAATGCCTTGTGAATATCCACAATCAACTGAGGAAATTCTTCAACCGCTTATCAATGCAGGAATACTGATAAAAGCAATAAATGACCAGGGACAGGCTATCGAACATCTTCCATTCCCTCCTCCTTCCGGCCAATGGGTTTATGGATTTGGAGCATTTGAACCCGGCGAAGGATACTATATTAAAACTAGTGAGGCATCAAGCTTGAACTTTGATTGTTTGTCTCCATATGAAAGTGATGCTTTAATACAAAAAGCACAACTTCAATTTTTTGAGCCGGTTTATAAAAACAATCCCTATATGCCTATGTCGGTAGTATTAACGGGAATTGACAATTTGACAATGGGTGATGAAATTGCAATTTATGATAACGGCGCCTGTGTAGGAGCTGGTGTCATTGAAGACTTTGATTTCATTAGCTTTCCAGTTTCAATGGATGATCCTTTAACTGATGAACTTGACGGATATATCACAGGAAACCAATTGGAGGCAGTCGTTTGGCAAAACCATTCAAACACCATTTCAAAGGGAGACCTTCTATATGTCAGCGGTGTTGAAACGTTCCAACCACTGGAAACTTTTGTCGGCGAATTGAATGTTCTGCTAACTGGTATAAAACTGTTTGAACCTGTAAGTACTGCTTTTGAAGTAGCACCAAACCCATTCAGCACTTCAACCTGGTTAAACTATGCTGTTCCTGAGAATGGAGATATTACGATTACCATTTACAATATGGCAGGACAACAGGAATCTGTCCTCAATAACAAGCAACTTCCTGCCGGAAATGGAAAAATCCGAATTGATGGATCGTCATTAATTCCTGGAAGTTATATTATGCAGATTAACTATTCCAACCAAAAAGGTATCTCCACATTGAACAAAAAATTGTTCATTAACTAACTACAGGTTTTAATTCATTGCATCAGCAGAAACATATCACCCTGCTGATGCTCCTTTTTGCTTAAAACAATTGATATATGAAAAACAAACATTTAATTCTAATCGCCACATTTTGCCTGGTTTCTTTTCAATTTATTTTTGCGCAACATTTTGAGCCGGTATGGGAAACACCATTCAATCCAATGAACATTTATGTAACAGGGGCGACTAATAATGGTGAAGCCTTGGGGGCAGGTGATGAGATTGGAATCTTTGATATTGATGAATCGAATAATGAATTTTGTGTTGGTTCAATTGTGTTGCTGCAGCCCATACAATCCGGGGAATTTGTTCAGCTAATTTGCTCAATGGACGATGGAATAAACCCATTACAACCTAATGGGTTTAATGCCGGACACGAATTTATCTTTAAATTCTGGACAAATCAATCCCTGGCAGAATCAGTCGAATTTGATTTTCCTTTCCCAAATTATGATGTAACCTTCACGCCTCTCGGAACTGCAATTGTAAATCTCTCTTCAACTTCGCAAACAATTCAACTCTCTGCTGGTTGGAACTCATTATCTTCATTTATTGTTCCCGGGAATACAAATCTGGAATTGTTGCTTAATCAAATCTCAGATGAATTCATCATTCTTCAAAACCTTTCAAAGGTTTATTACCCGGCCGGAAATATAAATTCCCTCGCAGAATGGGATGATCATTCAGGATATTACATTAAAGTTTCGAATCAAACGGAATTGCAATTTAATGGAACAACGCAAGCAGACAGAACAGTGAACCTTATTGCAGGTTGGAATTTACTGCCCGTTTTGAATGAGCAGGAAATAGATATCATTTCGCTATTCGCAGAAAATCTTTCAAAGATTGAAATTTTAAAAGAAGCCGTTGGATTAAAAATGCTTTGGCCGGGAAAAAATATAACCACTTTAGAAACATTGCTCCCAGGGAAATCTTACCTTATTAAGACTAGCACGGAATTTACAGTCACATTTTAAGAATACAATAAAAGGAGGATTACAACTCACCCACCCCCGCAATTTCTATTAAAGCTACGGGGGTGGGTTTTTACTTTCTGTAAATCACAATTCATAAAAACATTTCATGTCTTCCTAAGCAACGACAAAACCAACAGCCATTTATTCAATAAATTTCAAACACCATAACTAAAGTTTCTGTTAACAGAAAAGGATTTGACCTATTTGTTTCTGTTAACAGAAACTTTTAAAATCACTGTTCAACCAGTTTGGAAATGGTTCCTTACCCAAACTGATTCGCCAGCTTGAATCAATTCACCCCGTGAGTTTCTCCCGGCAAAAATCTAAATCATCAAAAGGTTGCACACAGCTCACGGAATATTCACGGGGTGAATGTTTGCTATAAAACAATGAAAGCCAGAGATTGTATTTTGAAATATCAAATGTTGATGAAAAAAAACTTGTACCTTTGAAAAATGAATGAAAAGGTAAAATACTGGCTTAGATTTTATCGACCAGGTTGAACCTTTAAATATTGAAGCAAGATACCCCTCGTATAAAGAAAGATTATTGAAAAGCTTGACTGAAACTAAATGCAGGAATCTTTTAACAGAAACCAAAAAACTACAATTATGGATAAAGCAGAAGCTATAAACAAAGTACGCCAATATAAGCGTATTCTGATGGATGTTTTTGATATTGATATGGTTTATTTGTATGGCTCGTATGCCAGGGAAACCAATACCGAAGACAGCGACATCGATGTAGCAGTTGTTGTTAATCAATTAAGCGATGATTTCTTTGCCACAAATCCTTTACTTTGGAAACTGCGCCGAAAAGTTGACATAAGGATTGAGCCTTTGCTTATTGATAAAAATACTGACCACAGTGGATTCCTTGATGAAATAAAAAAATACGGAATAGCCATTACCGATTGACACTCTACTGAGTGAGTTCAAAACAACGGTCGAATTTAAACCTTATGCGATGACAGCCAATCCAAAAACTAAATTCGCTGAAACAGCAGAAAATATTGCCGAAGATAATCTCCCATAAATTTCACCTTCCTTAACGCTACAAAATGAATCCAAATAACAATATCTCCATTACCATCGACCACCGCGAAAAATTTTCGCATGTTCCGGATTTATTAGAGGAATCAGGGGTAGAAGTTTGCTATAAAACGATGAAAGCCGGCGATTACCTAATAAATAATCAAATACTGATCGAGCGTAAAACAGCCAATGATTTTGCCTTGTCGATGTTGAGCGGGAGGCTTTTCAGGCAATGCAGCAAACTGCGTGCTACCGGCCTGGTTTGCCTTATTATCGTGGAAGGCAATCCCCTGGAAACCCTTCACAACATTAGCGCAGAAGCTTTGCAGGGGGCATTGTTATCGGTGATGGTGCGATGGCAGATTCCGGTGTATATGGTGAAGGATAAAAACGAAACCGTGAAAACAATGATCAGGGTGGCCACGCAAAACATGAAAGCAGAAAGCAATTTTGCCGTGTGGCAAAAAGGTGGCCGAAAAACCCGCAACAGCCAGGTTAATTTCCTCCGGTCCCTGCCTTCGGTAGGTCCCAAACTTGCGCTTCAATTGCTCAAAACATTTGGTTCGGTAATACAAATTATTAACGCATCCCAAAAAGAATTGCAAGCCGTTGAAGGTATTGGCAAACAAAAAGCCGAAAAATTATTCGGGTTTTTCAATACCGAAGTTTTTCCACCTCCATCAAAGTAAAAACAGTATCAAGATAATCTCTCTGAAAAGGATTTTTGATGCTTATCTCGCCCTCGATGATATTGAAGTGGGATTTGGCAAAACCATTCCTTTGTGGCTGTTTGGATTTTTGTATTGACATAAAAAACAAACCACAAAAAAAATCACATCCTATTAAATTAGTACCTTTGCTTCTGTTGATTTAAAAAATTGATTTTATTTAGAATTTGTCATTATGAATACCCGAACATTTCACACTAAGTTAGAAAGCAACGTGATACAACTAATAAATGTTGACAACCTTATTGGTAAGGAAGTTATTATTTCCATTGTTGAAATCCCCACCCTCACCGAAAAGAAAAAAAGAACATGGAAACATTTTGGGTCTGTAAGTCTTAATAAACAAATGGATAAAATTAATATCAGAGATTTTGCTTATGAGTAAGATATTAGTAGATACCAACGTTTTTATTTACGCATTTGATGAATCATCTCAGTTTCACAAAAAAACAGTTGCCATTTTGGAAAATGAGGAAAATGAACTTTTTACAACAACAAAAAACATATCAGAATTTTTCAGTGTTTGCTCAAAACTCAATATCGAATTGATTAAAAATGGTAATTGTTTAGCTGTTTTATCAAACTCTGAGTAAAATGGTTACTACCAGCGACCCCCTCTAACTCCCCCTCAAGGGGGAGGATTCCTGCGCTCTGGCTGCTGCAGTGGCTAGTGCGGCTGGTCTCCCTTCCCTTTCAGGGGAAGGGCAGGGGATGGGGTCATGATGATTTGGAACTCAATAATGCCACCTAAATAATTACTAAAATTGTATAAATTTTTTACATTCCATCCAAATATTTCAGCAAACCCGAAAATGCCAAACCCATACAGTACGCTTATTTTACCCTCGATGATATTGAAGTGGGATTTGGCAACACCATTCCTTTGTGGCTGTTTGGTTTTTCGGGTTGAAAGCTTCAATCATACATGAAATTATCAACCAATATCTAATTTGTTTCAATTATAATTGAAACTTTTGCTGCTTTTTTCCTGTATCCGATTACAAATAATTTGCTCTTTTTCTGTAATCTATTACAACTTTTATTGGTTTTTTCTGTAATCCATTACAATATTTCTATCTTTGTAGAAAATTGGATTATGATAGAATTATTCGAAAATAGCAACCTGCTTATCAACAATGCTGATCTTGCATTGAAAAGATCAAAGTTTGAAACCATCGACTGGGAAGGCCGGCTGGTAGAAATTAATGGCGCGAGGGGTGTCGGGAAAACAACCATGTTGTTACAAAAAGCAAAATTATTAAATGCCGGCGCGAACAATTCGGTGCTATATGCATCATTGGATGACCCTTATTTTTACAAAAGTAACCTGATTGAAGTGGCTGATGAGTTTTTGAAAAATGGCGGCAAATATCTTTTTCTCGATGAAGTGCATCGCTATCCTTCAAAGTATCCAGAGCACGACTGGTCATCGGAATTGAAAACAATTTATGACCGCTTTCCCCAACTCAAAGTTATTTATTCAGGTTCTTCAATTTTAAAATTGCGCAAGGCAAAAGGTGATTTAAGTCGCCGCAGAATAAGTTACAACCTTCCCGGGCTTTCATTCAGGGAATATCTATATTTTAACGGCATAACTGAGTTTGAACAAATTAGTTTGGATGATATTATAAACAGGCACACAGAAATTGCAAACCAAATCATCTCAAAAATTAAAATTATTCCACACTTCCGGGAATATATAAAAACAGGTTATTTTCCATTTTACAATGAAGCCCCCAGCCACTATTTTGAAAGGCTAAAAGATGTAATAACCGTGATTCTTGAAAACGATATTCCCGCCGTAACCAACATTCCATTTGAAACATCCGTTAAGCTAAAAAAGCTGCTAAGCCTGATTTCGGAAAGTGCGCCATACACGCCAAACCTTTCGCTAATCAGCAAAGAGCTTTTCATTAAAGACCAGCGCACCTTGCTTAAATATTTCAACTTCCTCGAAAATGCAGAACTCATCCAAGGGCTTAGCAAGGAAGCCAAAGGAAACCAGATACTGCGCAAACCCAACAAAGTGTTTTTGGATAATACCAACCTGCATTATTGCTTTTATACCATCCCAAATATCGGAACCCAACGAGAAACATTTTTTGCCAATCAGGTGAGGAATAATCATACCTTAACTTTTCCCGACAAGGGGGATTTTAAAGTAGATGAAACCAGGGTTTTTGAAATTGGAGGCAAAAACAAAGCTAAAGCCCAAATCAAGAATCTTCAGGATGCTTATCTCGCCCTCGATGATATTGAAGTGGGATTTGGCAACACCATTCCATTGTGGCTGTTTGGTTTTTTGTATTGATATAAAACCACTTTCCCGGACATTTAATCTGAAGCAGGCATCACATTTTCTAAAAACCACCACAAACTGCACACTCTTACATTCATGCTTATCATAAAGCTATCGGTGCCGGGGGTAATAATAAAGTTTTGCTCAGCGCCAATATCTTCAAAAGCTGTTTTATTCCCTTTTGTTAATTGGGGTGAGGCAGAATATTTAAATTCGATTGCAAAAAACGGACTTCCTGATTTAGTTAAAATCAAATCACATTCGGCTCCCTGGTGTGTGCGGTAAAACCAGGGTTTATATTGTGAGCCTGCAATTTGTAAAATTTGCTCTATCGCGTAACCTTCCCAGGAATTACCCTTCATAGGATGCCCTTCCAATACCGCCTCTGAATCAATGTTTAGCAGATTGTGCAATATCCCTGAATCCCGGACAAATATTTTAGGGGATTTTACAAGTCGCTTTTTAAGATTAGAATGAAAAGGTTGTAATTGGCGCACTAAAAAAGCATTTTCCATGAAATATTCAAATTTGATTTGAATATTTCATGGATAGTTTAAAATCAACTTGATGTCTGAAAATTTTGAATTTATTCAAGTGCTGAGATAGAAAAATCTTATGGTTACTTCCTTTTGAGGACTCCCCTCCCCTTTTCGGTGATGTGGATAAAAAAGGTTTCTTTAGTGATGATGCCTTCTTTGGTAAAGATATCTATTAATACCTGGATGGTTTTCTTGGGGACATCGATCAGGAAACGGAAATCTTTTTCGTTTATGCCCCGTGGTTTTGTGGCCAAATCGTGCAAAAGAGCAAGTCGAGCCTTATCAACAGCCGAAGCAGGCAAAATGTCCTCACCGTTAAAATACAACTCGCCACGGCCTGCCAAAAACTGCAGGAGCATTTTTAACTGGCCACGCTTAATACCTTCATTCACCGACTTTTTATCAAGTTCGGATAAAGTCAATCTTTGCAAACCAATATTTCCAACAACATAATCGATCCAGTTGAGCTGTTCCTGCATTTTTTTATCGGGCTTCACCGTGTGGTTTTTCAGGGCAAAGGTTTTATCCACATTTTTAATTTCACCGGCAGTAAGTAATTGCTGTAACAACTGGTCAAGAATTTCTGTTTCTGCTGTGGTGGTCAGCGATAGTTTCCCCCTCAGATCTTTGTTATTGAGCCCCCGTTCAAAAAGTTTATTTTGTGCGTGAAATATTTTCAGCTCGTCAATTATCCTGCTTTTAACTTTTACCATGAAGCTATTTGTGACCAAATATTTACCATCACTTGTTTCAAATAAATGAAGGCTTCCGGGGTTTTCAATAACAGCATGCTCAATTTCCTCACCCGGGCTACCAATTTTCCCTGCAATATCATCAAGTTTCACAGCCTTGCCGGACTTTTCCATTTCAAGCATAATCAAATGAAACAGGTTGGCTTTATTCATCATGGCATCTGCAAGAAACTGCATGTTTTGCTTCAGGGCATCCGTCCTGCGGCGATGGTGCAGGGGATTAACATCGAGGATTGTACCTCCACCCAGGGTGAGATCGTTGGAAGAATTACGGATAATAAATTTATCGTTCTTGAGCAGGATGGCAGGTTTTTCGAGGTGGAACTGAACCACGGCAGTTTCATTCCCCGAAAGGGAATCAGCAGTAAGCAAGTGCATCCGGGCTGTGGTTGAAAATGTACCAGTATGAAAAATCAGATGATTCCAGGTTTTTAAGCGGATTTGCAAATCAAAAATCTCGACTTGCGCATCCAACATGTCAATATCATCAAGACGAGAATCGGATAGCAACATACCCCTTTCAAAATCATCATATTTCAAGCCTGACAAATTCATCGCCGCACGGTCGCCGGCCGAAGTAATATCTACAGTTTTTCCATGCCGCTGAATGGATTTTATCCTGATTTTATCGTGATTCCCGGGCAGTAAAACCAATTCTTGTCCTGATTTTACTTCACCGCCAAGCACCGAACCCGTGACAACTATCCCTTGTCCTTTCACATTAAAAATCCTGTCGATATAAAGCCTGAACTTTTGGGTGTGAGATTTTTCAGGAATATCAAAGGCCGTTTTCTCAATTTCTTTTTTAAGCTCTTCAATGCCCTGGCCGGTTATTGAGGAAACTGCAATTATGGGAGCATCTTCCATGGGGGTATCTTCGAGAAACTCCATAATTTCGAGCTTTGCCAATTCCAACATTTCATCATCCACAAGATCGGCCTTGTTTAAAGCAACCAAACCTTTGGTAACACCCAACATGCGCATGATGTCGAAATGCTCGCGGGTTTGAGGCATGATGCCACTGTCGGCGGCCACCACGAGCAATACGAAGTCGATTCCGTATGCGCCGGCAACCATGGTTCTGATAAAATCCTTGTGCCCGGGAACATCAACAATTCCGAGCGAAAGGTCATTATTCAATTCCAAGTGAGCAAAACCGAGATTAATGGTAATTCCTCGTTCTTTTTCTTCTTTGTGGGTGTCGCAATCGATGCCTGTAAGCGCACTAATCAGGGCGGTTTTCCCGTGATCAACGTGCCCGGCTGTTCCCATAATAAGGTTCTTTGTCATTTCGGAATTACCTCCTTATATGATTGTATAATTTTATCCGCCGTATCCAAAAGCTTGTTTTCGGGAATGGTGAGCACATCAAAAATTAATTTACCCTGTCGTAATACTCCGAGCAGGGGTTTCTCAATTTTAAGAAGTTTATCAAAAAGTTTTTCTGCATTTTCAATCCGGCGGTTGCGGGATAAATTTTCAAACTCAATTTGAACAGCGTAACTTTCGATAAATTTCCCGGGCAACGACCCACCGCCTGCCTGGCCTTTACTTTCGATGATGGCGCTTTTAATCCCACCCTTAGCTAATAAATTTTGAAGTGCTTCTGCTTTTTTGTGCAGTGCTTCCGGCTTTGCCACCATCATTTGGAATATGGGACTTAGGTTTATCAGTTTTTCCTCATCAAGATAGGCAAGGGCAATGGCCTCGAGCATAGAAAGTGTTTCCTTTCCCACCCTGAGTGCCCGGGTTAAAGGATCCTTTTTGAGTTTGGCAATCAATTCCATTTTTCCGGCAATGATACCGGCCTGCGGGCCACCCAACAATTTATCGCCACTAAAAGTAACAAGGTCTATTCCGGTTTCAAGGGTTGTTTTAACGTCCGGCTCATCACTTAAAAACGAAATATTGGCTTTTCGCAACAAACCCGAACCCATATCATAAACCACCGGAACATTTTTCCTACCACCCAACTCAACCAATTCTTCAAGGGTAGCTTCGGTGGTAAATCCCTGGATAATATAGTTTGACTGATGAACCTTGAGCAACATGGCGGTATCCTCAGTAATCGCATTTTCGTAATCTGAAACTTTGGTTTTATTGGTGGTTCCAACTTCTATCATCTTACAATCGGATGCACTCATAATATCAGGCATACGAAATGATCCCCCGATTTCGATCAACTCACCCCTCGAAACAATGACTTCGCGGGATTTTGCAAAAGATCGCAATACCAGCATGATGGCCGCCGCATTATTATTTACAACCAGCACATCCTCTGCTCCTGTGAGAAATTGAAGTAAATGGGTAACATGAGCATATCGGGAGCCTCTTTGTGCTGCTGCGAGATTATACTCCAGATTGTTGTATCCGGAAAGGATATCGCGTACTTCATCCAATAATTTTTCGCCAAAGGGAGACCTGCCCAGGTTTGTATGAATAACCACGCCTGTTGCATTGATAACCGGCCGCAGGCTTTTGGTGGTAAGTTTTGTTATATGGTTATGAATTTCGGAGATTATGGTATTAATCGAGGGGACTTCGTTGCCGTCAAGGACTGACTTTCGGTAATGAGCAATGGTTTGCTTAATGAACCAGACCACCACCTCTTTCGGGGCAGAGCCAAACATAGCTTTGATTTCATCATGATTCAGCAGTGTATCTACTCCGGGAAGTTTTCTGAGTTCATCGTGTTTCGACATAGTTTTAGGAGTGTGTTAGTCTTTTGGTTTGAAATATTAAGAGCCCGCAGTCATCAGTTGGCATTTTTCAGTCCTCAACTCGGAATATAAAATTCCCACCAGCCAATAAGCTATTCCATTCTAAATGGTCATTAACCAATAATCCGCCGGTGGGCGGACAAGCACATTAACGAATAACAATTAACGAATAACCTTTTAACTCTAATATCTTCTTCGCAGAGAGAGCAGGGATCGAACCTGCCACAGCCGGTTTTATCCGTCTGCTATTGGTTTTGAAGACCAACCGAAACACCAGTTCCAACCTCTCTAAAAAAAATAATGAACAGTTAATGAGACCAATCTAAAAAGCCACCTTACCCCTAAATCCCCTAAAGGGGACTTACCCAAACTATTGATTTTTAGTGCTTCTCCCGTCAGCTGACGGATTGAGGTAAAAAGGGCTAAAAATCAGTAGTTTGGGCTTTTCAGACATATCTCATAAATATCGAATTTAAAATTTTGTTCAAATTTTGCAAGCGCAATAATAATACTTTTGATCTTAAATATTTCTATTTTTAAATGAAATTTGATATTTTATGACAAGAAAAATTCCAATTCTCCTGATTTTGTTTCTAACAATGATGAATCAATGTCCGTTACAGGCACAACAAGAAAATAAAATGAAATGGTTTAAAGATGCTAAACTTGGAATTTTTATCCACTGGGGTATTTACGCGGTTGACGGCATCGATGAATCGTGGTCGTTTTTCAACGGATATATTTCATACAATGATTACATGAAACAGCTTGATGGTTTTACTGCCGGGAAATACAATCCTGAATTGTGGGCTGAACTCATCGAAGCAAGTGGCGCAAAATATGCGGTACTTACAACAAAACATCACGATGGAGTTGCTCTATGGGATTCGAAATTCAGCGAGTTGAATGTGGTGGATAAAACTCCTGCCGGGAAAGATTTAATTGCGCCATTTGTAGATCAACTTCGTAAGCATGAAATCAAGGTTGGGCTGTACTATTCACTCCTGGACTGGTCGCACCCTGACTATCCAAATTTTACCCGCACCGAAAAACGCTACGATGATGATCCGGTAAAATGGGATCGATTTGTGGATTTTAATTTTGGACAAATCAATGAAATATCAGAAAAATACAAGCCAGACCTGATTTGGTTTGACGGCGACTGGGAACAAAGCGCAGAAGTATGGAAAGCTAAAGAAATCAAGGAACTGCTGTTGGAGGACAATCCCAATGTTATTGTAAATTCAAGGCTTGCCGACTATGGCGATTATGCTACGCCCGAGCAAGGCGTCCCCGTTTTTCAACCCAAAGACAAATACTGGGAACTTTGCATGACCATGAACGATTCGTGGGGTTATCAGCAAAATGACAACAATTACAAATCCTCAAACCAGGTCATCAGAATTTTCGTGGATGTGATAAGCAAAGGTGGAAATTTACTACTTGATATTGGCCCAAAAGCTGATGGTACAATCCCCAAAGAACAGGAGGAAATTTTAAAGGAATTGGGAAGATGGACAAAAAAACATGCAGAAGCAATTTTTGGTACAGAAGCCGGAATTTCAAAAGATTATTTTTCAGACCCATCCACACTTTCTCCTGACAGCACTACCCTGTTTCTTTTCCTGGAAAATAAACCTATCGGGCCCATTGCCATCAAGGGATTAAAAAACAAAATCAACAGGATCAGGGTTGTTGGGGAAGGAACCAAACTTTCGTGGGATATAAAAATGAAACAATACTGGAGCGAAAAACCGGGCTTGGTTTACATAGAAATTCCTGAAAAATCATTGGATGAAAATGTTACAGTAATTGCTATTCAGCTTGATGGGAAAATAGATTTGTGGGAAGAATGAGGCTGGAAGGGAGAAGTTAGAAGTTAGAGGGTAGAAGTTAGAGGTTGGATGTGGGGAAAGATCAAATATCGGGCATCTGATAATTTTTTGATTTCAGATTAGAGAATGAAGATTGAAGATTTTTGATGTGGAGGAAATATCACAGATCAAACTTCATACTTCGGACATCTGATATTTATTGATGTCAGATTGGAGATTAACGATTTTAGATTTTT
>CAZQIV010000076.1:0-32591 GCA_964593705.1 uncultured Lentimicrobiaceae bacterium | reverse complement strand
CGTTGGCGAAAAACAAAGCACCCAACTTTCGAAGCCTTCACGAAGCCAAAGAACTGTTTCTGTTACCTGTTGCGGCCATGAACTTTCAACTTGTTTTTATGACCCCTTCCTGTCTTTTAAATGTACCGTATTCGGTACAATATGAAGACATTTTGTCTTTTTGCCGGAGTCGCTATTTATTGTGTGTTTTTGTTTCATCCATCAAAAATAGTTATAATTCCATATCATCCAATAGATTCCGCATTTTTTTTACCCCGTAGGATTAAAATAGTTATTCAATCTGTTTCGGAGATAGATTTTCCCATTCCCTGACTTTAGGTATTTTTCCCGTCTTGTAGCATCCTGTTGGTTAAGGCACCCTTCGAAGTAAATTAATTCCAATGGTTTACGATTCCTGGTTAATGGTACTTTACCTTCATTATGATTTTGGATTCTTTGTTTCAAATTTGAAGTGTAACCAGTATAAAGCATTTTATCAATGCTGCTTCTTAAAACATAAACGTAGTAATACATATTAATCGAGTTTAATCCAACGGGGTGAATATTTATTCTACTAACCCTTGTGTTCACCCCGATGGAAAATATTGGATATTTTAGACCTTGCCGGATATGATAATGAATTCCTACGGGGTAAATCCCGGTAGTCTTACTGGATGCGTGGCCAAGAGCTTCTTGTGTAAATCGTAGCTCTGTTCCCTTTTCCTTATGGTGCGTGACCCCGCAAAAAGCGGCGTAAACTCCACTGTGCCTGAACATCTGTGGCGTTACTTTGCACTTGAGGCCTACTTTTTCAGTAAGTCGCTCAACAGTTTTGGCGATGCTGGTTCCGGAATATTTACATCTTCGGTTTTTAAAGTGCATACTTCCTCACGGAGTAAACCACAGCCATACATGAGTTTCAGGATGATCTGATGTTTTTGATTGTAACAGTGAAGTTTTTCCATATCCTCTGTTTAACACTTCTTCGTGTAAAAAGCACTTTACCTTTCCGCGAAGTTTTCGTGATACACTCCCCGTTTCTTTGCAATCAAAATTATTGAAGTTTGAAGGCATTCCGATTATGGGGTGCTTTTTTGGTATTGTCAAATCCCTATATTTGCATTAACAAAAATCGAAATTAGAAAGCCAAAATCAGGAAATGAAGCACTTTATCAGGATCGTGTTTTTTATACTCGCATACAGTTACTTCGGAGCTTTTGGCCAGGAGTCGGATTCCGACAGCCTGCAAATAGTTTATGATAGCCCTCGATATTCAACACTATCCGATTCGCTGCGGGCCGATATTTGCCGGCGGCTCTCCATCGACAATGTGAGGAAATCAACCCAGACAGCCTTCCGTTTTGCCGACGAATTTTACAACATAGCAAAAACCAGGGGTGATGAAACCGGTGAGGCTATCGCCCTTAACCTGATGGGAGTTTGCCTGGTGAGTGAAGGAAACCTGGAAAAAGGCCTTGAATATTATCTTCAGTCCCTTGCCCTGCGGAGAAAGATCGGGGATGAAAAGATGATCTCCAACACCCTTAACAATATAGGGACAGTTTACGTGAGGCTTGATGATTTTGAAAAGGGCATCGATTATTACAATGAGGCGCTTAGTCTAAGAATTAAAACCAACGACCTTGGCGGGATGGCGCAAACTTTGAATAATATGGGCGTAACCCAAAAAATGATGGGAAACTACGACAGCGCCATTGTTTTTCTGGAAAAATCTTTGACCATTAAGCGCAAACTCAACGACAAGGAGTTGATAGCAAGTTCGCTGAATAACCTGGGTGAAATTGCTGCTTTGAATGGGAACGAAGAAAAGGCTATGGCTTATTTTAATGAGTCGCTGGCATGTCGCCAAATGATTAACGATGTTTATGGCATGTCGAAGACCCTGGTGAGTATGAGCAATTTTTTAAGCGGGAAAGGTGCTCATCACAAGGCTTTGCATCAACTTCAAAAAGCTCTCAATACTTTGGTTCCGGGATTTTCTGACACAGGAATTTATTCAAATCCACAACCCGGCATACATGAGGTGGATTATAATACAATTATCATTTTAAAAAACAAGGCCGAAATTTTCAGGGATATTTACAATAAAAACACAGATGAAATTTCCAACCTTAAAAGCAGCTTTGACCTCCAATTGCTCATCATCGAATTTATGGATCAGGTAAGGCAGGGGCTTGGCGATGAAAAAAGTAAGCTTTACCTAATGGACAACAACCGGGATTTGTACTCGGATGCAGTAACCAAGGCCATCGAAATGTTGTATGCCACAAAAGATTCTACGTTCAAGGCCCATGCATTCGAAATTGCTGAACGCGGGAAGGCAAGAACCCTGTTGGATCTGATTACTGAAAATGAAGCAAGGCTTAACCTCAGGATTCCGAATTCCTTGTTCAGTTATGAAGACAGTTTGAAACGCGAGATTGCCATGTTGCAAAAAGCTGACTACGACAATGCCGGGAAGCACACTGTGAAAAATGATTCGCTAAAGCAACTGATATTTGAAAGTAAGCGCAAACTTGAAGCATTTAATGAAATGTTAGAGATGAATTATCCTGAATATAATGCGTTGAAATATGGCAATTCCAGGTTTTCTTTTGTCGATCTTCAACAAAAATTAAAGGAAGATGAGCTTTTTTTGCAGTACCATATTACCGATTCTATTTTATACATTTTTATCATTACACAAACTGAAAACAGTATTTTGCAGGTGGCCTTGCAGCCTGATTTTTCAAAAAACCTCGGGGTACTGCAATCATTTTTAACTTCAGGAAAAGGCATCGATTTCAGCGCAAACAGAGAGGAGTTTATCCTTGCCTCACGGCGATTGTACGAATACCTGGTTTACCCGGTAGAGCAATATGTAAAGAAACAGAAATATATTATTGTCCCCGATGGGCCGCTTTTTTATATCCCCTTCGAGATTTTAATCGCGGATGTTTCGCAAGTGCCAAGCGCCGGATATGCAAGTTTGCCTTACTTAATTAAAAGTCACCCCATCAGTTACAATTATTCGGCTTCCATGTTTATTAACGCCATGAACACAACTGCCGACCAGCATAAAAGTGATTTGGCGGCTTTTGCCCTGAGTTTTAAAAAAGAAAAATATACCTACTCGGCTGCAAATGTTAACCAACCGGCCACAAGGGGCGAAGACCTGGCCGAACTGCCCGGTGTGCGAGCGGAAGTAAATAACATCCTGGAAATTATGCACGGACAGGCTTATTTTGATTCCCTGGCCACCGAGTTAAAATTTAAAAATACCGGCGGCAACCCACAGGTTTTGCATATTGCTACGCATGGTATAATCGACAACAACAGGCCTATGTTTTCAAGGTTGGTTTTTGCACCCGATGCCGGAAATGTTGAAGATGGGAATCTCTACACCTGGGAGTTGTTTAATATGGACATTGGGGCAGATATGGCTGTGCTGAGTGCCTGCAATACCGGGTACGGGAAATTGCAGCAAGGGGAGGGGATGATGACATTGGCACGCGGATTTATGTATGCCGGTGTCCCTTCGCTGGTGATTAGTTTGTGGAATGTTAATGACGAGGCCACGGTAAAGATTATGACGGGTTTCTATCGTTATCTTGCCGAAGGAGAGCAAAAGGAAGTTGCCCTGCAAAAGTCGAAACTGGATTACCTTGCTGCAAGCGATGATATGATGGCCAACCCTTGCTTTTGGGGTGGATTTATACATTTGGGAAATACCACGGCATTAGAACTAAACAAGCAGAGAGGAAGCCGCAATATTATTTTTTTTGGTGGTGCGGCAATGCTGCTTTTCCTGGGCATTATAGTTTTTAAACGTAGAAGGTGGAAACGCTGATGTATTGCTTTGGTTCTGATTCCTATAATTTTGATCTTCTTGGGGCTTAGGTAAAACGGAATAAAAATAAATAAATGAGTTGCGCAGCGTGCAATTTGAAGTCCAAATTATTCCTTGGTCGTCCAGGAAATGCAGTTTAACGCGCCATCAAATTTGGTAATTTCCCTCATATCTACCTGGGCAATGCGATTTTTAACAGCATAGTCAGGATAATGTTTTGAAATCAGTTCAAGGGCAAAATCATCCTCCGGTCTATTAAGTTTTGGTGCCAAGATTAAATTTTTTGTTTGCAAAAAGTTAATGTAAGCTATATTATCTTCGGATTCATTTTCAGCACATCTTAACCATTCCGATTCTACCTTGCCCTTTTTTAATGGTTCTACTACCATTTTCGTGGATGTGAATAATAGCTATCATCGTAAACAAATTTCTCATCACCAGTTGGTGGTTACCAATGACATATTTGTGTAAAGCACAGAAAACCTTACTATTAGACAGACCCCCGCCTTGCTCGCCTCGCTGCGAAGCGGGCCGCTGGTGTATGCAATGGTGCAGGCGAGGCAGGTCTCAGTCCCCGAATGGTCGGGGCTGGCTGCAAGCTCCTTCGAGGTGACAAAACTCCCGGTATGTTGGTGGGGGCAGGGGAATCGGGCGCGAAGCGCCCGATTCCCCTGCCCCCAAATCAACCCATGGACGGGGTCATTTCGATGCCGCACGTGCGGCAAGAAATCTATTTTACTACTCATGATTAACATTTTACTTTCCACTAAATTCGTAGTAGTGCCAACTGTTTTAACATTGATGATCCACTCAATCCTCCTCCACCTTAAAAAAGCTGATCAGTTTTTTTAAATATTCGGCTTTAGCCTCAAATTCTTCCGAGCTTTCGCTAAGTTCTTCGGATGCGCTAACGTTTTGCTTAATCACTCTTTCCAGGTCGCTTAGCGAAAAGGTAACCTGTTCAACTTCAGTTTTTTGCTCATTGCCCCGTGCAGCCAGTTGTTGTACAAGTTTTGTATTTTTTTCAATTTCAGGAATCAGTTCTTTTATCAATCGGTCCGATTGTTCGGTTACCGTCATGCTGTTTTTGGTGATCTGCGTAATTTCATCGGCAGCTCCTTTGCTTCGCTCTGCCAGTTTTCGCACTTCGGAGGCCACAACGGCAAATCCTTTTCCGTGAACCCCGACCCGGGCAGCTTCAACGGCCGCGTTGAGTGCCAAAATATTGATTTGAAAAGCAATAATATGAATTTTTCAGGTTTAAAGTTTTAGTGATTGATTTGAAAAAAAATTGTTAAAACTCTTTTAAAATCTTTTTTGCCCTGGCATGATTGTATGATTTATTACCAACTATCTCATCCAGCAAGGGCACTGCTTCATCGATATTTTCCCGGCTGAGATAGCTCAGAGCAAGATACCATTTGGCCTGACCATCGAATGGATTATCATTATCGTTTATTATACCCACGAAAACGTCTTCAGCCAGTATATTATCACCGCTGCCAAGATAGCTAATCCCGCTATAAAGTTTTATTGCTTTCGCAAAAGGCAATTCCTGAACATCCAGATTATGAAATAGAACAGCAGCATTTTCAAAGTCTTTATTTTTATAATAACTCATGGCTTCTTCCAGCATCAAATTTTGTGTTTCACCCCGTTGGCTTATAATATCGGGGTAGAGGCTGAAATTATTATCATATAGTTTTTGATAATTTGGGTTACTGGTAAAATAGGTGTATAAAAAGGGAGCGCTAACAATCAAAAAGCCAATAAAAATAGCTGCATACCTGAACAATTCCCGTTGTCCGAATTTCGGACTTGCTTTGATTTCCTCAATGTGGATTTGCCGGAGTTGTTTTTTCAGCTCCTGTTTTCCGAATTCTTCAACACTGCGCATGGCCAGTTTGTAATCCTCTGTCATTTTAGCAAATTCAGGATCGGTATCCTGAGCCTCCTTAAATTCGGTGAGTTCATCGCCCGAAAGTTGTCCTTCCAGGTAGAGCTCAATATTTTCAAGTGTTCTGTTTGTCTTCATTATTTAACTTTATTAAAAAGTTCAAGGTTACTTATTCGCTTGCCGCAAAAAGTTCATAAATTGTTTTTTTCATCTGAGGTTTGTCAGCCATAATTTTTATCAACTTTTGCATGCATTTGTATTTTTGTGTTTTGGCTGAATTCTCATTATCGAAATTCGATCTTCCAGCAATTTCACTCATCGACAAATTATCAAAATAGTAAAGTTTCAAGAGGATTCTGCACCTTTCACCAACCTTCTCCAGCATGCTTTCTACCATTTTTTGCAATGCTTCGTCAGGGTTTTCATTCCTGAGTATTTGCGTGCCGGCACTTGCTTTTTCAGGTTCTTCCATTTTTACCATTCTGCTGTTCTTTTTCAGTTTTACCAACCACTTATTCCTGATCATCGCATACAAATAAGTCTTAATTGCTGAGTCTCCTTTAAAAGTTCCATTTCTTACATTTTGGTAAAAAGCCACCAAAACATCCTGAAAAACATCTGCTGCATCATCTGCCCCGCCACTGTTGTTTTTTACAAACTGCAATGCCATAGGGTAGTGCGTTTTGTAAAGATACCTGAAGGCCTTGTCAGTTTCAAGCTCTTTTGCACCTTGCAGCGCTTCAATTATTTTCTTGTCCGAAAAAAGTAGTTTCATGTTTTTGTATCTGAAAAGATCAAATTGTAACCTTTTTTCAAAAGTAAATTTTTTGGGTTACTTTTTCTCAATTGGCGATACTAATCCTTAAAATTTGAAATATTCATAATCATTTAAAATTAAAAACATGAAAAATTTAACAACACTTTTTATCGGATTAATCATTATTAACCTGGCATTTGCGCAAACAGTAGTGCCTAATGGCGATTTCGAGGCCTGGACTGATCAGTATCATATCCCCAACTGGGACGGGCTAAACTATGACGGGGGGATTTTAAATTTCCACACTTTTACGCGCACAGATGATGCCCATACCGGAAATTATGCCGCACAAGTCGAAACCATTAATCATAATTTAATTGGCGACCTGCCGGGGATGGCTTTTACCGGGAATATTGATTTCGACCCCACTACTTTTGAATACAATTTTAATGTAGGTGTGCCGGTTGAGGGAAGACCAACCAGCCTAAAAGGATATTTTAAGTACAGCCCCTCAGGTACCGATACTATGGCCATCGTGATTGGCATGTTTCGCTGGAATGCAGCGCAAAATGATCTCGACTCCATTGGGGGCGGATTTTTCTTTACGGGAAATGCCACAAGCAGCTATACCGAATTTGAAGCACCTATCCAGTATTTCGACCCCACGCTCGAAGCCGACACCATGTACATTATGATGTTTTCCTCGTTGGATACCTACCATGTGGGAAGTGTGCTTAAGGTTGACGATTTAACCCTGAACTATGGTACTGTAGGCATGATAGAAGGAATTGACGAAACAAAGATTTCCATTTATCCTAACCCGGCAAGCGACAATATTAAGATAGAATTACCTGAAGAAGCTAATCAGGTCGAATTGCTGCTAACCGATATCACCGGAAGAAATATGCTACAACAGACTGTGGCAAACAATGCAACAATTTTACTTCCTGAAAACATAATGGATGGTATTTACTTTGCCAGCCTTCGCCATCATGGCATTACCATTAAAACTTTTAAAATTTTTGTGAAGAGATAGATTTCTAATCCTCTTTAAACAGCTTGTCTTTATCAACTACTTCAACGGCTTCTCCATTTTCGAGGGAGCGCGAAACGGCACGGTAAGGGCCGGTGATTACCTCATCATCTTCGCTAAGGCCTTCCACAATCTGGATATAGGTATTATCCTGAATGCCTGATTTTACAGCAAGCATCTTTGCTTTGCCATCTCTGAAAACAAATACATATTCGTCAATTTCTTTGGCTTCCTCGGTTTGGGCTTCCTCTTTGTTCATATTCATATCCTGCTTTACTCCGGTCGATTTTCCGGTGGAGTCGCTGCGTGTGGTAACGGCCTGGATCGGAACTGTAATCACTTTACTTTCGGTTTTGGTTTGGATATCTACGGTGGTTGACATTCCTGGGCGGAACGGGGAGTACGAAGGGTTGTTTGTGGGAATCAGGTCTTCATAAGATTCTTTCAGCAAACGTATCTTAACTTCAAAGTTGGTTACCTGGTCGGTGCTTACTCCGGTTACATCGGCTGATGTGGCAATTTCAGTTACAATGCCTTTGAACTTCCTGTTTAGGTAGGCATCCACTTCAATCAAACTGGTGTCGTTTAGCTTTACGCGGACAATGTCATTTTCGTTCACCTGAACCACTGCTTCCATCGAGTTGAGGTTGGCAACGCGCATCAGTTCGGTACCTGCCGAAAATTGTGAAGCTCCGGCCACACGTTCTCCTTTTTCGACAATCAACCTCGATATGGTTCCGTTTGTAGGTGCATAAATTGCTGTTTTGGTTAGGTTTTCTTTGGCCTCTCTTAATGAAGCCTCAGAGCTGGCAACCTGGAATTGTGATGCTTTAACAGTTTCTTCGGCGGCTTGCACTTCGGCTTGCGCTACTTCAAATTGCGAACTTGAGGCATCAAAATCAGAATCAGAGATTACATCCTGGTCATAAAGTTTTTTATTTCTTTCGTGCGAAAGTTTGGCATTGGTAAATTGTGCCTTTGTTTGCGCGAGTCTTGCCCTCGAATTGGCCAGGCTGGCCTTTTGTGATTGCAGTCCGGCTTCCGATCGTTCATAATTCGACAGGTAGATTTCCGGATCAATCTTGGCAAGCAGATCGCCCTCCTTTACTTCATCGCCTTCGCGTACCCTTAGCTCAACAACCTCTCCCGAAATATATGGCGTGATGTTTACTTCCCTCTCGGGCTGAATTCTTCCATTGGCCGAAACCGATTCGATTATCGTTCTTCGTTCAACCTTTTCGGTGGAAACTTTGGTGAATTCTTGTGTGCCAATTATCCCTTTGTTTTTAAGTACTGCCAATACGATAAGTGCAAGCAGTGCAGCTACCACAAGGATTATTATTGTTTTTTTCTTCATTTCAGCTTAAATGTATTTTGAAAATTTTTGATTAAAGTGGATTCAAAGGTAAAAAGAAAATTATGATAAGGTGTGCAAGGGTTTTTAATTTCACATCTTTTTAAATAAAATTGAGGTTTTGATTAAATAAAAAATCAGCCATGGAATAATAATATCCCTCGGCTGATAACGCTTTCAGTTCTGCTGCCATCTTTTTTAGGACTTCATTTTATGAAGGAATTATGTTTTAAATAGTTGGCAGTAGATAGATCACAGTAGGCTGCCTACTGTTGATTGTGACTTGAGAACTATGGACTGAGGATCCCGAAAAAATAGAAAATTTATAATTTTCGTAATTTTTCGAGAATGCACGGGCGAAGCCCGGCACTGAAAACTGCCAACCAAATTTGTGGTAATTCCATATTTTCATTATTAATCCAATGTTAATGGCTTGCCCTGGTAAAAATCGAGAATTTTGGTTTTAAAAATGAAATCGAACCTGGATCTGATAAGTTCTGATTCAGCTGAGGTAACCTGACTTTTGGCAATATTATAATCCACCGTATTGGCCATGCCCACATTAAATTTTTGTTCGGTATATCTGAACGATTCTACAAACGATTCCAGCGATTGGTTGGTGGCAATATAGCTTTTGTAGGCAGCCATTGCATCGTTGTATGCCTGTTCAATTTCTTTGCGCAGTGTATTTTTGGTGAGATCGAAGTTATATTCAGCATTGGCTACACTGATCTTGGCCCTGCTAATGTTGGATGAAACCTGGTAGCCGTTAAAAATGGGAATGCTAAGGTTGATGCCTAGGTAGCGGTTCTGGTTGTTTTTAAACTGATCGCCGAAAGGTATAATCACTCCATAATCAGGATCTGGTTTTCCATAATCAGGATCTGTTAGATCGTGGCTAAGCCATGGATCGTAGCTGAGCCATTGGTTGTTTGAATAGTTGGTACCCCAACCACCAAATAACGAAAGTGAAGGGCTCATGCCTCCTTTGGCAAGCGCCACACTTTTGTATGAACTTTCAACACTCAATTCGGCACTTTTTATTACCGGCTGTGTAACGAGGGCATTCTGATATACCTGGTTCAATGGGTCAACTCCTGGTTCGGGCTCGGCTGATACGTTGGGAACAACGATTTCAAATTCGGTATCACCCGGTAAATCCAGAATTTGCAACAGGTCGAGGTAGGCCAGTTGCAATGAATTTTCGTAGTTGATCACGCTCAGTTCCTCCCTTGCACCCTGGGCTTTCATTTCCAGCAAACTGCCCTTTGCAAGGGTTCCTGCTTCCACCATTTTTGAAGTCCTGTCTATTTGCTTGTTGGTGGTTAGTACCTGTTCGCGGGCAACACGCAGCAGTTCCTGATTAAAAAGTATCGAAAGATAAGCCTGGGTTAGCATGAGCGAAATGTCGTCTTTCATTTTGTCGGCGTCATATTGGCTGGCCAAAAAATCGATTTTATCTTTCTTGATAGAGTTTTGCTTTTGAAGTCCGTTAAAAAGTGTAACACTTGCATCCACGCCAAGAGTCCCCTGTTGGGTTTCCTTATCCACATAAGCATTGATCGATTGGTCGAGGATGCGCCCCCAGCTATACGAATATCGTGTGCTTGCATTGAGCGAAGGCAACAAGCTTAATTTACTTTCGAGCAGATTCACCTCATTATTTTCTACACTTAACTCGCTTTGCTTTATCTGAATGTTGTTTTCGATGGCGTAATTAATGCAGTCTTCCAGGCTCCAGGTGGTGGGTAAATCCTGTGAAGTAACAGTATTGAAAGCGCTGAAAATCAAAAATATTACTATCGAAAAAACAATTTGAATTGGCTTATGTCTTTTTTTCATACCGGTTTATTGTTTTGCTGATTTCATTTTATTGTTTGCAAAAATAACTTTATATCTCGTAGTGAGGGAGCGGTTTATCTAAAAACATGCCATCTTTGTAAAACACTAATAATCAAAGCTGGCAGTTAAACTTTTTATTACCCTTGTTTTTATTGTGTTCACAAAAATACATGCTTTGTCCATAATCGAACAAGGCTATTGAAAATCATGAAAATGTGATTATGGAATTATTGTTTATAGGGCGGCCTGGCGGGCTTTCCGTTTGTAGTTGCCTTGTGGGGGCTGTGTTTTTGTAAGCCGTACGGGGGCTTCCTTCGTCAGCCTCCGCCAGCCAACAAAAAACATCAGCTCCCACATCGTCAAGCTACCACTCCAATCCCTGCCGCAGTTGTTCCAGTCATGAGCATGTTTTCAAATCAGAAGTATTCGTATTTTTCTATTTTTAAGATTTATAAACTCCTGTTAATTCATTTCTATAGTTTCCATCAGAAAGCTTAATTTTACAGCTTGAAATGTTAACTCTCAAAATGCCGGAATATGAAACGATTTATCTCCATGTTTACTATTTTACTTCTTCTGGGACATAGCACCATGTTCGCCCAACACGATCATTCCAAATGTAATCATCTCGCGTCCTTCGACCGATCCCTGATCAGCGACACACTGGATGCGCTTACTTACGAAATTCACCTTACCGAAGTAAATACTTCTGCTCAAACCATTACCGCTAATACCAAAGTTACACTGGCTTCCAAAATTGATGGTCTGTCGCAAGTGAGCCTGGAGTTGCTCGACCTTACGGTAGATCAGGTTTATATTAACGGAGAAAACAATTCTTTCAATCAGGATAATCCGTTTTTATATATCCCGCTTGCTGCACCACTCAACATCGGTGAACAAGTTGAAGTAGAAGTGTTCTATCATGGCTCGCCTTTCCACGAAGGCTGGGGTGGCTTTCATTGGAGTGGCGAATATGCCTTTAACCTGGGTGTGGGTTTTGTATCGGATCCGCATAACCTGGGCAAAGCCTGGTTTCCGTGCATCGACGATTTTCACGACCGTGCATTTTATGAAGTGTATGCCACCGTTGATAACCCCAAAAAAGCTGTGTGTGGTGGGACTTTGATGGAAGTTATCGACAATGGCAACGGGACTTCAACATTTCATTGGAAACTCAATACCGATATCCCGACCTATTTGGCTTCGGTGGCTGTGGGTGAATACGAAAATGTGGACTGGAGTTTTACCTCCATCAGCGGAAGCGAAATACCTATCAACGTATTTGTAAAACCTGCCGATACGGTAAAAGTAGAGGGGTCTTTCCAAACATTGATCCAGGTTTTAAATGCTTTTGAAGAAAGCTTTGGTCCCTACGAATGGGAACGCGTAGGCTACGTGGGCACTGCAATTGGTGCTATGGAACATGCCACCAATATTGCCTATCCTCATTTTTGTATCAACGGAAATTTGAGCAATGAATCATTGATGGCTCACGAGCTGTCGCACCATTATTTTGGCGATCTCATCACCTGTGAATCAGCCGAAGATATGTGGCTCAACGAAGGCTGGGCAGTATTTTGCGAATCGCGATACCGGGAGCTTTTGTATGGAGAGGAATCTTATCATACCAATATGGAAGGGCGGCACAAGGATGTACTGCACACCGGGCATATTACCGATGGCGGCTATTATGCAGTTTATGGTATTCCAACAGAAATTACTTATGGAAATACTGTTTATCAAAAAGGAGCGCTTATGGTGCATACTTTAAGAAATTACATGGGGGATGATTTATTTTTTCCGGCAGTGAAAGCCTATGTGCAAGAGTTTAAAAGTAATTATGCTTCCTCTTATGATTTGCGCGATTTGCTAAGTGCCCATTCAGGGATTGATTTGACCGACTTTTTCGATGCCTGGATTTTTACGCCCGGTTTCCCGGAATATTCGGTCGATTCGTTCAATGTAGTTCCCAACGGAGAAAATTTTGATGTAACAGTTTTTGCCCGGCAAAAGCACAAAGGGCCCGGCGAGTTGGGCAACTCTGCCCGTGTGGAAGTTACATTTATGGATGATGCCTGGCAGCAGGAAACCTTTTTGATGGAATTTTCAGGAGAAAATGGTACACAAACTTTTACCTCATCAATAAATCCAGAAATTGTAATGATGGACTTGGAGGATAAGGTTTCCGATGCCACCACCGACAAAGTAATTACTCCCGGCGGCCCTTTCAGCAACGGTTTTGCTTCTTTGCTTTACTGTTCTATTGCTGCTGAGGAATTCCCCGAGAATGATTCCGCGTATATTCGTATTACCCATCGCTGGGTGCCGCCCGATCCAATTAAAAATCCGGTACCTGGAGTAACAATTTCCGATTACCACCACTGGCGTATCGAGGGAATTCTGCCCGATGATTTGCAACTGAGCGGTAAACTCAATTACAGTGCAAACGGAAACCTCGATGGTGGAATCCTTGTTGATCCGAACGATTCGATAGGTGTGCTATATCGTGCAAACCGTTCCGCCGACTGGCAATCCATTGCCGCAACAAGGACAGGTTCGTTCTATGTTGGGTTTTTCAACCTGCCGCAAATGCCTCCGGGTGAATACACGCTTGCGGTTTGGGATGATTTGTATGTTGGCATTCAGGATGAGGAAGCTCAGGAACAAGAGGAATATACAGGCGAAATCAGGATGTTTCCCAATCCCGCCTCCGATGAAGTTTCGATCATACTTGGGAAACGAAATGCTACACTCATCGAAATATATAACAGTAACGGTGATGTGGTGGATCATATTCAAAACCTTGAAAAATATAAAGGCCTGAAATATGACACTTCCAAACTGAAAAACGGCACATACATTTTCCGGTTTACCGATCAAAATGGCCGGGAGATTGAAAGCCACAAACTTATTGTAAATTGAAGGAAAAATTAATAATGAAATGCTCATGATAATTATGAACACCCACGCTTGCCCCGATCATTCGGGGGGCATGAATGTCAGAAGGACTCCTATGGAGAAACGTCCTAATATTTTCTCCAAAGGAGTCCTACGGACATCCGTGAATCCCCCGAAAAATCGGGACGGGTTGTGGCCAATTTTTACACAGATGGAAAATAACGATGGCCATTATTTCGGATTTTGGGTTGACTGGTATGACGATTTACTTAAAAATGAAACCAAGGACATTGAGCTTTACACAGGTTTGATTGCTGATAAGGATGCCCCTGTTTTTGAAATAGCCTGTGGTACCGGACGGTTATTGCTTGAGTTTCTCAAAAGAGGTATTGTTTGCGATGGTTTGGATATGTCGGGTCCAATGCTGGATTTATGTAGAAAAAAATTGACAGATCAAAACCTGCAATCAACACTTTATCAGGCTGATGTTCTTGATTTTGATTTCCCAAAAACCTATAAAACTATTTTTGTATCCGGTGGTTCATTTCAGCTCATACCTTCGTTTGATGAAGCTGTGGCTGTGCTTCAAAAGATATACCAGGCAATCGATGAAGGCGGCAAATTTATCTGCGACCTTTGGATTCCGTGGGATGAGATTATTGCCAACGAAACCAATACCTGGAAAGTTGGCCGTGTAAGCGAGCGTGATGACGGCTCAAAACTGGTCGTTTCCTATTTCAAACAATTTAATCTGGAGCAGCAGTTTCAAACCGGTGAATTTAAATACGAACTATACCAGGATGGGGAATTAATTAGAACCCAAATTGATGACATTAAAATGAAATGGTATGGTGTGGACGAATTCAGGTTGATGCTCCAAAAGGCCGGATTCGAAAATATTTCAGTTTCAAAACAGAAGGTCATGTCCAGCCATGGGATATCCACACTTTATATTGCCGAAAAGTAGAATATTTTCCTATAATTTTACTTTGTGATCCTTCGGGACATAAAGCCAATGAAGCACTTGTAAAATAGAATGGCCACCAAGACACTCACATAGTGATGCCTATGGCATAAGGCTCAAAGAAACACGAAGAAAAAAATGTACCGGAAAATTAAACTTTGTGAAACTTAGTGTCTTCGAGCCTTATATGTTTGTATTTTTTTATGATTAGCAAAATTATGGAAACTTTTTGAGCTTTATTTTGGAGGTAATTTTGGGGGGGCAATTTCCATTTGAGGATACCCTCAAATGGAAATTGAAAATTTGAAAATTTTTGATTTTTTTCATCTTTTCCGGTGAAAAATTTTACCCGGGTCATTTCCATTAGTCCATAGTCAAAAGGTAAGTTTTTGAATTATTATATTAAAAAGCGCGACATGTTTTAAGGAAATGATTTTGGCGGACAGCTAATGCTAAATCAATACTTCAAGTTCATTGACAAAAGTGGGGCCAAGCGACAATATTTAATGCCTGTCTTTTTAGTGGTGTTTTGGACACACGGAGCTGGTAAAAAATATCGAAGAATAAAAAACGAAGTAGATAAAAAGTTCGGTGATGTTTATTCGGGTTTATTATCACAGGCTGAAAGCCTGTCCATAGGACTCCTGCGGAGAAACATCAAAGCACAAAAGCACCCCAATGATCACCGGCAGGCCGTAGGTCTGCGACAGCTTAGATGGCAAAACCTCCCCATCGGGTGATTGATTTTTTGTGGCATATGTTAAATGGATAGCCACCAAGACTCTAAGGCTCAAAGAAACACGAAGAAAAAAATGTACCGGAAAAATTAAACTTTGTGAAACTTAGTGTCTTCGAGCCTTTGTGGCATGTGTTAAATGGATAGCCACCAAGACACTCACATAGTGATGCCTATGGCATAAGGCTCAAAGAAACACGAAAACAAAACAAAACTAAATGACAAATTACATCCAAAACCTTCGCCTGGCTTTTCAGCAACAAGCCAATACTCAAATTGCCGCACAGCAAAAGGCATACATGCGCAATCAGTTTGAATACTTCGGCATAAAATCGCCTGAACAAAAAGCCATTCGCCGCGAATTTATTAAAGAACATGGCTTGCCGGAAATGCATAATTTAGAAACCCTGATCCGTGAATTATGGCTTCAGCCCGAAAGGGAGTTTCAGTATTTTGCCATGATACTCACCGAAAAGTTTATCAAAAATGGGGATGCTGATTTTATCGCTGTCCTCGAATTTATGATTACCACAAAATCGTGGTGGGATACTGTGGACTATGTTGCCGCGGTCCTGGTTGGAGCACATTTCAAAAGATACCCGGAACAGATCCCGGATTACACAGAAAAATGGATGGTCTCCGGACATTTCTGGTTGCAACGCACAGCCCTGCTCTTCCAGTTGAAGTACAAAAAAAATACGGATATGAAGTTGATGTTCAAGCTCATCAAAAGACTTTCACACCTCGATGAGTTTTTTATCCGCAAGGCCATCGGCTGGGTGCTGCGCGAATATTCCAAAACCGATCCCGAAACCGTTATCCAATTTGTGGAAAGTCATGAATTGAAACCCCTGAGTCGAAAGGAAGCCCTAAAGGTTATTGAGCGAAAAAAGAAAGCAGGTTGATGTGTAATTTTCAAAAAATACAGATTCTAATTCGTCAACGGGTGGGATAGAATGACAAGGTGGAATAGATTTCTCTCCGCCAGTTGGCGGTTCGAAATGATAAAGCCCGGGGCTGTGAATGGGGTGGGTGAAAGTGGGCGCATCGCGCCCACTTTCACCCACCCCCAAGTCCCACCAATGCTTTGTCACCTCGAAGGATCCGCCGGCTGGCGGAGACTGAGACCCGCTTCGCAGCGAGGCGAGCCTGCCTCGCCTTTAGTTTAGGACTCCTGCAGACGGCAAGGCGGGGGTCTCTCTCACAATGTGTATTCCTGCTTCATGCAAATACTTGTCATTCCGGACGAAAAGGAGTGAAGAATCTATAATTTATTGCTATTTTTTCTCGGTTACCAGTGATTGTTTTTTAAAAAAGTCCTTTGAAAAAGTGTAAGATTTCACAAAAAGTCCTATGAAAAAGTGTAAAATATCACAGAAAGACGTACGAAAAAATGTATTTTTGTGGAAAATTTATGCCATGAAATAGTCATGATAATTATTAACACACACTGACATGAATGTCCGAAGGACTCCTATGGAGAAATGACATTAAATTTTATTCGTGCATTTCCCGAAAAATCGGGACAGGCTGTGGCTATTTTTTATACAGATGAAAAGACAAAAATCATACAAATTATTGGCCTGGAAAAACTCTCCCGGCCGAAAACCACTTATCCTGAGAGGAGCCAGGCAGGTGGGCAAAACATGGTTGATGAAAGAGTTTGGAAAAACAAATTACGATCAAACAGTTTATGTGAATTTTGAAAAAAACAAACGACTCAAAAATTTATTTGATGATGATTTTGATATCCCCCGAATTATCGTTGCCCTACAAATTGAAACGGGGCTTACGATAAATGCTGAAAACACACTTATTATTTTAGATGAAATACAGGAAGCTCCCCAGGCCATCACAGCGCTGAAGTATTTTTGTGAGGATGCCCCTCAATATCACATTATCGCGGCGGGCTCATTGCTGGGGCTGGCCATACATTCAAATATTTCATTTCCTGTCGGGAAAGTAGAGTTCATGGATTTGTATCCTTTAAATTTCTCTGAATTTCTTGAAGCTTTGGGCGAGAACGCTTTGCTTGATTTGTTGAAATCGTTAGATTGGAAATTGATTGCTGCCTATAAAACAAAATACATCGAACTTTTGCGGCGATATTATTTTGTCGGGGGTATGCCTGGGGTGGTTTCAGGTTTTCGTGTTGATACTGATTTTATTCAGGTTCGCAAAATCCAAAAGCAAATTCTAAACGCTTACGATCAGGATTTTTCAAAACATGCTCCTGTTGCCATCGTGCCACGTATTAGAATGGTTTGGAATTCCATCCCTGCTCAGTTGGCCAAAGAAAACCGGAAATTTATTTATGGCCTGATAAAAGAAGGTTCGCGGGCTAAGGATTATGAGCTGGCACTTAACTGGCTCACCGACTGTGGGCAGGCCATAAAGATACACCGGGTTTCAAAACCGGGAATCCCACTTAAAGCTTATGAAGACCTGAGTGCCTTTAAACTTTTTATGGTAGATGTTGGATTATTGGCAGCAATGGGCAACATCGATCATAAAACGATTATAGATGGTAACAGCATTTTCACTGAATTTAAAGGTGCTTTAACCGAGCAGTATGCCTTGCAACAATTATTGAGTTCCAACAATTTTGTAATCAATTATTGGACTTCCGAACGTTCCACTTCCGAAGTGGATTTTGTGGTTCAATATCTTGGCATAAACTTTCCTATCGAAGTGAAGGCCGAAGAAAACCTGCAAGCCAAAAGTCTGAAAGTTTACCACGATAAATATCTGCCAAAAATATCTCTCCGTACATCGATGGCCGATTATCGCGAACAGGATTGGATGGTGAACGTGCCGCTTTATGCCCTGGGCCAGTTGAGTAGTTTGTTGGATAAAGTAAATCGATGAATTTTAAAGAATTAGACATATCATCTCTTGGTATTG
Source organism: uncultured Lentimicrobiaceae bacterium (assembly GCA_964593705.1). GTDB lineage: Bacteria > Bacteroidota > Bacteroidia > Bacteroidales > 4484-276 > SABY01. The sequence goes on along the minus strand of CAZQIV010000076.1, from coordinate 14,377 downwards.
AATATTTCGCAACAAATCAGAAGCAGTTCCATGATTTGGAGATTTGTAATGGCTTGTTAGGGAAAGAGTGTGGGATAAAAACATTTTTTGAAAGCTCTGACCAATTAAACCAATTCATTGCATTAATCGCCGAAAAAAGCAATCTTGCAGAAGAACAAAACAGGAGAGAATACGGTGATTTTCAAACAAATTTTGAATTGGCTTTAAAAACCACCGATTACATAAAGGCGATTTCAAATGCCGATTCGTTTGATTTTATGCTTGAACCGACTTGTGGTAAAGGGAATTTTATAATTGCGGCACTTGCAAAATTTACAGGACTTAAAAGAATTGTAGGAGTAGAGATATATCAGCCATACATTTGGGAAACCAAATTTAAAATATTAGATTTTTTTCTTATAAACAAAGACTTTCCAAAACCACATATAGAAATTTTTCATGCCAATGTTTTCGACTTTGATTTTAACAGTTTATCGAAAGAAACAAAAAAGCTGCGAACATTGGTAATTGGTAATCCACCCTGGGTAACAAATTCAGAATTAAGTGCTATTGATTCTCAAAACTTGCCACGAAAATCAAATTTTAAAAAACATAGTGGTTTGGATGCAATGACAGGAAAAGGCAATTTCGACATTGGGGAATCCATTTCTTTATTGATGTTAGAATACTTTTCGTTGAATGAAGGCTATTTTGGGTTTTTAGTAAAAAATTCGGTTGTCAAGAATTTAATGTTAGGGCAAAAAAATAATGGTTTTCCAATGAGTGAAATGAAAAAGCTAAGCATTGACGCTAAAAAGGAATTTAATGTTTCGGTGGACGCTTGCTTATTTGTTGCGAAACTTTCGCAGCAAGCAGAACTTATTTGCACCGATTTAGATTTTTATACAGTGAAGGAAAAGAGAATTTTTGGATGGGTTGAAAACAAATTTGTTAATTCAGTAAATGATTACAAGCTGGCAAGTGATATTGATGGAAAATGTCAATTCGTTTGGCGGCAAGGGATAAAACATGATTGTTCAAAAGTGATGGAAATTGAAAAACATAATGGGCATTACAAAAACGGATTAAACCAGGAATTTACTATCGAAAATGATTTGGTTTTTGGTTTACTTAAAAGCTCTGATTTAAAAGATACACATACAAATTCTTATCGAAAATTAACAATAGTAACCCAACGGAAAATTGGTCAGGAAACAAATTATATCAAACGTGATTTCCCTTTAACCTTTGGGTATTTAAACAAGAATGCTGAATTTTTCGATAAACGAAAATCATCCATTTATCGTGGCAAACCTCGGTTTTCGATTTTTGGAGTAGGTGATTATTCATTTATGCCTTATAAAATAGCGATTTCGGGTATGTATAAAAGCACACATTTTACACTGGTGTCGCCAAATAATGGAAAGCCAATAATGCTTGATGATACCTGTTATTTTATTGGTTTTCAAGAAAAGCGTTTTGCGCAAATAGCATTATATCTGCTTAACCATGAGCATGCACAGCAATTTCTAAAAGCGATTATCTTCCCCGATTCAAAAAGGTCGATTACAAAAGATATTTTGATGCGTATTGATTTCCTTAAACTTTATAGATTATTTAATTACTCAATGATTCCTGATGGATCGGAAATTTCATTAAATAACTGGACTGATTTTGGAAATATACTGGAATCAAAAGCTGAAATAAAACAATTGAAATTATTTTAAGAAAATACACTAATCCAAAAATCGCCCTTGAAAAAGCCATTGAAGAAAACGAGGAAGTGGCTACTGATTTATTGATACAAATCTTAAAAATAAACACCTATGAAAACAGAACTTATCAAATCGTTGTCTAACAATTTTGAAGACCATTCGCAAACCACCGAAAATGGGATAGAGTTTTGGTTTGCCAGGGACTTGCAACATCTTTTAGATTATGCAGAGTGGCGCAATTTCAATCTTGTAATTACAAAGGCAAAAATTGCCTGCGAAGCCATTCAGAATAAGGTTTCCGACCATTTTGTTGATGTCAACAAAATGGTTCGACTCGGTTCGGGTAGTGAACGGGAAATTTCAGACATAATGCTTACCCGCTATGCTTGTTATCTTATTGCACAAAATGGTGATCCCCGTAAAGATTCTATTGCTTTTGCCCAAAATTATTTTGCCATTCAAACGCGCAAATTTGAGTTGGTTGAACAGCGTATAAATGAATGGGAAAGATTGCAGGCGCGGCAAAAACTTACCTTTTCCGAAAAAGAACTTTCGCAGCTAATCTACGAACAAACAGGCAACGACCGTAACTTTGGTTTAATACGAAGCAAAGGTGACAAGGCCTTATTTACCTATACCACTCAGCAAATGAAAGACAAACTGGGTGTACCTAAAGGGCGGGCTTTAGCCGATTTTTTGCCCACAATTACAATTAAAGCGAAAGATTTTGCTACAGAGATTACAGTATTCAATACAAAGGAGAAAAACTTTTCTACAGAAAATCAGATATCAAAAGAGCATGTTACAAACAACAGTTCAGTCAGGAAAATACTTCTTGAAAGAGGTATAAAACCTGAGGAGTTACCTGCCGAGGAAGATGTTAAGAAATTGGAGCGGCGCGTGCAATCTGAAACGAAAAAGATTGGAAAGAATCCTGAAAAATTAAAGTGAGTACGATAAATTCAGTATTCCCCAATTATTTTCCCATTTAATGAAATCCATTATTGTTTAATGAAAATGAAATATTAATAAACAAAAAGCCTGCCTGATTTGTTTGCTATGATAACTTGATAGCATTTCTGCCGGATTGCTATTTTCCAAAAGGCTATTTTTGCACAAAAGTTTTCAGAATAATGAATAAAAATATTATTTCAGGCTTCTCCAAATTGAACAAACATGCCAAGCTCGAAATGGTGGGCAGCAGGTTTGAAAATTCGGAGCAGGTAATCGAAGAACTGAAAAGCTATTGGCACGACAACCCTGCCAAACAAAAACTCTTCGACGAGTTTAGCGAAAACACCATTTCCAACTTTTACTTTCCTTATGGCATTGCCCCCAGCTTTGTTATCAACGGCAAATCCTATCTCGTGCCTATGGTCATCGAGGAAAGCTCGGTGGTGGCGGCAGCTTCCAATGGCGCTAAATTCTGGTCAGAAAAAGGCGGTTTCCGCTCCGAAGTAATTTCAACCAGTAAGGTTGGGCAGGTGCATTTTATCTGGAAAGGCGAGGTTGAAAAATTACAGGCGCTTTTCCCCTTCCTCAAGCAGGAAATGATAATTGGCACAAAGCATCACACCGAAAGCATGGAAAAGCGTGGTGGCGGTATCCTTGATATCGAGCTCGTGGATATGACCGATGAGATTGAAAATTACTTCCAACTCAAAGCCACCTTCGAAACCGTGGATGCGATGGGGGCAAATTTTATTAATTCCTGCCTCGAAGATTTTGCCGAAATTCTTAAAAATCATTTTCTCGAAAATGAGTATTACGAAGGCGACGAAAGAAACTGCCGGGTTATTATGGCCATCCTTTCCAATTATACGCCCGGGTGTTTGGTTAAAACTGAAGTTGAATGTAATATCGAGTGTCTGCGCAAAGCCGGTGAAATAGATGATCCCAAAGATTTTGCCTGGAAATTTGAAAAAGCCGTGCAAATAGCAAAAGTTGATCCACACCGGGCAGCCACCCACAACAAAGGAATTTTTAATGGAATTGATGCCGTAGCGCTGGCCACCGGAAATGACTTCAGGGCCATCGAAGCCGGAGGTCATGCCTACGCTGCTCGCGATGGCAAATACCGCTCGCTGACCGATGTTGACATTTCAAACGGGAAGTTCAAATACAGCCTCACTATTCCTTTGGCCTTGGGCACGGTGGGCGGGTTGACAGCCCTCCATCCTTTGGCAAGTTTCTCGCTGAAATTGCTTGAAAACCCTTCGGCAAAACAATTGATGATGATTGCCGCCTCTGTAGGGCTTGCCAATAATTTCGGAGCTATCAAATCCCTCGTTACCAAAGGAATTCAAATGGGGCACATGAAAATGCACTTACTCAATATTCTGAATTCGTTCGACCTTAATGAGCGTGAAAAGAAACTGGCTGTTGCTCATTTTGCCAACTATAAAGTGAGTTATACTACCGTGAAAAAATTTGTTGAGGGCCTGCGTAAATAGGTGCGAATCGAAAAAATATAAGGTTGAAGAATTTGAGCTTTTATTCTAACGGTAAATTTCTGATTAGTGGCGAATACCTTGTGCTTAAAGGAGCCAGAGCTTTAGCCGTGCCGCTTAAATTTGGCCAGACTTTAAATGTGGCTCAAAGCAAAGAACCTGATGGGCAACTGCGCTGGATTGCTTTGGTGTATGATGAATTTTGGTTTGAGGTGATTTTCGATTTGGAATGCCTCGAAATTATCGAAACCAGCGATTTAGTAAAAGCCGAGTATCTAAAAGCCATCCTGAAACAAGCTCATCTTCTAAATCCGAAAATTTTAAGAAATACCAAAGGCTTGATTATAGAGACCAATGCCAATTTTGATATCAACTGGGGGCTGGGCAGCAGTTCCACCTTAATTGCAAATGTGGCCAATTGGTTTGAGGTAAATCCATTCGATTTGCATTTTAACACTTCTTCGGGTTCGGGTTATGATGTAGCCTGTGCGAACGCCGATAGCCCCATATTTTATAAGATCAAAAATCAACACCCCGAAATCGAAAAAGTAAATTTCAATCCTGATTTTAAACAAAACCTTTACTTTGTTTATTTGGGGAAAAAGCAACAATCACATCAAAGTATCAGGAATTTTTCCGGGAAATTAGAAGATCGGGATACGGAGATTCAGCTGATATCAGAAATTTCAGCCGAGTTTACATCAACGCACGATCTTGAGGAATTTGAGTTTTTTATTGATGAGCATGAAAAAATCATGTCGGGGATACTTGAAACTCCAAGTATAAAACAAAGTACTTATGCCGACTTTCAAGGATCGGTGAAATCATTGGGAGCCTGGGGTGGCGATTTTGTGATGATGACCTGGCGGGGAGAGTACGAGAAATTGAAAGAATATCTTAGAACAAAGAAACTTGATGTTGTTTTTCGTTTTGATGAGATTGTTTTAAGCCGGTAATCTAAATCCTAAAATTGACAATTGAAATGCAGTTCTACTACCATTTTTGTTGATTTAAATAATGGCTGTAGTTGAAAATAGATTTCTTGCCGCATGTGCGGCATCGAAATGACCCCGTCCACAGGCTGATTTGGGAGGAGGGGAATCGGGTGCGAAGCGCCCGATTCCCCTCCTCCCACTACCATAACGGGAGTTTTGTCACCTCGAAGGAGCTTGCAGCCAGCCCCCACCATTCGGGGACTGAGACCTGCCTCGCCTGCACCATTGTATACACCAGCGGCCCGCTTCGCAGCGAGGCGAGCAAGGCGTGGATCTGTTCAATAGCAGGTTTTCAGTGTCTTTGAAAATAATGTCATTGTTAGGAGTGCAGCAGCCTGTTCCGTTTTTCGGAAACTAAAAAATTTATTAAAAAATTTATCACGATCAACTAAGAAATCATTTATATTTATCTTCACACTAAATTCTCATTGTAACCAAAAAAGTTATTAAAAATGAGTGCAGATAACTTAAATAAAAATGGAACTGTTGCCTGGCAAAGCCCGAGCAACATTGCCCTGATCAAATACTGGGGAAAAAAGGGCTTCCAGATTCCGGCTAACCCGTCCCTTAGTATTACACTCTCCTCGTCTTACACAAAAACAAAAATTGATTATAGTCCAGGTGCCGGACTTATCGAATTCTATTTTGAAGGACAAAGAAACCCGGTTTTTGAAAAGAAAATACAAGCTTATGTTGAAAAAATAAGTGATGAACTCCATTTCCTTACGAAGCTGGATTTTATCATTCATTCACAAAATACATTTCCACACTCAGCCGGAATTGCATCTTCAGCCTCAGCCATGAGTGCCCTTGCCCTTTGCTTATGCAGTATTGAGCAGGAAATATCGGAAAATCAAAAAATGGCTAATGTGGATTTTTACCGCAGGGCATCCTATTTTGCACGTATTGGTTCGGGCAGTGCATCAAGGAGTGTTTATGGAAAACTTTCGAGTTGGGGAACATCAGCGTTTATTCCCGATGCTTCCGATTTGTATGCTACCCCATTTCAATTGCCAATTCATAAAGTTTTCGAAAATTTCAACGATACTATTCTTATAGTTAGTAGAGGCGAAAAGAAAGTTTCGAGCCGTGCCGGACATGGTTTGATGGATGGAAATCCTTATGCGCCTGCCCGATATAAACAGGCTTCCGAAAATATGGGCAAACTGATAAAGGCCATCGAAATTGGTGATTTAGAAGCATTTATTGCTATTGTCGAAAGTGAGGCGCTTACTTTACATGGTATGATGATGGCCTCAAGCCCCGGCTATATTTTGATGGAGCCTAATACTTTGGAAATAATAAAAAAAATTAGGGGCTTTCGGGAACAATCAGGGACTAACCTTTGTTTTACCCTTGATGCCGGCGCAAATGTGCATGTGCTTTATCCAGAGAGCGAGGGAAAAAGTGTGTTGGATTTTATTGAAAATGAGTTGTTGGATTATTGTGAAGATAAAAAACTGATCAACGATAAAATGGGTGATGGCCCTAAAATGATAAGTTAAGAATGACAAATATAGACGGAACATTTTACGCTAAAATCTTACTCTTTGGCGAATATAGTATTATATGCGATTCGATGGCATTAACGGTGCCATACACACATTTCAAAGGCGAACTGAGTTTTATCAACGAAGACAAATACACCGACTTGAAATTTGCCGAAGATTCAAATAAGTCGCTCGCCGAATTTCTAAGCTACCTCGAAAGGAAGAAAATGCACAACGAGCTTTTGGTAGATTTGAACCTTGAAGGGCTTAAGCATGATATTGAGAAAGGTATGTATTTCGAGTCTTCCATTCCGCAGGGCTTTGGTGTGGGCAGTTCGGGAGCTTTGGTCGCCGCAATTTATGAAAAATATGCCACCGATAGGATTATTCAAAACGATCATCTTACCCGGGAAGAATTCAATAAATTGAAAACGATATTTGCCCAGATGGAATCATTTTTTCATGGCGTAAGCTCCGGGATGGATCCATTGAACTCTTATGTTCGCAATCCATTGCTTATCAAGTCCGATCATCATATCGAGTCGGTTGGAATTCCGAGGGAGTTTTCAAAAGATGGTGGGATTTTTCTTATTAATACCGGTAAACCTGGTAAAACCGGGCCATTGGTAAGTCTGTTTTTCGATCAGTGCAAACAGGATAGTTTTAAAAAACTGATTAAAGAGGAGATGATTCCTTTTACCAATAAAAGTATTGATGCGATTATTAAGGGGGAATTCAAGGAGTTTTTCAGGAATCTGAAATTACTTTCACAATTTCTGTTTATGCATCTCAAGCCAATGATTCCCACTGCTTTTCTCGATATTTGGCAAACCGGTATCGACACTGGTACTTATTACCTCAAACTTTGCGGATCGGGTGGCGGAGGATTCCTGCTTGGTTTTGCCGAAGATCTGAACAAAGCGCAGTTGCTGCTGGCCGAGCAAAAAGTAGAGATCATTCCTATTAGTAAATTTCATTAATTGTATTAGCTTTGCATTATGAAGCATTCAATTAAAACAATAGTTTTGATAGTGCGTTAATTTCAAAAATACATATTCATGATTTCTGAAAAACATAGAAGCGAAATACTTACTGAACCCCAGTACTTTTTAAAACGGCCTACATTTATTGATGGTGTGGCTAGTAATTTTGATTTATTTAATGCCAGGAGGGTTCAACTTCATTTATCCCAAAAGATTGATTATTTGGGTATGAAGTCGGATTTTGATCTTGTAGGTAACTTTTTACATGATGCAATTAAGAAGTTCAATAATGGGCATAATTCAAAATCATGAAGGAAAGTAATTCAAATCAAAACTTCAACCCGAAACTCACCAATACCATCCCCAATTCATCCGGTGAAAAATAGCGATAGTTGATGGAAGTGGTGAATTTTTCCACCGGCTCGTATTGTAATCCCCCAATGAAGTAATCAATCTTTTCTGATTTTTGACTGGTGTCAATATTTAAATGATCCCATCTGAACAACAAGGTTAACTTTTCGATAAGCAAAATGGATCCAAACACCGAAAAGGCATCCACGGATTTATCTTCCGAAAAATGATAATTATTCACCCGGCTGTATTCAGCGCCAAGCCTGTATTTTGGTTTTTGATAACCTGCAAAAAATGAAAGCACGGATTTATCTGCTGAATTTAGCATTGTATCAGGTGATGGGGCATAATCTGCATAGAGCTTCAGGGTTAAACCTTTGATAGGATAATATTGCAGATTGTTTGCAAAAAGAAATTTCCCTTCCCCATCCTGGTATCGAAACGGCCCCTCGCCATTCACCACCGAAAACTGGTAGAGCAATTTATCTTTTAGTTTTAGATCGACTTGAGCCCCAAAATCTGCCGGCATTCCCAGCCTGAATTTTTCTTGCATGGTTACGTCCACATACCTGAATCCCCAAAACTTATCCTGAAAAGTGAGGTATTGGGTATTTAAAAGTTGTCCAAACCTAAAGGTGAAATAATCGGTGACTTCCCATTTTATCTCAGCCATTTTAAGGTAAGCCGTGTATTTGCTACCTTCAAAATAATTGTAGCTCACTGGTCGCCCCAAAGTATCGGTGATGGAGTTGAAGTTTGTGGTACGGGTTACGTCCAGCATTATTTTGCCACTCACCTTATCCGAAATTTTGTGGTAATATCCGATAATCCCCTGGTTGAACCTGAAAGCCGCAACGGGTTTAATTTCGCTGTTGAAGTTGTATTTGAAATCAGCAAAGATTTGCCCGAACACAAATTGGTCTTTGTCCTTATCGATATCGACAGAAGAGGTTTGTGCACTTAAAAATGAAAATGGAAATATTAAGAAAAGAAAAATTAATCCCGCTTTTTTCATCTGTATAAAAAATGGCCACAGCCTGTCCCGATTTTTCGGGAGATGCACGGATGAAATTTTTTTCATGTCCCCCGAACGGTCGGGGCAGGTAGTGGGTGTTACAAGATTGCATGGATATTTCATCTTCACAAGTTTGGATGGGCAAAGGTAGGGTAATTGGTTTATGCAGGAAATTTTAAGCAGGTTCAAATATTTCTGACATCAGATCAATCTCACCTTTTGGAATTTGATATTCAAGTGCGATTTTTCTCCATTGACTAAGATTTTGTTTTATTTTGTCGATGATATTTTCTGCATCCCTTAATTTTATTCTGAAATATTCTGAGACTGATAGAGCCAAATCCAAATCAAGAGAATTATCATTTTCAGAAATGTTAATTTTAAGTCCATTGCCATAAATATTCGGATTTATGTCGTAAGCCGGGGATAAAGTCCATCCCTGCTTTGTGAGAAGGAATCCATGATTTCTGAGATGGTCGTCCGTGTTTTTTACCAAAATTGAAAATATTATTCTTCGCCACAATTCTTCAAGGTCTCTTATGGGATTAAATCCATACTTCAAAAGCAATGGTATCATTTCGAGATAGGAAACTCCAGTTGTAAAATTATCTCCATCTTTGTACTGAAGCATCGTCATTGCCGAGGCAAAATGAATTCTTTCATCCTTATCATTTCTGTCAAATCGTTTTGATAAGAAAGTATGATGTTCTGATGATAATTTTATTGCCTGAGCTTTAGCAACGCTCAGTCCCGACAGTTGTGCCAGGCGGTTGACAACCATTTCCCAGCCACCAACATCAATATCATCTTTGGTACTTGGGAACTTTGCAATCCACAACGCACCTGATGGATCTTTGATGCCGGCTTTTGGCCTGGCTCCGCCAAGTGAACTTCCGGGGGCCAACAACATATTGAACCACTTTATAGTTTCGGGATTGTTTTGGAATTTATCACTTTCATATTTAAAACTGGCATACTCCAAGTCGCGCAATAAAGTCCAGGGTGGTGTTTTGAAATCCGGATCGCAATTAAGGAATTCCCCGGTTTTTTGCAGTTTAAATCTTAATCCGCCTAACCTTTGATTGTCATCTACGCCCAGCAAAAAATCAGATTCGACCAGTGTTTGTGGTTTCCTGTTTTCTTGTCTTGCTTTTATTGCTTCACGTCTTAGCATTAATTGCTTTCCCCATCTGTCGGGCATTGAATCAAGAAATACTCCGAAATTCCCAGACGTTTCCTGTGGGTATTGTCTCCCCGAAAATAGGCGAAGGTTAGGATCGATTTCAATAGCAAATTTTGATTTAAGCCATTCTTTATCGTATTCAAATTGATAAATCTCTTTACCCCGCAACTTTGAGCAATATAGTGTACCCAAAAATGTTGACGATTTCAGGCCAGCCCAATCAGCAAATATGAAAATACTTTTGTCATTCATTTTCTTCTATTTTCTTTGGAGCACGCTCTTTTGGTAATAAACCGGCATCTTGCAACTTACGACCAAATTCATCATCTTTAGCCACCAATAGCAAATCCTTTTCTAAATCAAGAATCATAAGCACCTGCGCATAAATTGCCATGGCCACGCCAGAGTTTCCTTTTTCGATTGCATAAAGGCTTGACCTTGAAATGCCGGCTCGTTCGCTCAACTGAGATGTGGATAGCTTGCGGCGCAAACGTGCCAAACGAATATTTTCGCCTAATCGGCTGAGAATTTGTTGTGTTTGAGGAAGTAGAATTGTTTTTCTTGAATTCATAATGTGCATTATTATGGACAAAAGTAAGGTATTTGTTTGAAATAATACACATTACCCTGAAAATGATGAATAATTATTATTGATTTTTCACTACGTATCGATAGCAGGTTTGTGTAAGATTCTGAAAAGCCTATTTATTAAACAGACCTCCGACTCGCTGGCGAAGCGGTTCTCAGTCTCCGCCGCCGGCGAATCCTTACCAATGACAAGTTTTTGTAACACGCTGATTACCTGCCTCGCGGCAAGGCGGGCAAATGATAAAATAGATTTCTCAGTCGCTTCGCTCCTTCGAAAAGACAAGGCTGTAATGTAGTTGTATGGGGGGGAGAAACATCGGGCGCGGAGCGCCCGATGTTTCTCCCCCCCATACAACCCTGTGTGAAGCCCTGTCTTTTCGACCGTAGGGAGAAATCTATTCTTTTGTCATTTCGATACCGCACGTGCGGCAGGAGAAATCTTTCGATTCGCTAGCTTACGGCGAGAAATCTATTCCACCCCGTATAAAGCCTAACCTTGTCATTTCGATGCCGCATTTGCGGCAGAGACCCGCTTCGCCAGCGAGGCGAGAATCTGTTTACAGTGATAGCCATTATTTACACACACAAAAATGATAGTAGAACTTAATTTTTAATGATTTTTGAAATGCATTAAACTATGAGGCTTCGTACTTGTTTATGTTATCAAAACAAAAGAACTTATGCTATTTGAAAAATACGATTTAAAGGGAACTCCCCTTGCCAACCGGGTGGTTATGGCTCCGCTTACCCGCCGGCGTGCCCTTGAACCCGAACTTGTCGCCAATGATTTGATTGCAGAATATTATGTACAGCGGTCTTCAACAGGATTGCTAATTTCGGAAGGAAGCCAGATTTCACAGGAAGGATATGGTTACACCGGTTCGCCGGGATGCTACACGGATGCACAGATTGAAGGCTGGAAAAAAGTGACAAAAGCGGTTCATCGTGCAGGCGGAAAAATCTTTTTACAGTTGTGGCATGTTGGCCCTTTTTCGCACCGGCTGCTACAGCCCGAAAATAAATTGCCAATGGCTGCTTCGGCAGTGAGACCTCCCGGAAAGGTGCTTACGCCGGAAGGACACAAAGATTATGAAACTCCGCGTGTGATGACAATTGAAGAAATTCACCTTACCGTACGCGATTTTGAAAGGGCTGCCCATAAGGCGATAATTGCCGGATTTGATGGTGTGGAAATTCATGGAGCTCATGCCTACATCATCGACCAGTTTATTATGGATGCTACCAATAAGCGTACGGATGAATTTGGTGGTTCCATCGAAAACCGAGTCCGCTTCTTATTTCTAATTATCGATGAAATTTTGAAATATGTCCGTGCCGAAAAAGTTGGGTTAAGGCTTTCACCCGGGGGATACAGGCCGGGGTTGATGGATTCGGATGCTAAAAATGTGTTTAGTTACATCATAAATAAACTGAATGATTACAATCTGGCTTATTTGCATTTAAGCGAGATGATGTCGCCTGAAGAACGTATTGAGAATCCCGAAAAAAGTTTAGCCCCCTTTTACCGGAATATATACGAGGGAACTCTCCTCTCGTGTGGTGGTCATTCCCGCGAAAGCGGCGAACGAATGTTGCATAATGGTGAAGCTGATTTGATTGTTTATGGTAAGCCATTTATCTCTAATCCCGATCTTGTTGAACGGATGAAAGCCGGAGCTGTTTTGAATGAACCTGATAAAGAAACATTTTACCATGGCGGGGCAAAGGGTTATACGGATTATCCGCTGATGGGGTAGAATTTGTTTGAGTGAGATCAAGGAGTTTAGTCTAAAAACCCTAATACTACTGATTTTTATTCTTTTTTACCCCAATCCGTCAGATGACGGAAGAAGTACTAAAAATCAGTAGTTTGGGAAAGTCCCCTTCAGGGGATTTAGGGGTTTTATGGCTTTTTAGACTGGTTTCATCAATGAACCCCGGATAAATCTGAACAATTATTTACCCAATATTTGTATTCAATTGTTGAAACTACAATTTCAAGGCTTGCAAGCAGTTTTCATCAAAATCGTAGGAAATAGTTTTAAAAGAATAGTCGCTATAATTTTCCAGAAATACCTTCGAGGCATTATTGTTCTGCTTTTTGCAACTGAATTTTACTTCATACGCAAGTCGTTCAACAGTTGAATTTACCACAAAGTCGATTTCTTTATTATCGGTGGTTCTCCAAAACTTTAGATCATCAATGTTGTATTTTTCTGATAATCGCTTAAAAACATAATTTTCGAGAAGTTGCCCCTTGTCTTCTCTTTGCTCGATTGGAAAGAAGCGGTTTATCAGCACATTCCTCATGCCTAAATCATAGAAATAGACCATAGGCATTTTGGTCAGTTCCTTTCTTAAATTTCTCGAAAACGGCTTGAGCAGCTCAATGTGAAAACATTTTTGTAATATGAATAAATATTTTTCGATGGTTTTATTATCAATTCCAATGGTATTGGACAATTCATTTCTGTTGACAAGATTGCATGTTTGTCCCGATAAAAGAGTAGCAAGTTTATAAAACGCATCGGGGTTATTTACGCTGGATTCATCGATATCTCTTTTTAAGAATGAATTTTTAAGTTCTTTTAAGTACTCCATTTTTTCATTCATATCAGGTTCCAGGACTACTGCAGGATAACCTCCATAAATTAGGTATTGATTAAACAATTCGAGCATTTCATTTTGTTGGGTAGAAATATATTCTGGTTGTTTTCTTAAATTGTCCAGAATTTGAAGTAGATCCTGGCGGTTTAAAAAAAGTAAGAATTCCTCAAAGCTTAAGGTTTGCAAAACAAAAATACGTTTTCGCCCGGCTAAAGAATCCTTAAAAGCAGCATCCAGATAAAAGGCACTACTTCCGGTCGCTATTATCTTAAGATTATCAAGGTATTTGTCGAAAAGGTATTTTAAGAAATGCGAAGGGTTGGCAGCATATTGAATTTCATCGATAAATATCACCACGCGCTCATTAGCCTCGTTTTTTGCTAATGGATTTTCTGGTCTAAGTGCGTATTTAAAAATATTTTCAGGACTTTTATTAATATCCCTAACTTGGACAAGCCAAAACCAAACAAGGTGATCATGTAAAACTTATGGTGTATTCCTGTTTTGGTTTGTCCAAGTTAGTCGGCAAAATTTATAAATGCATATTTTGCAATTTAGAGCTTTATTATTCACCTACCTTTCATATTATCGACAATGCATTTTAAATTTTGCTTGAGTACCTTTTCTCTAATATTCTGCCAAAAAATGGCAGAATATTAGAGAAAAGGTACTACGTTTTTCCCTGAGAGAAAAAAGCCTTTCAGGGAAAAAACAGCAGCATAAATATCGTTAACATGTTAGCATTAGTGGTTTTTAAAGAGCCTAAGGATATCACTATTTTCAAAGGATAAAAAAAACACACGTTCAGATTTTGCTTTTAACGTTAAGTATATGTACCGGGGCTTTGGCTGTGGGACGGGTTTGTGTGGCACTGGTATATATATACTGTTATACAATGTAAATATTTTTGTCATAAAATTCATTAACGAAACTGATGCTGATATTTTATCGAAGCAAATATATAGATTTGTTAGCACTCTTTTTTAAGTACTATTGCATATTCCATTTCATCAACTCCTTT
>CAZQIV010000075.1:0-33073 GCA_964593705.1 uncultured Lentimicrobiaceae bacterium | reverse complement strand
CCCACCACCTCCGGGTCATGGATCTGGTGGAAATGTACCCGGCGGCGGAGCTCCAATTGGCGAAGGCCTTATTATACTTGTTGCTATGGGCGCGGCTTATGGCTACAAAAAATGGAAAGCCGAAGAGGAAGCGTAATTTTTAAGAAATTTTAATAAACCAAACAGGTTTGCATAATTGGATGTAAACCTGTTTTTTTTTGTAGCGAAACCTATGATTAAAATCAGATTTCATATTCTTTTCTGGATTCTCATTGCCCTTTATATTTTTGATTATTTTATTGATGTATTTAACCTTGTTGACAGCCTGATTTACACTGCCTTCGAAATTTTTCTTTTTGCTACAGAGTTTTACTTAAATCTTTTTTTTCTCATACCTTTTGTGCTCCTCAAAAAAGGCAGGATCGCTTATGCTGTTTCTTTAATCGTTTTATTGTCGGCGACTTGCTCGGCTTATTTTGTTGCAGGATTGAATGACTATTTACTGGCAACAAACTTTTTAAGAACCCTTATTACCTTTTTTCTGAATCATGTGCTCTTTATTTTCATTTCCTATATCATTTGGTTTTTCAACAAATATCTCGAAGAAAAAGAAAAAAGGCTAAAATTAGAGAATGAAAAAATACAAATGGAAATGAAGTTATTGAAATCTCAGCTAAACCCTCATTTTCTGTTTAACACCCTCAACAACATTTATACTTTAGTACTGTTAAAAAGCGATGATGCACCCGAAATGCTCGCGGCTTTATCGGATATAATGAGATATTTGGTGTATGAGGGGAATAAGAAAGATGTTTTGCTTGAAGCAGAAATCAAAGCCATCGATAAGTACATTCAAATTCAGCAATACCGCCGGATTTCAGGTTTGGAGAATATTCATTTTGAGGTTTCCGGCGATCCTTCAGCGTTAAAAGTTCCACCATTGATATTTATGACATTGATAGAAAATGCGCTAAAACATGGTGATATTATCGAAAACAAAAATGGGTTCGTAAATATTAATCTAACTATTACCGGTAATCACATTGAGTTTAATATTTTAAATTCGTTTCAACCCAAAGAAAACAGAAAAGGAATAGGATTGAAAAACATTACATCGCAAATGGATATAATATTTGGGGAAGCATATCAAATGAAAATTGATGAATGCAACACACATTATACAGTAAATTTAAAATTTCATGGAAGCCAAAACGCCATATAAATGTTTGATAATTGATGATGAAGCGCTTGCCCGTAAACTGATACAAACGCATTTGGTTCACATAGCCGAATTTGAAGCAGGACATGAATGTTCATCTGCCATTGAGGCAAGTCAATATCTGAGGTCGAATAAAGTGGATTTGATGTTTTTAGATATTCAAATGCAAAAACTTTCGGGAATAGATTTTTTAAAGTCGCTTCAAAACCCGCCTAAAGTGATTTTTACTACTGCTTATTCCGAATTTGCATTGGAAGGCTATGATCTGAATATTGTAGATTATCTGCTGAAGCCGATAACCTTCGAGCGGTTTCATAAAGCCGTAAGCAAAGCCATCGGGCATTTGAATCTTGAGAGGGAAATCAAAGAATCATCCTCTGCTCATTTGGAGGAAAAAGCTATTCTGATTAAATCTCATCACCAACTCATCAAAATTGATTTGGCAGACATCCTTTTCATCGAAGGGCTTCATAAATATGTAAAGATCATTACCAGGGACAAAACCCATGTTACTTTGTTTGCCATTTCAGCAATAGAAAATGAGTTTCCTGCCCAACTTTTCTACCGTTGCCACCGGTCGTTTATTGTGAACCTCGAAAAAGTTGAGCGTATCGATGGCAACGAGGCAATTATTGGCGAATACACCATTCCGGTAAGCAAGTCGAACAAGAGTGAATTAATTGCCAGGCTGGGCAAAAAATTAGGATAAACGCTTTCTGTACCCAAAACAGGTCATTTGGGAGAAAAGATTTTTATGGAGTTGGTTTCCAGGATAGTTTTGTTTCATAATCATAAAAAAAAAGAAATTATGAAAACGCATCGGATTTATATTTTGTTAATGATTGCACTACTTGGAACCAACCTGAATTTATCATCTCAAACCTACACCATGCCCGCCGAGGATTTGCCACACGAAGGCACCTGGTTACAATGGCCTCATCACTACACCTATGGCATGTTTTACCGAAACAGCCTCGACCCAACCTGGGTGAACATAACGGCTGCATTGGTTCAAAGCGAGAAAGTCCACATTATAGCATACAACAACACCGAAAAAACCCGGATTATAAATTTGTTGAACAATACCGGTGTCCCGTTAACAAACGTCGATTTTTACATCCATCCTACCGATGATGTTTGGGTAAGGGACAACGGCCCCGTTTTTACTTACAACAATAATGATGTTTTCACTATTCTTGATTGGGGATTTAACGGTTGGGGAGGCGATACCCCGTACTTAAAATGCGATATTATTCCACACAGTGTAAGTACCGACCTAAGCATTACACGGGTGGATTTGAGTGCCATGGTATTGGAAGGAGGGGCAGTGGAACATGATGGCCGTGGCACCATGATGGCTACAAGAAGTTCTGTTACCGATCCAAGCCGAAACCCCTCATTAACTGAAGCACAGATTGAAGCTTACCTCAGCACTTACATGGGATTTACAAAGTTTATCTGGCTTGACGGGCTCGACGGAGGAAACGAGGATATTACCGATATACACATTGATGGGCTTATGAAGTTTGCCAACGAAAACACCATTGTAACCATGAATAACACCGACCTGCTATATTGGCTACTTACACAATCCGACATAAATACACTTTACAGCGCAAGCGATATTAACCAAACACCTTACAATTTTGTTTACATCCCATTAACACAAAATGATGTAACCACCGCGTATGGAAATAATTTGGGCTATAAAGGGTCTTATGCAAATTATTACATTGCCAACACTGTAGTACTGGTACCAACTTACAACGACCCAAACGATGCCACTGCCCTAAGTATATTACAGGGACTTTATCCAAACCGGACTGTAATCGGGATTGATGTAAGAAACCTTTACGAAAACGGCGGCATGGTTCATTGTGTAACGCAACAGCAACCGGTGGCGCAGCGAAATTTATATTGGAAAGGCGAAACTGGCGACTGGAACGATGCCAACAACTGGGCTTTTGACAATGGAGATACCCATATTCCGTCATTACTCAACAATGTTGTTATAGCTGATGCAGCAAACGCACCGGTGATTCTGGTAAACGAAACGGGCAATTGCAACAAGCTCACCCTCCAAAGCGGAGCTACACTTACTATAAAGAGCAGCCCTTCGGGTACAGGCTCGCTCATAGTCAACGGCACCGTAGCCGGAGATATTACTGTTGAAAGATACATTGCTGCATACAGCGATCCGGCACATGGCTGGCACTTCTTATCCTCGCCGGTTGCGGCATTCAATATCGCCGGCTCCGACTTTGAACCCGGCGATAACGACGACTTTTACCGCTGGGATGAACCAAGCGGAAACTGGATGAATTTTAAATCGGGTAATCCTAATCAAATTATTCCCGGTGCGGGTTATTTTACTGCCTATCAAACTGAAAGCACAAAACAATTTTCAGGCATATTAAATAGTTCGGATATCGTCAATACAAATCTTTCATACACCCAAACAAGTGCCTACACGGGCTGGCACTTGCTCGGAAATCCATTTGCCTGTGCCTTGCAATGGGATGCTACTTCGTGGGATCGGACGAATGTGAATGCCATAGCAAAAATCTGGAACGAAGCTAACGCCAGTTATACTGATATTTCGAAAAATGATATCATTCCTGCCATGCAGGGATTTATGGTGTGCGTTACTTCGGGAGCAAACTCTATTACCATTCCAAAAGTCGACCGGGTACATAGTACTGCCAACTGGTACAAAAACACTGAAATAAATAAACTTGAGCTTACTGTTTTTGATGCAGAAGGTAGCACGGCACAGGCGAGCGTTATCAAATTCGATGAAAACGCAACAGCAGGTTTCGACAACGAATACGACGCGTATTTTCTATCCGGCTATGCGCCTCAGTTCTATTCTTTGATAGATGAAAAAGCTGTTTCGACCAACACATTTCAGGATTGGAATGAGCAATTATCGATTCCGCTCTATTTTATAAAAAATGATGCTACTGTTTTTACTATGACAATAGATGGATTGGAAACACTCGAAATTGAATCGCCGGTATTTTTAACAGATACGAAAACAAATGAAACCATCAATTTTGAAGAGCTTGATTTTTATACTTTCGAATCGGAGGAAGGCGATGATCCTGCACGATTCATGCTTCATTTTATGGCTACTGATATTTCGGAAGAGGCTAATGTAAGCACGCCTGAATTTTTTTTCCAAAACAAGTGGCTTAATATTACCAACCTTGAAGCTGGAAAAACAGAGGTGAGGGTGGTTGATATTATGGGCAGAGTGGTTGCTATGAAAACGGTTAATACATCTTCAAACCTTTTAATTCCATTAAATTTAAAAACCGGCATTTATATTTTGGAAATTAAAAATAATTATTATAGCTTTGTCAGCAAGATTTTCGTCAGGTAAAAAATTCAGGAAAATGAAAAAATACATTACAACTTCACTCAGCTTATTTGTTCTTTTTATGTTATTAACATTTGCAACACCTGTATCAGCACAGGATCCACCACCACCTCCACCTCCGGGTCATGGAGAAGGTGGTAATGTACCCGGCGGCGGAGCTCCAATTGGCGAAGGTCTTATTATACTTGTTGCTATGGGTGCAGCTTATGGCTACAAAAAATGGACAGATAGAGAAGAAGAATAAAATAAAAAAGTTAAAGACTTGTTTCAGGCTTGCATCATTAGATGTGAGCCTGTTTTTCTTTTTACAATTACCTAACATTAGTGATGCCCTGAGTTCCTTTCGGGGAAATGAAGTGAAGAATCATTTTTATTTATGCTCGCAAATCCCCCAAAGCTTATCTACCAACCCGGTATCCTTCCCAAAACGACAGATAGTTTCTCTCCGGTGTTCGAAATATTTCCCTGTTACACCTTCCAATTCCAAAGATGTTGCAGCCCAAACAGGAGTATCAGCACCCTGATCAGGACTTTCATGACCACCATAGCCCAGGTTATTGCTTAATTTGGAATTTACATCGCCCGGGTGAACTGCATTTACAGTGATGCCATCATTTTTCAGCTTTTCGGCGAAAGCAGTGGTTAACATTCGGCTGGCTTGTTTTGACTGGCGATAAATGTTGTCGTTGTTGTAATGGTGGTTTTTACATTCCAAATCATTGATGTCCATATCGCCGGCCCAATAGCTCGCCACATTCACAATGCGCGGGGCAGAGGTCATTTTAAGAAAAGGAGAAAAATATTTCATCATCCAAAAATACCCAAGTACATTGGTGGCAAACTGCATTTCGATACCTTCGGGGGTTTCCTCGCGGCGGCGTGGCGTTGCTGCAGCGTTATTAATCAGCACATCCAAAGAGCCCACCCATTTTCGTGCGGCTTCTCTTATTGATGATTTCCGTGAAACATCAATAATCAAAAAATCAACATCCTGATTGCCGGTTTTTGATTTGATCTGCTGAACGATATGCCGGGCTTTGGATTCATCACGGGCAACAATAAATACACGGAAACCTTTTTCGGCCATTTGCCTAACAATGGCTGCGCCGATAGCTCCGGTTGCGCCAGTAACGATAGCTGTTTTTCTTTTTGTCATAAAAACGGTTTTTTGCTACTGCAACAATTCATTAAAGTTTTGTGGATTGATGGTCGAAATCTTGTCAACTTTATATTTTTCGGCAAATGATTTTGGTAGTCGCCCCATTTTCTTTGGATTCCATTTGAATTCGAAAGTTGTGATTTGCTCATTTTCAATTTCAATCAGGTCAATTTCGGCTCCGTCGTATGTCCTCCAAAAATAGTGTGCCCGGCGTTTCCTGTGGTTTTTGTAGTATTTAATCTTTTCGACAATGCAAAAATTCTCCCACATCGACCCCACATCCTGCCTGTTTCCCAAAGCGCTGTAATTCTGGATGATGGCATTTCTTATACCCAAATCCCAAAAATAATACTTCCGGCTTTTCCTTAGCTCGTTTCGCAGGTTTCCGGAGTATGATGTCAAATTAAAGATCACAAAAGTTTTTTCCAGTAAATCCAAATATTTTTCCACAGTGGGTGAAGATAGTCCAACAAGCTTTGATAGTTCATTGATAGAAACCAATTGCCCTATCTGCAGAGCCAACGCTTTGAGTAGTTTTCGCAAAATGGCCGGGCTGTTGATTTTTTCGTAGGCCAGAATGTCCTTAAACAAATAATCGGAACTAAGCTCTTCAAGTTTTTCAATTTTATCATCCAGGGTCAGATCAATGATTTCAGGATAACTTCCAAAAACCATGATTTGCTCTAAATTTTCCCTGAGCCATAACCAACTCTTTTTCGATAAAATTTCGTTGACTGATAAAGGGAACAGCTTGAATTTGATGTTACGACCCGTTAATGGCTCTGAATTTTTATTGGCCAATTCAAAACTACTGGAACCTGTGGCGATGATTTTGTAATCCATTTCATCATCATCAACAATCAGCTTTAATAGTTTGCCAATATTTTGGATATCCTGGGCTTCATCAAGTGCAATGATTTTTTTGTTTCCAAAAAGTAGCTTGATTTGACCCGGATTTAAACTTTCAAGTATTTCTTCTGTAGCCGGTCGGTCGCATGGGATTAAAACGGAATTGGGGATTTCTTTTAAAAGGCTTTTAAGTAAAGTGGTTTTTCCTACCTGGCGTGCCCCATAAAGGATAATGATTTCTTTTTTGTTGATCCGTTGCAAAATGGATTGGCTTATTTCCCTGGTGTACATTATTGATTGTTTTAATTAGTTAAGATGCAAAACTAAGTAATATGGCCAGAATATCCAAATTGATTTTAATAAATAGGCCATATTATTAAAATTTAATTTAATAAATAAGCCTAATTTTTAAAATGCAGATCATTCAAATATTTACTTTATCCTGAAAACTTAAACACCCAGGCAAATTTGCACGGTAGGTTCTCCCTGATTTTTTCAGGAATCTGGATTTTAATACCGAATTGGCTTTGCTTCCATTTTAACTTTTTATTTGCTCCAACTAACTCAATTTCTTTAAACTTAAATTCAGGAAATGAAGAAATAGGAATCGTTTCCGGTATGTTAATCTCGTTTTCCCCGGCAAGGTAAATGGCGTAAATGCTGCCATCTTTTCCTTGCGTAAAACAAATATTCCCGGATTTATAGGGAGCAATGGCCCGGGTTTCATAAATGGCTTCGCCGTTAATGTTGAGCCAATCGCCAATTTCTTCGAGCAAGGTGTAAGCATCATCGTGCCATTGGCTTTCGGGGCCGGGTGCAATGTTGAGCAGGAGGTTTCCACCTTTGGCAACAATATCCACCAAAAGGTTAACAGCTTCTTTCCCGCTCATAAACTTGGCATCGGGTGTCCACGACCAGCCACCACCTGCAATAATGCACGATTCCCAGGGGTAAGGCAGTGCTACTAGGGGAACACGATTTTCGGGGGTAAGGTAATTTTGGTTTTTCCCATGCACCGCCCGATCAACCACGATCAAACCCGGCTGTTTTTCCCTTGCTTTTTCCACCAGTTCATCCATAAGGATATCCTGGTTAATTACATTGGTTTTCACAAATCCTGAACCTACATCTTCGAGCCGATCGAAATATATTTCACTGATTTCGTCTTTTGAAATTTTCTGAACCCAGCCACCATCAAGCCACAAAATATCAAGCGGGCCATAATTGGTGCAAAGCTCCATGATTTGATCGTGGGTAAACTGAACATACTTTTCCCATTTTTCGGGGTAAGCCAGTGGGTCGTAGTTTACATTGCGATCCATGGGCGGGAAGTACGGGGCCCAATAATTATCGCAGTGCCAGTCGGGTTTTGAAAAATAAGCACCCGCCCAAAGTCCTTCGTTCCTGAATGCCGAAAAAATTTCTCCGGCAATATCAGCCTTTGAGTTTGAACTGAAAGGACATCCCGGATCGGTAATTTTGTAATCGGTGAATTTACTGTTGAACATGCAAAACCCATCGTGGTGTTTGGTAGTGAAAACCACATATTTCATCCCTGCATTTTTCGCGGCGGCAGCCCATTTTTCCGGATCAAAATCCACAGGATTAAATGTGGTTTTTAAGTTTTCGTAATCTTTTACATACTCAAAGTAATTTTGGTAATTGCCATTTCTTCGTTCGCACCAGCCATAATCTTCGGGGCAAATCGACCACGATTCCACAATACCCCACTGGCTGTAAGTTCCCCAGTGCATCAGCAGGCCAAACTTCATATCCTGCCATTGCTCCAGTTTTTGTAAAACCAGGGTGTCAGTTTCGGGGACATATTTTTCTTCTTCCTGCGAAAATAGGATCAAAGGGAAAAAGAATATTGCTGTAAGGATTAGAGCTTTGAATTTCATCTGTAAAATTTTTTCCACATCCTGTCCGCCAGCTGGCGGAGATGCACGGATAATATGTAATGATATTTCATATTTTGAAGTTTTTCATATTCAAAAACCAGATTCAGTTAAACTTTTTTGATATCCACCTTCATGATTATTGTATTTGATGTTTGTGTGGTAAAAGTATTAATTGACCGATTATTAGATACTTGTTTTCAACAAAAAGTCAATAGAAATCAAATTTTATTTTCTTCCCTTTAATCATAAAAATTTGCATCAACCTTCAAATTTATTAAAAATCATTAGCGAATGCGTAATTTTGTTGGGATGAATATAAACATTTTACTTGCGGAATAAAAAACCCGGCAAGGATGTCAAACATACAAATTTGGAACATCGGTGTTGGATACAAGAAATCAGGAAGATTTAAAATTAATCGAAAAGGTTAAAGGTGGCAATAAAGCTGCATTCTCGCATCTCGTACGGAAATACGAATCGGTGGTGGCTGCAACTGTTATCGGGATGTTAGGCCATGGTGATGATGCTGAAGATGTGGGTCAAAACGTGTTTATCAGATTTTATAATGCCATTGGCGATTTTCGCGGGGAAGCTTCATTATCGACCTATTTAACGCGCATAGCTATCAATTTGTCGTTGAATGAAATTAAAAGAAGAAAGCGCCGGAATATGTTTATTGTTGGCCGCAGGGATGAAGATGTTGAAATTGATTTTCCTGACACAAATAACGAACCTGAAGCCTACGATACCAAAGAAGCTGTAAACAAAGCACTTCAGCACTTGGAGCCAAAATTCAGAAGTGTTGTAGTTTTGAGAATGTTGCAGGGTTACTCTACCGCTGAAACGGCAAAAATCCTGAACCTGCCACTCGGGACCGTGTTATCAAGACTTTCGCGGGCACAGGACAAATTAAAAGAATTATTGAAGCACTTAATTAATTAATCATGGATACAAAAGCATATAGTTTGTTGAAACAATCCCTGGACAGGGAATTGACAACACAGGAAAACGATGAGCTACAAAAAGCCCTTCGGGAAAATCCTGAGCTTAGGTCGGAAGCAGAATCGTTGCAAAAGGTGCGGGGTTTACTTTTGGATGATGAGTCATCGTTTGGTTCTTTCTTTGTCGAAAAAGTGATGAGCCGGATCGAGACCATCCAGGAAAGTAATATTATCTATGCTTTTAAGCGCATTGCCCTGCCCGGACTGATTGCAGCCCTCATTTTGCTGCTCATTACCATACTTGGAAATCATTCCATCTCTTTCGATTCTTTGCTGGGTGTGGATACGCTGCAACCCGAATACCTCACCGATTTTTTAATTTACTAATTAATACGGGTTAATAAGCCACTGATGCACGGATAATAATTTTTAAAATTTATAGAAAAAAAGCCACGCCTGTCCGCCAGCTGGCGGAGATACACGGATAATAATTTAAAACAAAATAGATGAAAACTAAATCAATATTAATAATTGCCGCCACTTTGCTTATTGGATTTGTTATCGGATTTCTTGTAAATGGCCGGATTACACAGCAAAAATTTCAACACTTTGTAAACCAGGATCATTTTGATGCCTTTAAGTGTAGGATGATGGATGTGATAAAACCGGACGAAAAACAGGTTAAAGCTATTGAGCCCATTTTGGATGAATATGCCGAAAAAGTGCATCTTACCATGGAAAGCTCCAAATCGGATATCAACAGCCTTAACGAAAAGATGATTGAAGATCTTCGTCCATACCTGAATGAACATCAAATAGAACGGCTCGAAGAAGTCCATAAACGATTTAATAATATGATGAGAAACAAGCGCAGACCACACCGATTTCAACAGGGAGACAGGCCGGGAGACGGCCTCGGGCCAGGCAGGCGAAGAAATTAAGCTGTCATTATCAATCCTAACTCCTTAGTTGTGGAACTTTATTTGCTTTTATTTTTTTTGAGGTTTTCAACTAATTACTTTATTTAATTATCCAGTAATTAATTCAATGTAAAATGATTTTCAAAATTTGTTTATACTTGATTTCCTTGCCATTTATTTAAGCATCAATTGAATTCCACCAAACGTCTTCAATTATGATAGAACACGGATAACCCCGAAAAAACGGGGCGGGCACAGATTGTACTGATTTACACTGATCTGTGAAAATCAGTTGAATCCGTGCCTGCCCCGTTTTTTCGGGGTCATCTGTGTTCAATATTCGCAAAAAACCGGCTTATTCGGGAATAGAACAATAAAATTAAATGTCAAAAAAGAAATATTCACTTTAAATTTAATAATCATGAAAAGAAAAGTTTTTTTAATGTCGGTGGCGCTGATGGTATTTGCCGCCATAAGTGTAAATGCGCAAAGAGGCTGTGATAACCCAAGGTCGGAGAGGCGAGGTAATCCGAACCCTGAAATGAAAGTATATATCGAAAATAATGTGTTGCCTGTAATGAAAATTCAGAGGCAGGAACTGGATAAGCAAATAGATGCAGCAGATAAAACAAGGCTGGAAGAGATAAGGGCTGAGATGAAATCGATGCGGACAGTCATGCAGGAAAAAAGAGATGCTATGCGCCAAAGTGATGAAAAACCCTCACTGGAACAAAGAAAAGAAATGAGGGAACATCGCGATAAAATGCACAGCCTGATGAATGAGGTGGAGATAATGTCGGAAAAGTATGATGTTGCCATCACCACTGCCCTCGAAGGCATCCGCGAGAATGCCGAAACCTGGAAACAGGAAATGAACCAACTAAGGCCAAACCGAAACCCCGGAAGCGGCAATTGCCCGCAAGGCAATATAAATGGCCAGGGACAAGGTAAGCGCCAGGGAATGGGAAACCGTCCCGGCAAAGGAAATGGCCAGGGAATGGGCATGCAACAGGGAAGGGGTAATCGTAAAGGCTTTAATAATGAACCGGGACGTGGAATACCCTTGCAGCGCTTCATGAATCCCGAAGGCTTCCTGCTTTGGAATCCTGAAGAGCCCCTGCCATTTTTCGAAGAAAACAACGGCATCGAAAATAATATGAAGGTAAACCTGTTCCCAAACCCGGCCGCAACATCCGTTCAGGTATCACTAACTTTGGATACTGATGACACCATTTTAATTGAGATCATGGACAAAGATGGTAAGGTTGTTCAAAAAGGAAAACAAAGCACTGCCACCGAAGGGATTTATACCAACACTTTTGATTTGAGCAAAGTAGAAAACGGCCTTTATTTTGTAAAAGTAAAAGTTGGCTCCGAAACCATTGTAGAGCGCCTGATCATCCAAAAATAAACACCATAAGTTTTTATTTAAGATAACCCTGCCCGAAATGGCGGGGTTTTTTTGTGGTTATAATCTCAGAACTCCCGATGTAGCGTAATTGTTATGCCGCATTAAAATCACTTTGTGATACCCTTACCAAAGGCTCGCCTCGCGAAGCGGGTATCCCTATCGGGAGAGCCTTCGGGCCTTTTGCCATAGGCCTGCCTCGCCGGCAAGGCGGACATCACTATGTGAATGGCAAATTATTGACAAATAGCCACGAAGACACAAAGGCACTAAGAAACACTAAGTTCTTAAGTGTGAAATTTGCGACATATCGATAAGACTTTTTTTTTAATCGACCAAGCTATTGCAATGGAGTAATGACCCCATGATATTTCAAATATGGGGTTATCATCCGCCGGAATGTCAGGTGTTTTTCTCTAAACACAGACATTCCATTGGCTGATTTTTTATCCGGTTTTTAGGGGCTCAGCTTAGTCTGGAATATCCAGTGTTATGAGTTTTGGCTGAGAGGAGCCCTTTCTCTTTGGATTTGGGTCTGTATGCTTTAGCGAAGTGCATCGCTTTTTTTTCCCCTCCCCCTACCTCCCGATTTTCGGGACAGGCTCTCTCCAAATGGAGAGGGGAGCCCTCTCTCACGGGATTTTTATCTGTATGCTTTAGCCGAAGCGCTTTGCTTTTTCATTTCCTCCAAGTCCTGGGAGCTCAGGCACCCTTCCCCAATTGGGGAAGGGTGTCGGTATCGAGCTTTGCTCGTGCATGCACGAGCAAAGCTCGGCAGGATGGGGTCATGATGATTTGGTATTCAATCCTCCAACTAAATAATTACAAGTATTTTATCCAAAGCTTTCCCATTTATTTTAAATGACCCTGGCAAAATTATCGATAAACCATTTTTTCTTTTTCGACCAAGCTATTGCGATGGAGCAATGACCCCATGATATTTCAAATATGGGATCAGCTTCCGCCGGAATGTCAGGTGTTTTTCTCTAAACACAGGCATTCCATTGGCTGATTTTTATCTGGTTTTTAGGGTGTCAGCTTAGTCTGGAATATCCAATCACCTTCATTTAGCTGGGTAGCTTGCCCTGTGGAAATTTATGAATTTTCCAGATTAATGTGGAAAGTCAGTTTCTTGTGGTGACCATAGGTATGCAGATGGGTGTGGATATCGAGGGGACGTGAAATGAGCTTTGCCGGTAAAGCCTTTGTTCGCCGTTGAAGCGGGCGTATGCCGATCAAAATGTGTGATTATCTGGGTGAATCGCGATGAAAGTTTTTCAAATCAAGGTTAATACGGCTTTGGCGAAATAATCATGGTTGATTAAAATGCCTTGTGGTTTATTCTCTTCTCCTTATGAATTTCAAGAATGGAATTCAATAAGGTAATGGAATAGAATCGATTATTTTTCAATAATACTTTGAAAAGTGGTCTTAATTCTGAAATAATTTTCTTGTCTTTTGCAAGCGATAATATACCAATAGTACCGATACATTTGATTCCAAAGTTCTCAGCAATTTTACGAGCTTTCTTATCATCGATTAACAGAAAGTCTGCTTGCAACTCCTTGTATAGAATTACCGATTCGGATTCGCCGTAATCCATTAAAAATGATAAGTCATTAAAGCCTGCAATTTCTTGTATCTTGTCTTGAAAAAATGAATGGATTCGTTGATAATGATTTGTTGCTTTGTTCAATGTTATCTCTTCCCAAACTGCTAACGGAATCTTAATGCTATCAAATAATTGATTGAATAGTTCAAGTTTTCCGATGACTGCAAGTGAAAATATGGAGCCCGAATCGGCAATAACAAGCCCATTTTTCATTTCAGCTTTTCTTTATCTAAAATAACATCTTCAATTGTTAAATTTGATATTGGGATTTCATGCTCCGACAGTATTGTTTCAAATTGCAGCCTTGAAAGTCCTGCAACTTGTGCAGCTTTTCCAATGGTAAGTTTTTGCAATTTGTAAAGCCGAATTGCTAATAAAACCTTAATGTGTTGTTTTACTTCATTTTCTGTTTCATTCAGAGCCAGAAATAAATCAGAAGGAAAATCTATGGATATTTTCTGTGTATTCATATCATAAATATTTAATCGCAAAGTTAGCAAATTTAAATTTGAATATTTAACAACATCCTTCGTGGAACTACTTTAGATAAATATGTAAACTTGATGAATCTAATTTTAATATAATGATTCCAAAAATAAGTGCCACCTACGTCAAATGGTGTTGTACTAATATCTTTTTATCATTAAACACTACATTTGATTAACCCAAAATTTTTGGGCATAATGAGATAATGACATTAGGGAATAGATTTCTCCTGCCGCTGGTGCGGCATCGAAATGACAAGGTGGGGGTCTTGTTTATAGCGCCTTACACAAACATGTCATTGGTACGAAGTAAGACACCTGTTGCAAAGAGTCATGATATTTCATAATATATCCTCAATGTTTCATTCATAAAGTTTCAGGGCATTTTTTAAAGCCGATTTCAAATCATTTATCAAACCAGCAGGTTGTATTACCCTTAAATGCTCACCATGAGAGAGTAATTCCATAAAAAAATCATGGGTAAGAAACACGGTTAATTTAATGCGCACCTCCTGTTTGTTGTCTATCAGAATCTCCTGTGTTTCGTGCAATGGCAGCGATTTAATGTATTTGCCCTGGAAAGGGTCAAACGACAATATTACTTCCTTAGGCTTGTGTCCGTTTGGGCTGATTATTCCAAAACAATATTTATAATGGACGTTAACATTGAAATTCTCAGGTATCTGAAATTTCATTTTCGTAATCTCCAAACCGCTTAATCGGTCGAGGGCAAAACTCTTTACCTTATTATCTTTCAAGTCATTTGCCAAAACATACCAGCGGTTTTTGAACTCTTTTAGTGCATAAGGTTTTACCATGCGTTCGGTCAATTCATTTTCCCAGTATTTTTGATACGTGAATTTTATATGCACCTTATTCTTGATGGCATGAAGCAAGCCATACAAGTTTTCTGTTCCCCGGGGTTTTCTTTTTTCGAAGTGAATATGGCCGGATAATCTGTCTGAAATATTCAGGGCGTTAAAAGTTTCGAAGGCTTCCAGAATCCGCTCATTAAGCTCGGCTTGCTCATCAAAGTAGATGAAATACACTTTTTGGGATGGGTCATATTGAACATCAAAATTAAAGAGCAAACGAATATCATTTAAATCCCGCTGGAAAGTTCGTTTGGAAATGTTGAAGTTGTAAGCCTGCAATTCAGATTCCAAGGCGAGGTAATCCGAAATTTCCGCAAAACTTGCCGGGCATCTTTTCAGTTTCTTAATTATTAAAATTTGGCGTGCTGTGGATTCTCTTTTCGACATGATGATTAGGACTTTGTGAAACCAGTTTTTCTTGCTATTGAGTATATGTAAGTTTTACCGACACAACCCAAATTTTTCTGTTTAATATCTGTTTCCATAGCTTAAATATTTTGCACAAAGGTATGGACAAGGTACACCAAAACGTGTCGGTGTACTATTGTTTTCTTAAATAAAGTTCTGCACAAGCACGTGCATCAGAAAGTGCTTCATGATGTTGTAACTCGATATTATCAACAGCGCAACACTCATCCAGTTTGCCTGATGGATATTTATCATTTGCCCGGCATAATTTCATTGTACATTCCCACCGGTCCGAGACTTTGAGTTCTGAATAATCGAAACCATTTTCGGCCATCGTTTTCTGTAATACACTTCGGTCGAATGATTCGTTATGGGCAACTATTATTTTCCCCTGCAATCGTTTTTTTATTTCAGGATATACTTTGTCAAATGTAGGTGCATTTTTGGTGTCACTTTCTGTGATACCATGCACTTGAATGTTGTGCCAATTATACTCGTTATTTGGGGGCTGAATGAGCGCATGATATTCCTCTGTTATTTTTCCGTTTTCAACGGAAACAATTCCAACCGCACAAATATGATGTCGGATTGCTGTTTCAAAGTCTATTGCTGTGAAGTTCATAAAAATAATTTTTATTATTCAATTCTTTTGCATTTTTGTGCACCCTCTTTTGAATTAAGGACTTTGCTTTGAGGGATCAACCAGCAACAATTATCTTCATCAACTCGCAAAAGCTTGGCAGTTTCACCTTAAGTAACCGAAGTAGATAGTCCAATCCTCAAAATTTATATCAAGAAAAATTAATGCAGCTTTGTCGAATAATCATGGCTGGGATTTGTTGGAAATGCTTCATCCTCTGGTTCATTAATTAAATCCATCATTATTTTTTCGTTTTCTTTCATTCGCCCACAAAAATCAGTGAAATCACCTATCTGTTGAGGAATAGAAAGAGCCCAAATATTTACCCCTCCTTCATATCCATTTAGTTGTCCAATAGTTAATTTCCAAGGACGAAGTTTGTCATTATCTGAAGGAAAAATAAAGCCCCCTATTTTTGCCTTTTTTACATACATATATGATATTATCTGATTCATATCATTCCTGTTATCCTTTTGAAATTCAGCCAGTCTTTTGTATTTCGCGTCCAAAATGAAATTTTTCTTCCAAAAATCAGGATATCTTTTATACTTATCAGGATTTTTAAATAAATAAATTGGATCTTTTGAAACATTATTTTGAGGATGGTTAAAACCACATTTCACAAGGAAGGTGTTGAGATATTCCTCCCATAACCATGCACCGTCAAACAGTAACCCATAAATTTTGTCCTTTTCTTTTCCATATTTTAAACCTTCGTATCTCAAGATTTGTATGCAAATCTTTTTTAATGCTTTGTATTCAAAAAAATATGGATGAGAAAAAGGTTTTATGTTCTTGTTAATAATAGCTATTCGCTTTCTGTATTTATAACTTGGTGTAATTTGTATAATTCCCCTTACACAATTTTGCGTTTCAGAATCAAGGTCTAATATTCCTTGTGCAAATTTATTTTGACTTATAACTTCAATGGTATGCCTGATTAATTGCGTAATATTGTTATCATAGCTATGTTCCCGAACACGATAAGCTACATTCCCCATAAATGGGACATTTTTCCTAAGATGCCTATTAATATCTATTGTGCCTCTTACATTTGAATCGTTGTAATCCTGTTTATGATACTCTTTGTATAAACCCTGCCTCAAGGCTTTTTTTAAATAGTGCGGAAAAAGATATAACAGAAAATCAAATATTGATTTATTATCCTTTCCATGTTTAAAGTCAAAAAGATTGATTGAAAAAACCTTTTGAAGCATATAATACAAAAAGTTGTCATTATCATTTTTTTCGAATCTGGAATGGATCGTGATTTGGCTATCGTTAACCCCAATAAATCCCATTATGTTGCCAGTAGTCAGTTTTGTATCATCAAGAGTGAAAATGCATTTCTCACTTATTTTATCTCCAGTTTTACTTAAATCGTTGGGGAAAATTAGTAGATTTGGATTATCCTCAGAAATTAATCTACTAATCTTCTTATTTGCAATTAATTCAAAGTCTGGGATTAAATCTTTTTCTATCTGAAAATTACCACAATTATTATCGGTTGTTCTAGGCATTTTCACGAGCCTACTTTGTAATGTCATAAGCGTTTTTTAATTCTTTAAGATTAGTCTCACTTTTGGGTAATCCTCGCAAATATTCGAATAAAACACCTTTTAAATGATTTTCCCAAAGTTGTTCAAAGTCTCCGTCATAATTTTTAAGTTTCAGAAAGTAAGCCGGCCCAATATGAAATGCCGAACTTAAACCTTGAATTGTTTCAATTTCGTTGTTAAGTGCAACAATTTTTTTCTTTGCTTCTCTCTTTAAATCCTCACTCATTTTCCATCCATCTATTTCAACATCCCACATTGGAATGCTGTCACCATTTTTCGTGGACGGTGCTTTTATTTCTTTCCATGCAAAACGTCTGCGCATTGCAAAATCAAATGATTCGATGCTTCGGTCAATATCATTCATGGTGCCGATGATATAAACATTTTCAGGGATATAAAATCCATCCTTAAAGGTATCGGAATCTTCTTGAAGGTTTGAATATTGCGTTTTTATTTTCCCTTCAACACCTCTGTAACCTGGATCAATTGAGAAAAACAATTCGCCGAATACTTTGGATATTTCAGCTCTATTTATTTCGTCAATGATGATAACAAAATTATGTTTTTCGTCCTTTAGCGCTTTTTTGCAGAATAGTTTAAAAACCCCATCTTTTAGTTCAAAACCTAATTCGGAACCATCTTTTTTCACAGGCCTTAAACCTTCAACAAAATCAGTATAATCATAGGAAGGGTGAAATTGAACAAAACAAAAACATTCCTTAAAAAGTTCTTTTTCCTCATCAGTTAAAAGCTTTTCAGAATCTTTACCAAATATCATTTTTAATGCTATTTGTTTTGCAAGATACGTCTTCCCTGTTCCAGGTGCTCCAGATAGGATTAAATTTTTGTTCGATTTCAACAATTCAATATACTTCATATTCTTTATATCATTAGTTTCGATACTATTCCTATTTGTGAAAATATTACAATACAAATCAAATAACTCATTCTTTAACAGACTAAGCATTAAATAATAATCCGTTTTTAAAATTCCATTATTTATTAAGTCTATTTCTTTACCAAATAAATAATACTTATTATTCTCTAGTGACTTTAACTCTTCCTCAAAACCTCCAAAATATTTAAAACCTATAGATTTTAGGTTTGTGACTATATCTAATTTCAGAGTTGAGATAAAAGCATCAGCAAATGGTTGAACTAATTTAATTGGAGAGGTTTTATTAGTTGCAAAAGGTACATATTGAGTATTGAATCCTAACCCAAAACCAATTTTATTTCCTCTGAAAAAGATATGATACTGAACTTCCGTACCGCCTCCTTCATTAATAGCCCAGTCTCTGTCTTTTTTATCATACTTAAATAATATCCCTTTTTTTGAAGCACTTTTACTTCCTTTTAGTTCTTTTCTTTTATATCTAAAAGTGTCTGTAAAAGCTCCTAAATCTCTATTGATTCTAATTATTAGATTTGAAAAATCACTAATTCCTATTATTTCATTTGTAATAAAATCTGTATTTATTATTGCCTCAACTAATTCTGGCCTCAAGGTCCACACTATATACTCACCTATATATTTTCCAAGCATTGGAATAATCCAATAGCTTGGATTCTCATCAGTACCAATTATTTCAAATCGATTCAATTTCTTTTGAACCGCTTGTGCGAAATTTGATATTGATCCATTATATGATTCTGGTGAAACCCCATATTTTTCACCAAGTGTTTTACAAGTAGATTTGTGCTCAGGTTCAGAGTAAAACTTAAATAAAGCGTCAATGTAGTTTTCGTTCATTAGCGTTTTATCGTGAAGAATATCCTTCCACTCTTCCACAGAAACATCTATGTCACATTGATATTCTCCGTCTTGTAATAGTACTTTTTTAATTTCCATTTAGATTTTTAAATTTTTGCACTGTGTTTCATTTAGATAGTAGTGATCTTTTATATATTCACGTCAAATTCTTTCAGGGCAAAAGCCTTTAATTTTTCATACCGACTATGATAATTCTTAACCTTTGAAACAGCCCATAAATAGGGTGCCCCAAAATCAACTCTTTCTAAAGTAGACTTTCCATATCTATACTCTTTGATGTTTTTTATTTTCAAGCAATGCCCAAAATCCTGAATGTTTATTGGATAGTCAAAGTAATACTCTTGCTCAACTTGACATCCTACAAATCTGTTATAATCATTCAATTCTTTGCTGGATGTTTTGGGGATAAGTAAAACATCACCTTTTCTAATGTCAGGAATCCTCCTTAAAATATTCCAACGCCCTTTTGCTTGACTACAATCAATAATTTGATTCCAGTATATCTTTCCTGATAGCATATAGTTCTCGATCCAGGATTTGACATCTTGATTTAAATCTAAATTTTCAATTCCCCACCCCTGCCTCAAAACCATATTCCTCCATAACTCATCAAATATAAAATCTAGATGACCATTATTTTTATAATCAATAGGTTTGATTTCATTTTCATTAAGATTACTTATTGTTTTCTGTATTCCGCTGTAATCAAATGGACATTTCCCAATTGGATTTCCAGCTTCATTTCCCTTTGAAATTCTAAACACATATATTTTTTGTTTTTCCATAATATTCAGTCTTTTGGCTCGTGTATGGTTAAGTTAGTTGAATTTTTTTATATCCAATATCATCGAAAGAAACTTTACTTCTTAAACCTTGCCGGATATTGCTATGAATTCCAAAACGGCAAATTCCAAATGTTTTTCCAGTAGGAGTGGAATTGAAAGCGTTAATGTCCTCCAACAAATCTTCAACCTGCCTTTCCGTCCAGCGATAACATCTTTGATAGGATGGAATAAAGAATTTAAATTCCTGGAGTTCTTCAATCGTTATTTCTGTTAGGTAACTCATAAGTATTTTTTTTGTAATTGGATGTCAAAACTACGTAATTATTTTTAATCTCGCACTCAAGCATAAAAATATCAAACTGGTAATTCTCCGCCCACTCAGAATCTGCAAAACTTAAACTTCCGTCATCTTGCTTATGTACTCCAGTTAAAATTGACTAACAACATGAGGGTGCATAGCCCTCACATAATTATCTAAATGTGTCTTTCACTAATTTTCTTAAAATTCTTATCGTAAGTTCTAAGGTAATTATTCTTGATGAAGTTTACAGCCGTGCCTGCTGCGCTTTTAAAATTACCAACTGATGAACTATAAACTTCTTTAATTTTTTTGAAACTTTCATCATAAGTTGCAAAGTAATTATTTTTCAAAAAAACCATAAAATCCATTCCGATTCCGCAAAGTTCTCCAACGGTTGATGAATGAGATTCCTTAACCCGGAAAATTCATAAATTTTCTACGACTAAGTAATACCATCATTTTAGGGTTCACTTCGTTCCCCAAAAATGGGTATTTCTAAGTCGGGGTTTCCCGCATTGCTCCCCGTTTGCCTGCACAAATTCATCCGATTTGCTACGCTTTCAGATGAATAATGCGGGTTAATTTTCTTGCCATTACCATCAAATACCCGATATTAATTGTTTTTCAACTAAACATCTGAAATAGCCATAATCTTGGATTTTAAATTTTCCGCCTACGCTGTAAAGTTTTCGGCTTTCCTTGTGCGGGCAAACATAATACCCAGGTCGGCCAAAGTATGTCGTAGGTCTATGTTTTGTTTTGGGAGGGGGGCTAAAACCGGTTTTGTTCAAATAAGATTAAAGTGAGTGCTGCAACAAAAAATGACCGGGCTACGGAATGTAAATTTCAATATTCAATATTCGGCATTCAGCGGTTCGATATTCAAAAAACCTTATTTTGATTTTTTCTAACCTTCATAGAAAAATAATACCCCACAAGAAAAATCAACCTTACCTTATTTTTCAATCCTGATAGGAATAAGGTAAGGTTGATGGTAACGTTGGGCTTGCATTTTCTATGAAGGTTTTTGGTGATAATAAGGGTTTATATAATCCCGATTGGGGGATAGCATGGTATAAAGAATTGATACCTTGAACGAACAGATCAGGAAAAGGAATGGAAATCCCGAACCCATCTTTTATACTGATGAAGGAAGAATAACTTTCCTGGTTACTTTAACTGTTCACCCTGATTTTATCAACAACAGCTTTATTAAAAATAGTGATCAGGAAACTACCCAAGAGACCACCCAAGAAACTACCCAGGAAATATTAAAACCCATCAAAGTAAATCCATATATTACCAGAAAGGAGATCGCAAAACAGCTTAAAAATATTATAGAAGACGGAGTTGTTATTTTAGATGCCGCATTTCTGGTTTGATTTGTTCTAATATTGAATTCACATCTCACTCTTCCCCCAGCCACCTTAATCGCCCCTTGTAAGATTGCCAGTAATTTCTTTTTGTGCTTTCGTTCAGGAATGATGAAAATGTTAGTTTTTCAACTAAGGCTGATTGGCTTAGCATGAGTGAAAGGATGGTTTTAAAAGTTTTTTCGTTGATTCCGGCCTGCTCTGCAAGCAGGGCGAATTGATGGCCAATTTTTCCCTGGGCCAAATTTTTTGGTAAAAGCCCATCCTCCAGCGCAAAGTCATTATCATCGATATGAATGCGACTATTCAAAAGGTCGTAAGCAGGACTTAAGCGATGATCGCCCATAGAGGTTTCGAGCAGTGAAAAATTTTTAAAGTGCGCATCGCCATTTGAAAAAAGGTAATTAAACATGAGCAATTTTAAAAGCTTGGGTGCTTCCAATTTGTAGGCCGGCACATTGGCCTGCATAATTTGAAATAACTCCAAATAATTCCCTGAATATTTATAATGTTCTCCGTGGGTTTGGGGCGTTCTGCCAGCCAGCGAAGCAAAATCTTCCTGGGCTAATTTTGTGCCGTCATTATTTACATCGAACCTTTTGGTAATGTAGGCATGGGTTCCATTTTTAAAAAATATGAGCGCATTTTCGGCAGTTTCGATGCCATAAACCTGACGGGCAATTTGCATGGTGAAATGCTCGTTCGCGGGCATTTGCTCGGCCCTTTTACCTGCGCCGGGAATAGGTTTCAGGATGTATGTTCCTCGTTCTCCATCGTTGGCAAGTCTTAATTTGTTTTTTTCGAGCACAACAGAAAATTTTTCCTGAACTCCCGATATTGAAAGGTGTAAGCTATTTTCTTTAAATAGTGCATCTGTTTCGGGATTGGATATCGGTGAGTAGTATGGCAAAACATGATGCACTTTTTTCCCTTGAAACATTCTGTTTAAACTGGCTTTGCTATAAGTTTCAAATCCGTCAGCCAAAGTTCCGGGGCAATATTTTATATCGGGAACACTCATGCCTTTTCTATTTTAATTACCCGCACTGCACCAATACTATCATTTTTTGCTGTAGTTACAAGCAAACCGAAATCATCATTCCTATCGAGTCGCTTATGTTTGCATATTACCTGTTTATTAGAACCTTCGGGAAGCATATTATAAAAAAACGGGAACAGGAATTTAGAATGATATTCCTGTTGGATTTTAGGCAATGTTAGGCTTATGTCGTTTTTTGTGCTGTTAGTCAACCAGGCATCATGATAACGAAAAGTAAATGAACCATCATCGTGCTGGGTTAATATGCCGGCTTCATCATCCTTGTATAAAATTTTTGCCTGTCTCATTTGCCGGGGCTTATGTTTTTAATCTTTAGACAAACTTCCATTCCCAGCACATCGGCTAATTTCTGCAAAGTGAGCAAGGTTGGATTTCCTTTTCCGCTTTCAAACTGTTTTAAAGTTCTAAGGCCAACGCCCGATAGTTCAGCCAGGGTTTCTTGTGTTACCTGCAAAACCTTTCGGCGTTCTTTTATTGCTTTTAATAATTCTTCAAAGTGCATCATATCGCTCTATTTTGTACAAAAATAAAACAAAAAATGTAATGTACAACAGAAAGTGCCATTAGATGCACTAAATGATGGATTTCAATTTTGATGATGCGATTCTTTGAAAAAAGTGCTTTTTGCTGCACTAATTATCAAAAAAGTTGACATTCAATAGTGGGGATTTGTTGGATGCCTGGATTAACTATTTTCAGTATTTTTGTAAAAATCATTCAACTATGCAAACAATTCGATTAAAAGTAAGTGATAAAATCATCAGTAACCTTATGTGGTTTTTAGGTCGTTTCAACAACGATGAAATTCAGATACTCAATGAAAGCAACGAATTCCTCTCAGCACAACAATATCTCGAAAATGAATTGTTAGCGATGGAAAGCGGTAAGCGTGATTTCATCGGGATGGATGAATTGGAGAATCACCTTGAAAAATCCATTCGGAAATATGAAGATTAAAATTACGACCGATTTTAGGGATCGGTTAAATGAGCAAATCGAATATATTGCAAAAGATAAGCCCTCTGCTGCGAGAAACTTCAAGAAACAAATTCTTAATCGGATCAAAGAAATACCCAAAATGCCTTATGCATACCGTCAATCCATCTTCTTTGATCGTGATAATATTAGAGACATGATTTTTAAAGGATATGTTGTGGTCTTCAAGATTGATGAAAGAAACCAAATAATTGAGATTTTCGGTTTTAGCAAGTGGCAGGAGAAATCCATTAATTAATTCTACTGGATAACACCCTTGAAATGATTGCTGAACATTTTACATCCACTATCAATAGAATCTTTGTGCCTTCCTGCCTTTGTGGTGAAAAATCAGAAACCACGGAGGCACAAAGTCACAGAGGGAAAAAATAACCCAACCTTTTAAAAGCGATAATCTTGAAAATAAACCCACTTGCCAATCGCACAGCTTTCAACATCAGCACCTAAATTCTAACTACTCTTCGATTTTTACTTCCAATCCATAACCACACATTTCAAGATATAATTATTAACAAATTCCCTTTTTTGTGGTTTGTTTTTTTGGTAATTGTTTATTCTTGCAGAAGTTTCT
The DNA here is from genome assembly GCA_964593705.1 of uncultured Lentimicrobiaceae bacterium. Lineage (GTDB taxonomy): Bacteria > Bacteroidota > Bacteroidia > Bacteroidales > 4484-276 > SABY01. The sequence goes on along the minus strand of CAZQIV010000075.1, from coordinate 8,876 downwards.
ATTTTTACGATCATTAATTTAAACTCAAATAACTACAACTTATGAAGAAAACTACATTAACAATGCTATTTGTTTTTGCGCTTTTTGCAATGTTCCCTTTAAGTGGAACTGGTCAAAAGCAAATGGATTATCAATTGAATTTTAAAAACCAACAGTTTACACCACAAGAAAATATTGATAAATTTCTGAATACCTTTTCGCCAACAGCAGAAAATACTTTCGATGGAAGATTTTATAAAATCATTCAGTTCAACGAAATTCCTACGCACGCTGAGCGGAATCTTCTCCAAACTTCAGGAATTGAATTATTGGATTACATTCCGCACTTCGGATATTTTGCTTCCTTTAGCATGGATTACAATCCGAATGTACTTATCCAATCTAAGGCAAGAAGTATTATTGAAATCACCCCTGCTATCAAACTGGCGCCTATGCTTTTTGAGGAAAGCTACCCCGACCATGCCCTTCGCGGGGATGGGAAGATAAAATTACTACTTACTCCTTTTATGGGGATCGATCATGAAAAGGCTATCTCCATGCTTCAGGCTGATGGGTTTGAGGTGAATAGCCGTGAAGCCGATGGCAATTATTATTATGTAACTGTTGGTTTGGATAAAATTGAAAAGCTTGCCTCTTTTGCTTTTGTAAACTATCTCGAACCCATTTATCCAAACCCCGAACCTGAAAATTATACCGGAAGGACATTACATCGGTCAAATGCCATAGCCAACGATTTTTCTACGGGCAGGAATTACGATGGAACCGGGGTAAATGTGATGCTTCAGGATGATGGAAACATTGGCCCGCACATCGACTTCGAAGGCCGGATTATTGAGCAGTTCGTGGGTTATTATGGTGGAGATCACGGCGATCACTGCGCCGGAATTATTGGTGCTGCCGGAAACCTCGATCCGATAGCCCGCGGAAATGCCTTCGGCGCCAACCTTTATGTTTATGGGGCAGCCCCTGAATATCCCGGCTTTAATTCAATCCCTTCTCATTATTTTACAAAAAATATTCGCGTTACATCTACATCATACAGTAATGGTTGCAATGCAGGCTATACTTCACTTGCCCGCTCGTTGGATATGCAAATTATCAATTACCCGGCGCTGATGCATGTGTTTTCGGCCGGTAACGATGGCGGGAGCAATTGTGGATATGGAGCAGGTTCAGGATGGGGCAACATTACCGGTGGCCATAAAGTGGGAAAAAATGTAATGACTGTTGCCAATCTCGATTATCTGGATAATCTTTCCTCATCAAGTAGCCGCGGCCCTGCGCATGACGGGCGTATCAAACCCGACATTTCTGCAAAAGGTTCGAGTGTTAATTCAACTTTACCCGATAATGGCTATGGCCTCAAATCAGGTACATCAATGTCGTGCCCGGGAGTTTCGGGTGTGATGGCCCAACTTTTTCATGCTTATCGCGAGTTGAACGGTGGAAGTGATCCACGTGGCGGATTCTTAAAAGGAATTGTACTAAATACCGCCGAAGACCTCGGTAATCCAGGCCCTGATTTTAAATTTGGCTGGGGGCGGATTAATGCGCTCAGGGCAGTTCAGATGCTTGAAGAAAGCAGGTACGATTCGGCAAGCATCGAAAATGGGCAAACGCTTACGCACGAATTTGAGGTGCCCGAAAATACCGGACAAATACGGGTAATGATTTATTGGACTGATGTTCAGGGTTCGGTAAATTCCAATTGGGCGCTGGTAAATAATCTTGATATTATTGTTGATGACCCCTCGGGTGGCGAGTGGATGCCCTGGGTTTTAAATCACTATCCGGATGCCGACAGCCTCGATAAACCTGCTGTACGTGGTATGGACGACAGGAATAATATGGAACAGGTAACGCTCGAAAACCCGGATGCCGGCACTTATACGCTGGTTGTTGATGGTACAAATGTTCCACAGGGACCTCAGTTGTATTATATTTTTTACGAATTTATTCCAGAAGCTGTTGTGCTTACTTATCCCTTTGGCGGCGAAAAGCTAACACCGGGTCAAGCCGAAATAATTCGGTGGGATGCCTATAGTGATAACGAAACTTTCACACTTGAGTATTCGCTCAACAACGGGGAAACCTGGAATCTCATCAGCGACAATGTAAGTGGCGACAGAAGATACTATGAATGGGCTATACCAACGGGCATGACAAGCCTGGCAAAGGTGGGGGTTTCTAACTCAACATCTTCCTCACAAAATGATGAGCCATTTCACATTATGCCGGTTCCTTACAATTTCCAGATCGACTGGGCTTGCGATAATGCCTTGCATCTGAGTTGGACTGACCTGTTTGGCGCTGCCTCTTATACTATTTATCAGTTGGGCGAAAAATATATGGAATCCATTGCTACTACAACTGTTAACTCCTTTATTGTTGAAAACATTAGTTCAACCGAAACCTACTGGTTTGCAATTGGTGCAAGCGGCCCAAATGGTGCGGAAAGTCAGCGATCAATCGCGATTCAAAAAAATCCGGGAACTTTCAATTGCAATGAAGTTGATGCCATGATGGTATCTGCTCCTTCGGTTAATTGGGGGGTTTTCCAATCGTATATGGATATTAATGAACTTACTGTAACTGTTGAGGTGAAGAATTTTGGAATAGAACCCATAACCGACCCTTCGTTTGCATATCAATTGGATGATGGCACTGTGGTAACGGAAGCGTATTCCGGCACCCTCGATCCGGATTCAACCATGCTGTTTAGTTTCGCCGAAACCTTTTCAATTTCTGAAATTGGGATGTATAATCTTAAAACCTGGATAGAGTATGCCCCGGATCAAAATCCGGATAATGACTTGATCGAAACGCCGATCGAACTGATTGAAGGATCGGTGATGACACCGGGAAATACGCAGACAATGGATAATTTTGTGAATTGCATCCCCGCGCCAATATGCTCATTGAATAATTGTGAATTGGCCGAAGGATGGATAAATCTTACCAACCTCGAAAATGATGATATCGACTGGATTACCTGGCATGGCACAACAAATACCTTCAACACCGGGCCAAGTTTTGACCACACCACCGGCACAAGCGATGGTAAATATCTTTATATTGAACCTTCGGTGATTTGTTTCGATAAAATGGCAACATTATCTGCCCCCAGCATCGACCTCACTAACGGAGTTGCCCCGGCACTCGATTTTTGGTATCATGCTTACGGCGCTGATATTGGCCGCTTGCATGTTGACATATTTGATGGTTCGCAAATTATTTTTGATGTGATGCAACCCATTGTCGGTGACCATGGCAACGAATGGAAAAACATTACTGTTGATCTTTCAGATTACAATGGGAAAGTAATAGGATTGCGCTTTCGCGGATTCACGGGCGGCAAAGATAAAGGCGACCTTGCTCTTGATGATATTACAATAACGGATGTAACTTCGATCGAAAACAATCTTTTGAACAACAACATTAGTGTTTATCCGAATCCTTCCAATGGGTGGGTTAATATTTCCATTGAAAATGTTGGGAAGGCTTCCTGCGATCTTGATATTTATGATATTTACGGACGTAATGTTTACGCATCTATGTTAATGCCCGTAGATGGTCAAATTGTCAAAGCGTTTGATTTATCAGAATTGCCAAAAGGTATTTATTTTATGAAGGCAAAAACTGATAATGGTATTTACAATTCTAAATTGACCTTACGTTAATACCTGGTTAAATTTTAAAATAAAACGGAGTTGTTCAAGTTTAAGAACAACTCCGTTTTTCTTTTTCACCCAAATTCCCTAATCGAACCCTCTGATATTATCCTGCACCATTTAGAGTTCGTCTTTTTAGTCAGGTTTCCCGCAGATAACGCAGACCTGCCTAGCCGGCAAGGCTGGTTTTCGCAGAAAAAAATCAGCGCAAATCTGCGAAATCTGCGGGAGATTCTTTGGCCTCGGATAGAAATAGTTGACTTTATGGACAGGCACTATTTAGGCATAGAAAAATATTTTTAATATTCCGGTTTATTCCATCTTACCTGCTATAATATACTTATTGATGGTTTGATTATCAGCCCTGCTGATGATGGTCAAAGTATCTTTAGTGGATGACAATTTTATGTTTATCCAACCAAAACGATATTGATTTACCCCTTCAGGATAAAAGCAGGATCGATATCCGATGTACTTTTCCCCTAATCCTGCAAAATCCTCCAGACTTAAATCATGAACACCTGCCCAGCTTGCTTCGGCAGAAATTGGCATTTGTTCATCCAATACCAAAACTTTCGCGGAAACAGTATCTGCCATAATGCTGTTAAAACCATCGCAGTTTATCAAACCGGTATTGGTGGTTAACATGGCAAGATTTTCCGATTGATCATTTAAAAACAACTCAAACCGTAAATCTTTGCAAGTCCCGGTAATGGAATCAATGCCGGTATCGACAACTGTTTTGTTGATTTCTTTAAAAACAATGACATCTTTCGAATTACCTGATTCATCTTTTTCACAACTTGTCGAAATCAGTAAAATCATTAAGAACCATAAAATGTTTGATTTTTTCATAGGTATAAAAATTGGCCACTGCCTGCCCGACTTTTGGCGGGATGCACGGATGATATTGATTAATGTTTCTCCATTGGAGTCCTTCGGACATTCATACCCCCCGAAGGATCGGGGCAGGTGTGGGCGTTAATAATTATAATGAGCATTTCGTTTTTTATAAATAAAAAAACTATTCTGCAACCATTAACTTTTTCGTAAAGGTAGAATTTGTTGATTTATCGATAACCTGTAAAAAGTAAAATCCCGGGGATACTTGTCCGATTCCAATTTCCAGATCATTCCGCCCCTCCATAATTATCCTCTCCTCCTGCTGCCACATTTTACCCAACTGATCGAAAATTGAGATCGAAATTATTGAAGCACTTTCTGAGTTCAAGCCTAATTTTACAGTTTCTGATGCGGGGTTTGGGTAAAGATTAATTGACTTTATTGGGGACACACTTTCTATTGAACCTGACCCCAGGGTGGTAATGGTTGTTTTGGGATCGCCCACCAGGATATTCATCCACGAAAGTGTTTTGGTTGCCATGTAATAACTTTCGGCCAAATTGTACGGGTCACTTCGTTCCATGGTGTATCTCCCAAATAAAATTGCATAATCAGTAAGCTGAGAACCAAAGGTAGGATGCACGTACCCCGAACCTGTTGCGCAACCTTCAGCAATTACATCCGCTAACTGAATGTTACCTTCAAAATTAAGTGAGTCATAAAAAGTAAAATCAGGACTTGACACCATGAACTCGCAAAAAGCACCTTTTTGCCATTCAAAATTAAGTGCACCATGAAAACTTTTTTGAATAAAACCAACATAACCCAAAACATAATCTTCATTTTCAGGAACCAGTGTATCTCCATGAAATACAGTATTCCAGCCCCGATTTGTTAATGTGTCGATGGCAGGGATCATAATGTTTGCAAAATAATCAAAGGTAGATGATGAATCTGCGATATAGCTCAGATCAAAAATAAATTGCCCCAGCTCTTTATTGACATAGGATCCCGGACCACTATTATCAATCAAATTGTAAACATCCTGTACGGTTTTCCCATCCAACCTTGAAACAAGAAATAAATCAGTACTATTTTCATCTTGATGAATCTGACTTTGATAATATGGGTTTTGAAATGAATTCTTTTTAAAAATCCTTCCACTATCAGCACTTAATAGCAAGGTAAGCTCCGATTCTAAAGATGAGCAAGATTGAAAAGTAGCCCCCGGAAAACTAAAAGTACAACTATCAACGGCAATGTCGAAGGGAAGGCCTTTGGTTGTAACAAGATAATACAGCTTTTCGTTCAGGTTGTTCTGTAAAATGTAATTTTTTATTTGATACTGGATTTTTCTAAATTCTACAGTATCAATTTCTTCATCTGTTACTGTTCGAATATGAATCATATTAATTTCCGGGATGTCTCGCGCCTGTTGAAAGTAATTCCCGATGTCGATCGAAACCTGGCTATTGTCGTTAATAATCACACCTACATCGTTGTAGTTTGGGGTTTGTCCAAAAACAAAAATTGTAAATAAAATTGAAATGATGGTAGTTAATATTTGCTTTTTCATTGTTGTATATTTTTTAGTAAGTGAATTCGATAATTAAAATTCAACCATGTTTATTTAAATAATTGATTCTTGTTCCATTTCTATAGAAATAAATTACAACCACCATTTCAATACAGATTTCTCTGCCGCAAATGCGGCATCGAAAAGACATGGCTAAGGCTTTGCAAGGGGTGGAAGAAAGTGGGCGCTTCGCACCCACTTTCTTCCACCCCAACAAACCCACCAAAGCCCTGTCATTTCGAAGGAGCTTGCGACTGAGAAATCTATTTTACCCTCATGATTAATATTTTACAAATACTTGTCATTAGGAGTAGTTAAAACTCCCACCTCAGCCCTATCCTAATCCCAGCCTCGAAAGGATTTTTAATTGTGTTTGTTTCTTTTGTTGCGAATGCCTTCGGGATACCACCACAGCGTAGGCTCTGCATAAATTGCCATCCTTTCTGTTGCCCTTAAACCAGCGCCTAAGGCAAGGTGATATTTCCACCGGACGCTGTATTTATCCGCCAGACTGTTTTTAACGTCAACAACTTTAATGTTTTCGATGGGTTCGGGATTACCGGGGATTACCTTTCCTGTGATAATCATCATATCCAGCCCCGTTTTAAGATCACAAAAGAATCTCCCATTATCCGAAAAACGATAGCCCACGGTTAGTGGAATGGTCACTCCTGAAAGTTTTACCAAATCATTTTTTTCTTCCTCCACGAAAGTGGAATCATAAACATCTATTAATTCAACCGAATAAATTTGCCGTGCAAGGGTATCACCTTGTTCATTTACATATTCTTCCCATTCGTAATTTTCGGTGCTGATAACGGTTCCTATAAAAACAAAAGCATAATAATCAATTTCAACTTTATCCTCAAACTCCATCTGCATGTAGCTCAGGCCGGTTTCGAGGATGAATTTTTTGTTGATCATCGCCAGCGAAAAACCCAAACCGGGGCTTAGGTACCAATCATCATTAATGGTCGAAATATTATGAATAAACGAAGGCTGTGCAAAAATACCGGTCTCATATTGAATATCTTTTCTGTAGCTGCGATATTGATTCCCACTTCCAAAAAACATAGTGGGAGTCCGTAAATTTTGAACAGATAAGGGATTTGAGTGTAGTAGTTTTGATGAAATTGCCGGAAGTATCCTGTCTTCATTTTTTTCAGCTTTAGAAGAAACATTTAGTACCTCCATTTCAAAATCATCAGCTTTCTTATTATTTCCAGTTTGTCCATTCCCCACAATTACATCAACCGGTTTTTCCACTTCAGCATCAACGGAGTTATAAGGATTTACTAAAACCGGCGTGTTTTCTTGTTTGGCAGTTTTAACGATTGGTGTTAGAATTTTAGACGCCACTTTATCAGTTTGCTTTTCAGCAAGTCCTTCATTTTCCGTTAAAGTTTCCGAAAACTCAATAGCTTTTGGCTGCATAGCATGACCGGACATTTCACTTTCGGAAGCTTTGGGCTTTTTAGCAATGGCTTTATCTGGGGTAGTTTGGGTATCAAGGTTTTCTCCTGTAAAATCAGGGATAAAATATATTAACAGCATAACGACCAGCACACCCAGGGCACTTCTGAAATAGATACTTCGGAACGAGTACCACGGAACAGGAAAGCTATTGACAATACTTCTCCAAAGGCTTTTGGCAGGTTTATGAATTGGAAGCTGGTCTGTCAGAGACTTTGCCGGGCTACTTTTCAGGTCTCCGGCGATACCGGCCCACAAATCCCTGTCGGGTTTGTGCCCGGGCAAGCGCTCCGAAAAATGGCCTTTATGTTTACCTGCCTCGTTCATGTTGTGTTGATCTTTTCAACTTTAGCTTTTAATATTTTTCTTGCCCTCGACAACTGTGATTTTGATCCTCCAACCGAAATACCCAGCATTTCACCAACCTCTTTATGACTATAGCCTTCAACTTCGGTAAGTAAAAACACTGTGCGGTAACCTTCGGGAAGCGACATAATCATTTGCTCCAGGTACTCACCCGAAAGGTCGTCCAAAAAATCGATGGGCACATCAATCCCGTTTTCATCATAACTATCGTAAAACTTTGTTTCTTTCAACTTTTTCAGGGCTTTCCTTATAACGATTGTTTTTATCCATGCCCCGATGGTGGAATCGCCCCTGAAACTTTTGATGTACCTGAATACCTCGATAAATGCATCCTGCAATACATCGTGGGCATCATCGCTGTTACCGGTCATACGAAAGGCGGTTGTAAACATGGCATCACAGTAACGTTCGTACAAAGCCTTTTGCGATTTACGCCTGTTTTGCCGACAGCCTTCGATTATGGTATCAAGTTCCTTTTTGTGATCCACTAAAAATGTTTTTAATAAAGAGGGTAAGCGAGCAGTTTTGGTTGCATTAAAAGTGAAATTAATAAACTGACCCGGGGTTTAATACTTTTGGCGCAAAATTTATTACACAATTTATGTAACATAATTTATGTATTTTTTATTACATATTTTATGTAACATAATTTATGTATTTTTTATTACATATTTTATGTAACATAATTTATGTATTTTTTATTACATAATTTATGCATTTGGATTAACTTTGTGCAAATATTTATTTGATATGAAGAACGACAATCCATTTAGTTTCAATTACAATCCCGATCACTTCTGCGACCGGAAAGATGAACTGCACAGGCTCGAATCCAATTTTTTTAACGGGATCAATACGATGGTGCATAGCGCCAAAAGATTAGGGAAGTCTTTCGTATCCCCTCAAAAAATACAGGTAGAATAAATATTGCCTCTAAGGGCTTGCTC
>CAZQIV010000074.1:0-33299 GCA_964593705.1 uncultured Lentimicrobiaceae bacterium | reverse complement strand
TGCTTCGCTTCCCGCATAAGCGGGATTTCGCTTCGCTCAACATCACTCTCCCGCAAAAGCGGGATTTCCCCGAAGGGTCGGGGCAGGCTGCTTCGCTCAACATTACTTCATTCAAACCTCTAACTTCTTCCCATCTATCCTCTAATTTCTAACTTCTCCCATCTATCCTCTCCCATCTATCCTCTCCCATCTATCCTCTACTAAGCTATCGCCTCTTCATATCTCAAATTATCAATAATAAATAATTGCCTGTTGGGGGTGTTTTTTCCCATATAAAACGAAAGCATGACCGAAAGTGATTGCCCTTTTTTAAGGATAACCGGGTCGAGCCGCATAGATGAACCAATAAAATATTTGAACTCATCGGGCGATATTTCTCCCAGACCTTTAAATCTTGTTATCTCAGGACTTTGCTTCAGTTTTTTTAACGCCATTGATTTCTCTTCATCGGAGTAACAATAGATGGTTTCTTTCTTGTTGCGCACCCTGAACAATGGTGTTTGCAGGATATAAAGATGCCCGGTTTTTACAAGGTCGGGATAAAACTGCAGGAAGAATGTGAGGAGCAAAAGGCGAATGTGCATTCCGTCAACATCGGCATCGGTGGCAACCACTATGTTGTTGTAGCGCAGGTTTTCGAGGCCTTCATCAATATTGAGTGCCGATTGTAACAGGTTAAACTCTTCATTTTGATACACTACCTTTTTGCTCATCCCGTAGCTGTTGAGGGGTTTCCCTTTGAGCGAAAAAACAGCCTGGGTATTTACGTCTCTCGATTTTGTGATCGATCCGCTTGCTGAATCCCCTTCAGTGATAAACAGGGTTGTTTCGAGGCGGCGTTCGTGGTTTTGGTTATAGTGAATCCGGCAATCGCGCAGTTTTTTGTTGTGCAAACTTGCTTTTTTCACACTATCACGAGCCAGCTTTTTGATGCCTGCAATTTCCTTGCGTTCTTTTTCCGAGCGTAGAATTTTTTGATAAATAATATCTGCCACATCCTGGTTCTTATGGAGGAAATTATCAAGATTCCGCTTTACAATGTCTGTAACATAATTGCGAATTGTTTGCCCCTGGGGTTCGATATATTGCGAGCCAAGTTTTGTTTTGGTTTGTGATTCGAATACTGGCTCTTGCACTTTTATACTAAGAGCAACAACTATAGATGCTCGAATGTCGCCGGGATCGAAATCTTTTTTATAGTATTCTCGTATTGTTTTAACGATGGCTTCGCGGAAAGCAGCCTGGTGTGTTCCTCCATGGGTAGTATTTTGACCATTTACAAACGAATGATACTCTTCGCCATATTGGTTGCTCATGTGGGTGAAAGCAAATTCCAGATCTCCCTCCCTGAGGTGAATAATTGGGTAGAGTGAGCCGCCATTGATATTTCGTTCCAAAAGATCGAGCAGGCCATTTTTGGCATAATAGCGCTCACCATTGTAATAAATGCTCAGGCCATTATTAAGAAAAACGTAGTTCCACAAAAGTTTTTCAACATATTCGGAAATAAAATGAAAATTCCCAAAATATTTTGAATCGGGAGTAAAGGTGATCAGGGTACCGTTTTTTTCGTCCGTGGTAGCTTTAGGATAATCCCGGAGAAGTATCCCGCCGCTGAATTCAACCAATTTGCTTTGCTCGTTCCTTATCGACTGGGCTCTAAAATAACTTGAAAGTGCATTAACAGCCTTAGCGCCAACCCCGTTAAGCCCAACGGATTTTTTAAAAACTTTGGAATCGTATTTTGCGCCCGTATTTATTTTGGCCACGCAGTCGATAACCTTCCCAAGCGGAATGCCCCGGCCAAAATCGCGGATGCTTACTGTTTTATCTTCGATGGTAACATCAATTTTTCTCCCGTTTCCCATCACGAATTCATCGATAGAGTTGTCGAGAATCTCTTTGATTAAAACATAAATTCCATCATCCTGCGATGAGCCGTCACCCAGTTTGCCAATATACATACCCGGCCGGGTTTGAATGTGTTCGTTCCATTCGAGCGACCGTACTAAATCTTCGCTATATTCTTCAACCATTTTAAATAATATGTGTAACCCACAAAAGTAATTGATTGCGTTTTGCATGGGTTCGTGGAAATGGAAAAGTTATCAAACAAAAATGTGCATAAAATTTTCAGATAGATCAATAGGCGTTTTTTTCTCCCCTGATCAAATTGCGGACAGTGAGCAAAATTATTTTAATATCCAGCCCAAAGTTCCATGTTTCGATATAGTTTACATCGTGGGCAATGCGTTTTTTGATGTCTGAAACTCTTTTAATTTCTCCCCTGTACCCCCTGATCTGTGCCAGGCCGGTTATTCCCGGTTTTACTGTATGCCGGGCCATGAAGCGTTTTACCAGTTTGCGGTATTCGCGCGTATGGCGAAGCATGTGTGGCCGCGGGCCGACAACCGACATTTGTCCAAATAAAACATTGATAAACTGGGGCAATTCATCTATGCTTGTTTTCCTAAGGAAATTTCCAACAGGAGTAATTCTTTTATCGAATTTTGTGGCCTGAATCTTATCAGCTTCATGGGTCTTTTTCATGGTTCTGAATTTGATGCATTTAAAGACTTTTCCATCGGCGCCGGTTCTTTTTTGTAAGAAAAATATCCCCTCGCGACTTCCCGTTAACGAAAGTATCATCAAAATTAATGATGTCCACGATAATGCTCCAATAATGATGATTATCGAAAACAGGATATCAAAAATGCGTTTTATCAGCCGGTTGTACCAATAGCTTAGCGGACCCGGATGTATTTGCAAAACTGGAATAATATCATATTTTACAAGCTCTGCATTTTGGTACGAAAAAGTGCCAAAGTCAGGCACGATCCTCACTTTAAGTGGGAATTCATTTGCAGCAGCTGTAATTTGGGGCATCACATCCTTTGGTACATTTTCCCATCCGATGTAAATTTCGTCTATCCCTTTTTCTTCTACTATTTTTTTTAGTTCACTCCATCCGCCAATGATTTCCTTCGACTTGTTTTTTTCTGGACCAATAAATCCTAAAAACCGATAACCATTAAGGTAATTGCTGTTAAAATATTTTTGAAGCGCCCGGGTATTGTTGGTCACACCCACAATAATCACATTACGGTAATTGTATCCCATCTTTCTGTAAACCACAAAGGCATAATAAAGTGCCAGTTTCCACAGAATTAGGGAGGCGAAAAATACCAGGAAAATATATCCTATGTATTGCCGTGGATAATAATTGAGGCTGATTACCTGAAAGTAAAGAAGGAACATAAAAAAGAAAAAGACGATGATTTTTACATAAGTAAATACCATTTTCTTTTTAGGAAGTGAATGTTCAATGTTTCCGGCTTTAAAAATTATGCAGAGTACTAACCATGTTAAATTGAGGTAGCCATAAAAAATAATATACTTTTGAGAAAAACAATTTGGCACAGCGAACCACAGGTAAAATCCCAAAACAAACATAATGTTGAGTAAAACGAAATCGCCCGTGAGTGAAATTATTGGTAAATATTTTGAATACCGGACTGACAACTGTAGAAAAATTTTAATGAATGAAATGCAAAACTATAACAATTGTTTGCATATAAAAATACAATCTTTTAAACCAGTTGCTTAAATAGTTTCTGTCTATAAAGTTGGTACTTTTCAATAGCCCCGGGTTTTAACCCGGGGAATAATGAATTTAACAGTGCCTCCCCCGCCTTTTAGCTGGCAATGCCGAAGGCATTGCCAGCTAAAAGGCGGGGGGTAATACATCCCTTTATTAAAATCCACACCCTAACTCGCCTCGCTGCGAAGTGGGAGGATGTGGCTATTGATAATTCAATAATCCTGACTAAAAAGGCAGGCTCTAAACAGCTCGTAATATTCAGAAATTATTTTTGGCCAATTGTACTTATCCCCGATGCTTTCAAGGTTGTTGTTGATGAAGACCTGTCTTGATTTTTTAATTTCTTCCTGCGATTCAAGCAAAATCAAAATATCATTAGGGCTCTTAAAGTAGTAGGCATTGTTAAGCAAAACTTCACGGTTAAATTGATTGTCGTGCGCACAAATTAATGCCTGGGAAGCCATGGCCTCCAGCAACGAAGGGTTTGTCCCCCCGGCGGAGTGCCCGTGAAAATATAGTGTTGAAAAGTATCTTAGCTGATTAAGCTGATCCTGATCGAAAATACCCCCTTTAAACTGAATATTTTTGCTTTCATATTTTTGCTTCAAATACTTGCCAAATTTGTTTCCGGTGTGCCCTACAATAACTAACGGGAACTTTGAATTTGCGCCAAGTACACCCCGGATAATTTCTTCGATATGATTGTCGGGCTGCATGCGTGCCATGAGCATATAATAGCTGTAAGGCTTCAACAACATTTTTTGCAACGCATTTTTGTCAGGGTTTTTAAAAATTTCGACACCATAAGGTAAAAAGTGTGCCTTGCTGCCGTATTCTTTTCCGAGGTATTTTTTTATGGCTTCCGAGTCGGCTATGAGCATATCGCTACTCATCACTGCCAGTTTTTCGGCGTATTTCAGGAATTTTTGGACAGGCTTGCTATACTTGCTTCGTTTCCATTCAAGGCCATCCATGTTGGTAACAATAACAGGCTTTTTCGGGAGCAAGCTGTGCCACACCGAATTACTGGTATAACCCAACTGGTAAATTATGTCGAAGTCCCGTTTTCTGCTGTCGCGGATGCAGTTCAGGTCGTAGATAAATTGTCCTGCTGTGCTTAGTTTATCTTCAGGATCGGTGCAATAGATCAGGTTTATCCCTTTCCAAATTTCAGTATGCCTGGGGTGGCTTGCCGAGCAATAAACCCAAACATCTGCACCCATTTTTACCAATCCCTGCGAGAGATGCTCTGCAAACTGCTCAAAACCTCCGTAGCGGTTTGGGATGCCCCTGGAACCTAAAATACCAATTTTCATTGTAGTAAATATCATGGTAAAGTAAAATACAAAAATCAACATATTATTTTTGATAAGCATTGAATAGTCGCGGTAAATTTTGATAAAAAATGTAACTATTTAGGTGGCAGAATCTAATTTCTCGTCATCCTGACCCCATCCTGCCGAGCTTTGCTCGTGCATGCACGAGACTTCGTCTCGGCACCGACCCCTTCTCCGCCGGCTGGCGAAAAGGGAGACCTGCCGCACAAGCCGCAGCAGCGGCCAGTGTGCTGGCATCCTCCCTATCAAGGGGGAGTTAGAGGGGGTCTAAGGAAGTGGCCATTTTAATGAGAGCTGATAAAAAAAACTAAATAGTTACAAAAAAATCACTATTGTCCGTGAAAAGTATAAATCTATTATTTTTAATCGGGCAGTAGTTAAAAAAAATGTAAGCCCCGGTGGCGGTTATTCAAATCCGTTTTCATTATTTTTTGATTCATCTAAAGCTTGTAGCGATACTCATTTCCATATTTTACAATATTGTGATGTGCCCCCAATTTTGTACTTTTGCATCTTTCAAATTATTCGGATAAATTAAACAAATAAATCTATGAAGAAACTAACTTACTTAATGATTGCTTTTTTTGGGATGCTGGTGTTTACATCGTGCCAGGAAATGAGCGAAACCCAATCAAAACAAGAAAATCTGCCTGTGATCGATAAGCAGGATTTGAAACTTACCGGCGATCGAATGACTCCAGAAGTGCTTTGGGCTTTTGGCCGTTTGAGCGGCCCCGAAGTTTCGCCTGATGGAAACACAATTGTTTATGGTGTTTCGTATTACAGTGTTGAGCAAAATAAGAGTAACCGCGACCTGTATTCCATAAGTCCTGATGGTAGCAACTACAAGCGATTATCTAAAACCGCAAAGGGTGAATACAATGCAATATGGCGGCCTGATGGCAAGAAAATCGGATTCATGACTTCCGAAAGTGGTTCGATGCAAATGTGGGAGATGAACCCAGACGGCTCTGGCCGTACACAGGTTTCTGATATCGATGGTGGCATCACAGGATTCAAGTACTCGCCCGACCAATCAAAAATTGTTTACACCAAAGAGGTGTCCATCGAAAATAAGTTTAAAGATATTTATAAAGGTCTCGATAAAGCTTCGGGTCGCCTGATAGATGATTTGATGTATCGCCATTGGGATACCTGGACCGATACCTGGAGCCACGTTTTTATTGCTGATTATGACGGCGCAAAAGTGAGCAACCATAAAGACATCATGCCCGGCGAGCCCTGGGATGCGCCCATGAAACCCTGGGGAGGAATTGAACAGGTAAACTGGAGTCCCGACAGCAAGGCCATTGTTTACACCAGCAAAAAAATGGAAGGGAAACAATATACCTTGTCAACAAACTCGGCCAACTATATTTATAGTCTCGAAACCGGAAAAACCGAAGACTTTACCACGGGGATGATAGGTTTTGACATTGCGCCACTATATTCGCCAGACGGAAATTACATTGCCTGGGAAAGCATGGAACGCGATGGTTACGAATCGGATAAAAATCGTTTGTTTTTTATGAACACCAAAACCGGGGTAAAAACTGACGCCACCAAAGGTTTTGACCAAAACGCCGGAAGCCTTCAATGGGCTGCCGACAGCAAGTCGATATATTTTACCAGCGATGTGCAGGGAACATTCCAGGTGTATCAATTTACCCTTGCTGATGGAAGTATCCGCAAAATTACCGATGGGCTTCACGATTATCGTAGCGTGGTTTTGGCCGGCGATAAACTTATTGGAAGCAAGCAAACTATGGCTCTGCCCACAGAACTTTTTGCAGTTGATCCTGCCACCGGCAGCGAACAGCAAATTACCTTTACCAACAAAGACCTGCTCGATCAACTAACCATGGGGAAAACCGAAGGCCGCTGGATGAAAACTGCCGATGGAAAAGACATGCTCACCTGGGTAATATATCCTCCCAATTTTGATCCTAACAAGAAATATCCAACAATTCTCTATTGCAAGGGTGGTCCGCAGGGCCCGCTCAGCCAAAGCTTCCATTTCCGCTGGAACTACCAGATTATGGTTGCCAACGATTATATTATTGTTGCACCAAGCAGGAGAGGGGTTTCCGGGTTTGGCCAGGCCTGGCAGGAGCAAATCAGTGGCGACTACCACGGAAAAAGCATGCAGGATTATCTTACAGCCATCGACGAAATGGCCAAAGAACCTTTTATTGACGAAAACAATCTTGGAGCCATTGGCGCCAGTGCCGGCGGTTATGCTGTGTATTACCTTGCCGGGCATCACGAGGGCCGTTTCAAAGCATTCATTGCCCACGATGGTATTTTTAATGAAGAAGCCCAATACCTCGAAACCGAAGAAATGTGGTTCGAAAACTGGGATAAAGGCGGCGCTTTCTGGGAGTTTGATAACAAAGTGGCCATGGACGCTTATGAACATTCGCCCCACAAATTTGTGCAAAACTGGGATACCCCGATTTTGGTCATTCACGGAGAGCAGGATTTCAGGGTGCTTTATACACAAGGTATGACGGCTTTCAACGCGGCGGTGCTCCGCGATGTTCCCGCCGAATTCTTATTCTTCCCTGATGAAAACCACTGGGTGTTGCAGCCCCAGAACGGAATATTGTGGCAACGCACATTTTTTGCCTGGTTGGATAAATGGATGAAATAGATCAGTAAATTTATCAAAAATAAAAAAGCGCCTTTTCTTCGGAAGCAGGCGTTTTTTTTTGATTCGGTAAATATTTTTCCTTAATTGAGTCCAGTATAAAAAGTCGTAAGACCCCTAAATCCCCTGAAGGGGACTTTCCCAAACTTCTGATTTTTAGTACTTCACCCTTTAGGGTATGGGGTAAAAAGGACTAAAAATCAGAAGTTTTTGAGTTTTTAGATTGGACTCTTAAATATCTAAAGAATTCATACTTAAAAACATTTAATAGAATTAATGGAATAGAAATGAAAATACAATACGCATCAGACCTTCATTTGGAATTTCCTGAAAACAAGAAATTTCTTTCCACTAAGCCCATAAAACCTGTGGGAGATGTTTTGTTACTGGCCGGGGATATCGTGCCTTTCGCGGTAATGGACAAACACAAGGACTTCTTTAGTTATCTCTCAGATTATTTTGAGAACAATTTATAAGTTTAAAGGCAGATTATGAAGTGCTGTTGAAGGAAGTAGCTGTTTTAAATGTGCGTATTGCCAATAATCTTGCAAAAGTTAAACTGAAAAATGAAGACAAATAAAGAGTTAGCCAGACTTGATAATATTACAAACTTGATATATTCCATTAGGGGGAATCAAGTGATGCTTGATAGCGACCTGGCAAGGATGTATGGCGTTGAAACAAAAAATCTGAATAGGGCAGTTATCAGAAATAAGGAACGGTTTCCCGAAAAATTCAGATTTAAGCTTACAGAATATGAATGGGAAAGTTTGAGGTTCCAAATTGGCACCTCAATCGATGAATCTTTGAGTGTGCAAAACGGAAGCTCATATCAGAAAAGAGGCGGAAGACGATATTTACCCTATGTTTTTACCGAACAAGGCGTTTCGATGCTGTCGGCAGTTTTGCGAAGTGATATTGCTATAAAGGTTAGTATCCAGATTATAGATGCCTTTGTGGAAATGAGAAGATTTATTGCTACAAATGCAGGCATTTTTCAACGCCTTGATAAGGTAGAACAGAAGCAGATTGATGCCGACCAAAAATTTGAACAAATCTTTAAAGCCATCGAAGACAAAAGTATCAAGCCCAAACAAGGCATCTTTTACGATGGACAGGTATTTGATGCTTACGTTTTTGTTGCCACGCTTGTTAAATCTGCCAACAAATCAATTTTACTAATTGACAATTACGTTGACGAAACGGTATTGCAGATTTTTACCAAACGAAACAAAAATGTAAGGGTAAATATTTATACAAGAAACATTACGGAAATTCTGAAACAAGATTTAGAAAAATACAATGCACAACACCCAAAAATAGCACTTGAAAAATTTACCAAAGCCCACGACCGCTTTTTAATTATCGATGAAACTACCGTTTACCATTTTGGTGCAAGCCTAAAAGACTTAGGCAAAAAATGGTTTGCCTTTTCTAAAATGGATTTGAAAGCTATGGAAATGATTGCAAACTTAAAAAAGGAAACATTGAAAGCCAAACCATCATGGCGGGTAAATCCTTAATTATGCTAATGGGCAAAGCCTGACAGCACCAATTTAAAACTAATCCGAACAAAATAATTTCTACCGTTGGCGGATGATAGAAAACAAGTAAGGGAATGAGGGATTCTGTGATAAACTTTCGTATCTATGTAATTGTTTGTACATTTGTAATCATAAAATTAAAAGTTATGTTGGACAAGGAGTTTCAATATTATTTGACTAATAAAGAGGAGCTTATTAAAAAATATCTTGGTAAATTTTTAATAATCAAAGGCGAATCTGTGGTTGATGTTTTCGATTCAGAGTTAGAGGCATATTCATTTGGTACGAGCAAATTTTCACTTGGGACATTTCTAATTCAACAATGTTTACCCGGTGATGAAAATTATAATCAAACATTTCATTCTCGTGCAATTTTCTCATAAAATATGAATAGTAATCCCCAATCAATTAAGGTACATAATTTTACAATTGCTTATAGTGGTAGAGTAAATGTATTGATTACTGACATAAAAGTATCTCATCCTATTCTTTCAAACACCAATCCTGAAACTATACCTATTTATCCATCAAAAGCCATTTGGGATACCGGGGCAACAGGTTCTGTGATTACAAAAAAAGCGGCTCAGGCATTAAAACTCTTTCCTATTTCAAGAATGCAGATCCATGGAGTAAATGGGACCTCGATTCAAAATGTTTATTTAGTTTCAATAACATTACCCAATAATGTAACCATCAGTCCTGTGCGTGTTACTGAATGTGATAGTTTAAATGGTCCATTTGATGTTTTAATTGGTATGGATATTATTGGTGATGGAGATTTTGCAGTAACAAACTCAAACAATTAAACAGTTATGTCTTTTAGGATTCCGTCAATATCGAGAATTGATTTTACGAATCCAGCAAATAATACCTGCCTCCGATATTCGACCAAAAAGCATTGTCCACCAGGATGGGCTGATGCACAAAAGCAAAATCGCTGGTACCTTCATCCGTGATCCTGCCGACCAAAGGGAGGGGGAATTCCCACATGTTTTACCGAAAAGGATGATATAATATGATATTGAAGAAGATTCAATTGTTGAAACTATAATTATTAATGAAATTAAAAGACATTATTTAAATCCATTAAATAGAGAGTTCTTCATCTTTTTGCAGACATATAGAAGTGAACTTTTTCCTGTATTTAAAAAAGCTCAGGATCTAAGTTAGAAAAACAGCGAGAGAAATGAACTAAGACTAATAATACTAAAAAAAGAGCTATTGCTAAAAGAAAAGGCTTGAAAAAAAGCCAGCATATTTTAGATCACATGGGCAGTACTGAGCTGGCGGCTAACTTGTTCCGCGCTACACAAACCGAAGAAAAACTACGCCGTGATAAAATTAAGGGCAAACAAAAAGCCAATAAAACCCATTTCGAAATTGGTAAAAAAGTGCGCAAAACCATTGAAGAAATTGGTGGCACAATGCCTGAAAAACTTCCTACCGAGGAAAGTATAAAAAAAAATGAGAACGAAAAGAAAAAGGCATTGAAGAAAAAGAATTAATATGAAAATACAATACGCATCAGACCTTCATTTGGAATTTCCTGAAAACAAGAAATTTCTTTCCACTAAGCCCATAAAACCTGTGGGAGATGTTTTGTTACTGGCTGGGGATATTGTGCCTTTCGCGGTAATGGACAAACACAAGGACTTCTTTAGTTATGTTTCCGACCATTTCGAAGCTACCTATTGGATTCCCGGTAATCATGAATATTATTATTCCGATTTGAAAGATAGATCTGGTACTTTCCACGAAAAGATTAAGGGCAATGTTCATTTGCTAAACAATAGCATTATTAAATGTGAGAATGTTGATTTGATTTTCACTACGCTTTGGTCAGAAATCAGACCTGCTAACCAATGGCTGATTCATGTTAGCATGAACGACTTTCGGGTTATAAAGTATGGTGATGATATTTTATCTATTGAGCAATATAATTCCCTTCATAAGGAGAGTATTTCGTTTTTGAATCTTGCACTTGCTTCTACGGAAAAAGAAAAAACAGTAGTAATAAGTCATCACGCACCAACTTTTATGAATTACCCTGAAGCCTATAAGGGTAATGCTTTAAATGAAGCTTTTGCCGTAGAGCTTTTTGATTTCATCGCAAAACATCAACCTGATTTTTGGATTTATGGTCACACACATGGTAATACACCTGATTTTAGTATTGGTAGAACAAGACTTCTTACAAATCAACTAGGTTATGTTTCTTATAATGAACAGCATGATTTTAGAAATGCTATTGCCCTACATATATAATTAGTAATAAATAATAAAGATAATATCACTACATTTGCACATTATCACAATGGTATGTTAATATGCAATATTAATGATAATAGAAATGAAGATAATAAAGGTATTGCAGAGGATAGTAGTAATGATTTAAATAAAGATGCAATAAAACAGCGTTGATAACGAACAAATAAAGGTGATGGAAAAAGAAATTGCGTATTTGCGGGAAATACTGGGAATAAATCTAAATGCAAATAAGGCAGAAAAGGACGAACTTAAAAAACTCCCTTTCTATATCCATAATGCGTTTAATGTATGGAAAACTATCATTTTCGATAAAAAGGTGTTTCTACTTGAAAAAACAACAACTGAGCATCTAACTCCATTACAGTATCAAAAACATACAGAACAGTTGGAAAATAAAACGGGGGCACTTATTGTTTTTATTCTCACTGATATGAAGGCTTATGATAGAAACAGACTTACACAGAAAAAAATTAACTTTATTATAGCTAACAAGCAAATCTTTATTCCTCAATTAATCATTGATTTAAAAGAATATCAGCTAAAAGCAAAAGGTCTTACCGAGGCTCTTCAACCAGCCGCACAGGTTATTATACTCTACCATATCCAAATACAAGCTTTGGATGGTTGCAATTATAGGCAAATTGCCAAATTGCTCGATTACACTTACTTAAGCATTAGCAGAGCCGTTGAGAATTTGGTTCATCTCGAATTGTGCAAAACTGAAGGAATCAAAGAAAAGACATTGGTGTTTCAAACAGATAAAAAGGAGCTTTGGCAAAACGCACTTCCTTATATGAAACCGCCCATAAAAAAAACAGTATTTATTAACGATCCATTGCCTGATCATCTTTTTCGCATCACCGATATAAATGCCCTGGCTTTCTACACTGATTTGAATAGTGATAAGTACAAGCATTATGCTATCAATTATAAAGAATTTACCAAGCTGGAAAAGAAAGGTTTTATTAAAGAAACCAGCCAATACGATGGTGACTACAAAGTTGAGCTATGGCGATACAACCCAATTACATTAACAGATACAAAATATGTCGATCCCCTTTCTTTATGCATTACGTACAAAGAATCAAATGATGAACGCATTGAAATGGCACTTGAACAAATTGAGAGAAAAATACTAAATAATGATGGATAAAAAAAACACAATATTTTCAGGATATGAAATAACAAGTGACGAAAATTTTATGCGCAAGCTTTATCCCGTTCCCCTCGAATTGGAAATTCAACTCGAAGAGTTATATTTGTTTGCCATAAAGGGTAAACAATCGTCTGTTAAGAAATTCACTCGCTTGATAGAAAAATATCCAGGGGTTCCTGCACTCAAAAACTATTTATCAGTTTTGTATGTAAGTATGGGCAATATCAAAAAATCACATGAAGTAAACCATTGGGCAGTAGCCGAACATCCTGAGTATTTATTTGGGAAACTTAACATGGCGGCAGAGTATTTTGAGAAAGAAAAATACAATAAAATTCCCGAAATACTTGGCGAGAGCATGGAACTAAAAAAACTATATCCCCAACGCGATATATTTCATATTAGCGAGTTTTGTGGTTTCTTAAAGATAGCCATACTGTATTTTAGTGCAATAGGCGATTTAGAACAGGCCGAAATCAGGCTCGATATCTTAAGGGAAGCAGCTCCTGATAGCAATGATTTTGAAATAGCTGAAAAGCATTTTAATTTCACCCAAATAAAAAAGGCAAGGGAGAATGAAATTGAAGTTGAGGTAAAAAAAACAGTATTAACAAATATTGAATCACCACCGGATTTTTATCATAAGGAGATAGAGTTACTTTACAAAAATGATTTCTACTTAGATAAAAAAATCATTACTGAAATTTTAGAACTCCCCAGGCAAAGTTTGATTGAGGATTTAAACAAGGTATTGGAAGACAGTATTGTTCGGTTTAACTATTTTAAAATAAAAGCTGACAACGGAGATTTTAATGACAAATCATATAATTTTGTACTCCATGCCTTATTTATGCTATCTGAAATTGAAGCCACCGGGAGCATTGAAAACATTTTAATGGTATTAAAGCAAGACAATGACTACATTGAACTTTATCTGGGTGATATAATTACCGAGTTTATGTGGTTGATCCTCTATAAAACAGGTGCTTCTAACCTGGATGCCTGCAAGCTGTTTATGTTTGAACCGGGTATATATACCTATTCTAAATCATCTGTATCCGAAATGGTAAAACAGCTTGCCCAACATCAACCCAAAAGAAAAGAAGAAGTTATAGAATGGTTTCGTGATGTTTTCCGGTTTTTTATAAATAGCAACCTAAACGACAATGTAATTGATAGCAATTTATTGGGGATACTTGTTAATGCCGTACTGGATTTTAAATGTGTAGAGTTATTACCCGAAATTGAACAATTGTATAAAAAGGGCATTGTTGATTTGTATGCTTGTGGGGATATTGAGGATATTAAAATACATTTTGCTGGCAATCCGGATTCGAATTATAATAGGGAAATAGATTCCATTTTTGATATTTACAACGAAATTAAATCATGGAGAAGCAACAATAGCAATGATGATCTGGAAGGGGATGATAGTACTTTAGAGGGCGGGGATAAGTTTAACCAACCTACCCAGGCTGTTAATGCAACAAAAAAAATTGGAAGAAACGATCCTTGCCCGTGTGGGAGTGGAAAAAAATACAAGAAATGTTGTTTAAATAAATAGGCGTATTATGACTATAAACGAGCTAAAACAACTTAAAGAAAGCGAAGGCAAAGTTGAGTTTAATGAAGCCAATAAAGAAATAGCCCTGTTCAAAGCAAACACTAAAAAATTGCGAAATTAATAAAAAGAATGAAGTATATTTTGAGAAAAAATACAATTGGTACCTTAAAAACAAGACATAAAAAAAGCCGCAATTACGGTAATGCGGCCAACCAGTTCCTTTTCCCTTTGGGAAATGATGGTGCAAATGTACACTAAGTAAATCGGCAATTGCAAGTTTTTAACATAAAATAAGCCAATTTAGATAGGATTAAACTAATAATGATAACATGGCAAAAAAACTTATTAAAGTAGCAATCGCGTATGATTTTGATGGCACACTTGCGCCAGGCAATATGCAGGAGCATTCGTTTATTCCTTCACTCGGAATTGATTCTTCGGCTTTTTGGACAGAAGTCAAACAACGGGCAAAGGAAAATGATATGGATGAAATTTTATCGTACATGCAACTGATGATACAAAAAGCCGAAAATAATGGGCTGCCCATCAGAAAAACCGATTTTGAGAATTATGGAAAAGAAATAACATTTTTTGAAGGCGTTGAAACCTACTTCGGCAGAATAAACGAATACGCAAAAGAGAGGGGAATTCGCATTGAACATTATATTATTTCTTCGGGCTTGCGCGAATTTGTTCAGGGCACTTCCATCGCAAAATATTTTAAGAATATTTACGCATCGGGGTTTAAATACAATGCCAGCGGGGTAGCAACCTGGCCGGCACTTGCAATTAATTACACCAATAAAACCCAGTTTCTTTTTAGAATAAACAAGGGGATTAATAATTCGTACGATAATACCGAAATCAACAAGTTTACACCAGATGCTGATCGTCCAATACCTTTTAATCAAATGATTTACATCGGCGATGGGGAAACAGATGTTCCGGCAATGAAGATGATAAAATACCAGGGAGGGAAAGCGATTGCAGTTTATAATCCAAAAAAAAGAGCTACAAAGGATAAGCCTTCGCCAAAACAAATTTGCGAAGGGCTGATTACTCAGAACAGGGCAGATTATATTGCACCCGCGAATTATTCGGATGGTAGCGAACTTGATAAAATGATTAAACTAATCATTGATAAAAATCATGCAGAGATTGAACTTAAAAAATACATAAAGTAAAAACTTATGACAATTACTGAACTAAAACACCTGAAAGAAAGCGAAGACAAGGTTGAGTTTAATGGAGCAAAACACAACTTCCCCTATGCTGGTGGTTCTCACACAGCGCAGGAAGAAAGACGCAAATGCTTTTTGGGATATGTAGTAGCTTTTGCCAACGAAGGAGGTGGTATGCTTGTGATGGGTATGACAAATACTTTTCCACATCATGTAGTTGGCAGTGATTTTGGGGAGGGAAAACTTGGGGCATTGGAAGACGAAACATACAGCCGTTTGGGTATTCGTGTTCAAATGCAGGAATTGTTTGAAGACAGCAAAAGGGTTTTAGTAGTACATATTCCTGGTCGTCCTGTTGGGAAATTGTTAAAGTTTGAAGGCGTTGCTTTAATGCGGGTTGGCGAAAGCCTGCGTAAAATGAATGATGAAGAAATGTTTGCCATTCTATCGGAGCAGGAGCCCGATTTTTCGGTTAAAATATGTAATGAGTTGAAACTGGAAGATATTGATGAAAATGCTGTTGATGTTTTAAAAGGAAAATATGCCAAAAAGCAGAGCAATCCAAGCTTTAAAACACAATCTAAAGCACAGGTATTAATCGACCTTGATTTAATGGTTGGAGGCAAGTTGACTATTGCAGCATTAATCCTTACCGGAAAAAAAGAAAAAATACAAAAGCTTTTACCGCAGGCAAAAGTAATTATTGAATACCGAAGAAGTGAAACAGCAATTGAATCGGATAACAGAATTGAAATTCAGAAACCATTATTCGTTGCTATCGATAAAATTTGGAACTATATCAATCAGCCTGCCAGCAATCCCACATTCAAACTTAAACAAGGCCCATATATTTACGATATTCCTTATTTTAACGAAGCTGTAATTCGTGAGGCTGTTTTAAATGCAATTGTCCATCGCGATTATACCATTACCAGCGAAGTGGTAATCAAACAGTATCCAAACAAAATTATCATTAACAATCCGGGAGGCTTTCCCAAAGGCGTTACTATCGAAAACATTCTTACGGTTAGCAGTACTCCACGAAGTCGTTTAATGACAGAGATATTGGAAAAAACGGGTTTGGTGGAACGTAGTGGACAGGGCGTTGATAAAATATTTTCTATCACCCTATCCGAAGGCAAATCAGAACCCGATTATAAAAACTCTGATATGTTTCAGGTGTCGTTAACCCTTCGAACTGAAATTATAGACACGGCTTTTCATGTTTTCATCAGTCAATATCAAAATAGCGACAAAAAACCTAAGTTGGGAGTTGAGCAAATTATTACCCTTTGTAAAATTAGACAGGGAATATTTCAGCATCTGAAATCAGAAATAGTTACTCGGTTAGAAAAATCCGGATTAATACAAAGGGTTTCAGGTCATACCAATCGATATACATTATCAGAAGAATATCAAAAATTATTGGACGAGAGCTTAAAAATTGGGAAAAGATACATTGTAAAAGAGGTAGAACAGTTGCTGTTTGTACTTCAGGGTAAAAGTATGAAAATTGGAGCATTAGAAGCAAAAATAAATTCTTTGAATAGAAACCAGTTAAAATTCCTGACAAGCAAGTTGTTTGATGATTATCTATTGCAAAAAGATGGAAAAGGAAGTGGTACAGCTTATCGGATAGCGGACAAGTTCTCGGATTTGAGAGGTGATGAGTTGGTAAAAAAAGTAATTGCACACTTGCAAGAAAGTCATGAGCAAATCAATTCTCCAAAAAAGGGTATCAATTCTCCAAAAGCCTAAAAAATTTTCTGTATTGAATCTAATAATAAAATACAATTCACACATAAATTCCGACTATCAGTCAGGTTTTCAGCAGAATATGCATCACGAGAAAAAACAAATGGGAATTCTCCGTATCGGAGTTTCAATTCTCCAAGAATAGAAAAAATTCTCCAAAAAGATAAAACATAGATACACCATCTTTCAAAGAAAACCACCTCAGTCAGATACCTGCCTCGCAAATGCTCGGTGTTAGAACAAGCATTTTTTAACTGTTTTACAGCGCTATTTTGTAGTTTTGTGGATAGTTGAAAATTGATCTAAAAAAAACATGACCAATAAAGAATTTAAAAAACTGAAAGATGACCTTTGGCTGGCAGCCAATAAATTACGTGCCGATAGCGATTTAAAATCAAACGATTACTCGCCACCTGTTTTGGGTATCATCTTTTTGAAGTTTGCCGATATAAAATACAGTCAGTTCGAGAAGGAGGTAAAAGCTGAGTTTGAGAAAAATAAAGAAACCCGCATGGAATCTCCCATCGAGAAAATTGCAATTATAAAATGTGGTTTATATATTCCCGATAATGCCAGATATGATTACCTGAAAGATTTACCCGAAGGCGACCAGGATAAGCCAATTGATAAAGCGGTAATTCAAGCAATGACAGACATTGAAAAATATGCTGTTTCGTTGAAAGATACCTTGCCAAAGGATGAGTATTATGAAATTACACGCAAAGGACAAAGCCTTTTAAAGCAACTACTCAAATTATTTTCGACCATACCCGACGACAGCAATGGAGATTTACTGGGAAAGATTTATGAGTTTTTCCTTGGTAAATTTGGTTTGGACGAAGCCCAAAAAGGGGGTGAATTCTTTACGCCTACTTCGGTTGTAAACCTGATGGTTGAATATGAACCTTATCACGGTAAAATATTCGACCCGGCCTGTGGTTCGGGTGGCATGTTTGTGCAAAGTGCTAATTTTATTCGCCGGCATCATTTGCAAAAAGGTGCGGTTTCTCCAATTTATGTTTACGGTCAGGAAAAAACCCTGCAAACTGTTAACCTCGGTAAAATGAACCTTGCCATAAATGGTTTACGGGGCGAAATAAAACAAGGCGACAGTTACGCCGAAGACCTTTACGATAGTTTTGGGAAGTTCGACTTTGTGATGGCCAATCCTCCGTTTAATATTAAAGAAGTAAACGAGGATACCGTAAAAAAAGATAAACGATTTACCGAATATGGTTTACCAAAATCGAAAAGTAAAAATAAAAGTGCTGGCGTAGTAAGCATTCCAAACGGAAACTATTTATGGATTAGCCTTTTTGCCACTTCTTTAAACGAAACCGGTAAAGCTGCGCTGGTAATGGCTAATTCGGCCAGCGATGCCGGACATTCTGAATATGATATACGGCAAACCCTGGTGCGAAAAGGATTGATTTCGGGAATGTTAACCCTGCCCAACATACTTTCCTGCACGACAACGAAATTCTTTTACAGGATTATCTGGCAGTAAAAAAAGCACTGGAGAAAAGTTTCCGCAAATACGAAAGCCTCTTTAAACTGGCAGAGAATAATTTGAAATCCAATGACGACAAAGCATGGAAAGCATTGGCAAAACCAAAAGAAATTCGTTTGCTTTTAGATAAATTAAACGAATACAGCAACTCCGTTAAAAACAACAATTACGACTATGAAGAACTTAGCCCTGTCTATTTCCTGAAAATGGCAGAGTGGCTGCAACAGCGTTTCCCCGAGGCCAAATACGAAGATGTTACCGGACTGTGCAAACTGGCAAGCATTTCCGATGTTGAAGAACAAGACTACTCGCTAAATCCCGGACGTTATGTAGGCGTGGTAATTGAAGAAGACGGCATGACCGAGGAAGAGTTTGAATCAGAAATTAAAAAGCTAAATTCCGAACTTACTTTGCTCAACGCAAAGCTTCAGATTTGGAAGAATTGATTAACCAAAATATTTTAAATCTTTTTGAGAATGAGTGAGTGGATGGAATATATAATTGGTGAATATATTGATTTAATAAGTGGATTTGTATTTAAATCCGTAGATTTTAATGAAATCCAAGTCGAAGATACACTGCCTGTAATCAAAATTAAAAATGTTGCTAATGGAGACACAAATCTTAATGATGTAGTATTTCACAAATATGATAATTCATTGGCGAAATTTCTATTATCGAAAGGTAGTGTTCTTATTGCTATGACAGGAAATCACCCTCATGCAAAGACTCAAGTAGTAGGAAATGTTTCAAAATTTAGATTAAATATTAATGCTTTGCTAAATCAAAGAGTTGGTAAACTAGTGCCAGGAAATAACGCTGATATTGAATTTATTTACTATCTATTTAAAGATGTCAGTGTACAAAATTATCTTGCAAATAAAGCTTCAGGAAGTGCAAATCAAGCAAATATTTCAAAAAATGATATTTTGGGACTTAAACTGAAAGTTCCCCCTCTCCCCGAACAACACCGCATCGCTTCCATCCTCTCCGCCTACGATGAACTTATAGAAAACAACAATCGCCGCATAGCTATTTTATTTCTCTTTCTTCAGGAGCAACATTTGCTGAACTCTCCAAATCAACTTTTAAAAAGATTGCTATAATTATTCCTGATTTAAAAATAATTGAAAAATACAAAGTTATCACCATTCCAATTTTTGAGCAGCTAGAAAATCTTCAACAACAAAACCAAAACCTCAAGCAAAGCCGTGATTTATTATTGCCTCGTTTGATAAGTGGTAAGTTGAAAGTACCTACCTTCGCTAAATCTCCGGCAGGTAAAAAAGAGGTAGAAAAAATATTTGAAAACGTATAAACCCAAAGCTATGGAAAACAAAAGCGAAATAATACTGTACCAGGCCGAAGATGGCACTACCAAAATTGATGTACTCCTGCACGATGAAACCGTTTGGTTGACACAAAAACAGTTGGCTGAACTTTTTCAAACCACACCGCAAAACGTTACTATCCATCTCAAAAATATCTATAATGAGGGTGAATTGGATGAAAAGGCAACTTGTAAGGATTTCTTACAAGTTCAAAAGGAAGGGAATCGTAAGGTAGAGCGCAGGCAAAAATCTTATAACCTCGATGCAATAATATCCTTAGGGTATCGCATTAAAAGCCATGTGGCTACCCATTTCCGTATTTGGGCTACCCAACGCCTGAAAGAATACATCATCAAAGGTTTTACCCTCGATGACGAACGCATGAAAGCCGCCGGGCAGATGCGCTATTTCGATGAGTTGCAGGAACGCATACGCGACATACGCAGCTCAGAGCGCATTTTTTATCAGAAAGTAAAAGATATTTTTACCCTAAGCATCGACTATGACGCACAAACCGAACTATCAAAAAAGTTTTTTGCCACCATCCAAAACAAATTGCATTGGGCTATTCATCAGCATACGGCAGCCGAACTCATTGCAAAACGCACCTTAGCCCACGAAAAAAATATGGGGCTAACTTCATGGCAGGGGGCGAAAATTAGAAAAACCGATGTGGCTATAGCCAAAAACTACCTGAATGAAGAAGAAATAAGCCAGCTAAATTTGCTGGTGGAACAATTTCTTGCCTTTGCTGAAAACCAGGCACACCGGAAAAAAGTAATGTATATGGCCGACTGGATTAAAAAGCTGAACGATATTCTCACCATAAACGAAAACGAGATATTGGAACATGCCGGAAAAATTTCGCATCAACTGGCACTTGAAATTGCACAAAAAGAATTTGAGAAATATGATAAAGCACGATTGGAAGCCGAAGATATAAAGGCACTGGAAGATTTAAATCAGGAGGTGAAAAAATTGGCTTCAAAAAATAAATCCTCAAAAAAATAAAATTCATCGATTTTAATAATCCGAAGGCCAATGAGTTTTTGGTGGTTTCGCAGCTTTGGATTCAAGGCATGCCCAAATTTCGCCGTCCCGATTTAATTATCTACATCAATGGAATTCCGCTTGTTTTTATCGAACTAAAAAACTCGAATGTTGAAGTAAAAAATGCCTACGACCATAATTTACAAACCTATTATAAAGAAATACCACAGCTATTTGTTTACAACGCGGTAAATATTTTGAGCAATGCAGTCGAAACTAAAGTAGGTGCTTTCCGTGGTGATTATGGCCATTATTTCGATTGGCTGCAAAAGGTTTGTTACAAAGATTGAAAGAAGAAAAAGACAAAATATTGGTTACTGATTGGTACAAAGATGAAGTGGCCAGGCTTACAGTATTGAAGTTTGTAAAACAAACCTTAAACCCTGATTTGCCAAACAGTTATATTCAATCAATTTTTGAACAGACTTGCAGCAAAGTAGTTGAACATTTACAACGCCTGGAAGAAATGGGCAGGAGCTGGGCAGCGTAAGCCAGGCTAATCGCAATCATCCCAATAAAATATTTGGAACAAAGCCCCAAGAGCCAATGCTTGCCTTGAAGCTGCCTGGTTAAAATAATACATCATGAATTTTCAAAACCTGTGGAATCAGTAATTCGCTTTCATCGTTTTTTATAACGAAATCAGCGTGTTTTATTTTCTTTTCCTCAGGCCACTGGTTGGCCATCCGCTGTTGAACCATTGCTTTGGTAGCTGTATCTCTTTGCATCACCCTTTTAATCCTGAGTTCCTCCGGGGCTGTAACCAGGATAATTTTATCCAGGCTTAAATAATGACCCGATTCGATAAGGATGGCTGCTTCGTAAATTACATAAGGTGAAGCTGTTTGTTGTTCAGCCCAGGTTGCGAAATTGCTACGAACGGCAGGATGGATAATGCTGTTTAACTGATCAAGACTCGACTGGTCATTAAAAACTATTTGTGCCAGTGCTTTTCTATCCACGCTGTTTCCTGAACTGATTTTATGCCCAAACAGTCTTTTTATCTCCCGGATAACTTTTGGACTATCCAGTATTTTTTTTGCTTCATTATCTGCATTAAAAACTGGTATTTGAAGGTTTTCAAATATTTTGGCAATGAGGCTTTTCCCGCTGCCGATATTTCCGGTGAGGCCGACTTTTAGCATCCTTATTTCAAAACTAAAAAGTCAACTTCGGCAGGTTCAATGCTCACTATTCTTATGTATGATGGGAATGTTTTTAGGCTTACGTCCGGCTTGTTGTTGTTGCCATCGAATATTTGCGACAGGTCAACGTTGCACACGAACATATCAGGATTAATTTTTTTAAAATCCTTCAATGCGATTAAATATTTTACGATTAACTTTTCGGGGAATATTTTTATCCGTATTCCGGCGGGCTGGTTTACTTTGTTTATTGGAATTTCAATTTGCGATTCAGTAAATTTTTCTACAGTCAGTGTAAGGTTTACCGTTGCAGGGTCAAGCTTAATTTCTTGATAATTTAACGGGGGTTTGATCCGGATATTCTTATCGATCGATTTGTTGAGGTCGGTGAATGTGAAAGGTACTGTTTCTACAAAATCAATTTCGTTGATGGATTGGTATAAGCCACTCACTATAACCGAATCCGGCCTTACCACCAGCGAATCGTAAGCAAAAAACTGCTTGCTGAAGTTGAGCGTTACATTTACTTTTACAGGAATTTTTTTTGTGTAGCGCTCCTCAAAGTAAAATGCTAAGGTGTCAGGGTCTATGTTATCAACCTTACCAATAAGGTTGTATTGGTCAAGAAAGCTTTTTGACCAGGCTTCTGTGCCAACCATTGCAACATACTGATGCATCTGTTGTTGAAGTCTGATGCCTTTCAGATCAATGGATAGCGGGTCTTTCTTTTTAAAATATTTTACCCATACCAGTGCAAATCCACGGTCAGTTAACCTGATTTTAAGTATGGTGTCCACCTTGTTAACAAGTATTTTCCCTTCGGGAATGTCGCTATAAATAATGGGTATGGTAATATCGGTGGTGTATTGGTCAGATAATTTGATGAGCATCCAAACCGTTGCAGAAATGGCAAGACAAATAAGGAAGACAGTTGTTTTGTATCTGTACTCCTCATTATTTTTTCCCAGAATAAATTTTAATATGCTCATTTGTCAACCAATCAGGATCGTAACTTTTGTTACTTGCAAATGTATTAAAAACCCTCGTTAACTATAAAAAAAAACTCCATCCTGATTTTAATAATCAACATGGAGTTTTAAAGAATGGTATTAAAACAAATTTAGTGGGAAGAATTAAAACTTATTAAATTGATTTTATTGTATTATTTCTGTTGATCGTTGAGCATCGCCGAACTATCGGCATTGGCTGCGCTTTTTTCGATTTTTAAACGCCCTTGTCCTTCGGTTTCGATAATCATGGTGGTTTCTTTTACTTCCAGAACTTTCCCGTGAATACCGCCGATGGTTACCACGCGGTCGCCTTTTTTAAGGCTTTCTCTGAATGATTTTTGATCTTTGCTTTTTTTCATTTGAGGCCTGATCATAAAAAAATAAAATACCACGATCATCAACACCATCATAATCATGAATGTGCCTGTGCCTCCTTCTCCCTCGCCGGGAGTCATAAGTAGAATTGAGTTTAATAACATGCTTTTTCCAAATTAATATGTTTATAATTTTAATGTTTCTAAAATTTTTCGGGCACCACCACCATTGCTTTAATTTTTAGTTCGGTGGTGCTCGGAATGGTGTTGCTGACAACAGTTACTACTTTATTCTGAAAGCCTTTGCGCTTGCTGCTGTCGAAAGTAACTTTTATTGTGCCTTTTTCGCCTGGGTTCAGCGGGTCTTTTGTAAATTCAGGCACGGTACAACCACAGGTTGATGTAACGCCTGTAATAAGAAGGTTACTGTTTCCCGAGTTTGAAAACTTAAAAGCATAGGTTATTTTTTCGCCTTCGATAACTCTTCCAAAATCATGCACAACACTTTCGAAACTTATTCGTGGTGTACCTTTGGTCGATTCCCGGCCTGATGCTGTGTTTGGATTGTTCACAACATCGGCTGGAATATTACCCTTGTTGTCAGGAGAGTTGCTGCATCCTGATACAAACAGGGCAATGGCAATAAGTAAGATGATATTTTTAATCAAATACATACGATTGTTAAAATGATCGGCAAAATTAAAAAAAAACGCCAACTTACTTGTAAATGAGTTTAAAGATGATTAAAAAGATAGCGTTACCATTTTTAAATAATGCTTGCCGTTGATATTGCTACTTTTGCAATTTAAAGCAGGAAAATGAATATTTATCTCGTTGGATACATGGGAAGCGGCAAATCGACCATTGGCAAACTACTTGCCCATAAGCTTAATTTTGCCCAACTTGATCTTGATTACTATTTCGAGGAGACCTATAAAATCAGTGTCATGAATTTTTTTGCTAAATACGATGAGGCCGCTTTTCGCGGGATTGAAACCAAATTGCTGGAGAAAACCTTCGATCTTGAAAACTATGTGATATCAACAGGAGGCGGCACGCCATGCTTCAACAATAATATGGAACTGATCAACGAACACGACGTTTCAGTTTACATCCGTATGCATCCAAAGTCCCTTTTTATTAGATTAAAAAATGCTAAACGACCACGCCCCAGAACTTTTTCGCTTGATGATGAATCTCTGGTAAAGCGCATTGACGAGGACATGCTGATGCGCGAAAAGTTCTACAAGCAAGCCAAACTTGAAATTAAAGGCGAGAATGCAGATATAGATGCCCTTGTAGAATCGCTGTCTAAATATTTTCGTGTTTCCTAAGTAGCAGGCTCACATTTTCAACGTGATGGGTTTGCGGAAACATATCTACCGGCTGAATTTTCACGAGTTTGTATTTTTCTGTCATTAGGGCTATATCACGAGCCTGGGTTGCAGGATTGCAGCTTACATAAACAATTTTCTCTGGTTCGGCGACAAGCAACTGTTCAATAACCTTGGTGTGCATGCCGGCTCTTGGCGGGTCGGTGACCACAACATCAGGTTTGCCATTGGTTTCAAAAAAATCCTGGTTCAGAACTTTGGCCATATCACCCGCGAAAAAACTGGTATTGTCGTGGCCGTTTAGTTTCGAATTAGCGTAAGCATCGGTAATGGCCGATTCAACATATTCAATGCCAACCACTCGTGCTGCTTTTTTAGCAATAAAGTTGGCGATGGTACCTGTTCCACAATATAAATCGTAAACCGTTTCACTGCCTTGTAAATCGGCAAAATCGCGTGCAACTTTATAGAGCTGGTAGGCCTGCTCCGAGTTGGTTTGGTAAAACGACTGCGGCCCAACCCTGAATTTAAGGTCTTCCATTTGTTCGGTGATAAATTTATTTCCACTTTGGTGATGAACAGGCAGGTCGTTTATCGAATCGTTTTGTTTTGTGTTGATTACGTAATTCAGCGATGTGATTTCAGGGAATTTATCCTCAATAAAGTTTAGCATTTTGTTAATTTCACCGGGGATGTTTTCTCCAAAAATCATGATTACCATCAGGTCGCCGAGGGTTGAATTGCGTATGATGACATTGCGCAGAAAACCTTTGTGTTGGCGGCTGTCGTAATAAGTGTAAGCCTGGCTCATGGCAAAGTCGTGGAGTGCCAGCCTGATCGAATTTGAGGGTTCGGCTTGCAGGTAGCAATTGTTAAGGTCGATAATACGGTCGAACATCCCCGGCAGGTGAAAGCCCAGGCCGTTCATTTTCACATCTTCGTCCTGTTGAAGTTCTTCCTCGGTAAGCCACCTTTTATTCGAAAAAGTAAACTCCAGCTTATTGCGATAATAATATTGCTGTGCCGAACCAATTATCGGGAGTATTTCGGGTATTTCAAGTTTACCGATGCGTTCAAAATTATCGATAACTTGTTTTTGCTTGAATTTAAGCTGATCGTTATAAGCCAGGTTTTGCCATTTGCATCCACCACATATTCCAAAATGTTCGCAACGGGGCTCTATACGCATTGGTGAAGCTTTGCGAAGTTTAATGGCCTTGCCTTCGAGGTATTTTTTTCGGCGCTTAACTACCCTGATATCGATGATGTCGCCGGGAACAACGTAAGGAACGAAGATTACATAATTGTCGATTCTTGCCACAGCTTTGCCTTCTGAGCCTGCATCAAGAATTTCAACGTTTTCGAATTCAGGTATTGGTTTTCTCTTCCCCATTTATTTAAAATTAAAAATTGGGTGCAAAGATACATTTGCTGCCGAATGTATGGCAGGCTAAGTTCAAGTATCCGGCGGCGAAATAGTTAGCTTGTGTTTTGGTGGTTTAATTACACAGAAAATCATTTGTATCTGAATGGTCAGGTTAAAACTGACTAAATTGATTCTAAAGATAAATAATTAAAGATTATGAAAAAATGAATTGAATTATTTGTATCATTGCAGTCAGGTTAAAGCTGACTTTATAACTATGAGACATAAATATATTTCAAAACAATCCAACGAACTTTTATCTTATTTTAACGAGAAGGATAAGAAATGCTTTAAATACTCAGAAGTAGATAGAGCATTACCGAGTTCAAGTGAAAGTGCTATAAAAGAATTATTAAGCGATATGGCAAAAAGAGGCTTGCTAATGCGCTTAAAAAAAGGATTGTATTACACAATTCCTTATGAGCAAGATGCAGAAACGTTCATGCCCGATTGGCATTTAATTGCAGAAAACTTAGTTAAAGATGCTCAACATTACATAGGTTATTATTCAGCTTTGCAAATACATAATCTAATTACACAACCATCTCTGAAGGAACAAATAGTTGTTTCAAAACAAATAAGGCCATCTTCAATCAAAATAAAGGACGTATCATTTCAATTCATCTATCACAATGAAAATCATTTTTTCGGCACAAAAAAAATATGGATTGATAGTTTTCATAAAGTGATTTGCTCTGACCTTGAAAAAACAATTATTGATTGCCTGTTTAAACCTGAGTACTCAGGAGGAATTGTAGAAATAGCAAGGGCAATTTATCTTTCGAAAGATAAAATCAAGTATGACAAATTATTGGAATATAGCAAGATATTTCAATCACAGGCTGTTATTAAGCGTCTAGGATTTTTAATAGAGACACTTGAAATTGAAACAGATATAATTGAAAAACTCCAAAAAGTAAAAACGAAGTCTTATGTCTTGCTTGATACTGAATTACCAAAAACAGGCAAAATGATTAGTAGATGGAGAATACAGCAAAATTTAGAGATAGAAACAATTAAATCTGCTATTTACACATGATAAATCCCGGAGAAATACAACAAAAAGCTCGTACTGTTGGAGTGCGTGACCAACAAATCGAAAAGGATTATATCCTTTCATGGGTATTGCAGGGTATTGCACAGAACGATCGTCTTTCAAAAGCAATTGTTTTTAAAGGTGGAACAGTGTTGAAAAAAGTATATTTTGAAGACTACAGATTCTCTGAAGACCTTGATTTTACCTTACTGGACAATTTAATTTCGAATGAACAGATTTTTAATTGGTTTTCAGAAACTTTCGAATTCATCCAAGAAGAAGCAAATATCCCACTAACGATTATAGATGAAAATGAGCATGATGATGGCGGTATAAATTTCTATATCAACTATGTTGGTCCACTTGGAGGATTAGGTGCAAACAAGAAGGCGAAAGTTGACATTGCCAGAACAGAAAAATTGGAATTTAAACCAATACTAAAAAACGTATTTTTAGATTATTCAGATCAAGAAGAACATCAACTACTTTGTTATCCTCTTGAAGAAGCTTTAGTTGAAAAAATGCGTTCAGTTATGTAGCGTATGCAAGCACGGGATTTTTATGACATTTGGTACATTCTGGAAGTTCATGGAATGGATGTTGGCTTTTATGTCAACGAATTTAGATCTAAATGCGAAAACAAAGGATTGAATGCCAATAATTTTTATAAAAAAATAGTGCAACGATTGCCCCAATACAAAGGTCGATGGCAAACATCTATGAAAAATCAGATAAAAGATTTACCTAATTTTGATCGAGTGGAAAGAGAAACAATGAGACACCTTAGAAATCTGGAATTATAGACCTTGTAGAATGAAGTTTATATTACAAAAAGCCTTTCATTTCCTTTTTTTTCTTTTTCACTAACTGATCCTTTGGCACAGTTTTCATGAATTCTTGAAGCGCAACAATTATTTCAGGCAACAATGAAGGATTGATTTTAATATGTTGCCGAATAGTTTGTTTTCCATTTGTTTGAAGAATTTGAAGAATTTCTACATAAAACCGCCCACTACTATGCCTAACCAAATCAATCAAAAATGTACTGTTCTTATTTTCAAGCTGTATGGTTTCAATAATATCTTTCATGGGGCTATTATTAATTATACAAAACTTAAATTACCCTTTTTCTGCCAAAAAGTTAAGTATATACCCAAAATGTACTGCTTTTATTAGTCTCATTTCAAAAGGTAATCACTAATCATAGATCGCAAGGTTTTGGCTTTAAAAGGTTTGCATATAAAAGCGCAACAACCGCAGTTGAGTGCTCTTTGTTTATCGGCTTCTGTTGAATACGCGGTTTGTGCAATTATTGAAAGGTGGGGGCGGAACTCCAGGATTTGCCTCGTAGCTTCGTAGCCATCCATTACCGGCATTTTTATATCCATCAACACCAAATCAATATCTGGATTTGCTTTGCATATTTTAACTGCCTCACGACCATTTACCGCCCTGGTAATTTTATAATTTACACCCGACAGCAATGTTTCGATTAATAAAAAATTGAAATCCTCATCTTCGGCAACGAGAATTGATTTAGCTTGTTGGCTCTCAATTTTAACTTCATTAATGCTTGCTGGCACTTCTTTTAACTCTTGAATTACTTTTTTGTATGGAATGGTAAAATAGAATGTTGAGCCCCCGGCCTTGCTTGCCTCGCTGTAGCTCTGGCGAAGCGGGTCTGCAGGCAGGTTTTCCGGTTCAGATTTTAACCACATTTTACCTCCCAACAATTCAACATAAGCTTTGGATATTGACAAGCCTAAGCCAGAGCCTCCAAATTGACGTGAAGTAGAAATTTCGACCTGCCGGAAACGTTGAAAAATGGTTTCATGCATTTCTGCCGGGATGCCAATACCTGTATCTTCGATGTAGAATTCGAGGTTGTGTTCTTTTAGAGCATACCCAAATTCAACCCTGCCATGTTCGGTAAATTTAAGCGCATTGCCAATAAGGTTTGAAAGTACCTGGGTTAGTTTTATCTCATCAGTAATTACAAGCGCTTCATCATCGGGTAGAGCGGTTTTTAAGGCAAGACCGATGTTCCGCTTTTCTGCTTTCGATAAAAATTGTTCGAGCAATAGCTTGCAAACTGCGTTGAGGTTCGTTTCATTTTCAACAATTTTCTCCTGTCCTGCCTCAATGGTGGAAATACTTACAATATCGGTAATTATCGAAAGTAACTGCTTACTGCTTTGAACTACTATATCGGTATATTTTTTACGGTTCTCAGGAAGTAAATCGGGGTTGTTAAGAAATTCGGAAAAGCCAACTATGGCATTCATTGGTGTACGAATTTCGTGGGAAATATTATGCAGGAAAGCGGTTTTTAGTCGGTCGCTTTCTTCGGCTTTATCTTTGGCTATAATCAATTCTTCGGTCATTTTTTTTCTTTCCGTCATATCTTCCTTGACAGCCAAAAAATGGGTGATTTCACCATTTGCATTTTTAATGGGCGAAATAGTGGCTTGCTCCCAATATGTAGATCAATCCTTATGTTTATTCAAAAACTCACCTCTCCATTCATTTCCGGAAATTATCGT
Source organism: uncultured Lentimicrobiaceae bacterium (assembly GCA_964593705.1). Lineage (GTDB taxonomy): Bacteria > Bacteroidota > Bacteroidia > Bacteroidales > 4484-276 > SABY01. The sequence continues at coordinate 3,544 of CAZQIV010000074.1, read as the reverse complement.
TTTCCAAAGCACATCATATTCTTCTTTTGTAGTATGTCCGGATTTTAGAATACGAGGATTTTTGCCCCGCACGTCCGAATTAAGATATCCTGTAAGTTGTGTAAACTTTGGATTTACATATTCAATATTACCCTTCAGGTTGGTAATGATGACCGAAGCCGGGCTTTGCTCAATTGCCCGGGATAACTTCCTGAGTTCATCCGTAGCAAATTTCCGCTTCGAGATATCCCTTGATGCACCAAGCATCCCTATTGGCTTACCATCATCATCCTTTATTAGTGATGCTTTAACCTCAGTCCATAGTGTTGATTTGTCCTTTCTAATCATTTCAAGTTCTAAAAGAACTTGTTCAGGATAGGAAAGTGTTGGGTCGGTGCTGACAGAAAGGAAATTCGATAGTAATTTTTTTACCTTTTTGTAGGGATCAGGTGTTAATACTTCTATCATATTTTGGTTTAACACCTCTTCCGGTTCAAAGCCTCTCATTGTTTTTACGGCAGGGCTTACATAAGTATAGTTTAAATCCATATCAAGGGTAAAAATTACATCACCGGAGTTTTCGGCCAATAATCTGTATTTTGATTCGCTTTCGGCCAGGGCTACCTGCTTTTGAGCCAACTCAAATTGCTGGGTTGTGCTGCTAATTAAAGAGGGAAGTCGATAAAGATAATTATCATTTTTTGTAAGATAATCTGTGGCTCCAATTTTAAGTGCTTGTACAGCAACTTCTTCATTTCCCTGTCCGGTAACTAATATTATTGGAAGAGAAAGCCTAAGCTCTTGCCTGATAATCTTGATAAGTTCGATGGCATTAATTCCGGGTAATCTATAGTCCATCATCAAAACCTTATGCTTTAGCGTTTCTTCGTTTAGATTGCGTAATCTTAATATTGCTTCCTCTGCCGTTAATACAGCATCAACATGAATATGGGGAGCGTATTTTTTCAAATGCCTGATGGTAAGATCAATATCCTGTGAATGATGTTCAACATACAATACATCAATAACCCGGGCTTTTTGAGATTGACTTTGCTTAAAATTTTCAATGGCAAATTTGATAATATCAGGCAATTTGGAAATATATCCATGTCGTTTTACCACATAGTCGTTGGCACCGGCTTTTAATGCAGAAACGGCAATATCTTCATCGCCCGAACCGGTAAGGATTATTACCGCCATGTTCAGGTTCGTATGCCTGATTTCGATAAGCAGTTCCATACCAATTCCATCAGGTAATTTCATATCGAGAAGCGCAACATCATATTGTTTTTTCCGCGCAATTATTTCCCGGGCATCATTTATTGTTGGGGCGATATCAATTTCGCAATCAGGGATTGATGTGATAAGTCCTCTTTTGGCTAAATCAGCATCTGCCGCATTATCTTCGAGAAGTAAAATTTTCATAATCTATATTTTAAGGTTTTTATATAAAACTAAACTTTATACCGGTTTGTTCAAAACTCTCCAATACAATTCGATGTGGCCTGCTACTTCTATAAATTTCTCAAAATCAACGGGCTTAACGATGTATGAATTAGCACCCAATTGGTAGGCCGTTTTAATATCAGACGATTCGGAAGAGGTTGTTAAAATTACAATGGGAATAGTTTTGTATTTAGGATGTGTTTTAATTTCTTTAAGAACCTCCAATCCACTTATTTTTGGCATATTGAGGTCGAGCAGAATAACAATGGGAATGGGTTCTCCGTTTTCCCATTTTTCGATATACTTCAAAGCTTCTTCCCCATCGCGGGCTGTTTGAATTGGGTTGGTAAGGTTTCTTGTGGCGAATGCACGTAATGTGAGATCGAGGTCGAGGGGATTATCCTCGACCAGTAAAATTGGATTAATTCTATTATCAATAAGCATATTAAATTGTTTTAGGTACTTCTAAATAAAAGGTTGCTCCATTGCCCGGAGAACTTATAGCCCGGGCTTTTCCATTCATTTGCTGCATGGCCTTATTAACCATGGCAAGGCCTATACCGGTTCCGGGGAAATCCTCGACCCGGTGCAATCTTTGAAAGATGTCGAATATTTTCTGATGGTATTTCATATCAAAACCAATCCCATTGTCATTAACAGATAGAATCCAGGTTTTTTGATCCTCTTCCATGTTAATTATAATTGTAGGATTTAACTTTCCGGTGGTAAATTTAATCGAATTTTCGATAAGATTTCGCAGCGCGATAGATAATCCTTTCGAATCTGTTTCAATTTCTATTTCATCGAAATTTATTTTCAAATCAAAATTACCGGCATCCAGTTCTTTCCTATAAATTGAAACTATAGATTGGATCAAATGTTTTATTTTTATTTTCTCTACAGTCTTTTGGCTTCGCTCAAGTCGTGAGTACTCAAGCAGGTCGTTGATCAATTCGTTCATTTTAAGGGCCGATTCCCTTATATTTGTAAGGAACGTGTTTGCCTCCCCGTCAAATTGGTTTTTATACGAATCCTGCAACAATTTGCTGTAGCCATCAATTCCGCGCAGGGGAGCTTTCAGGTCGTGCGATACAGAATAGGTAAATGTTTCAAGTTCTTTATTTTTTGTTTCCAGCATGTGGGCGCTTTGTTCCAGTTGCAACGATTTTTCGTTTAAATCATCAACAAGGTTCAGTAGTGCCGTCTGGCTGCGTGTGAGTTCATCGGTTCGTTCTACTACACGATTCTCCAGTTCTTCGTTTAGTTTTTTAATTTTTTCCTCTGCCCGTTTACGATCTGTAATATCAGAGAATGATCCGGCCATCCGAACAGGCTTTCCATTTTCATCCCGAACCGATTCCCCTCTAATAGCGACCCAGATATAATCACCACCTTTTTTTTGTACCCTGAATTCAACCTGGTAAGGTAGGTTTTTCTCGAAATGTTTATTTAAAACTTCCATAACAGAATTAGAATCATCGGGATGCATCCACTTTAGCCAGTTCGAAACCCGGGCTTCCACTTCACCGGGTTTGTAGCCTAATATTTCATATAAGCGATCGGACCACCAGTATTCATCACTTTCCATATTATCCCAATCCCAAATTGCATCGTTCGATCCTTTTACAGCCAAGTCAAATCTTTCCTCACTTTCTTTTAATTTCTCAGAGGCAAGTTTGCGTTCTGTAATGTCCTGGGCAAACCCGATTGCTTCCACAGGTTCTCCTTTATTATTGAAGGTAATTTCTGCTTTCTCACGCACCCATTTAACTTTCCCATCAATCAATAGGCGATGTTCAATATCATAATTATTGGTCATCATTTTTGATGTCCATTCCCGATTCACAAATTCTCTGTCGTCAGGATGAACACGATTTAAAAATATCTCATAAGTTAAGGGGGTTCCAGGTTTCAATCCGAATACCTTATAATTTTCATCTGTCCAGAATAAATTATTTTCCTGAATATCAAGTCTCCATGTACCTAATTTACCTATCTCTTGTGCCTTTGATAAATATGTTTGGGTTTCAAATATTTTTTGTTCAGCAATTTTTCGTTCGGTGATGTCTATAATACTCCCCGTTATTTAGACCACAGGTTAAGGTGAGAAAACACTAAT
>CAZQIV010000073.1:0-33318 GCA_964593705.1 uncultured Lentimicrobiaceae bacterium | reverse complement strand
CCTGAAAGCCTAAACGCCTGTCATTCTGATCCGCCAACCGGCGGAGAAGAATCTGCTTTTAGTATCTATTTTTTCACGGACAATAGTGTTATTTAATAACGAATCTTAAACCTAAAATCAATCCTTACATATCAAGCCGTTTATTCATCAAGAAATAAAAACCGCCTGTCTTCAGCCGGAAAAAGAACTCCGGCATCATGGTCGTAACTTAGGTAGGTTTTGGGCGGGTTTTGATCCGGGAGGTTAAAATAGATGTATTGATTCATGATATAATCAAAAATATATCCTGCATAATGCTCTCCCTCACGCGCAGCCAGTGTATAAACATCTTCTTTTTCCAACGAAAAAATATTGTATTTAAATTTCACCTCACCGGTAAATACATTGGAAGTAAAACGGCCTTCAAGTTCGTCAGTAAGAAAATCGCTTGCATACAAAATATTATTCACAGCCTTTGGATCGTTCAATTTGGAAATTTCAAACCAGCAATTCAAACTTACCTGCTCAAGATCAAAATCTTCATAAAAGAGCACTGTATCAAAAAATACATCTTCTGCCCGGTAGGGGTAAATGCCCTCTTCCATTTCGAGTTGGGCCAGGGTAACCTGGTAAGCTATATTTTTCACATCCATAAACTCCACGATTTCATCCTGAGAATAAGTATAAATTCCAAACTTCCTTAGTGTTGTTTCCATCGAACTAAAAAAGCGGGAGATTAAAAAAGTGTCGCTGATGTTTTTTAAAAATATGCTGCTGTCGTATAAAATTTGCTGCTGTTCGGCAGAACCCAATTTATCAAAGCCTCCGATCTGGTAATTTTTCAGGTTGGTTTTGAAAACAAAATCTGGTGGAATTAGCAAAACGGAAATACTGTCAGCTTTTTGAATAAATTCATTGGCCAGCTTTCGCTCGATGCTACATGAAAGCATTGCAAACAGCATGATAACAATGAGACATAAGGTGGTGAGTCTGATTTTCAATATTAATTAATGATTATCGGGAAGATTTAAAAAAAGTGGCTAAGACTAAAGATTTAACGCTTTTTTGACTTAGCCACTACAAACATATGAAAACAAAAAATTACCCTGGCTAACTAACGGCCTGTTCGGCTTTTATATTGTGGGCAAGTAATGATTCTCCAAAGGCTTTGCCGAAAGCAATTGCCCTGGCACTTTCTTCATCATCCGGGGTAAACTTTACAAACATTTCTTCGTCAAAAACATCGAGCTTGAGGTTTTCAAGATTTGTACGAATCAGCTTTTTGGCTTCCCCACTCCAGCCATAAGAACCAAAAGCAGCAGCAGGCTTGCCTTTGTCGCGAATCGGGTTGATGAGTGCAAAACATTTGTAAACCGGCAATAAAATATTTTGATTAATTGTTGGAGAGCCAATAACGTAAGCCGATGCGTGCGAAATATGTTGTTCAAGTTCTCCAAGTGGCGACATTTCAATGTCAACCACATCCACTTTAATATCTCCGGCCTGCAGAATTCCTTCGGCAATGAGTTCGGCAATCATTCCGGTTTTTTGATAGGCGCTTACGTAAGGGATAAAAACAACCGGCTTGATGGGTTTGCTTAGAGCCCTTTCAGCATAAAATTTTGAAAGATCAACATATTTTTTCCAATTCTGGCGCAACACAGGGCCATGTCCGGGTGCGATGCTTTCGATCTCCAGGTCTTCAATTTTCTGGATGGCTTTGAGCATAAACTTGCTAAACGGCCCGAGAATGACATCAAAGTAATATTGAAAAGCTCCGTGGTATTCATTCATGCGCTCTATCTCATCTTCGAATAATTTATCATCGCAAAAATGCGCCCCAAACGAATCGCAGGTAAACAGGATTTTATCTTCTTCAAGATAGGTAAACATGGTGTCGGGCCAGTGCAGGTTTGGCGCAGAGATAAATTTCAGGGTTCTGTCGCCCAAGTCGAGGGTGTTCCCGTCTTTTACAATAATATTCGGGAAATCCATGCCCATCAAATCGCGCAGGTAGCGGATGGCATTCCCGGTTCCCACAACTTTGGCATTGGGGGCTACCCTGAGCAGGTTTTTAACATTGCCCGAATGATCGGGTTCGGTATGATTTACAACGATGTATTCGATATCCCGGGGATCGCAAAGCTCATCAATTTTCATGAGATATTCTTCCCAAAACTTCTCTTTGGTGGCGTCTATAATGGTCTTTTTTTTGGCATTGATAAAGTAGGAATTGTAGCTTGTTCCATACTTTGTTTCCATCACCACATCAAAGGTAACCAGATCAGGGTCTTTTACCCCAATCCATTTCACTGTATCATTCAAGTCGATAATTAAATTTTCCATTAGCTGAACGGTTGATTTTTGCGTTGGCAAAAGTAATCGAATTTGAGGAATTGAATTTTGAGCTTCACAAAGAATTTCTTACTTCATCAAAATTTAAATCAAACAAAAAGCCGCCTCAAATGAGAGGCAGTTTAAAAGAGGTAATGGGTTCGGGCATAATGAGGAAATGACAAGATGGAACAGATTTCTTGCCGCACACGCGGCAGCTCTGCCGTAAGTACAACATCGAAATGACAAAGCGCCGGGCTGTAAATGGGGTGGGTGAAAGTGGGCCATTCGCGCCCACTTTCACCCACCCATAAATCCAGTATCCGCCGGCTGGCGAAGACTGAAGGACCTGTTTAAAAGTTAGGTTTTCAGCGCCTTACATAAACCTGTAATTGGCAGTTCCGAAACTTCGGGAAAGAATCTATTAGAATTAACCAGACATCATCGATTTTTAATGAGTTTAAATTAGAGCCCTCTATTAAATGTGGCACATACTTTGAAAGAAAATCGCAACTATTAAAACGAAAACTTAACTAAACCATTAAGCTATGAAAACTTTAAAATTTATAATCCTGTGCAGCTTTATATTCTCGATAGCAACAGGTGTTTCAGCACAGGACATGATTATTAAGAAAAATGCAGACACACTAAATTGCAAAGTGCGCGAAATTGGCAGCGAAGAGATCAAGTACAACCTTCCTGAATATTCTCCTGATCTGATGTTCACTATCACCAAAGAAAAAATAAGCAAATTGATTTTTGAAAATGGAAAGGAAATGACTTTCCAAAATGAGATGGACAACCCCATGAACTACGCCGACCAAAACAAAAACGCCATCAAGATTGATTTTCTTTCTCCCCTCACGGGCAATACCACTTTTGCCTACGAACGTAGCATTAAACCCGGACAAAGCCTTGAAGCCACCCTCGGCATTATCGGCCTGGGCTTCGACCCCCAACGATGTAAACCCCCGTGGTAGTTTTGTGACGTTTGGAATGAAATTTATAAAAAGTCCGGATTTCTACATCAAAGGCATGCGCTATGCACACATCCTAAAAGGCACGTACGTAAAACCTGAAATCGGTTTCGGGTTTTTTAGTAAAGACACTGAAATATATTATGACTACTGGAGTAGCTATTATTACTATTCAAGTGAACGCAAAGATTATTTTTCGATGATTGTTCAGGTGGTCATCGGAAAACAATGGGTTGTAAACGATATTTTCCTGGTTGATTTTTATGCTGGCATTGGCTATGGATTTGATGGTGGCGAGGGCGAATATCATTATGGTTATACCATCACGCCAGATACTCCGCTCAGTTTTTCGGCAGGCTTAAAAATTGGGGGATTATTTTAATTCCCCGAAATCAAATCAATTGAAAGGGCGGCATTTTTCTTCTTTTTCTTCCCAGTGCGTGCGCACCTGTTTTTGTTCAAAAAGTTTTATGCTATTTTGTTTGCTCATAATTCCGCTTATTTAAAATCTTGTGATGTCCCACGGTATTTTTTTTAAATAATATGGTGATTGATAACTTTTTCTTTTCCTATCCAGTGTAATATTGGCATCAGTAGGGTTGCGTGTGTTAAATTAAAAATTCAGTTCTACTACTATTTTAGTGGAAAGAAACTTTTATTTCCAAATCCTAAACTCCTTACTTAACGTAAATCAAATGTCGTGAATAATGCCTCTTAGTGAATCTTTGTGCCCTCAGTGTCTTATACCATAGGCATCACTATGTGAGTGTTAACTTTTTAAAAATCAACACGTAGACACATAGACCACTAAGGGACACTAAGTAAAATAAAATAATTTAAGCATGAACATGACGACACAATAATTTCCAGCAAAAACCACATAACTAATTGATGTTCAATTATTAGGTAAAGAGCTCTGAAATTTATTTAAACAACAAACTTGCCATACACATTTTATCTGGCCTCGTACTGTACCCACACAAATAGCAGTAGTACCAATAATTCAAAGATACAATTATCCAAAAGTGTGCTGGCAAAAAAGCAACACTTTTATACCGAAGCAGTGAGGTGATTAAATTTTATAATCGGACACTGGTGATACACCTTTTGGTTTTAAATTGCAATCATAAGGAATATAAAAAAGTAAAACTCCTTGATTATAGTCCATTTTATTTTGACCCCAGATTAACAAAATAGCAAAGTAATATTTCTATTCTATGGTAGCGCGATTAAGTTAAGGCTTGCTGAAAAACCCGACCGTGTCCCATTAATTTATATTGTCGGTATGCCTGCCTCAACGGCAAGGCGGACTGCACCTTATGATACAATGCTGTGTTCATTTTTCCACAAAGATTACCGCCACGCTGTGGCTTTTCTTTCAAGTGCGGAGCATCGTTAATATTTAATGCAGGGAATTTTACAACCCATGCACAGGTTGGCGCGGATAATTTCTGCGAATATCTGCGAAACCTGCGGGAGAATTTTTTTTCGGAAGTATTTCCAGGTTCTTTTTTATCTTTGAAACCAAAATTGATAAACTATGGAAATTGTAGAAACAGGAATTAAGGATTTAGTAATTATTAAGCCTAATGTTTTTGAAGACGACAGGGGCTATTTTTTTGAATCCTACAACAAAATTAAATTCCTCGAAAAGGGGATTGATGTAAACTTTGTGCAGGACAACGAATCGCGCTCGATGAAAAATGTGCTGCGTGGCCTGCACTTTCAAAAGCCTCCATTTACACAAGGAAAACTTGTACGGGTGATGCGTGGCTCGGTGCTGGATGTTGCCGTGGATTTGCGGAAAAATTCAGCCACTTACGGAAAATGGGCTTCCATAGTTTTGTCGGATGTAAACAAATGGATGTACTGGGTTCCGGCGGGTTTTGCCCATGGTTTTATGACCCTCGACGACAACACGGTTTTCTTTTACAAGTGTACAAATATTTACAACAAAGATTCGGAAGGGAGTATTTTGTGGAACGACCCCGACCTCAATATCGACTGGGGGAAAGATGTTAATCCAATATTATCGGGCAAAGACAAGGTGGCTCCATTATTTAAAGAATTCGTCAGCCCGTTTTAATTAACATTATTCGCTTGTTGATAAACACACCCAAATAGGGAATTATTAAATATCTCCCTGGCACTGCTACAATACTTACACAAATAATTTCATCTAACTTTCTTTGAATAGCTATTATCAACATCCACTTGTTGAATTTTGTAATCGTGAAAACTATTTTTCGGAGCTGCTTCCGATTTAAAAAAGTTTTCCCAGCTTTCATCTGAGTTCCCATTGATTGGAATTGTGTCAAAAATGCGAAAAACCCAGGAATATCCATTATTAGTTACTCCATGGTATTCTTTAAGGTGATTATCAGTTTGTTTCAAATTTGCCGATTTCGTGGGTATCAAAACTGAATATCCATCAAATTTCGCAGCTTCAGTAAATGCTATTTTAGCATCACTGGTGTCCGTTGTTGGTCTATCAAAAAAATAACTGATAAAGTCAATTGCCGGCTCAACCTTTTTGATATCATCGCTAATTTGTATCTGGTATAAATAAATATCAAATGAGTTTCTATTATCAATAACATCCCACCCGATTCCTGGTAGTAAAAAAAACCATTCAAAGTTGATTTTCTGATTACTGAATTCAAGGTAGATATTTGTTCCTTTTTTTTGAATGGATCAACTCATCGTAATCATAATCATTTGCATCATCATCCGAGATATGGCCGGCATCGGTATAGTTTATCTCGATAGCATAGCTAAACTTTAATGAGTATGGAAATTCTTCAGTTTTCAACAATAGACCCGAAATATCACTTGCCTGGTTACTCCATAAATCAACCATGACTGTTGCGGCTTGTTTGACATCCGGAAATTCAAACACCCTTTTTTATTCGATCAGCCTCAGGGATTTTTAGGGTAGTTCTTGAAGTTTCAATTATCTTTAGCTCCTTATTTACAAGTTGTTTTCATCAAATTAAAAATTGTTTTGAAAGGACTGATAAAATATATTTTCTATTGGTTTATTGTGATGTTTGCTTTTCAAGCGACATTGGCACAATTAAATCCTGAATTGATTTTTGGTGAAAGTTTTAATTTGATCGATGGGAAATTATCAAATCTTTTGGTTAAGGATTATGATTTTTATTATGGCCTGCAAGTTTCCGATGATGGTTTTATTGGATTTGATGATGATGCTAAAAGTAGTATCCTGGTATTTGATAATAACCTAAAATTAGCAGGCGATATTTCCGTAGTCGATACCGCAATTCGGAAACTAAAAAATTTAAAGCCGCTATCATTTTATAAAACAGCGGCTGGCTTCATTTTACTTTGCAGCCGCTACAGTTCGCAAAATCATGCAATAAGTTCTTACCTGTTCCAAATTGACAAATCCGGCATAGTGAAAAAAAAAATAAACCCTGCAACGGTTGAAGATATCACAAAACCGGATATTGAATTTGACTTTTTTCAACCGGATGAAATACGCTCAGATTCGGGCAGGCAATTTGTGTTTTCGGTAAAAGCCCCATCAACTCCGGGTATTTCAGAGAAAATCGACTTTAATATTTATGATGAAAAATTGGATTTGAAAGGCACCAGGCTTTTGGATTATCCTGATGATGTGGTAAGTTATAATATTATTGAAATACTTGCCGGTGAGAATGGCCTGTTCTTTATCAGGGTTGAAATATTTAATCCTTTCAAACCGGAAGATTTAATTCATCAACTGGTGGTTTATAATATTATCAAGGACGATTTTGATGCTTTTGAGTTTAAGTTTGAAAATGCTGCGATCAGGAAATCAGGATTGTTCAGAGCCGAAAAAAATGTTGTTGGCTTGTCGGGTTATTTTGTGAAAGATAGTTATAGTGAAGAGCCGGAAGGTATTTTTTACTATCTCTTCGATGGTCAAAAAGGAAATATATTGAAGCAGAAAATTCATTATTTTACTTCGGTAGAAAAGGATTTAATTTATACCAGCCAGAAAACCTTAAAGTCTGATTTCGAAAATCTAATTCCTGCGGCAATACACATCACGGCACACAACAACATTTTACTGCTTTTCGAGTATAACTGGAAAAGTATTATGCTGATCAGGGACAGGCAGGGCATGCTTTACGACAGACCCTATTATTATGCCAACGAAATATTGCTGTTTCAGCTTGATGCAAATAATCAATTTTATAATTCGATGGTGATTCCTAAAAAGCAGGCCATGGGAGCAGGCCCGGAAACTCTTGGGTTTTGTAGTTTTTTATCGGACAACAAGCTTTTTATTGTTTATAATGATCATCCTAAAAACAGGAACCAAACCGATGCCGGAAATTTAAAAACCATGAAGGGAAAGCATGAATTAATGCTGGGAGCCTATGATATAATTTCAAAGGAATTTTCGAAACAGCTTTTCGGAAAAACCAATACAATTTCAGGTTTTAATCCCCGGGAAATAATGCGGGTCAATGATAGTTCACTTTTGTTTTTCGATAAATCGGAAGATACAAAGTTGATCGAAATCAAGCTGGATTGAGTTGCTGATATTTTTTTTCTTAGTGTTCCTGAGTGAGCTAAGTGTCTACGTGTTGATTTTAGCAAAGTTACCACTGAGGCACTGAGGACACATAGATTCACTAAGTTGCATTATTCACAGATTTATTTTAAAGATCAACTATCTATTGTATTTTCCCAAAGGGTGATATCTTTCGATGGTTTCTTGTAAATACCTACGGTCGAGATGGGTATAAATTTCGGTGGTTGTAATGGATTCGTGCCCCAGCATATCCTGCACTGCCCTTAAATCAGCACCGCCCTCAACCAAATGCGTTGCAAAGGAGTGCCGAAAAGTGTGTGGACTGACGGTTTTATTTATCCCCGCTTTTTCTGCCAACTGTTTTACAATATAAAAAATCATCACCCTCGTCAGCTTTTTTCCATTCCGGTTAAGAAAAACAAAATCTTCGTTTCCTTTTTTTATGTCCAGATGCACCCTGATGTTTGTAAGGTAATTGTTGATTTGGCTAACGACTTGTGTACCCGCTGGCACCCATCGCTGTTTGTTTCCCTTGCCGGTGATTTTTACAAAGCCGATATCGAAATGTAAATTGGAAATCTGCAGGTTGATGAGTTCACTTACCCGCAAACCGCAACCATAAAGTGTTTCGATGATGGCGCGGTTTCTTGATCCCCCGGCTTTCGACAGGTCGATGGCATCGATCATTTTTACAATTTCAAGGTTGCTCAGGGTGTCAGGAAGCTTTCTTTCTGTGCGGGGCACTTCCAACAAAAGTGTGGGGTCATCATCAATAATATCTTCGATAAGCAAGTATTTGTAAAATGCCCTTATGCCTGAAACTATCCTTGCCTGGCTTTTGGCGCTCATGCCAAGTTCGCAAATCCATACAATAAATTCTCTAAGGGTTTTGCTTTTCAGTTTTTCGGGCGATGGGACTTTCCCGAAACTCATTTCTACATACTGCTGAAGTTTCTCCATATCGCGCACGTAAGCCTCAACCGAATTCCCCGAAAGTGATTTTTCGAGTTGCAGATAAGATTTAAAACCTTTGATTTGAATTTCCCAGTTCATGATTTTTTTATACATACAGCTGTGAAGCATTCGGTATAACAGTGAAGCATGCTTCACTGTTTAATACCCATACTTTTCCTTCCATCGGATTTTCAGCCATTTCCGGGCGTCCTCTTCGCGGGCATTTTTGCCGGGTTCGTAAAACTTTGTTCCTTTTATTTTTTCGGGTAAAAATTCCAGTTCGGTAAAGTTGTTTTGGTAGGTATGGGCATATTTGTAATTCTTACCGTAACCGATATCCTTCATCAATTTGGTGGGCGCGTTCCTTACATGTAAAGGCACCGGCAAATCCCCGGTTTTTTTAACCAGCGCGATGGCATCATCAATGGCGAGGTAGGTCGAATTACTTTTTGGTGATGTGGCGAGGTAAACCGCGGTTTGCGACAAAATAATTCTCCCTTCCGGCCAGCCTATTTTGTTGATGGCATCGAAGCAGGTATTGGCGAGCAGCAAAGCATTAGGGTTAGCATTTCCAATATCTTCGGAAGCAAGAATTACCATTCGCCTGGCAATGAACTTCGGGTCTTCGCCACCCTCGATCATCCTGGCAAGCCAGTAAACCGCGGCGTTGGGATCGCTTCCACGCATCGATTTTATAAAGGCTGAAATTACATCGTAATGCTGTTCGCCGGCCTTATCGTAAATGGCAATGTTTTGCTGAATGGTATCGATAACCGTTTTATTTGTGATTTTAATTTCGTGATTTTGCTGTTGCGATTTCACCACAAGTTCGATGGCATTGAACAGTTTACGTGCATCTCCTCCCGAAACCCTGAGTAAGGCTTCATCTTCGGCAAGTTCAATTTTTTTGTTCAGGGTATTTTCCAAATGCTTCACGGCATTTTCGGTCATGCGCTGCAGGTGTTTTTTGTCTAAGTGCTGAAGAATGTACACCTGGCAGCGGGAGAGCAGGGGAGAGATCACTTCGAATGACGGGTTTTCGGTGCTTGCCCCGATGAGTGTAACAATACCTGTTTCGACTGCTCCCAATAAGGAATCCTGCTGTGATTTGCTAAAACGGTGAATTTCATCGATAAACAAAATAGCATTGTCTTCATGTTTTGCCGATTCAATCACACCCCGCACATCTTTAACACCCGAGTTAATTGCACTCAGGGTGTAAAAAGGGCGATTTAATGTTTTGGAAATAATAAATGCCAGGGTGGTTTTGCCTGTGCCGGGTGGCCCCCACAAAATCATCGAGGGCAGGTTTCCCGATTCGATGCTTCGGCGCAGTATGGCATTTTCGCCAAGTAGATGTTCCTGGCCAATATAACCATCGAGTGTGTTGGGTCTTAATAATTCAGCAAGTGGTGCTTGATTTGCCATTTGATATTTATTAGCAGTTAGATAGTGGTATCGAAATATTTTTTCGCATAGAATAATTGAGTATTGTGACGGATTATTTGTTATGAATTTTGTATCCAATTTGGGTTCTTGGTTCATTTTCTTTTTGGTGTAATGCGTCCAGTTTATCGAGCAAATATTTGAAGGCATTATTCATTTTCACATCGAGCTTGTGGATTTCGTTTTTTAGTTCAACGGTTTCTTTAAGTAAATACCTGTACCGGGCAAAGGCTCGCATAATTTCAATATTAATTTTAATGGCAGTTTCAGAACGTAAGACCGATGAAAGCATGGCAACACCCTGCTCGGTAAATACCATCGGATTTACTGAAGAATGTTTTAGGCTTGCTAACCGGTCGCAATTTGCGACCAGTTCATTTTTCTCCAATAAGGTCTCATATTCCGGTTTTATTAGATCCTCCATATTTTTAATATCAATTATAGATTTCTTTACAAATTCCTGTCGGGATAAAGATCGTTCCACCAGGCCGGCTGATCTTTGAGCCATTTGTCGAACCAGGCAAAAATGGTATTCTGCCATTCGATGCGTTTTTTATAATCGACTATTTGGTGGTTCTGGCCTTTAACTTCGATCAGTTCAACCGGCTTCCCGAGAAGTTTCAGTGCGGTGTAAAGCTGTATGCTTTCGCCGGGAGGAACATTGGTGTCGCTACCGCCATACAATAATAGTAAGGGAGTGTTGATTTTGTCGGCATTAAAAAGTGCGCTTTGTTCCACGTACAATTTCTTGTTGTTCCACGGAAAGCTGTTGGCCGATGCCACCGAACTATACAAATATCCCCAATAACCTTCGCCCCAGTAACCGGCTATGGAGCTGATGCCGGCATGGGATATGGCTGCGGCAAAAATATCGGTTCGGGTTTGAAGCAGCATGGTCATAAAGCCACCATAAGATGCCCCGATACAGCCAACTTTTTCTTTATCAATAAAGTTATGATCGTCAAGGAAAAGTTTCGTACCATCAATAATTTCATCGGCTACTGTAATTCCCCAGTTATTTACGTGGGCAGCCGAAAAATCCTGGCCAAAGCCTGTAGCTCCGCTTGGCTGAAGATTATACACAACATACCCTTGTGCAGCAAATATGTTTTTTGGATACCTGCCCCCAAAACTTCTCTCCGTTGGTCTTGTGCCGGCGTAATAGTAAACTATTAGCGGGTATTTTTTTTTCTTGTCGAAATTTGGCGGGTAATAAATTCTCCCTTCTATTTCAACGCCGTTTTTATTTGTAAAGTTCCATTCTTCAGTGCTGCCAAAAACTACATTTTTATAGGTTTCTGATCTTGGATTTGTGATGGTGTTGGTTTGGCCGTCAGCAAGATTTACAGAAACAGCATATTTTGGTGTTGAGATGCCTGAGCCGGTAAAAACGCCCAAAGGGGTTTTATCAGATAATGACATGCTGTTCACCACATCAAAACCTGTGGGGATTTCTTCAAAATATCTCGTGTTTAAATCAAACGAAAATATCTTTTTATAGGTGCGATCCTGTACCAGAAAATAGATTTTGTTCTCATCATACTTACTAAATACAGCCTGTTGTATGCTTGGATTAAAATTGAATGTGATCGGGTTCACATCTCCTGAACTTATGTCGTAAAGATAGGCCTGCGTGTCGTAATCGTTTGGAATAACATCGCCTGTTACATTTACCCCGGTGTTTCCGAACATGGCAGGTGAACCGCTTACCAGTAAATGCGAACCATCAGGAGTATATTGGCAACTTCCCCCAAAATGTTTTTCCCAGATGGTGTCGATGCTGTAACTCTCAATATCCATCTCCATTAAATACTGTTTCGAGTATGGCCTTTCGGAGAAGTCGGGGATGCTTTGGCTGAAAAGGATTTTTTGACCGTCATCCCTGATGTCCATCAAATTGGTTGACAAGTATCCAAAAGTGAGTTTTTCTGAAACACCCGATGCAACATCAAGTTTATACAAAAAGCTTCTATTGCGCCACCAGGGCCAGATGTCGGGCATGCCTTCGAAGAGCTTTATATCTTTATTTTTATCTTCGAACTCTTCCGAAACAGTGTAAATAATAAATGATGCATCCCCCGACCAGGTGTATGAACCGAAGTCTTCAACATCTTTAAGTATCTTTTTTATCGACATATCCGAGAAATCAAAAACCCAAAGCGATGCGCCTTTTTCCTTATCCCTTGTTTCGTAGGAGATGGCTTTTCCGGTGGGAAGCCATTCCAGTCCCGTCATTTTCGACTCCCTGAAAGTTTGAATAAGTTTGCCACTTTCAAGATTTCTCACTTCCGTCCAGCTATCGCGATCCCCGTTTGGAGGAGTAGATTCCGAAAACCTTAACATTACCAGTTCGCCATCAGCCGAAATGGAAGCGCCATTAATAAACTCGCCATTGAGGAGATGATGAATGGTCATGTTTTCTTGCGGCAGAATATCAACATTCACCAACCCTGCATCGAAATCCTTGTCGATTTTCAGGTTTGTGCTAATTTCCCAGTCAGCGTTATTTTCAGTTGCTTTTAAAGTTTTTAGCAAAAGGAGGTGCGTTCCTTTTTCGAGCTTAATGTTTGAGGTAATCGTGCCCGGTTCTTCGTCCTTGTCATTATCCGAATCTTTGCTTTTTATTTTTTTCCCGTCAAGGTAAACTTCCAGCATTTGAGGGCTGCATAATTCAAGTTCAGCTTTCAGCCACCGGTCAGCGTGGATGTAGGCTGCTACATAAGCAATTTGGTTGGAGTCATACTTTTCCTTCTTTCCAATTTTAACAAAGCCATTTTTTGCCGCTTTGATTTTCGACCAGGCAAAAGAACCTGTTTTCCAAAGCACTTCTTTGTTCTCTTCGGGCTCAAGTGAGGAAAGGTCTATATATTTAAAGTGCATTAAATCAACAGTTTCAAACTTCTTTCCTTTCATATTGTTCTGATTATGCAATGCCGGAGGTGCAACTTCAAAGTTCCCGAGTTGCAACCAATTATCGATTACTATTTTTGAATCATCATCCTGCGAAAAAGCAGTTAATGGTAAGGTGAGGATAAACAGCATAAATGCTGAAATACGCATAAAATTTTTTGTTGAGATACCAGAATTTGGGTTCATGTTTAAATAATTTAAGATAAAGTTAATTTGATGAAGCTGTAAAAATGCAAATAATTTAAGAATTGATTTTGCTTTTCTATCAATGTTATCATTTTATAAAAAGGTAGATTTTATTTACCATTCTTCGTTGTTGTTGCTATCGCCTCCCGTCATTTGATTTTGAATAAATTCCAGGGGTGAAATTTTTGTGTACCCTTCAGGAACTCCCAGTTCGTTGCCGGTAATATTTCTTTGGCTCACTTTTATCACCTCGATTGTGTCCCCTTCATCATCTGTCGATTTCATTCTAAATCCCTTTTTCCAAAGCTCAAGGTATTGGTTTGTGAACTCATAGTATAATTCTCCGTCAACATTGGGCATGATTTGGTTGAGCATTTCAGCAATTTTTTGTGGATTGAGTTCTTCTTTCAGGTCTAATTCGGATGATATCCAAATTGACTCAACAAGATTTCCACCAACATTTACATCGTATTTGTGTGAAGTGTAGCCTGCTATTTCCTCCTGAATACCCGTGTTTGTAATTTTAATATTTATCGAGTTAATTTTATCCGAAGCAGGAGAGTCATACATTTGTGTTATGCTTTCCAACATTTTAACATAGATTTCGCGTTGTTCTTCAGGTAAACTATCAATCATTTCGTTCATAACACTCTTTATTGCATCGCTCATTTCATTTCTGAGTTCAAGGATATTGCCACTCCAAAAAGTTTTATTTTGATTGATGATAAAAGAGAATTGATTGCTTTTTGTATTGAAAATAAAACTTTCGTCAATTCCGCCATACTTCACTGTATTGTCTTCAATTAGCATTACATCATAAGATATCGATCCGTCAGTTTCTGTTACCCTGTAAGTAATTTCCCATCCTGCAATGGCCTGCATACAAATTGTAAGTGCTACTGTGAATAGAATTATACATTTTTTCATTATCAAAAATTTTAAAAATAGTAATGAATGTTTTTAACTATGAGTTTAAATCTTCAAAAATTCATCATTTAGAGCAAACCACCAAAATTAAAAAAATTATCTCCTATCTTTTGTTAATCAAAAAAAAATATACTTTTGCACCTCAAAATTTTAGAAGAAAATTATGGCAAAAAAAACCACGAGAGCAGAAGAAAACATTCAAGCTGTTGAGGAGGCACTAAGTAAAACCGAATACTTTATTGAAAAAAATCAAAATCCAATTTTGATTTTTATCGGGATGTTGGTAATTGTAATACTGGCTTACATGGGATTTAATCAATTTTACCTGAAACCTCAGGAAAAGAAAGCCCAGGAGCAAGTGTTTATGGCAGAGAAATATTTTGAAACCGATTCACTAAACCTTGCACTGAATGGTGATGGGCTTTATCCCGGATTTTTGGATATTATGGATGACTATAAATGGACCAAAACCGCGAATCTTGCCAATTATTACACGGGTATTATTTACATGAAAAAGGGCGAATACGAAACAGCAATTGCGTATCTTGAAGATTTTGATGGCGATGATGAAATGGTTCAACCAATGGCAATTGGAGCCATTGGTGATAGCTACATGGAATTGGGCAACCCTGACAAAGCAGTTGCTTTTTACCTTGAGGCTGCTAATGTTTCGACCAATGATATCACTTCTCCACCATTTTTTATGAAAGCCGGCTGGACTTATGAAATTAATGGTGAATACAGTAAAGCTGCCGAAGTTTATAAGAAAATAAAAACTGAGTTTTCGAAAAGCCAGGAAGCTCGCGACATTGATAAATTTATTGCTCATGCCGAAGGGATGATCAAGTAATAAGAATAATATTGTAATATTTTAGATACCTGTCCGAAATTTTGGGCAGGTATTTTTTTTATTTTGCACCATGATAAAAAGAGACATTAGGATAGTTTTTATGGGAACACCGGAATTTGCAGGTGCCTCATTAAAAAGATTGATTGATGAAAGGCTGAATATTGTCGGTGTTGTTACAGCGCCGGATAAGCCTGCCGGGCGCGGAAAAAAAATGAAAGCATCTTATGTTAAGATGATGGCTGAAGCACACGGATTAAAAGTTTTGCAACCTACAAATCTTAAAGACCCGGCGTTTTTGGAAGAATTTAAATCTCTAAAAGCTAACCTGGGAATAGTCGTTGCTTTCAGGATGCTACCCGAAGTGGTTTGGACTATGCCCGATCTGGGTACATTTAATTTGCATGCATCCCTGTTGCCCAATTACAGGGGGGCTGCCCCGATAAATCACGCCATCATAAACGGTGAGACTGAAACCGGGGTTACTACTTTTTTCCTGAAACAGGAAATTGATACAGGTGATATTATTTATCGAGAGAAAGTAACGATTGGCAAAAATGAAACCTTTGGAGCGCTTCACGACCGTTTGATGGAGGTAGGAGCCTCGCTGGTTATAAAAACGCTTAGATTGATTGAGAAGGATAAGCTCAGGCTTAAAAAGCAGGATGAATTGATTGAAAGTGATGAAAACCTAAAGAGTGCTCCAAAAATATATAAAGAGGATTGCAAAATAGATTGGCATAATGATGTGATGTCGGTATATAATAAAATAAGAGGGCTTAGTCCTTATCCTACGGCATTTACAGAAGTATCGACTTCTGATAATATTGTTTATAAAATAAAAATATATAAGGCAGACTATGATTTTGGTGGAGTTAATCAGCCTGCCGGTAGCCTTAAAACTGATGGTAAGTCGTGTTTGTCGGTATGCTGTAATAACGGAAAGATTAACATATTGGAATTGCAAGTTTCAGGAAAGAAACGAATGGATATTAAGAGTTTTTTAAATGGGTTTAATATCCATGCTGATTGGAAGCTTGTGTAGCTGATTTAACAGTTGTTCAGCAATTTAAGATTTTTTAACTATACTTATCAACAAAAATCTACTTTTATCAACATCTATAAGACTTTTTAACAGGTATACCTTGCTATTTAAGAGATTTGACTTATATTTGCCCCGATTAAATAATTTTATTATTAACCAAAAATTCTATCAACATGAACAAAGCAGAATTAATTGATGCCATGGCAGCTGATGCTGGCCTGACAAAAGCAGATGCTAAAAAAGCTCTCGATTCATTTATCAAAACAACCGGTGATGCCCTTGCAAAAGGCGACAGGGTTGCATTAGTTGGATTTGGATCATTCAGCGTAGCTACACGCGCCGCCAGAACCGGCAGAAATCCGCAAACCGGACAAGAATTGAAAATCGCAGCAAAAAATGTTGTTAAATTCAAAGCAGGTAGCGAACTTGCAGCAGGAGTTTAATTTTTTTTAGCAGAATATTAAAGAGATAATCCCCGAATATTTTTATTCGGGGATTTTATTTTGTATCAAGTACAAAGCGATAGGGTAATTTTGCATCCTCCCCTGCATACCCTACACCGATTCTGGGGCTTGAAACAATCGAAGATGTATCATATCTTATTCCCCTTTCTTCTATCCAAATATTCAAATTATGCTTCTTTGTCTCGCTGGTAATTTTTTTGCCTGTTTGAGAATAGTAAAGCCCCAATAGTTTGGACACCCTGCCCGGGCCAATTCCTGCATTTTTTTCAAGCTTCTTTTTCCTTATTCGCTCAAGTATTAAATTTTTACCATCCAATGGCTTAATTGCCCTGATAAGCACTGCATGTGGAATGCCCTCTACATTGGTAACCACATTGAATAGCGAATGTATTCCATAGCAAAGATAAATGTATGCAATGCCTCCTTCATGGTACATGATTTCAGTTCGTTTTGATCTTAGTCCCCCGAAAGCATGTGAGGCTTTATCGGTAGTTCCGGCGTAAGCTTCGGTTTCGATAATAATACCGGAAGTGAGGTGGTTGTTGAAATTGCTTACCAGCACTTTGCCGATAAGTTCCCTTGCTATTTGAACCACATCATCGCGGGTGTAAAAGGATTTGGGTAAAATATGTCCTTTTAAATATTCCATAATCAATTAAAAAGTAAAACAAAGTCCGGCCATTACACTAATTGTTGTAAACTGTTGACTGAAAGATTCGGTAATTATTTGCCCGTTATCATCGGCACGATCGATATCCTTAAAATGTATTGTGGAAGATAAATAATCAGCCCCTACTATGAAATATTTTTTATCAGTAATTTTCACCCTTAAAGTAGTTCCCAAATCCCATACAAATCCAATCCCATTGTACTTTAGCAATCGAAGTGAAAAATTTTCACCGTTAGCAAGTGTTCCTGAAACAATAATTTCGGGTGCAAAGGCATTATAAAAACCTATTAGCATACGCATATCAATACTTATGGCATCATTTACGGGCAGGTACAAAAAAGGCCCGGCAAGCATACCAAAGGTGCTCCAATTACTTTTTGATATCGAAAGTTGATTGCTCAGGA
Organism: uncultured Lentimicrobiaceae bacterium; assembly: GCA_964593705.1. Classification (GTDB taxonomy): domain Bacteria; phylum Bacteroidota; class Bacteroidia; order Bacteroidales; family 4484-276; genus SABY01. Next base: position 15,629 of record CAZQIV010000073.1, on the reverse strand, counting down.
TCGAATCTTTTATAATCCCATCAAACAGGGCTTCATCATTCCACGGGTTTGAATTTATAATTAATACCCCGGCAATTCCAAAATTATAACTCATCCTGTAATCGTAAGTTACTTTAAAACCAAAGCCGGTTTTGGCAAATCCTGATTCTTTGCTATCAGTATCATCTGAGGCGAAATCATTTTGAGGTATTGCTACACCCCCCGATAAACCTAAAAATGACTGTGGTTTTTGAGCAGATATTTCAATGCTTAACAAGCATAAAAACAGGATTGTAATCGTGTGGTTAAATTTCATGGTATTGAGCCGTTTAAACGTGAAAAACAAATATAGTTTAAATTTTGACCAAATACACAGTAAAGCCGCTTATGTAAATAATCTTGATTTAATAATTCCTTTGCGGTGCAGGTAATAAGCTACAGATGTTTGCAAAACACCGATTCCATATTTTACACTTCGCCTGAAATTGATTGATGAGGCATCATCAAAATACTTTGTGGGACAAGTTATTTCTCCAATTTCAAAGCCAGCCATAAATATCTGCGCAATCATTTGATTATCGAAAACAAAATCGTCAGAGTTTTTTTCGTAATTAACGGTTTCGAGCACTTCCCTCGAAAAAGCGCGATAGCCGGTATGGTATTCAGAAAGTTTTTGGTGGATTAAAATGTTTTGAATCAGGGTTAGAAATCTGTTAGCAAAATATTTGTATCCCGGCATTCCACCTTTGAGTGCACCACGCCCCAAAATTCTGGAGCCCATAACCACAGGATAAAGGTCACCGGCTATTACATGAACTATTGCAGGTATTAATTTTGGTGTGTATTGATAATCGGGATGCAGCATTACCACAATATCAGCACCAAGCTCCAGGGCTTTATTGTAACATGATTTTTGATTGCCCCCATAACCTTTATTTTCGGTGTGCTTGATAATATGCTTAATGCCAATTTTTTTTGCAACTTCCACAGTATTATCAATGCTATTATCATCCACTATTACAACCTCATCCACAATGTCGAAGGGGATTTCACGGTAAGTGGTTTCCAGGGTTTTTTCGGCCTGATAGGCCGGTAGTACCACAACAATCTTTTTATTTTTTATCATCCTGAACTGTAAGTGAAATAATTGAAATGTTTTTGCTGGTGCAAAAATATAATAATATCAATTGTTGTATTTACTTTTTCCATGCAAGTTTTTTGTCAGGGGTATAAAAAATTTTGTCGTTATCCAAAAGCCATTCTATCACCCGTTTGCTTTTTTCAATATTTGTATTGTCGATGGCTGCTATTAAATCTTCCGGCTTTATGGCTTGTTCCATAAGCAATGGTTTTACCTGGTTTAAGATGCCATCAAATTCCACTTTACTAATTTGTGCTTTATTTCTTTCGAGGCAAACATCGCACTGGCCGCAACGTTGCTTGCCGGTTTCACCAAAATACGAAAGTAAAAACAAACTCCGGCAGGTCCTCTTCGTGCTTAGGTATTCCTTTAACGTGTCCAGTCTTTTTCTCGCAATTTGCTTGCGTATTTCATAATTTTCTTTTGCAAGATAGAGGTCTTTTGCATCAAGCCTTTCGATGGTCATTATTACCTGCGGCTTGTTTTTGGATGGGATATAGGTAATTACTTCCTGTTGATTTAACTGCTCAAGCAGCTTGTTTACTTTTTCTGTGCTTAGTTTCGATTTATTCGAAATTTCTTTTAAGCTGATCTTTACAAACTGGCTAAAAAGGCCTGTATATAAACGGAGAATCAATTTTACAAATCCATCAAGTTTTGGATGTTCAACCCTGAATCTGTACAAATCTTCCCCCTGAAGTTTAAAATGTATTTTTGGGGGATTATGCACGCCATCCGTTAAAATAAGGTATCCTTCTTTTTCTAAAAATTTTAGCGCACTATATGCCACTAAGGGTTCAAAGTTGTATTGATGACTAAAGTCTGCAATATCGAAATCGAAGCTCATATTTTGACCGCTGCCTAAAGCAAGTTTTAAATAATTACCAAGTGCCTGGTAAACTCTTCGTATTTCATCTATGTCAGGGAAACTGTTTTCGAACTGTTTTTCAGCATCCAGGATGTCGGCATCCTGGTATAAAATCACGGCATAAGATTTTTTCAGGTCGCGTCCGGCCCTGCCGGCCTCCTGGAAATATGCCTCAGGGCTTCCGGGTAAATCAACATGAACCACGAGTCGCACATCAGGTTTGTCAATCCCCATTCCAAAGGCATTGGTTGCCACTATAACCCTGGTTTTACCAGTCATCCAGTTTTTCTGTTTTTGCTCACGCTCGGCATTGCTCAAACCTGCGTGATAGTGGTCGGCAGCAATACCATTTTTTATAAGAAGTCTTGCAAAGTCAGATGTTCTTCGCCTTGTACCCGCGTAAACGATGGCCGAGCCCGGAACTTTTTTAAACATGTTAATAATTCTGCCATTTTTGTTTTCTTCGTGAAGAACCACATAAGCCAGGTTTTCCCGCTCAAAGCTTTGCCTGATAATATTTTTCTCTTTAAATTCTAATTTGTCCTGGATATCATCAACCACTTCAGGGGTTGCCGATGCTGTAACAGCAAGTATTGGGACTTGTGGAAGCATGCTTCTGATTTCGGCAATTTTTAGGTATGGTGGCCTGAAATCGTAACCCCATTGCGAAATGCAGTGTGCCTCATCCACAGCAACCAGGTTTATTTTCATGTACTGCATCACTTCCCTGAATTGCCTTGTTGCAAGCCTTTCGGGCGATATATACAAAAGTTTGGCTTCACCATAAACCACATTATTTAGTGCAAGCTCTATTTCGTTAAAGTGCATCCCCGAATAGATTGCAAAAGCCTTAATTTTCCTTGCTTTTAATTGATCTACCTGGTCTTTCATCAGGGCAATAAGTGGTGAAACAACAATGCAAACACCTTCCATGGCAAGGGCTGGAACCTGGTAGCAAACAGACTTTCCACCACCGGTTGGCAAAAGTGCCAGGGTATCGTGACCCTCCATCACCGAGCGGATGATATCTTCCTGCATAGGCCTGAATGATGTATAACCCCAGTGCTGTAAAAGTACTTTGTGGATGTCCATTTTTAATATTTTAATAACGAAGTTAATTAAAAAAATTTACCTCATGCACTTGCAACAAAAAAGCCCTTACATAATTGCAAGGGCCGTGATATGGAGCATGTATGCCGGTTCGTTTTTTTTCGTATCAATGATTATAAAAATAATAAAATTTAAGTTTGTAGCAAATTATCAACAAGTAAAAATGGAAAATAAATATAGTCAAAGAGGGGTTTCAGCATCAAAAGAAGATGTTCATGCAGCGATTAAAAATATTAATAAAGGACTTTTTCCTAAAGCTTTTTGCAAAATAATTCCTGATTTGCTTGCCGATGATCCGGAATATTGCACCATAATGCATGCCGATGGTGCAGGAACAAAATCGGCCCTGGCCTACATGTACTGGAAAGAAACCGGCGATATTTCGGTGTGGAAAGGGATTGCCCAGGATGCCATTGTGATGAATCTTGATGACTTGTTATGTGTTGGCGCTACCGGGAAAATATTATTATCATCAACAATCGGGCGTAACAAAAACCTGATTCCCGGCGAGGTGATCTCGGCCATCATCAATGGCACAGAGGAATTTCTTGCCGAAATGCGGGTACATGGAGTAGAAATATACAGTACAGGTGGCGAAACTGCCGATGTGGGTGATTTGGTGAGGACAATCATTGTTGATTCTACGGTAACTTCGCGGATGAAAAGAAAGGACGTGATTGACAATGCAAATATTGAGGACGGAGATGTAATTGTAGGTTTAGCTTCTTTTGGCCATGCCGGCTACGAAAAAGAATACAATGGCGGTATGGGCAGCAACGGGCTCACTTCGGCCAGGCACGATGTGTTTGAAAAAATGCTTGCTACAAAATATCCCGAGAGTTTTGATCCCCGGATTCCGGAACATCTTGTGTATGCCGGAAAGATGACCCTGACCGGGAAAACAGAAATTGAAGGCCTTGATGTAGGCAAATTGGTGCTATCGCCCACTCGTACCTATGCACCCATTATTAAAAAAATACTTGAATTTCATCGAAGCAAAATTCACGGGATGGTGCATTGTAGCGGGGGAGCCCAAACCAAAATTCTCCACTTTATCGACAATCTTCACGTAATTAAAGATAAGCTTTTTGATATCCCGCCACTTTTTAAATTAATTAAAGAGCAATCAGGCACAGCCTGGAAAGAGATGTACCAGGTGTTTAATATGGGGCACCGTATGGAAATTTATACTGATGAGGCTACGGCAAATCAGCTTATCGAAATTTCGAAAAGCTTTAATGTTGATGCCAAAATTGTAGGAAGATGCGAAAGTAAAAAAAGTAAAAAGCTTACTTTAAAAACCGAATTTGGAACTTTTGAATATTAGCAGGCATTTTGGTATTTTAAAATGCGTGCTTCTTTATGTGGAATGAATTGCCTGATTGTTTAAAATCCTTTATAGAGATTGCAAAGGTTGTTAATGAATTTTAGTACTACTACGAACTTAGTGGAAAGCAAAATATTAGTCATGATTAATAGAATAGATTTCTCAGTCCCCGAAGTGTCGGGGCAGGCTGCAAGCTCCTTCGAAATGACGGTACATTGGCTGGTTTGTTGGGGTGAAAGAAAGCGGGCGCAAAGCGCCCGCTTTCTTTCACCCCATTCACAGCCCGGGGCTTTGTCATTTCGACTGAAAAAACGTAGCGAAGCAAGTTTTGGAGGGAGAAATCTTTCAATCCGCCAACTGGCGGTGAGAAACCTGTTTACAGTGATAGCCATTATTTACATCCACAAAAATGGTAGCAAAACCTAAATTCTAAATTAATATGGTCTTATGGGCATGGCAATATGAAATTTACTCCCTTTTCCCGGCTCACTCTCCGCCCAGATTTTGCCATTGTTTTTTTCGATAAACTCCCGGCAAAGTGCCAGTCCCAACCCGGTACCTGTTTCTCCCCCGGTGCCTCTCGTAGAGTGGGCATCAGTTAAACTGAATAAATTTTTGATTTCATCTTCTGGTATTCCAACACCACTGTCTTTTATCGAAAGGTTCATCATGCCAGGCATATCAGGGTTTTTATAACATTCAACCGAAATAACTCCGCCTTCAGGCGTAAATTTAATGGCATTGGTAATGAGGTTTCTAATTACTGTTTTCATCATGTTTGGATCGGCCCAAATCATTTTATCACATAAGCCGTCACTAACTAATTTTATGTTTTTCTTGTCAGAATTGGGTTTTAAAAGTGAAAAGTTAATCCTTATTAAGCTGGCATAATCAATAAATTCAGGTTCAAAGGCAATTTTTCCAACCCGCAGTCTCGACCATTCCAAAAGATTCATTAATAGATCGTAGGCTCCTTCGGATGAAGTTTTTATTGAATTGATCATCGAAATTTTATCATCATCATCAAATTCATTCCATTCTTCGGAAAGCAAGGATGAGAATCCAATAATGGCATTAAAGGGGTTTTTCAGGTCGTGAGCAATGATGTTGAAAAATCTGTCCTTGGTTTGATTCGAATCCCGAAGTTGCTTTTCCGATTCTTTGAGCAATTGCTCTGATTGTTTACTTTTAATGGAGAGGCTGATTTGTGGTGCTATCATTTCAAGCAAACGCTTATGTTCTTCACGGATGGCATCTTCATTTTCATAATTTTGTACAACCATAAGTCCCAACACTTCGCCCTCGGCCATTAATAGCGTTCCAAGCCATACTTTTGCCACAGTACCATGCACATCAATCTTACCTTGCTTTGTCAAATTCATAATTTCTGTATGATGCAGGAGCAGGCTTTTCTTTTGGCTCAAGACCAATGAGCTTAAGGTTTTTTCGGTAGGAATCTGGTCGAAATGATCCTTTTCATCCTGGAAAAATGGCAGGCTCAGGGTATTGTTTTCGGCATCGAAAAGTGCAATAAAAAAGTTTTTCGTATCGATAAGGTTGGTGATTTCCAGTCTGATCAGTTCGAAAAGCTCATCAATCTTGTCAGTAGTGCTCACGGCTTTTGAAACATTGAGCATCACGCGATTTGCTTTTTCTGAATTTATCCGTTTTGTAACATCTCTCGAAACAAGGATTGCACTGTCTTTAGTAAGTGGTGATATTTTTGCCTCAAACCAAAAATTAACTCCATTGATGCTTAAAGGGTAATTCATGCTTTTGGTTTTTTGCTCTTCAAGACTCGCTTTAATTGTGTTGAGGAATTTGATAAAAGTATCCCGATCAAAAAAATCACCCATATTTTTTCCAAGAAGATTATCAGCAGAAGCAATCAATAGTTCAGGCCTGGTTGGCGCGATATAAAGGTACTTTCCATCCTTGTCAACAATAAACACCAAATCGTCCATCGAGCTAATTAATTATGAGAGTTCATTTGTGCTTTTCTCTAAAGCTATTTGTTTTAATTTTTGTTCGGTGATATCGATTAAGCTCACCAGGACTCTGCTGTATGGGACAGGCCTTCCGGGGGCTGCAACCCACCTTACAATAATATTTTTGTTGCCCGAGTGTGCCGTAGTGAAAATTGTTTCATGTTCAAAAGACATCTTTCCCTCTGCCAAAGCTTGCATGGATTCAAATTCCATTTCAGAATACAATTGGGGTGATAGTCTTTTTTGGGTTTCGAAAAATTCTTCTTTCGTGTTTACTTCAAATAATTCAAGCGTTGAAGCATTGATATCAATAATATGTACTTTTTGCCTGATAGCGGCCAAAGCATCACGATTAGAACTAAAAAAAACATGGAGGTCATCAACATCTTCTTTTATTTTATCCAATTCAATTTTTACTTTTGAATAATCAACCTCCCATACTGAAATTGGCGACTTCTCGAATAGTGTTGAATATTTTACCAGGTTTTTATGGAGTTCCTTCTCAGCATTTTTTCTGTCAGTAATGTCTTCAATGGTCCCTTCAAGAATATGACTGTTGATTTCTTCATCATACCTGGCACTAACATTTATCCTTACATCGAAAGTGTGGTTGTTTCGATCCTTAAAAACTGTTTCGAACGATTTTACCTTTCCTGAATTAATAGTTCCTGAGACTACTTCCGTACGAAAAGCGGCATCAAAATACACATCTTCTCCAATATTATTTATCGAATAAAGAACCTCTTCAGGAGTTTCAAAACCCAAAAGTTTTGCCAGCGCATTGTTAACTTCCAAAAATTTTCCTTCGGGTATGGATCTGAAAAAACCAATAGGGGCATTTCTGAAAATATGGCGGTAACGTTCGTGATCAGGATTACCTGTGCTTATGTTGCACGAAATATTGGTGTGGTCAAACCCAATAATAGATGCTCCTGTAGCTTTTCCCTGTGGATCGGTTGTGACGGTCATCGACCACAGGAGGTTTTTTATTTCTCCCGCACGGGTTTTGATGCGGGTTATTTTCGATTTTGTATTTCGTGATTTGCAAATGGTTGCGCGAAAAATATTCAGCATTCTTATCCCGGCTTCTTTGCTTACAAATACTTTTTCCCAAAAAGTAAGATTTCCTTGAAAATCAAGATTAGAATATCCACAAAATGCTTCGGCAAATTGATTCATGAATAAAAGCCGACCCTCACAATCTATTTTGTGGAACCACACTTCCGAATTATTTAAAAAATTAGATTGCTCAATATTACCCGGGTTATTTTGGTTTTTAGTTTCCAGTTTCATATTGTATTTGATTAAATCAAATGGATGATTCCCCAATTTTGGCTGTGTACTCTGACTGATCTATTTGCCAAAATTAGCTTATTAACCTAATTAATTAACAAATTCGTTGAATTTGTTAATTAATCACCGAAGGCCGAAAATATTTATTTTAAATATTTTCGAGGGTTAATCCTCGAATTTCCTTTGAAAATTCGGCTCTGACGGCTAAAAAGCCGTCAGAGTGAAAAATTCATGAATTTTTCAGATTAAAAATTAGCGGCAAAAGGATATTGAATAAAATGACTGTTTTATGAATAATTTCACAATTTAATTGATTGGATTTAACTACATTTGTAGGAAATCAATACATTTTTTTATTATGAAAAAGATACTTGTTCCGGTTGATTTGTCGCCTCATACCGATACTGTTTGTCGCTATGCCCTTGAAATAGCCAAAAAAACTGGCGGCGAAATAAGGCTTTTCCATGCATATTTTGATTTTTTAATTGCTACAAGCTCTACCTTTCCTTACACCATCGAAACCAACGAAATGTTTAACCAGGAGATGATGGTAAAAATAAAGGAGGATGCCAAAGCTGATATGCTTAAATTGCAAAAAGGATTGCTTGATGAAATTAATGAAGCAGGCATAGTGGATGTGAAGGTAGTTTATACGCTCACAGGGGGTGTTCCCGAAGAAGAAATTTTAAATATAACTGAAACTTATGTTCCTGATCTTACCATATTAGGCACCCGGGGCAAAGGTGAAAAAGATATTCTCACAGGTAAAGTGTCGTCAAAAGTTGTTCAAAACGCGGCTTGTCGTATCCTAACCGTACCCCGCAATGCACTGTATCATGGTTTTAAAAACGTGCTGTACGCAACTGATTTGAGAGGTGACGATATCAACGCTTTGCAAACCCTCGTTGAACTGGTATCAAATTACAAGCCTGTTGTACATTGTATTCATGTTGACGTTGATAATGATCCCTTGCCCGACAGGAGCAAAATGGATCAACTCCAGTCGCAATTCAGCAATGAAGTTAGTCGGGGGAGAATAGTTTTTGATGTGATATGTGGTGATGATTTCCTGGCCTGTTTGGACGATTATGTGGATAAAAAACACATCGATTTAATTGCCGTGGTAAACCACCGAAAAAGTTTTCTTAAAAGGCTCTTTACAATAGATCATACCCGCCAATTGTTGTTCCACTCCGATTTACCTTTGTACATTTTCCCGGGATAGATATTAGATGTTAGATGTTAGAAGTGAGAAGGGAGAAGGAAGAGGTTGGAATGATGGAGTCCTGGAAGCTTTTTAAAACTGCGGACTACGGACTTCCGACTGGGTGACCCAACCAAAAACCATTCTCCTAATTTCACTATTGGCCTGTCATTATATTTTTAAGAGATTTCATAATTTAAATTCATTTAGAGATTTACATAAGGCATTCTAATAATTTTTTATGACCATTCAAATAATCTATATTTAAATGTGGCGTTATTTCGTGGGATTTGAAGCCCCAATAGCTCCCGATAGCTATCGGGACGGGGTGTTTTTCCCGATAATCGGGACAGGTTGTGGCAAAAAATAAATGCCACTAAATCGCGAAGACACAAAAATTCACTAAAAAAGGTAGCGCCAAATTTAATTATCAAAAATGAAAATGTAACATGTTCTCTATATGGTGTTTAATACTTTAATAACTAAATTAAAGAGCCTTAATAAATTCGCTGAAAGCTTTCGGGACTCCAGTACTCTCCCGCAAAAGCGGGATTTCGCTTCGCTCAACATAACTCCAATACTCCAATACTCCATCACTCCAACTTCTCCATCCCGAAAAGTAGAAAATTTTCAATTTTCGTAACTTTTCGAGGATGCACGGGCGAAGCCCGGCACTCCAACCTCTCCCCTCAAACTAATTTTCCCTGCCTGGGTAGTCATTCTATGTTTGTGATTATCTTTGGCGCTGTTTTTATTTTTCGGTAAATAATGAAACTTTCAATAGTAATTGTAAACTACAATGTGAAACATTTTCTGGAGCAATGCCTGTATTCAGTGGCAAAAGCTTCGGTAAATATTGCTTGTGAAGTATGTGTGGTTGATAATAATTCGGTGGATGGATCGATGAACATGGTAAGGGAGAAATTTCCCGAGGTAAAAATTATTGAAAATCATGTTAATCTCGGGTTTTCAAAAGCCAACAACCAGGCCATCAAAATTTCCAAAGGTGAGTACGCCTTGCTACTCAATCCCGATACCATTGTTGAGGATGATACTTTCGGGAAGATTATCAATTTCATGGACAGCCATCCCGATGCAGGAGGTTTGGGTGTGAAAATGGTGGATGGGAATGGAGATTTTCTTCCCGAATCAAAACGTGGCTTACCTAAGCCATCCGTGGCTTTTTATAAAATTTTCGGACTAGCGAAACTTTTTCCAAAATCCAAAACCTTCGGACAATATCATCTCAGTTATCTGGATGAAAATGAAATACATGAGGTAGAAATACTTTCGGGTGCTTTTATGTTGATACGGAAATCTGTGCTGGATAAAATTGGTTTGCTTGATGAAACATATTTCATGTATGGCGAAGATATCGACATGTCGTACCGGATTATAAAAGCAGGCTATAAAAACTATTATTTCCCCGAAACGCGCATCATTCATTACAAAGGCGAGAGTACAAAAAAAAGCAGTATTAATTATGTACTCGTTTTTTATAACGCTATGGTCATTTTTGCCAAAGCACATTTTTCGCAAAAGAATGCACGATTGTTTTCAATATTAATCAACCTTGCCATTTATTTCAGGGCTTCGCTTGCCATAGTAAAACGAGTTACCGACAGGCTACTGCTACCACTTTTTGATGCAGCGATTATTTATCTCGGCATTTATTTTATACAGCATTACTGGGCTCATTCAGTCATTTTTGAAGATGGTGGGGATTATCCGCCCGAGTTTCTGATCATCGCTTTGCCCGCATACATTTTAGTTTGGCTGGTTTCGGTTTATTTTTCGGGAGGCTACGACAAGCCCATCAGCCTGTTCAGAATTTTCAGGGGGATTTTCGGGGGCACGGTAGCCATTCTTGTTATTTATAGTTTACTTGACGAATCATTCCGTTTCTCACGGGCACTGATACTGCTGGGTGCGCTTTGGGGCTATATTTCGATGACAGGGCTTCGACTTATTTTGAATTTTATAGGCTTAAAAAGTTTTCAAATTGGAGCGATACTTAACAAGAGATATATCATTGTTGGCGAAAAAGAAGAAGCGGAACGGGTGGCCAAGCTGTTGAGTACCATCGAAAACCAACCTGCTTTTATCGGGCTGGTAAGTATAGCCTCAACCAACGATAGCATTTTTACCGGTAGCGTTGATCAATTGGGTGAAGTTGCCAAAATATATAGCATTAACGAGATTATCTTTTGTGCCAAGAGTATGCCTTCACGGCAAATTATCGATAAAATGTCCTCACTTAAATTGCCGGGCGTAGAATATAAAATTGCTCCCCCCGAAAGCCTCTCGCTTATCGGAAGTAATTCGATAAACACCGCAGGAGACCTTTACACCATGGAGATCAACTCGATTGGAAAATACACCAACAGGCGAAATAAACGATTTCTCGATTTTTCGGTGGCTTTGCTGATGATCCCCTTTTTGCCTTTTTTAATATTTCTTGTTAAAAAACCAATCCATTTTATTGGGAATGTACTTATGGTATTTTTTGCAAAAAAGACCTGGGTTGGCTACTGTGAAACCAAATCAGCCAAAACCGAGCAGCTTCCAAAAGTTAAAGCCGGTGTGTTGAACCCGTCAAATGCTTTAAATTTTTCTAATTTAAAAGATGAAACACTCGACAGGCTCAATTTACTCTATGCCCGCGATTACAAGATTAAAACCGATATAGATATTATCTTTAAAGGATTCAGGTATTTAGGAAGTTAAATCCCATTGCCCAAAAATCGAAAAAGTTAACGTAATTATTTAGGTGGCAGAATCTATTTCCTCGTCATCTTGACCCCATCCTGCCGAGCTTTGCTCGTGCATGCACGAGACTTCGTCTCGGCACCGACCCCTTCTCCGCCGGCTGGCGGAAAGGGAGATCCGCCGCACAAGCCGCAGCAGCGGCCAGTGCGCTGGCATCCTCCCCCTCAAGGGGGAGTTAGAGGGGGTATAAGGAAGTGGCCATTTTAATGAGATCTGATAAAAAGCACCTAAATAGTTACAAAAAAACTATGATTGTTTTACGAGGCAAGGAATGCCTTGACCTCACTAAACCGACCTTTCAATTCTATTTTCCTTTTGATAAATGAGCGTTATAGTCCAGTGTAAGGTCAATCCAATATTCTAAATCCTTGTCTAAGTCCACGTTTTTTTCTTTCAGGAATTGCCTTACCCTGTCAGCCAAAAATTCGTTGTATGCCATTTGTTTTTTTTAATAAGCGCTAACGATGGCAATATGAAATGTTGGGCATTTCAAGGCACTTCACTTTCAAACTGATACAAAGTTTATTAAATGTAACACCCTTGAAATAAGCACTTTCCGCCCAATGATTTATACACTTTGATACCGCCTTGTATCCATTCATTTCTGTCATTTCCTCTTTCAATTTGCTACACTTTTTCTTTCTGCCGTGCGTTTGGGTAGGCAAGCTCTTTGGTTGGTTTTGGTCGTGGGTTGGATTTTTGTGCGACCAGCTCCCGAAAGCTTTCGGGATGCTTGACTACGAAGCGTTGACAATTATTCTTTCTTTTTTCTTTTTATCTCTTGTTCCAGCTTTTTCAATTCTTCCAAATCTTCTTTGTCCGATTGTAGTGCTTCGTATTTCTTTCTCCTGTTATCAAAATTTGCATAAATCTCACTTACCTGTTTTTCCATCTCTATTTTACTTATCAAGCCTGGGTGCGTTAGTATTTTTTTGTCTTGAAAATCAAGTATTCTATTTACGTTTTCTCTCCAAAAATCAATTGTTAAATCCATTTGGTTTTTCGCTCTAAGCTCCGCACTTTCAAGGAAGATTACTACTAATCGGTTTAAGGTATCAATTTCATCGTGAGTGAGATAATTTTTAGCAATGTAAATATCTTGTTTCCTGACAATTGAACCTTTCCAAGCTGTTAAGTTCATATTTGGTTTTTCGGCAGTTGCTCGTGAAACAATTAATTCGGCAGCGGTTTTTCCTGTTACTGCGAAATGAAGTTTGTTTTGAGTTTTGGCAAAAAACATTTGTATTGCTTTGTCATCAGGTTCATAATCACTACTAAGCGCAAATAAATCTTTGATTTTCTGGTAGAAACGTTTTTCCGATGAACGAATATCTCGTATCCGTTCCAATAATTCATCGAAATAATCAGGTCTGCCTTCTGGGTTTTTCAAACGTTCATCATCCATAACAAACCCTTTTACCATATATTCTTTTAGGTTTTTATTTGCCCAAATTCTGAATTGAGTGCCTCGTTTACTACGAACCCGAAAGCCGATTGCCAAAATCATATCGAGCGAGTAGAAAGTAACGTTATATTCTTTACCATCAGCGGCAGTTGTTAAGTAATCCTTAATAACTGAATATTGCTCTAACTCTCCATCTTTCAGTATGTTTGATATGTGCATACTAATGTTTGGAATAGAGGTGGTAAAAAGTTCGGCAAGCTGATTTTGGTTCATCCAAATATTGCCGTCTTTGGCATATAAAGCTACCGAAGCTCTACCATCGGCTGTTTTATAAATGATTATATTTTGCCGGCTATTGTTGTCCATAATTACTTTATTGAATTTTCTACAATGGTAATTTCATCATCGGTTAATCCGTAAAGTTGGTAAACCATTTGGTCGATTTCTTTGTCGGTTGTGTTTACATCATCTTGCAATAGATTTATTTCGTTTTTATAGGCATTAAAATACTCTTCCCACTCATCTTGTTGAATGAGAGAAAGTTTAGTCTTCTGTTTTTCAAGTTCGCTAACAAATGTTTTGAAATCGTAATTGTGAAAATCAACCAACTTTTTAGTAAATTTATTAATCTCAAAATTATCTTTTATTCTTCCTAAATATTTATTTTTTCTTTCCTGTATTTTTTTGTTTGAAGCAAGTAATAAATTGGTGCTTTCAATGAAAGGTTGTTGTGCCTCCAAATTGATTATTGGAAAACATAATAATCCTAAGTGAAATAATTTAACTTGAGCTAATGCTTCTCCTTTTTCTGGGTTTACCGTCCAGTAGATGAAATTTGAGAGTTTAGAATTTAAAACAGATAGTATATATTTTAAATTAAAATCTTTGTTTCGAGGTAAAAGAATATGAGTGTTATCTCTCATAATAAATTTACTATCCACAAAAGTGCCGATAATACTATCACCAGTTTGACGGAAAATTAATTTTTCAGGTGCCCTAAAAATTTCCTCGTCTCTTGGTGCAGCAAGCCACTCACCATAACTTATCCAATAATCATTATTCCACAGTAATTTATAACGATGAAAAGAACTACCACCAATTAGCGGCGAGAAGGCTTCATTGGTTTTTGTCTCCGAAGTAAACGGCTTCTCCTTCATTGTAATTGACGTTTGTGGTGGCTTACCCTTTCCTTTTTCATACGGTTTGACACCATTTTTAATTAGTAAGCAATCTTTTACAAATACTGATTTTTGTTCAATTTTCTGCTTGAGATTATAGATATTTTCTGTTAGAAACAAGTTAAAGAATTCTTGTTTTGCAAGTGTACTTTGTGAAATAGAATGGCTACAAATACTATTGAGGTGGTCCTTTATTTCTATCCTAAGAATATGATTTTCTGTTTTTTGTTTTTTTACAATAACAGTATCACAATCTACGGTTGCATCTGAAAATACTTTTTCCTGGTGTTGTATTATTTCTTGAAAAATATAATTTCCTTTGGAAAGAAAATCCCGAAACTCACCACCACTTTGAACCAATCGCCATGTGTTTGGAGTAATAAATCCAAGAATACCTTCTTTTTTTAATAATATTTCCAATGATTGAATATAGAAAGCAATGTAAGTATCAGATAGAATTTTACTCAAACCATGTTCACCCTGATTGGACAACATAAATGACAAATCTCCTTTTGCAATTTTTGCGCCGTAAGGTGGATTTCCAATTACCACATCAAAACCGCCGGTGTGTTCGGTGCGGAAAGCGTGTTGGCGGGTGCAGCACATTTGTTTTGCAAGGGCTTGCAGTTTTTTACTTTCAGGTAGTTTGTGTTTTTGGCGGTTGGTGTGTATGTATGTTATGGTATTATTGAACTGCTCGTCTGATATTATTTCTTTTTTGTCGGCATTTGCTGCCCAGAGATGATGCTGCGTATTTCCCCGGAGGTGGGGAGCATGCTCCCCTGCTCCCGTTCCGGTACCGGCACTGTGCGCCGGAGCATGCTCCGGCGTTGTGCTGGTATCTTCGACTCCTGCGCGGGGAGCATGCTCCCCGTGCGCTGCCATAGGAATCGTGCACCCCATGGCTATGTTGCAGGCTCGCGCCGACATGGATTTTAGCTTCTGCACTATTTTGTTTAGTTCTTCCCCATCGCATACCAGGAGGATATGTGCATGGTCGCCACAAATATTATAGGCTACAACATTCAACTTGTCTTTTTCTACAATTCCTGCGATTGTTTCTGTTACGATTATCTCTTCTTTCTCACTTAACCAAACGGGTTCTCCCAATTTTACATGATTGTTGAACATGCGTTGCGAATAGCGCGAATTGTGCGTGGCTGTGGTTATGTGCCAGGCTTTTTTCTTTTTCGCTTTGAAAATTTTCGGAAATTCGTTTTGCCAGTTAAAAGATTTCTCTCCAGCTACATTTTGGTCATCGATTAAAGAGTTTCCGCACTTGATATTGTTATTTAATGATGTGAGTTTTCTTCCTTTTTGTGCCGTCCTTAACCAAAGAGAAAGTTTGGCAATTTCAACACTTTCTT
>CAZQIV010000072.1:0-33908 GCA_964593705.1 uncultured Lentimicrobiaceae bacterium | reverse complement strand
ACAGGTGAGCACAAAATTGATTTTTCATCGACTTTATGGACAGACACTAATTAGTACTCGTCTTTTTAGTAATTTTTCCCGCAGATTTCGCTGATTAGCGCAGATTTTATCTGCGCTAATCAGCGAAATCTGCGGGAGGCTTTTTTTATTATTGTAAAATGACGACTTTATGAACCGACACTAATTATTCCTTTTAAAACAGAAAAAAGGCATCCCGAAAATCGGGACACCTTTTAACATTAAAAACGAAAAATCGGTTTTATTGTATGATTAGCTTTTTTACAATGCGGTTGTCATTTGAAATTAATGCTACCTGATAAACACCTTTGGGTAAATTCGAAATATTAACATCGGTTTTTATCATTCCACCCAGGCTACCCGACATTACTATTCTTCCCGTGAAATCGAAAATCACATATTCCGCAATCGATAATTTTCCTTCGGGTACGTTAATTTGAATGTTATCTTTTGCAGGATTTGGATAAATTGAAACCATAGTAGCATCATCAATTATTTCAACTCCTGTTTTAAGAGAAACGGCAGAAATTCCTCCTACCCTGAATAATCCATCGCTGTCGGGTAAAGAAGCATCGAAAGTTGCAACAAGCAAGCGATCGGTATTGGTTTTAGGATTAAATACTTTGAGCATCAAATCTTCGCCTTCGGTCATGCCATCAATTTCGGGCGTAGTTACATCATCACCAAAAATTGTAAGCACAGCGCTCATCCCATCAAAAAGGCTATAACCCGCGCATTCGCCACTTGAATTAAAAGCCCCGATAATTTCGCCTTTTTCAATCGCACCTAAAGTATTATTTACAGCAAGCAGATGCGAGGTTCCGGTATGAATAACTTCATTCCAGGGAGAACTTATTTCGCTTGTCGGGCTGATATTTTCAATACCCCCGCTTTTTGCATAACTCAGAGTTCCACCGTTTGAAGCATACAGGAAATATGCTTTTCCCGGCTTCAGTTCTGCCAGTGAATAAAGGTTGTAATAGGGCCAGTAAATTTTGCTGCCACCAATCTCTTTGGCCAGAACCATTCCAGACAGCCCCCCAAAAAGCGCTGATGTTGAAATGCTTGTTGATTTTAACACCGGTATCAGCGTCCAGCCCGGATTTACAGTTAAGATGTTTGTAGCAGGCAAGGTGCCGCATACCTGGAGCGAGACATCATTTTGAACCTTGATGGCGTATCCCGAATACACATCCCAATTAATCAGACTATTGATACCCATAGCAGGCCACCAAAGGTCAGTCATATTCATCATTATCACAAGGTCGCCGGCAGCCGGAGCAAACATGCTCCCCAGATCATTGGGCTGGGGATCGAGCCATGTGGATATTCCCGACCAACCCTGGGGAATATTTAAAGTTTGGCAAAAGAAAGTAGAGCCATTGCATGGAGCGCTCCACGGGCTGGCTACACCTCCACTGCAATTTGCCTGTACATAAAAATCGTAGTTTGTACCTGGCGTAAGTCCTGTAATGGTATAAGGATTTCCAACATTTTGGATGAGGATTCCAGTTCCCAAAACAAACCCTGCCAAACCATACTCGATATTCCATGATGTTTCGCTGCCCCCGGGAATCCATGTTAAATCGGCGGTGGTAGCCGATGAAATAGCTACCGTAAGTGCGGTTGGAGCCAGGCAATTAAAGGGGCAATTTCCGATTCCGGAATATAATATTGTTCCCACTGCGATAGCTCCGATTGGACTTGCATAATACAATTGTGTACCGAAAGGATCGATGATTTCAAGACCACACTCAGCTGGCCAGATTCCCCCAACATTCCATTCAACATCAAAAGGAACACCATCGAATATTGTAACAACTTCCGTAAAAGTCTGGCCGCTAATAAACCCGGTTCCAATAGTTTGTACGACCACTCCAAACTGAATAACATCCATTGTTGCGCCATTCCACCCATCCCCGTAAGTATCATACAAAGTAAATGAGTAGTCACAAGAGTATAATGTTGTGAACGCACATGGTCCTGCCCAGCCACTTACACTTCCACCGCCACAATCGGCCTGAACATAAAATACGTAAGGAGTGCCCGGTGTTAACCCTGTGAGCAGATAAGGGTTTCCAACACCAGAAATTAGGATTCCGCTTCCCGGTACAAAACCCGGAAAACCATACTCGATATTCCATGACGTTTCGGTGCCACCGGGGGTCCAGTTTAATTGTGCCGAGACATCAGTTATGTTGGACACGGTTAAATTTGTAGGCGTATTGCATGGATTGCTTGCCAGTGTTGTGAAGTTACAAGGCCCCGCCCAGTTACTAAAACTCCCGCCACCACAATCGGCCTGTACATAAAAATCGTAAGTTGTAGATGGGGCAATCCCCGTGAGTGGATATGGATTACCAACACCCGAAATAAATGTACCTGTCCCCAAAACAAAACCGGCAGGCCCGTATTCGATATTCCATGATGTTTCGGTGCCACCGGGAGTCCAGCTTAACTCGGCTGACATTTGCGTGATGTTTTCTGCTTTTAAATTGGTGGGAGGGTTGCAGGACATATTCACCCATCCGTTGTATGAATGATCGCACAAAGCAATAGCATCGATGTCGTCAGACAGAGTATCGGAATATTCATACGAATATCCATTTAAAAATGAATAATAAATTACAGCAGGGCTAAGTCCTCCTGATTCATTTTCTGGAGTCAAAGGATCATCATTATCCACGCTAAAAAGCAGGGCAAAGCACAAGCCTCTTGGGGTTGAATTGGGTAGCATTAATGTGGTATCCCAAACCCAGCCAAATTCAAAAGCATCAATGTCGGTACCCGAAAGCAAACCCAAATCGTTCTTCCCGTTAATGACTTCCTTCAGGTTATTTGGGTCTCTGGAAAGATAAATAGAGCCGCCATTTAAAAGAATACCTCCTGCAGCACCAATAGTTACTGAGGTCGCCTCGTGATCGGGCGAAAAATAATAAAGTCCGGCTTGATTTTGATCCCAAAAATAATCCAGGGCATCCACATCGTCATCGCTTGTTTCATCGCTGTCAGGATTGGGAACTAAACTCTCATGAACGGTTCGCTCGTTGTAAAGACATCCGGTAGTATAACCTGTGCTGGGCGTTACAAAAGGATTCAGATCATAAGCAACAACCTCATCCATCACTACAGCTTTCCCAAAAGTATTGTTCATATCCGGCGAAAAGGAATTTACCGGAATCGCTCCATTCGTGTAGGAATAATTTTCAGCTTTATCATCATCAAATGAAATGATAAAATTTTGGGCTATGTGGATCAACCTGTCGTCAAAAACCTGTATCGAAGGCATTCCTAATCCAAAAGAGGCTAAACTATCCAAGGGAGTTTTGATATTGTCCATTCCGTCAAGATCGAAATAATCAGCAGGCTTAAAGGGCAATCCCTGGCCACAGGGTGCTGCAGTTGACATGTCGCCCGGAACCGGACTTGGGTCAACATGATTGAAAATAAAATAATCGTCCTTTACACCATTTTGCCCTGCCGGGGATAAGGGTGATCCTCCCAAAACATAAGCATCGCCCGGATCGAACAAACCGTTGTTTCCAGAATTCGGATCGCTGATTTCTGAATCCGAGCCAATATCCAGCGAAAACTCGGTTCGGCTATCCTGTTCAAGGTAAAATATAATGTTGCCGAAAAATTCGGTGTAGGCCCCGTCTTTACCACTTGTAAGCATCGAAAGTTGAATAGTATCGCTTATAGTGGAGATAGCCCGAGTTGTAAAGCTTTGCCCAATAATAACATCAAGATAACCGCCTTGCGAAAACTTTAAGAATTCAAGGGTTTTTGGTGGACTGTGTATTTCAAGCGTATCATGGAGTTGTTCCACACCATCAACGTAAAACTCACTCACATTGTGCGCCATATCCTCTGCAGGGGTATCTTCGGGGAAACACAGTAATGTGGAGTAAATACCATAAGCATAATACACCCTGATGGTATCGCCAATATTGTATAAGCTGTCAGGCAAGACTTTCATACTTACCGTAAAATCGAGATGGTTTCTTCCATAAGCCAAATATCCACAGTCAACGGAATGAGTCCTTACACTATTTTGCCATTTTACGCTCACCTGATTCAAGCGGTTAAAAATCCTCACAACGGTAAAATTCTGAAATTGTGCATGGGAAGGCTTATGAAGTCCCGGATCTCCCTTGCGGGTTTCGCTGTAGGCAAATAAATCAGCACCTCCTAAGTTGGGACTAAAAAAATTGGTCGAATTATTTCCTTCCACGAAAGGTGGATTCCCATTATCAAACATGTCAGCATAGCCATAACCAAAATTGTTAATGGTGCATTGAGAATCCTCAACAATCAAGGTTTGTGAGTTTAGCGAAAAAGCTGTAAACAGGATAAAAATTGCGGCTATTGCAAAAAGATTTATTTCTTTGAACGGCCTTGCTGATTGTACGTTTCGTGTTTTCATGACATTTTGTTTTTTGTTTATAAATTTTTCATTTGTTGATTTTGGATAGCCAACAGATGTGCCATGATTTTTTTTACTCAATAATAACAATAATAAAAAACTCTCTATATGCTTATTTTAATAGCATTACAGCCTAAGTATTATTTTTTGAAAATGAAAAAGGATAGTTTTTACATTTTAAAAATCTGCATGAATTTCACCCAAGTGGGCGGATATTCTCACCCATTGATGCGAAAATTGATGGGATGAAAAAATTATTTTCATAAGTATGGAGAATAAATAGTCCCTGTCCATAATATCGAACATTTTTAATTACTTGTATTGTTACTAATTTTTATTTGCTTGAAAGGCTGAAAGCCTTATACATCCAAAGCAGGAGTAACACTCCTGTTTTAACCACAGGAGTAGAAAATATCAGGCTGAAAGCCTGAAACAAGATAAAAAATGTTCCAGACCTTCAGCCTGGAAACACGATTAATATTGCCCTTTACTATGATGTTGCAGGCTTTCAGCCTGTCTTTGCTATTTCGCATCATCGGCTAACCAAGGAATGAGCAGGAAAAATGCCCCATTTATTCCAACGATTTTAGGACAAAATTATCTACATAATTCTTCCTAATCTGCAAAAGGTTTTTGCCAGTTCATCCAAAATTTATGGTGATTTGTCCCATAAAAAAAACCCACCTTTTACAAGATGGGCTTTTTTCATATTTCTTTTTCGGATTATTACAGCCGAATAATGACTGCTATTTTTCCCCGCATTTTGCTTTTTCTTTTCCTGAACATGATTTCTTTGAAGAGCAACCTCCACAACCTTTGGCCCCAACTTTATTGCTTGCAGCAATAAGCTCATCAGCAGCCGGTACTTTACTGTAACTTCCGGTAACCTGCCCTTTGGCATTAAGCACGGTAACAACCGGAGTTTCGCTTTCCTTGTATCCAATTTTTGAAAGTAGCACTTTTTCGCCTGCATCATCAGCATCCACATAAATTATTTCAGGAGTAGGATCCATTTTGGTTTGGGCTTCGGTAAGCACTTTTGTCCAATCACCAGAAACATCCTTACCATGACTTACGACAATAAAGGCTGATTTACCCTCGGTGCGTGCTGTTAGTATTTTGTTGTAGCATTTACTTGGCACGTAGGCAGCAAATTTCTCAGCATCAATTTTTCCGGGAGAAGCTCCACCTGTAACAACACCGCCGGGTGACAAAATGAGTAAATAAGGAGCAGGATATCTTGATATGCGGTACTCTTCAACAAGTTCTGCATTTTCTTCAAGATCTCTGTCGAGCACAGCTACCATCGTGTTTTCACAAAAACCTGCTGTTTCACCTGCAAATTTCATGGCTTCATCAAAGCGTTTATCCGTTTTGTCTGTAACAACAAGAATGGTATTTATTCCGTCTTTGGCAGCGATTGTCAGCTCAGTTGAAATGTTGTCTTTTACAATTTTTACGTCATTGCCATTAGCGGCAAATATACCGGCACTTATAACTAAACAAGCCAGTATAGCAATTAATTTAATGGTTCCTTTTATCATCCGTATATTTTTTAAGTTTCGTTTGGCAAAAGTACTGTTAATATGCTGGTTTTATACTATGAAGTCCGTCATAGAAAGTAGCTGTTGATATCAAGATTTCGTTGATATTTATCAATATAAAATTCGAGTTATTGATCAAAAGATTGAGGGCTGCAAAAAATCCTTAAGAGATCATTTTTGGACTCTGAAATGAAAAACTATTTCCTGATTTCGTTAACAAACAATTTGTAGAAAGCCTCCTTGATTTCATCCCTCACCCTGATAAATTCTGCATTTACAAACACTTCAGTACCCACAGCATTTGAAGGATCATCAAAACCAATATGTAAACGGTGTTTTACCTTTCCGGTGAATGCCGGACAAACTTCGTTGGCACCACCACAAACCGTGATAACATAATCCCACCCATCGCCCAAATATTTTTCTACCGGGTCGGAGGTGTGGTAACTAATGTTAATCCCTACCTCCTTCATCACTGTTACTGCCTTTTCGTTTAATTTCCCCGAAGCTTCCGTTCCTACAGAACAAACGACAATATTTTTATCGAAGGATTGCAAAAACCCGTGAGCCATCTGGCTGCGGCAACTGTTGCCTGTGCAAAGAATTAAAATCTTCATGTTTCTTTCCTTTTGATATACGGGCATTAAAAATCAAGATATTAGCTAAGTGAAAAATTCTATAAAGAAATGGTTTTGCGAACTCCAACTCGAAAAGCAAAGAGATTTGTGAGCTGGTAACCATTTACCAAATATTTATGTTTTGAATTTTTTTCGAAATCTAAGAGAAACATTTACCAGCGCTATCAAAACGGGAACTTCCACCAAAGGCCCAATTACAGCCGCAAAGGCCTCCCCGGAATAAGGGCCGAAAACAGCAACTGCCACAGCAATTGCAAGTTCAAAATTATTGGAGGCTGCTGTAAATGCAATGGTTGCCGTTTTGGAATAATCTGCCCCCACTTTCCTGCCCATCCAAAAGGAAATCAAAAACATGACTATAAAATAAATCACCAATGGAATAGCCACCCTGATCACATCAAAAGGAAGTTCAATGATTTTTTCGCCTTTATACGAAAACATCACAACAATGGTAAAAAGCAAGGCAATGAGGGTTATCGGACTGATCTTTGGAATAAACCTTTGATGATACCAATCCTTATCCTTGACACGGATTAGAATAAAGCGTGTGAGAAATCCCGCGATAAATGGAATGCCAAGATAAATGAAAACACTTTTGGCAATCTGAGCCATGGTAATGCTTTCGATGGCCTCGGTAGTGGCAATACCAAACCAACCGGGTGCAACCGAAAGGAAAAACCATGCATAAACTGAAAAGAAAAGTACCTGGAAAATACTATTAAAAGCAACCAAGCCTGCAGCATATTCAGTATTGCCTTTTGCCAGTTCGTTCCAAATAATCACCATTGCAATGCAGCGGGCCAGTCCTATCAGGATGAGGCCGTACATGTAAGTGGGATAATTGTGCAAAAAAATGATTGCAAGAGCAAACATAAGCACCGGACCAATCAACCAATTTTGAACCAGCGACAGGCCAAGTATTTTGAAATTTTTAAAAACCTTCGAAAGTTCTTCGTATTTGACCTTTGCCAGGGGAGGATACATCATCAGAATGAGGCCAAGAGCCAGTGGAATGCTTGTGGTGCTTTCAGGGCTTGGCTTGAGGCTGTCCCAAACGGAAGCAATTTCAGGATAAACATACCCAATCAATACACCGACAAACATGGCCAGAAATATCCATAGTGTAAGGTATCTATCTAAAAACTTCAGTCTTGCATTTCGAGGCATTTGTAAGAAATTAGAGGTTTGAGGATAGAAGTTAGAAATTTGATGTTAGATGTTTGAAGGATTGTCATTAATAGTCATTTGGTTTCACTGTCATTTGCTTCGTGTCATTTATAGTCATTAATCGTTTTTCATAGATTGTAAAGCCCCTCTGAGGACTGCCTTCTGAGGACTGCCTACTGAGGACTGCCTACTTCACCGCGGTGACTGTTATGCTGAAAATTCCTGTTTTTCCATTTCTGAATGACCCGATCTGGTTTTGATCCAAATACTTCGACAATAATTCATCGGGGAGGAAAATTGTTTTTTGCTTTTTAACCTCAATATTGGCAAACCCAGCAGTTTTGATAATATTAAGATACTCTGTCTTTGGCAATGCGCCTGAAACGCATCCAGCATAAAGCTCGGCTTCTGATTTTAACCTGTCTGGTAATTCACCTTCGATTACCACATCAGAAATACAAAAATGGCCACCAGCTTTTAGTACACGAAATATTTCAGCGAAAGCTTTTTCCTTGTCAGGTACAAGGTTGAGCACACAATTACTGATGACCACATTTTGTGTGGCATCTTCAAGCGGAATATTTTCGATGTCTCCCAGTATAAAATCAACATTATTATAGCCCAGATTTCTGGCATTTAGTTGGGCCTTGGCATTCATTTCGGGCGTAAAATCCAGTCCGGTAACTTTTCCGGTTTCGCCAGTTTCGGCACGAGCAACAAAACAATCGTTGCCTGCACCTGAACCCAAATCCAGTACATGATCTCCCTTGTTAATCCCTGCAAACTCGGTTGGTAATCCACAACCCAGGTTCATGTCGGCATCTTCAACATATCCATCAAGGTTTTTGTAGCTTTCGCTGAAAATTGTATAATCTTTTACTTCATCGCCTCCACAGCAGCAACATCCCATGCTGTCTGAAACTATTTTTGCATATTTTTCTTTTACAATATTTTTAATATCTGCGTTCTTATCCATAATTGTATTAATTTAAAATCCATATTCATTTAATTCATTAGGGTTATTTAGTATCCTTAAATACAGAACGAATAACCCAATAACTATTAATGCCGGGCTTTGCCCATGCACCCTCGAAAAGTTACGAAAATCAAAGATTTTCTACTTTTCGAGACCATTAACTTTTTCTCTAAATATAAAAAATCCAGATATAGTAAAGCCCTACAAGCATAAACACCACAGCAACAACCCTTCTAAACCATTTCTCGAAAATTTTGATTTTGTTGTAAATGCCGCCAACCTGTCCGATAGAAAATGCCAGAAACCATGCGAATATTATTACGGGAATTCCTGTGGCTACGGCAAAAACCACCGGTAAATAAAGTCCTGATGCACTGCTAATGGTGATGGGGATGAGCATACCAAAATACAATACACCGCTATACGGGCAAAAGGCAAGTGCAAACACAACGCCGAGCAAAAGCACACCCCAAAATCCGGTTTTACTTTTTTGGCCTATTTTTTCGGTAAGTTTACCTAGCCCGGGAAAATTAATTCTTATAACATCAAGCATAAACAAACCGATGATGATCAGTAAGGGGCCAAGCATTTTTTCGCCCCATTGCTGTAGGAATCCTGCTACTTTGAACTTGCTTGCACCAAAAAAGAATACCAACCCGATGGCTGTGTAGGATATGGCACGTCCCAGGGTGTAGATCAAGCCATTGTAAAAAACCTTTTTCCGGTTTTCGATGTCCTTGCTTATGTAACCTATGGCCGTAATGTTGGTAGCCAAGGGGCATGGGCTGATGGCTGTCATCAAACCCAGGATAAAAGCCGACAGAAAAGGGAATTCCGCGTTTTCGTAAATATTCTGAAGAAACTCCATTATCTTGTAATCCTCACTTTTATTCCATCAATTTTTCGATAGTTTTCTTTATTTGTTTCCTGAATTTTTCAGGTTTTGTCCGGGCGTTCATAAAAGCATCACTGGTTATATCCACCTTTTCATCATCACTAACAAAAATCAGGGATTGCCCTGATATTTCCATGGTATCAACCAGGGTTGAAGTGCTCTCTTCCCCGATGTTAACGGATAGAAAGATTATTGTACCATCGTCAACCGAGGCTTTGAAAAATTCCTGAAGTGCTTTGTTGGTTTCATCTTCAACAGCCTGGCAGGTAGCACAGCGGCGTGAGTAGTGAAAATAATAAATTTCAATATTTTTTTCATTGGGCGAAAATTTTTGCATTCCCTCCTTTTCAGGGAGATTTGCAACACTTACGTTAAAAGCCGAAAAGCCTAACATGATTACCAAAAGTCCAATTAAATTTTTCATAGCGTAATAATTTAGTTATTTAAGATTTGTTTAATTTCATCTCTTGAAGGCAGGCGGCCACTAACTTTTACCTTTCCATCTACAACAAGTGCAGGGGTACTCATCACACCATATCCCATAATTTCCACAATATCTTCAACCTTACTTACTGTTGCATCCAGTCCCGATTCGGCAACCAACTCCCTGGTTAGTTTTTCGAGGGATTTGCAATTCGGGCATCCTGTTCCAAGAATTTTAATTTCCATTTGCTTTTTTGTTGTTCGTAAAATTACGAACAAAAGTAAAAAAATAACGAAACCCCCAAGAAAAATAGTTTTATTCTTGATTAAATAATTTATTCATCAATTCTTTTACCTCATTCCAGTTATCAGGTTCCAGGCAGTATCTAATTTTAGGGGGTTCAATTTCACCCTGAATCAATCCGGCACTTTTCAATTCTTTAAGGTGCTGTGAGAGGGTTGATTTGGCAATGGGTAATTCTTCGGAAAGATCGCCACTATAGCAGCAGGCTTGCGTGGCAAGCAACTGCAAAATATAAATTCTAACAGGATGCCCCAATGCTTTGGCAAACCTTGCCAACTTTTGCTGCTCATCGGTAAAAAAGCTATCATCGCTCATTTTGCAAATATTAAAAAGAAAAAAAATCAGCAGCCCTGTAAGCGGGATTCTGTTTCCGCCAATTGGCAGATTTCTGTCATTTATCCGGGTTACGCTTCACAACGCAACTCTAACGGCCTACCCCTCACGGTATTCTTCGGTCCCCGGTTGTTCAAGATTGCGGCTGAACTTCCAGGAAGAATTTCGGCGGGCCGCCGTCTCCCAGCTACAGCGGGGAACCGTGATGTACATGACCTTTCAACTCATAAGGTTTACCCCGGTATGATGTCGCCACCTTACCGCGTGAGCTCTTACCTCACGTTTTCACCCTTGTCCCGCAAAAATGCGGGACGGTTATTTTCTGTGGCACTCGCTGTTTCTCCCGCCAGAAGCGGGAAGACCTTCCCGTTAGGAAGTATGATGCCCTGTGTTGTCCCGACTTTCCTCTCCGATAAAAATCGTAGCGACAGAACGGGCTGCTGATTGGCTGCAAAATTATAGTTTTCGCCGGATAAAGCGAAACCTTATTTTTTCATAAATCCTGAAGCGCCAAAACAGCCCGTTGAGAAAAAAACACAGATACATATTTAATTTACTTTTGCCGATTATTAATTTCATATCAGATGAATACATACCTGCTATTGATGCCAAGTGGCTACGAAGTTGTTATTATACTTCTTGTTATTGTTTTGCTCTTCGGGGGCAAAAAAATACCCGAACTTATGCGTGGGCTTGGCAAAGGGATGAATGAGTTTAAAAAAGCTTCGTCAGGCATCGATGACATTAAAAAGGAAATAGGCCAAACTGCAAATGATGCTGATAAGGAAACACAAACTGGTGAAAATGAAAAGAAGCTTGATGAGAAACAATATCCCAACGAAAACAAAAACCAAAAATAAATTATAGTTCCCCTCAATAAATGACTCCCTATAAATCGTGATGAAAGATTTAACCACAGGAAAAGAAGGAAAATTAATCATTCAGTTTGCCATGCCCATGGTTTTTGGGAATGTTTTCCAACAACTCTACAACGTGGTTGACAGCATTATCATAGGGAATTATCTTGGCGATGCTGCACTTGCCGCTGTTGGGGCTTCGTTTCCCATCATATTCCTGCTCATTTCTTTGGTCATCGGTTTGGGGTCAGGATTCACAATTATAGTATCCCAGTATTTCGGAGCCAAAGATATTGAAAAAGTAAGGCGAACCATCGACACAACCTACATCATCCTCTTTTTTGCATCAATACTCGTCACTATTGCAGGTATTGCTTTTAGTGCCCCAATCTTCAGGTTAACCGACCTCCCCGAAAATGTTTTACCACAGGCACAACGCTACCTGAACATTTATTTTACAGGCACCATTTTCTTTTTTGGATTTAACGGCACAAGTGCAATATTGCGCGGAATGGGCGATTCGAAGACTCCCTTATATTTCCTGATAGTGGCCACACTTTCAAATATTTTTCTTGATTTATTATTAGTCGTGGTTTTTAAATGGGGAATTGAAGGCGCTGCCATCGCCACGATCGTCTCGCAGGCAGGGGCGTTTATTACCGCAATTTTTTATCTCAACAAACGCCACGAAATTGTAAATCTTAGTTTTAGGAAATACATTTTTGATGTAGCCATCTTTAAAAACAGTGTTAGAATAGGTTTGCCATCGGGATTGCAGCAAACCTTTGTTGCTGCCGGTATGATTGCGCTTTACGGTATTGTGAACCAATTTGGAACAACTACGATAGCTGCATATAGTGTTGCCACGCGCATCGATTCGCTTGCTTCGTTGATTGCCATGAATTTTGCTGCTGCACTGGCAGCATTTGTCGGGCAAAACCTGGGTGCCAATAAACCCGAACGCATTAAAGCAGGACTAAAATTAACCTGGCTTATCACCTCGGCAATTTCGGTGAGTATTAGTATTATTGTTATTTTGTTTGGTGAAAAGATGATGGGTTTTTTTACGCCTAACCCCGAAGTAATGACCCTCGGGAACGATTATCTCGTTATTGTAAGTTCGTTCTATATCGTGTTTTCATCTATGTTTGTTGTAAGTGCAGTAATGCGGGGAGCGGGAGATACACTAATCCCTATGTTCATTACACTGTTTGCTTTATGGATTGTACGCGTACCGGCTTCTTATTTTCTTGCCGACAGAATGGGCGTAAACGGAATATGGTGGGCGATACCACTGGGCTGGAGTTTCGGATTAATTTTGGCCTACCTTTATTACCTTACCGGAAAGTGGCGGACAAAAGGGGTAGTAAAACACTGAGAGGGTTTCTCAATGTTAATTTAAGATTAAATTACTTGTGATTTTATTGGGTTTATCTGAATGGGAAACCTGTGAATTCCAGAATTCATTAAACATCTTAAAACAAATAACGTTAGTTTAATGATACAACTGCAATAATCTAATATTGCAAAGGTTCATAGCATTGTTCAACAAAAACTCAATTAAATTATGCTACACGATCTGATTACCATAACACCAAAGCACGAAAACTCTGCACGGTTAATATTTGATAAAGTACAGGAACTCCGTACCGAGACGAAGAAAGAAAAAATGATTATTACAATTTCGGGAGAAGTAGGTTCAGGAAAATCAACAGTGTCGGTTGTTTTAGGGCGCTTGCTTAAAAAGCAAAAAGTAAAAGCCAAAATTATCGACCTTGATGATTATTACAAAATTCCACCATTGGAACGCCGTGAATGGCGCATGCAAAACGGGCTCGAAAGCATTGGTTACGATGAATATAATTGGGATAAGCTCAACCAAAACATTACTGATTTTAAACGAAACCGTAAATCGCAAATGCCCTGCGTTGATTTAATTACTTTGAATGTGGACGAACTTCACACCGATTTTAAAGGCATCGAATTACTTATTATCAATGGCCTGTACTCGCTCAAAATTGAAGATGCCGACCTCAAGGTGATGATCGAACAAACTTACGATGAAACCCGGGACGCACAGATTTACAGTCAAAAAGAACCTTTGGATTCGTACAGGCTAAAAGTACTCGAACGCGAGCATGAAGTTGTTAAATCGTTGAAATCGAAAGCCGACTTTTTTATCGACTTCGAAAACAGCTTTTATCATTTGTAAATATTTCATCATTAGTTGCTAATAAATCCGGGTGGAATTTTTAATTTCGCCTGTTGTTATTTTTTTAGATTCCATTTAAATATTAATCGGCTATGTTAGAAGATGTTCTATTAATCACCGAAAAGCACCAAAGCGCTGCTGAAAAAATTGTTGACTTAATCATGGCCAACAAAAAAGAAAAAATGATCGTTGCCATTTCCGGTGAATCGGGTTCCGGAAAATCGGAACTTGCCCATGAAGTGGCCAAACTACTGAACAAAAAACACGAAATAGTTGCCAAAACCCTTCATACCGATAACTTTTACAATACCCTCCCAAAAAAGCGGCGGGCATGGCGCGAGAAAAAAGGCATCGAAAATGTGGTTGGGTATAACGAATACCTGTGGGACGAAATTCGACAGGTAATCAAAGATTTTAAAAAGGGCAGGAAGTCATTCATGCCTTGCGTCGACTTAATTACTGAACAGGTGGATGTGCTGGGCACAAACTTTAAAAAAGTTGACATGCTGGTGGTTGACGGCTTGTATGCCATCAAAGCTAAAAAGATCAATTTACGTTTTTACATCGACCTCACTTATCTCGAAACCAAAAGCAAGCACACCAAAGACATACGCGGCAAAGAAGTGATGGACGAAGGCCGGTGGGCAACCCTTGAGCAGGAACACAAAATGGTAACATCACTTAAACCCACTGCCGATTACCTGATAACACCTGAGTTTGATGTGGTGGTAAACCCGGAGAAGAAAAAATAGGGGTTGAGTTATTGGTTATTAAAATCTTTTAGATTTCTGGTAATAATCAATTCTTGTCCGTTTTCAATTGCTGTAAAATATTGAAGTCCATTCTCGAAATCTGAGAAAGTATCATCGCTCAAAGCCAATCCGACAATTTTATCATCCAATGGTAATAGATTAATCAATAGCTCAAAAGTATATGATGTGTGGAAATTAAAAAAAAGAAATCAATAGAATGAAGAATTTTGTCGACAAGCGTATTGATTTTGTCTATGAGAATTCGCCGTGGCAGAGGAGCTGATAAAAGTGATGCGAATGTTGAATGTGCCCTGTAACGTTCGGCAAATATGGCTCTCAGCCGCCCATTCGTAGGAAGGTTTTTAAGGTTTCGTATGTTTCCGTTTCTCCCGATGGCTATCGGGGTATTTTTCAAGATGACAGCTAACCGGCTGTGTGCCATGATTTGCTGTTATGCACTGGCGGTTCTCTTACAGTTTAAGTATTTTTTAATCCTGAATTTGTAATAATTTTTAAGAATCCATTTGGTCTATAATACTTTTTAACATGCTTGCCGAATGGTTGAGTTGTTCTTGCTCTGTATTGTTAAGCTTTAATCTCACGACATGATTAACGCCTTCTGCATCTTTACAATCGCTATATTCACCAGCATAAATTTTCATTTTCCCTGGTGCATAAGATAATCCATGATTTAAGTCCATGGCTTCACCTTCTGCCCGTTCTTTATCGATATCAATCAAGAGTAATTCTTTAACAGTGCCTTGGTGTATTAATGAATAGGCATAACTCATTCCAACCATTCCTGTACCATTTATTGCAAATTTATTCTGCCTTGAATTCGTAAAACATAATTTGTATCTTCATAGAAAGCTTCCATTCTTCTCTGTTGAGTTGACTTAAATTTGGGATGCTGTTTATTTGAAATATAGGCAAGCTTCTTATTGAAATTGTCAGCCATAGCAGTATCTTCAAATGATTCAATTGAGGATTTTAATTGAGGAATTGCTTCTTCAACCCAAGCATTCCCATGTACATCCCTATCTTTCAATTCCACAAAAATGACTGTTGAGTTGTAACTTAACACTCCATCACATCTTTGTTTCATCTTGCCATCTGGCCTCAATATTTCAATACAATTATCTATAGCAGAAAAAGTAATTTGTTTTTGACTTTCATTTTCTACAACTGCAATCCAATTAGCTCCATTCGCTTCATCAATGTATGCAGGATTTCTATCTGGGGGTGGGTCATCACAAAGTCCAAAAGTTTTTCTGCTTGAATTTGTTTGACATTTTACTTCATGAAAATTCACACTCATATTCCTTGTTGTATTTCTAATAGTTGAGCAAATAATTCGTTTGAATCCTCCAAATTGTAATTCAATTTATTTTCATCAGAAGGCAGGCCTTTGTAATCAGGTAGTTTCTTTATGGAACCATCACGTTCGTCTAATTCGTAAATAACTAATTCATTTGCCTTTACTGTAGATGACATAGGAACAATTTCATTTGTTTGTGAAAATTCAGGGTCGCTTGGTTTAAATTTTTTATCCTTCAATGTTTTATAAACACTTTCGGCTTTTATACAAAGCGTTAAATAATTAATTATATACGGGCTATGCGTTGTCATCACTAACTCATTACCTTTATTCATATTTACAAATTCTAAAAGTTTATTTAGAATTTGGCGTTGTGAACCTGGAAACAAATTTTGCTCTGGTTCTTCAACGATGTTTATAAAACAAGAATATTTGAAACGAGAAGATAAATATTCAAGTGATGCTTTTTTAACTTCTTCTGATAAATTTGGATTAGAATATATTTTCTCAATTTCTTCTCGTATCCTTTTCCCTTCTTCAATACTTATTTCTTTAACTGTAGAATCAGTTTCTTTCTCTAATGAATGAGATAAATAATTACTTACAATAAAAAGCGGAACAAAGGATTGAAATCCACTCGATGCTTCTGAAAGTTTTATTTTATAATCTTCGCCAATTATCCAAGATAATTTATTTAGCTTTTGATATTCAAATTTTGCATTATTTATTGGTAAATCTACATGACCTTTTAAATCTTCTATTGCGTCAATAAATTCATCGGAAAATGTATATAAGGTGCTCGGAAGTCCTTTTAAATTACGGACATTTTTTACCGAACTAACAAAATTTCTCTCAGATGGCACATACATTATTTTAGGAAAGGAATATCCATTGTCTTTGTTTTTGCTAACAAGTACATTTCCCAATTCATATAAAACAGAATATGCTTTTCCTTTATACTCAATTCTCGTATTATCTTTAAAATAACTTTGTATATTCTGATACGAACAATGTTTTGCAAATCTGTTGTAAACAGTTAGGTCCTTTTCTTTAAAATCTCCACGCACCAATGCTTTCTCAATCCATGTCATGGTAGAAATCAACTTAGCAACAGTACTTTTACCCGAGCCTTGATTACCAATAAACACTGTAACTTTATTAATATCAAGCCAGCCATCATTCTCCTGATAGCCTTCTTTGATGGGGCCAAAATTCTTTATTCTTATTTTACTCATATTATCAGTTTTCTTATTTTGCAAATTTAATTCATTTTTCCAGATGAACGCTAACCGGCTGTGAGCCATGATTTGCTGTTGAACTAAACCTCCCTTTCGGGAGGTAGCTTGTTGGTGTTACCTAAAAAAGCAGTATCCTACTCGTGTTTAACATAAAAAATAAGTAACATGAGCAAAACTACAATTTTTAAGCAAGCATGCCCGCAGTCGTGGTAATCCTGCCGGCCGGCAAGGCTGGTATCTGTTTCCGGTAAAATCGCTGAGTGAGGTTTTTCGCTCGAAGTTTGTTGCCACTTTGCCAGGTCAGGAGTTTCTGCGGCTGTTCTGTCAACATATCAGTCCTCACGGATTTACCCGCATCAGGCATTATGGCTTTCTTTCCTCAGCCGGCAAAAGGAAGTCACTGGCCAAAATCAGGGCTTCATTGGGGGTCAATCCTCCTGCTACGGTGGCAAAGGATAAATCGTGGCAGGAGCTCGTGTTTGATCGCATGGACATAAAACCCGGTGTTTGCAAATGCTGGTGTCGGGGGAGGTATGTCCAGCCTTAATCAAAATTGCATGAAATCAGTGTCATCACCCTAAAAAATACAATGAAAGGCATCAAGGATGTTTGGTTTTTGCGCTGTTAGCCACTGTATTAATTGTTAGCCACTTTTATTTCATAGCAGTCTTTCATCCCAGAAATATCCTTCAGTCCTAATCAATTTTACATTCTTCTTAAAATCAGGGTGATCTGTATTTATTATGTAATTATATTCATGAGGAATAACTGCGGAAGGAACTTTTAGCAATAATGTTTCCTTACTATTGAACCAATCACTTCCAATCTTTTGTAGTTTTGTATATGCTTCAAATAGTCTCCAATTTTTCGGCAAGTCATTTGTCTTTAAAGTTTTCACCATATTATCTGAGACGGTTACCGATATTATCATAACCTTATAATTAATGTCGGGCTTTATAAAATTTCGATGAACAATCAATTCGAGTGTCGATAATGATCTTGTTGACCCCGTGTAAATAACATATTCTCCTCTTTTGTTCCATCTGTTTGAAGCTCCGGAATATGTCAGTTGTTGGGAGTATTCTTCCGATGATATTCTAAATAACTCCATAAATTAAATGTTATCCCCGTACTCTATAGCTGTTAACCTATCGTCAATAAACCTTATCCCGGTAATAGTTTTTAAATATTCTATTGGAGCATTTCGGTTAAAGTAAAAATTTTCTCTTTTTAACCATTCTTCAAACTTTTGGATTGAATCAAAAACTTTTCTGCCGTGTTGAATTAATGACAAAAGTAGTAGTACGTGTTCTTTTATTTTAACATTAATTTCTTGTTTTGGTTTTTTGTACGAACGGAATGTTTTAACGCTAATATTTAACCAATTTGATAGTACTTCATCATTAAATTGAGTACTCTCTTTAAGAGTTTGTACATATTCCCAATTGACTTTTTCACTTTGTAAGTATAGTAAGATGTCAATGTCATTTATTCTATTAGGAATATTTTTTAGAATTTTCTCATGCTTTAATTCTTGGCTAATTCTTGAGTAATCATATTTTTAAAATTTGGATTTACGATTGCAAATATAGGCATAATTACCTTTCAGTGCAAGCAACATTGCCTTTTTGTTATAATTGTGGTTAACCTTCCGCAAATATGGCTCTCAGCCGCCCACGTGTAGATTGTTTTTTAGTGATTTGTATTTTTCGTTTTCTAATCATTTTTCCTGAAGAACGCTAACCGGCTGTGTGCCATGATTTGTTGTTAGCACCTGTACTTTATTTGTATTTATTCAACTCTTCTACAAGTTTAAAAACTGTTGTAGAAGATTCTTCTTTCCCAGGATTTTTGTGATCTAATCTATTGTAGATTTTTTTTGCTCTTTCTATTGCAATATCAGATCTTGAGTATTGATTACCATCCCTGTCCGTTTTAATAATGTTTTCAAATAAATTGAAAAAATCTTGTTCTATCTTTTTATTGCCATCATAAGCGTAATGGACTCCGAGTTTATTAATATAAGAATTAACCTTATCACCATATATGTTTCTATCCATCGCTCCGCCTTGATGATCTTCAAAGTGAAGTATTAACCAATATTCAAAAGCTTGATTTGAATATGCAATTCCAAAACCCAATTTGGTTGCAAGTATTATAGCATTATTAAAATTTTCAAGTTGCTTGGGATTATCTGGCTTTGGGTCTGCATCGAACACGCACCAAACTTGATCATATTTATTTTTATCGGATATACTCTTAGCTCTTTCGACTAAAGAAAAAGTATTTCTTCCTTCACCATACGATTCTACGGTTAGGGATGAAAGTCTAAATTTATTAAAGTAGGAAGGTTCTGTGTTTTTTCCTTCACAATAAATAAGTATAGTAGGGTTTTCTTCAAGTTCTGGTGCTTTTCTTTCAAGACTTATTTCTCCTCTTCTTCTGGCTTTTATTTCCGCCAATCTACGTTTATGTGCATCTGCTTTTTCTTGTTGGATTAGTTTTTTGCTTTGCATTTTCATGATTTCTTAGATTTTTTGAATAATATTTTCAAAGTCACCTAAGAATGGAATAGCTCCATATTTTCCTCTAATGTAGTTATTTTCGAAAGCTTCGTTCTTTCTCACTTCGTCTGTTTTAAAATCAGCCAAAGAATATAGCTTCGATGCACCAACCTTGCTCTTTTTAACAAACCAAATTTGATCTCTTCGAAACAATCCTGAGCTTAATAAATTTGTGTCGTGAGAGTTGAAAACTAATTGTGCATGATTAGGATTTAATTTTGTAGAATTGAAAATGGAAATAATTTTACACACTAAATTTGGATGAATCTTAGAGTCTAGCTCATCAACAAACAATACACCTCCTTCATCAATAATTTTAATAATTTGTCCAATTAAAGCAAAATATTTTCTAGTCCCTGAAGACTCATCTTCTCGTAATGAAAATTCAATGCTTTTTACGTAATCACCATTGTTGTTATATTGTTTATGAAATGTGATTACGTCTGAGAAGCTTTCCTCGTTTTCCTCTTTCATAATCTTTTTCATATACGAATCTATCCCTAAAATTACATCTTTTAGCTCTTTGGATACATCATTCATTTTTTCAACATCAAATTCTTCAAATGTATGTTTCTTTAATCTAAAGTCATCAATTCCAATATCTGCATTGTGTAAAAATTTCAAGATTCGTTCTTTTTGTTCGATGTTTTTAGAGAGTAACATTGTATCATTTAAATACCCTTCTTCTTTGAGACCCGAAATTACCTTTAAGCCTCTAAACCATTCTAAAAAAGATTCAGCTAGTGAGTCATTAAATTGCGCTAATACGGAAAGTAATAATGCATTATCTCTAATTAATTTCTCATTGACCAATGTCTCTAGTTTCGCTAGCTTTTTTGTTTTGTAAATAATTTCTTGATAATCTCTGTAGTATATTTCATTTTCTTTAGTCTTTGTTTTGTGATATAACCACTCTGCAATAATCTTTTCTCTATTCACTTCGAAACCATACCTATATAAATTGTTTTTTAAATAAAAAACAATTTCAAACTCACTACCTTGACTAATTGTTTCAGTTGATAGTCTGAAAGGCTCAATGGCAATAGGGTCTCCTTTTTGAGTATCTTTTGAGGACATTATTACAAATCTTCTCATAAATATTAATGCCTCAACAAACTTGCTCTTACCTCCTGCATTTGCCCCATAAATTACAGCACTTTTTAAGATACGATGATTGAATTTTTTATTCAAAACAACATTCTCACTTTCTCTAGTGTCTTTGTCATAATTTGACGCTAGAAGGCTTAATGTGGACTTTTCTTTGAATGATCTATAATTTGTAACTGAAAATTGCAAAATCATAATATTTCAATTTATTGCCAGTATCCTGCAAAAGTACTTAATAAACATGAGATATTGGTTTGC
The DNA here is from genome assembly GCA_964593705.1 of uncultured Lentimicrobiaceae bacterium. Lineage (GTDB taxonomy): Bacteria > Bacteroidota > Bacteroidia > Bacteroidales > 4484-276 > SABY01. The sequence continues at coordinate 12,878 of CAZQIV010000072.1, read as the reverse complement.
TATTTTAGATTTACAACAAAATTCTCGCAATGATTGCTTTTTTTTTGTATTGGTGCTAACGTTCCGCAAATATGGCTCGCAGCCGTTCACTTGCAGGAAGGTTTTTAGTGATTCATAAGTTTCCTTTTCCACTCATTTTTCCAGATGTGCGCTAACCGGCTGTAGGGCAAATTTGCTGTTGTGTGGCGTACATTTTTCTAATCAGTTTCTAATTCAAATTTTCGCTTTTCTAATAATTTAATTTGACTTCTATGTTTTCTTAATTGATTATTTATAATTTCTAATTCTGTTTTTCGCTTTTGTTTTTCAAAATGGAAATCACCATATTTACTTTTTACAAAACTTTCCACTTCGTTTCTAATCAGCTTATAATAAGGATTCCCATGTGCATAATTAAGCCTATATTGTAATTTCCCTTCATTTATCCTATCAATAATTTCGTCTTGTGTTATCCCATATTCTTTGGCTGCATTTTTAACACTTAACGTAGCACCTTTCTCGTTCCATATCTTTGAATTCTCTGAGTTCATACTTCTTCTTATTTTCAATTAATGTAAATTCTTAACATGTATTTGATTTTCCATTATTTCGTTCATTAATAAAAAACAAAATACTATTTAAAATTTTCTTCCATCCAATTACTAATTTGTTTTTCAGCCACATTTTCTCTTTCTTTAATGTCTTTCTTTTCAGTTCCTGTTAATTTTATTTCTTTTCTCTCGTACATGATTTTTAGTTTTATTGCTTTAAATGAGACAATTGTGTGTTTTAAATTGATTCTTAAAATCTCATCCCCATTACTTACTTCAGTTAGAGTCTCTTTTTCCTTTCCTCTCTCCTTATCAAACCAAAGTACTTCCATTGATATTAACTTCTTATTGTCTCTGTAAAATTCAAAAATTGAATGGTTCTCAAAATACTTTCCCCCATTTTCATTATAACCAAAAAAGATATAGGCGTTTTTATAAAATACTTTCAATTTATATTTTTCAAGTTCAACCCATTCATTTTCTTTTATTAAAAATTCATTTTGTCCATTCTCATGTCTTATGCCCCAAACAAATTTCCGTGGTGAAATAGAATGGATTTTCCCTTGTTTTTTTAGTTCAACAATTATTGGGGATACCATATTTCTCGCCAATCCTATTTTTTCAGCTATTTTTTTTGAGGATAACTCTTCTTCTTTCAATAAGTTTACAATTTTTATTCTTCTCTCTGATTTATTCATTTCTTCAATTTCATATCGATATGTCGTATGCCACACAACTTGTTTTCATAACCCCTTCCTGTCGTTTAACTGTGGTGAAATTGGTATAGTTAAACGACATTTTGTCAAAACCCAGTCTCAATAAAAATTTTAGCGGTGCCAGAAAGATTACCGGGCTGAATGCCTGTCCATAGAACTCCTGCGGAGGAACAAAAAATTGTATCTTCGCAGGACTCCTTTGGAGAAAATTTTCTACTTTTCGGAACTTAGTAACCAAATAACTAATAACGATTAACTCAATAACGAATAACCAATAACGATTAACCAAATTACCTTTTAAAAATCTTCTCTAACCTCAACAACAGCAAATCCTTGTCGATGGGTTTTTTGATGTATTCAACAGCTCCCATCTTTAGTCCTTTTATCTCGTCCTCCTCGCTGGTGTAACCCGAGATAAACACAACAGGAATATCGATGTTGTTCTGGTTCAGGTATTCGAGCAACTGGTAGCCATCGAAATTGGGCATGGCGATATCAGAAAGAATCAGGTCGAATTTTTCTTTGGCAATTTGCATCAAGGCTACAATGCCATCGGGGGCTACTTCCACGGCATAACCCGCTTTTTTGAGAATTGTCGAAATAATCTTTTGATTGATTACCTCATCTTCTACTACCAGGATGCGGGCTTTGGCTTCCGTTTTATCTTGTGTCCCTTTTTTGTATTGTGATGGGACGAGCCTGCTGAAAAGATCATCGAGCGGAACGGAAGCAAAGGTTGAAGCGGTGTCGGACATAGCGTAAGGCACCACCAGCTCGTTGTTGTGGATGATCGATCCGCACGAATATACCACGTTGGGCACGTAGCCTTCGCGCTCCTCTTCGTTGGGTGTAAGCATGGGCTCGCTTAGCTGGCCTATAACTTTGGTGGGGTCGTCAAGATCGAGCAAAGTTGCTCCCAGGCTGTATTTGCGCATGGTGCCCACACCGTGGGTTATTACCAGCCAGCCATATTCCGTTTCGATGGGTGAACCGCAGTTCCCGATCTGGATAAATTCCCAGGGGAATTTTGGTGCCTGTATCATCTGTGCATCATGCCACAGGTTAATATCGTCCGAAAACATGATGTAGTTGTTGATGCCATCGGGCCTCGAAAGCATGGCATATTTCCCGTTTATCTTTCTTGGGAAAAGGGCCATTCCCTTGTTTTGGGCATTTTCGCCATGGATGGGCATAAACTTGTAGTGGTAAAAGTCTTTGGTTTCGACAAGCTTGGGCATAATCGAAAATCCATTGTAGGCCGTATAAGTGGAATAATATTTTACGCTGCCATCGTTCTCGGTAAATTTTACAAAGCGGGCATCCTCAATGCCATTGCTCTCGGCGGCTGCTATTGGGAAGATTACCCTTTCGGAGATGGCAGTATCGAGCGAGAAGTCAATTTCGTAGTGCGAATCGGCCAGCCAGGTAACGGTTTGCAGCATCTTTTTTTGCTGGAAATCGGGGTTGCTTTCCCTGATGGTTGATTCGACAGCATTGTATAATTCGTTGTAATCAAATTCAAACCTCAACTTATCCATTACTTTGTCAACGATGCCGTCTTCGGTATGCATTTCCTGCAGTTTTGTGCAAAAAGCTTCTTTTTGATAAACATGGTTACGTATCGCTTCGGCCTCGTCCACAAGTTTCCCCGTGGGTTTCATGTGTAAATTGTTGTTTCTGTCGAGTATGCCGCCCCTGAAAACGATCGAAGAAATATGTCCTTCGCCTGTGGCCCTAAAACTAATGATTACACGTTTTTCGCCTTCCTGCAATCCGGTTTGGTCGGGGTCTTCAACCATGGAGGGATTAAAAAATGCTGCCGATTCGATTGAATATTCATTAGTAAAATAGGCGCCTATCAACATTTTTTTGTGTTCCGACAATTGATTCATGTCCCCATTTTTACCTGCCATAATATCCCGAACACGGTCGAAGTGTTTTTGGTAAATTTTTGAGATGTTACGATGCCTCGCCGAAAAGTCGCGCAATGATTGGCTTAAAACAAGTTGTGCAGCCTGATCGGGCATCTCGGTAATGCGCTGGATAATGTTCTGTACGCGGCTTTCCGGCCCCGGAAAAAAGAACCGTGCAATAATACGTTTCGGGTCTGAAGTGAAGCGGACAGGTTTTCTGTGGACAGTTGTGCTCATAATGATTTAGTTATTTGTTTTGAAATCTGTACCAAAAATAGAAAAATCTCTGAATAATTGTTTCTTTTAATTTGAAAAACTTTGTAAACTCAATAAAAAGAGGGTTGCTGTAAATGATCCGTCAGCTAACGAAAAAAAAGCCCGAGCGGAAACGGGAGAATCTTACTCGCTTAGAGCATGTACTTTCACATCTTTATTTTATGCTTTCATCATTTATTGTTTTTATAATTCGTAAATTGACTTTTATTAGTATTTTCCGCTAAGGTTCCGCATGTAAAAGATTGTGTGCGAAGCATATAGATTTTATATGCTGTAAGGGGCAGTATAATCTTGTATAGTTTAATTCTATTTTCCGAAGTTGAAGCCACTAAATTATAATGACTATCAAGAATGTTTTGTATTTGTTTATAGCATGGATCATCTTTTTTGGTTGTTTTATCTGCTATAACACATACATAATCAATTGCTTGATCTATTTTACTCATAGTAGGAGTAGGCCAGGAAATGCAATTATTTGGCCCCTTATTACCAAATTTTAATGAAGGAATACTTTTGAGATTCCAAGTTAGGGGAAACTGATTTGCGGATGCCTCGTAGTTTTCCAAAATTATAAGTGGTTTTTCTGCCCCGGCATAATTTGAAATGTGTGTAAGCATAAAGTTTTCTGAATAGGTAATAGGTAGAATTACAGAATAGTCTTCAATATGCCGGGTTATGGCTATCATATCCCCACTAATTTGGTTATTATCTGATTGTGCATTATAATTATGAAAGATCACTAAAACATTTACAATATTTGCTGTGATAAAAACTATTGTCTTAATCCAATTGGGTGCAGGTTGCGCAGCTAACCATATTATTAAGAAGATAAAAAAGAAGAGTAATAATCTCGCTGAGATGAATCCTCCGGCACCAATTCTATCAGGTAGGAGAAAGATTAGAAAAAAGGTTGATAACAATATTAATAGCCAGGTTTTGTGGTTTATAAATATTTTTCTTTTACTGATTAGTAGATAGATATTTGTTGCTACATTCCAGAGAATTAAACCGGTAAAAACATAAAGCAATGGTTTTACTATTGAACCATATTCGTTGTAGTTTACTCCCTTAGCCGGCATTATATATTTTAGAGAAATAAATAGATCTTTTAATGAAAGATATGAAGTAGTTGCTTCAAATGGACTATCGGAGAACAGAAACAATACCATTACTGCAATTCCTAATGGTAAACAGATCAATTGAAATAAGTAGGTTTTTATCAATTCGATTCTATCATTTTTATCACCTTTAAAGAACAAAATCAAATCTTCGAGGTTAAGAATAAAAATTGTTAGTAGAAACAAAGCAAATACGAATAAATGGGATAGGCATATAAAACCGGATATTAAACTCAATTTAAAAAAATTACTTATAGTTCTTTGCTTACGGGATTTAACCCATAATCCAATTCCATAGAGGAAAAGAACTACTCCTATGTTGAAATTGAAAAAGCCATAGTAAAACAGGTAAGAATATGTAAAAGGAAATATTAGATAGATGATGTAACGGTTGTTAATACCTAAGCTTTTGAATAGATACCTGGCGCTTAAAGGAAGACCGACCACGTAAAAAAGAAGAACAAATTTTTCAGCAATGAAACCAGGTAAAAAAGTAATAAGTGTTGATAAAATTAGATGTCCTGTCCAGTTTGGGGCTAATGTGTCGTTGAATTTAAAGTAGTTTAATAAAGGGCTATCAGCATTCCAAAATAATTCAACTATTAAATTTGAATTGTAAACATGAGCAGGGCCATCTACTGTTAGAAAAAACTGAGAGGACAATAAGGGGATAACATTAATTACTACTAAAAAATAAAAAAACCGGGGCTCTATTCTTGCCAATTTTTTAATAGCACTATCAATGATCTTCAACTTCGAAATCATATATCTATCATAATTATTGCCCCTAACGGTGAGTATATAAAAAGTAAGCGATTTCGAAGTACAAAACTTTCAATTTACAAGAAAGTTCAAATGGGCTATCCCGAAACTTCGGGAATGTTACTACTATCTCGCTTATTTTTCATATACATTGTTACAGCACGTATTTCTTTATTTTCTTTTTGGTTTTCCTTTTGGTTTCCCCGATGGTTTGTTAGCAGGTTTAGTTACTTGTTTGTTAGCAGGTTTAGTTGAAGGTTTAGCATTTGATTTATTTGAAGGTACAGAAGTCTTATTGTCCTTCACATTACTTTTTGACCCTTTCTTTTCTGATTCTGTTTTCCAATCGTCCTGAACTTTTTTGCCTGTCGATTCTTTAGCATTTTCTGTTTTAGGGTTATTGACTTTCTCCGTTCCTTTTTTATTGTTTAAATCTTGTTTGCTCTTAGAACCTTCATTCTTTTTCGTATATGACTTGTCAGGATTCTTAGAGCCAAAATCGTTCTTTCTCGATTTATTTTGAAGTTCGACCGAAGTACTACTTTTCCTTACTGTAGTTCTATTGTACGAATTATTTACATTAACGTGTACATGAACATTCGTACGATACCTGGGCGTTGGATAAGGCCTCCAAGGGCGATAGTATGGAGGATAATAGCCATAGTAATAGGGTGAACGCCAGGGATTATAATATGGTCCCCAAAACCAAACGACAACTACGGGAGGGTGTACATAAACAGGAGTAACAATGTAATCTGGCCCATACATATAAACATCGCCAACTACCTGAACCCGGGCTTCCCCTTCACTGTCTTTTTCAACGTCGATAACTGCTACGTCTTGATACTCATCTTCTGCAATTACTGCCTGGATGGTTACTAAATGAGTCTCGTCTTTCGATGTTTCAATAACTCTTAAATAGTCAACTTCACCGTCTTCATTTAGGTCTAAGTTAGAAATCTGGGTCTCCGGGTCATTAAGTTTCATTTCGAAATCTTCAAGATCTTCAGCTTCTCCAAAAACAGATGCTACTGCTTCTAAATCTAAATTCTCACTAATGTCACTATCCGTTGCTTCAACGGTGGTAACATCTTGTGCATTCAAGTTGGAAAGAGCCACCAGGAATACAATCATTAAAATTCCAATTTTTGTTTTCATAAAAGTTCTGTTTTAATTAATTATTGAATATTACTTTTCGTTCATTGCCTTTATTTTTTCTCTATCACTTTTTGAGGGAATCGAAATATTTGCTCCAAATCGGATCATGTTCCCCGAAGTACTGTTGTAAAATATTCTGCCGTAACTTCCTTGAAGGGTAAGTGGAATACTGGCAAAAGGTGAATAGCCTATTGTTGCACCAGCTCCTAATTGATTTATAGCATTATCATCACTGATGTCATCAACTGATGTTTTAGCTCCATATTGGTAGCCCATATCGATACTAGCCCAAAAGCGGCCTGAAAAATTTTTAGACAAATGCTGTTCTATCCAAAGCAATGGTTTTTGTGTTTTAACATCGCCGGCAAATGGATCTTTGTTTTTCCCATAAAATGTAACACTTGGTACAAATTCCCATTGAAATATTTTTTCTTTATTGCTGTTCAATGGTAAAATTATTGGAGCTCCCACTTTTAAAGCCCAGCGGTTACCACCTAAGTTTACCCTTCTTTCTTGGTCATATTGCCCAATCGGCACAGTTATACCAATTAAGCCAGAGACTTGTAATTTTAATTCACGCTTTGCGTAATTTTCCAAATCAAGTGCCGGCGTGTTTAATAAACCAACTCTCATCATTACATTAGCATCAAGTAATCCATCTACATCAGCAATTTTATATTGTTGCTCGCCAGCCTTAATAACACCACTAAGATGGCCATAACCAGGGGAGACGAATACCTGAGCCAATTGGCCACCTAAAGAAAAAGTACGAACTATTGGTATGGCAAATGCATCAATATCTATTATTCCATCATCCAGAACAACATCTTTAGAAGGACTAACATTACTACCAAGATTAAGGTAGAAAAAATTAATTGCTGTAATGTCTTTAGGCGGCAATGGAAAGGTGTGTGGACCAGAGCCTTGCCCAAGTGCAACAAACGGTATTAACAGTAATAATAATAAGAGTGTATTTTTCACGTCGTTTATTTTACCTTGTGTTAAAATGGGCGGCCTTTGATTTTGCCGCTCATTAATAATGATTTATCAAAATTCAATGTTTTTATTTCTTTTTGGCAGGAACATAGGGATCAACAGTCCCAACTTTAATTGGAGGTTCTTTTTCCAAGGTTTTTAAATGTGCTTTTAAAGACATCAGAATAGGAGAAATAACCCACGAATTCCCTTGTAAACCTTCTTGCGAATATGGTTTTTCCTCTCTTGGGTCCGTGTATAAATCGTAAAATACAGGGATTGGATAATCCATAACAGGTGTTCCGTACCCTTTTTCTAATCCTTTAAAATGGCCTTTCCAGTTACGCCATTTTACCGCATGAATTTGCTCTGCAACATAGGCAATTACAACTTCTTGTTCCGATTTATCTTTTTTACCCATTAAAAAGTCTAATTCGCTTTTTCCATCATAAATTCTATCGGTAGGTAATGTTCCACCTGCCACTTCAGCCAGGGTAACCATAAGGTCTGCACTTAAAAGAATTTCGTTACTTACACCGCGTGCAGGAATTTTTCCCGGCCAACGCATAATAAAAGGGACTCTAAGTGATCCTTCTAAGCCCGTAAAATAAGTGCCTCTCCACATACCCGGAAAACTATTGTCTTCGTAAAAGTCACCACCATTATCTGATGTAAAAATCACAATGGTATTATCATCAATACCATTGGCTTTTAACGATTCCATGATATTACCTACATAGGTATCTGTTTGCAATAATATATCTGCTCCAGCACCATTTCCTGTTTTACCATCAAACTCTATTGATGGAATACGAGGTATATGTGTATTTGTGTAAGGAAGAAACACAAAAAATGGTTTTTCGTCTTTCGCATGTTTGTTAATATAGTCTATGGTCATGTCGGTAAGCTCACCATCCATACTGGCCTTTTGCGCTAAATCAAACGATTTTACAGAGCTTGGTGTTTCGTTTTTAACCGATTTTAATATCTCAGGAGTAGGTACTTTTGAAACTAATTCTTTAGGAATTCTAGGATTATTTACCCATTCAGCAATATTCGAAGAATTAGGTATTCCCCACCATTCGTCGAAACCCTGGTCGGTAGGGAAACGTCCCGGTTTATTTCCTAAATGCCATTTTCCGTACATGGCAGTTGAATAGCCAGCATCGCTTAACATTTCGGGCATTGTATATTCCCATTGAGTTAAACCGTAGGGTAAATTTAAATCACCCGGAACTGAAGTACAACCAGTTCTAATGGCATATCTCCCTGTCATTAAGTTAGCCCTTGAAGGTGTACATTGTGCTTCTACATTAAAGTTGGTTGCGCGAAATCCTTCGTCAGCAAGTTTATCTATTTGTGGTGTAGCAGCCCCCCTGGTAATACCACCGCCATAACAACCTAGTTCACCATAGGCGAAATTGTCCATATAAATTAATACAATGTTTGGTTTTTCTGAAGACGTTTGTCCTTGACTTGGCAAAACCATAGAAAAGGCAAATAGTACAAATGCAAGCTTAATAATTGTTTTCATTTTTAAATGTTTCATTTTTAAATGTTTATGCTTTTGAAAAATGCAAATGTACTTAATATAAAACCTTTAGAGTTGTAAGGTTCTGCTATTAAAAACTTTGGACGGATTAATGCCTAAATAGTTTTTAAAAGCATTACTAAGGTGGGCTTGATCGAAAAATTCAGCTTCGAATGATGCTTCTTTCAAGTTTGTTTCTTCACTTAAGAAGAATTTCAATGCAAATTTTAACTTATTCCAAACATGGTACTTCTTAATAGAGATTCCAACATTTTCGGTGAACAAATGTGATAGTCTGCTTTCGGATAGCAATATTTTTGAAGTTAAGGTAGCCATCAATTTATTGTATGGTAAATTCTCGGTTTCTATTATCTCAATACAATTATAAATCCTTTTATCATTTGTATGTTTTAAATTTTGGGTTGCTGAGAAATTAAGTAAATCTTCGATGAGTTCAACCCTATTGGTTAATTCCGTTGAAGTGAAAATTCCATTTTTGGTTTCAATCCCACGCATAAATAGAAATTCTTTCAACTTCGTGCTATTGCATTCAATCAATAAGAACTCTATTTCATTTTGTTCAGAAACCATTTTATGGTTTAAGTTGGCATCAATGATTGCAAAGGTCAAATTGTTTTGCTTGCCAAATTTCGTTTCTACAGAAAACCTTCCCTTTTTAGCATTTATTATTTCCAATGCAGGATGTGAATGCTTGTCAACATTCAAATCATTGATCTCCAAATGAAAAATCCCTTTTTTTATATCAAATTCTAGTACTTTCATATCTTAGTGTGGAATTTGTTCTTCATGTTTTGTGTTTGCCAAAGTACGTTTTATTAAGGTTGTATAAATTGGTTTATTTCCAAATCAGTTGTGTATAATATTCATGCCTTTGTTAACTTAGTTGAAACGCAAGTTTTATTCCTTGAATTATCATTCCAATTCCCATTATTGCGATAATTAAACCCATTATTTTTCCTATAACTGTTATTATATTATGTCCTAATTTATTAACGATATATTCACTAAAGCGGAAAGCTATATAAGTTACGTAACACATAATTGCAAAAACAAAAATGACTATACCAATATGAAAATTATTATTATCGGAAACAAAACTCATTGCCGTAACAATTGTACCTGGGCCAGCCAATATTGGAATTGCTAAAGGGGATACCGCAATATTTTCATCGACCATTACCTTTTTCAGATGTTTTATTTCTGACTTTTTTGATTGAAGCATTTCAAAGCCAACATAAAAGAGTAAAATGCCACCCGCTATTTTAAAGGCTGGTATAGTAATACCAAATAATTCAAATATGAATTTGCCTAATAGCACAAATATAAATACAATCAAAAATGCAATTGTTGTTGCTTTTTTATTAATTCTTTCTTTTGTTGTTTCATCGGCATCTTGAACTAATGCCATGAAAATAGGAATATTAGCAATTGGGTTCATTATGGCAAAAAAACCTGTAAATACAGATAAAGAAAAGGTTAAATATTCTATCATATTATTTTGTTAGCACTCTTTTTTAAGTACTATTGCATATTCCATTTCATCAACTCCTTTTTCAACCGGATAAATCTCTTTATCTGCTACAGGTATAAGACCTGCATTCTTAGAGTAAGTTTTTATTTCTCCCGGAGTAAACATCCGCATAGTATAGACTATTGGCTGGTTTTTGCCATTCGTTAATGGGCTCACCCCTACTTTAACAAAATATGCAACATATTTCCCATGATTACCACTGACTTCGTCGTAATGGTATTGTTTCAAAAACTTCTGATCTCTTCCAAGAACATCTATACAGAGAATGCCTCCATCTACGAGAGACTGTGATATATTATTAAAAGCTTGCTGAATCAAATCCTCCGGTAAATGTCCAATAACGCCATACATACAGGTAACTACATTGAATTCAGCCTGAAAAGGTAAATCAGTAATGTTTCCCCATGCAACGTTTGAATGACCCAGAATTCCTTGTGCTTTCGCAACCATTTCTCTTGAGTAGTCGATTGCATTGAGTCTGTCAATTTGGCAAAAATCCTCCAGTTCGTTGAAAAACCTCTTAGTTCTTCTGCCATCTGCACAGCCAACATCTAAATAAGCAATTCTTTTACCGCTTATTAATCCTCTCAGTTCTTCAAGAAAGAACCTGTCTGTTGAAGTAGTCTGATGTACCTTATCCTGCCTGCTTTGACTCTCTTTGCTATAATTGTCTGCCCTTACATCATATCCAACTTGTAACTGTTGCATATTTGCCACATCAGTAAATGCAACTCTATTTCTTTCGATTATTGTTCGTAATCTGTTGAGTTCTTTATTCATTATTATGTCCATTATAAATATCTCCTGAAATTTTCCATATCATTTCTTGTTTTTCATTTTCTTTTAGTGATCTTCCGACCACGCCGACAGTTAAAAATTGTGTCATATTGCTGATTTTCAATTTTTATGATTTACATATCCAAAATATTTTCCTTATGTTGTATAACGGTCGGCGGGTATGGCCTGTGCCGCAATTACCCGCAACCGTTTAGCACTTTTTCTGTTCGTAAAAATACACATTTTCTCTTTAAGCCAATGCACCCTCCTCGGCATGGGCCATGAGCCGCTTGTTAGCTACCGCAGTTTATGCAATTTTAAATTCTCCATCGAGTAATTCCACATTAAAATTAACTTTAGTTTTTAATGCTCTAAATATTCGTAATATTGTCTCGATCGTAACGTTTTTAGCATTATTCTCTATCCGTGATATTTGGGATTTTTGTACTCCGATCAATTCCCCTAATTGTGATTGGGTTAAATGTCTCTCTTTACGTGTTTTTTTAATCATCTCCCCCAACAAATCAAGACGTAATTCATACTCATATTTATCCCTTTTATCAGTACCGATTTTTCCTATATGCTTATCTTTTGCCTCGTCTAATGTGTAAATCCTCAGTTTATTATTTTCCATGTCTGTCATTTTTTAAATTTTTGTTCAAAATACTGTTTCATAATTGCTTTCGCTTTTTCAATCTCTGCTTTTGGGATTTTATCTGTCTTTTTGATTATCCCATGAGTCGCAACTACTAATGTATTTGTCGTGTCTGTTTTGTCCCAAAATGATAACAATCGATAATATGTCTTTTTGTATTTTGGCCTAAATTCCCAAATCAGTTCGTCAAGTTTCTTAAATAATTCTGGGTCATTCACATATTTTGCCTTATCAATGTTGTATAGAATCTTATCTTTTGATTTTTCATCAAGCGTATCAAGTAAGTCCCAGGTATCTTCTAGTAAAATGACCTCAAATTTTTGTTTCATTTATTATCTCTTTATTAGTGCAAAGATAATATTAAGTTCTAATATATGGAAACATTTTTTTTGTTGGTGCGGTCACTGTGGTTGCTAACGGTTGGTGGTATGGCCTGTGCCGCAATTACCCGCAACCGTTCAGAACTTTTTCTGTTCGTAAAAATACACATTTTCTCTTTTTGCCGATGCACCCACCGCGGCATGGGCTATGAGCCGCTTGTTAAAGTTTCGTGGCCTTTGTCTGTCTGCCCCGGCGTTGGGCAAGGTTTGCTTAGATAGCTGGCCTCGTGCGCAAGGTTGGCTGTGCGTTGGCATTGGCCTGTGGAACCAGCGATGGCTTAGGGCGGCTGTGTTTCGGCATTGGCCTTTGGCCGTGCGGGTGGCCTTATTTAGTGCGGCAGGCCGTGTTTCGGTTTTGGCCTTGGGGCGTGTTTCGGTTAGGGTTCGCCTGGGCGGGGGGGCATTGGCCTGTGGCCGTGTTTCAGCTAGGACAAACCCGTGCGTTGGCGAAAAACAATGCACCAACCTTTTGAAGCATTCACGAAGCCAAAGAACTGTTTCTGTTACCTGTTGCGGCCATGAACTTTCAACGGTC